>JAYEOW010000038.1:0-33348 GCA_034723395.1 Candidatus Margulisiibacteriota bacterium
CGACCGGTTTAGAAATGAGGCGGGAAGCAACCATTTTGTCCTATCCCCGAGTAAATGGGCAAAAAAGACGTGTGCAATTGGTATTTATTCGCGTCAGGGCCGGGGCGGCGGCACTTTTGCTCACAAAGACATTGCTTTTGAATTCGCTTCCTGGATCAGCGCGGAATTTAAACTGTATCTGATAAAGGAATTTCAGCGGTTAAAATTACAAGAAAATGAAAAATTAGCGCTGGGCTGGGACGCAAAAAGGCTCCTGGCAAAAGTGAATTATAAGGTGCATACAGATGCCGTAAAAGAACATTTGATTCCCAAAAGCATCAGTCAGAAACAAGCCAGTTTTATTTACGCAGACGAGGCCGATATTCTAAATATGGCTTTATTTGGCATAACAGCTAAAGAATGGAGAGAAAAGCATCCTGATAAAAAGGAAGAAGAGAATGTCAGAGATTATGCCGATGTTTCCCAGTTGGTTTGTTTGGCCGGATTGGAAAGCCTGAACGCGGAGTTTATCAGGCAAGGGATGGCTCCGGCGGAAAGGCTCAAAAAGCTCAATCAGATCGCGATTATTCAAATGAGATCGATTTTGGAAAGCTCATCAATAAAACAAATTGAACGCCAATGAAAAAAGAACAAAATTATTATTATGACGCGATGGATTGTTTATGTGCGGGAAATACGACAAATGCCGGATCAAGCCCGCGGGATATAGACGCTATGTTTGATGAGGGGAATGAATCGCAAAACTGGGATAAGCTGGCAATGCTTTTAGACGCGCAGAACGAAAAACATAAATTTTGGGATGAGCCCTCCGAGTATTGAATAGAGGAGTCCTTTGCGCTGGCGTGGGTTGAGTGAGGGAGGAAAACTAGGCTTGTCCTGAGTCCCACGAAGGGCTTTTTCTGTCAATGTTTTTGGGGGCGAGTTGCGTTGGGCGGTGGCGATGTGAGAAACGAAGTGCGAAATGAGTCGAAGGGCATATCGCAAGACGGTTCGCTCATCGCTCGGGACAAGTAAGAGAGGGAGGGGTGAGTTGTGTGGTATAATTCAAATGTATCATGGGAGGCCATGTGGCCGATAAAAAAGAAAAACATATAGCTATTTTCAGAGGGAAAGAAATTAGAAGGATCATTCATGGTAATGAGTGGTGGTTTTCAATCGCAGATATATGCGGAGTCCTTACCAAAAGCCTTGACGCAGGGGCGTATTGGAGAAAATTAAAGCAAAGATTAAAAGAAGAAGGAAGCGAAGTCGTGACAAATTGTCACGGGTTGAAATTGATGGCTCCGGATGGAAAAAAGCGAGAAACAGACTGTGCGAATACAGAAGGCATATTTCGTATCATCCAGTCAATTCCTTCGCCAAAAGCGGAACCGTTCAAGCGCTGGCTGGCAAAAGTGGGCTATGAACGAATTAAGGAAATTGAAGATCCGGAACTGGCGACTAAAAGAACCCGGGCATTATACAAAGCGAAAGGTTATCCCGACGCCTGGATCGAAAAGAGGATGCGGGGCATCGCTATTAGGGAAGAATTAACCGATGAATGGGACAAACGCGGGATAAAACAGCAGAGGGAATATGCGATCCTTACGGCGGAAATATCCAAAGCCGCGTTTGGGCTGACCCCGAGCGAATATAAAAAGCATAAGAGGTTAAAAAGAGAGAACCTCCGCGATCATATGACCGACCTGGAATTGATCTTCTCCATGCTTGGCGAAGCGGCAACTAATGAAATTACGCGCGGCAAAGATCCAAAAGGTTTTGATGAGAACAAAAAGACGGCGCGAGAGGGCGGGGTGGTGGCGGGAAAAGCCAGAAAGGATCTGGAAAAACGGAGCGGTAAAAGGATTATTTCCAAAGAAAATTATTTAAGGCCTGGCGAGTCCTATGAGTTGGGGCAGATCGAGTAGAGTGAAAATGAAAGAAAAAATTCGTCTGGTCAGGACACTATTGGAAAAACGGAGTATCAGGCGTAAAGAGGGCCGGTTTGTGGTTGAAGGGCCGCACCTGGTCGAAGAAGCGGGAGAGCAGATCGACTTCGTAGTTTATGCGGAAAACCTTCCCATTGTAGCTAAATTACAAGGAAAAGGGATAGAATGTCTAAAGGTATCCAAGAAGCAGTTTGGCGAGATATCGGAAGTCGAAACACCGCAATGGATCCTGGCGGTTGTAAAAGAGAGAGCGCATCAAATTGGCCATGTATTAAAGAATCCGCTGCCGTTAGTAGTATTTTGTATCGAAGTACAGGACCCAGGGAACCTTGGAACAATTATCCGGACTGCTGACGCGGTCCATGCATCAGGGGTTGTTCTTTCACGGGGAACAGTTGATGTTCTAAACAGTAAGGTTGTCCGTTCGACCATGGGATCGATCTTCCATCTGCCGATCGTGACCGTTGAAGATTACTTAGAAGCGATCGATTATCTAAAAAAGAAAGATGTGCGGATCGTAGCCGCTGACGTTTCTGCTGAGAAAGATTACTTTTCGGCCGATTATAAAGGGCCAGTCGCGATCTTAGTCGGAAATGAAGGGGCGGGGCTTCCGGATGAAGTCCTTGAAGTTTGTGATGATAAAGTTAAGATCCCGATGCCGGGAAGAGCGGAATCATTAAATGTGGGAGTCTCAACGGCGGTCATGTTATACGAAGCGTTAAGACAGAGGAAATATGCAAGATAGAATCAGACAGATAGAAACGGATGCAATAGCTGCGATTAACAGCGCGGTAGATCCTCAGGAGTTAGAAGCGGCCAGGGTCAAATATGTCGGTAAAAAGAGCGAATTTATGCAGCTTCTAAAATCGCTCGGAACCCTTTCACCCGAAGAACGTCCAGTGATCGGCGCATTGATCAATCAAACTAAAGTAAAACTGCAAAACGCGCTGAACCAGAAAAAAGTTTTTCTTCTCCAAGCAGACCAATCTAAAAAGATCGATGCGGATAAGATCGATGTTACACTGCCGGGTAAAGGGATAAAACGGGGTAGATATCATCCGGTCACTCAGGTTAATGAAGAATGTAAAGCTACCTTCATCCGCTTGGGTTACGAGATCGCCGAAGGGCCGGATATCGAACTGGATTACTATAACTTTGACGGATTAAATATCCCGCCGCACCATCCTTCACGCGACGCGTTCGCGACCTTATTCATTGATGAAAAAGTTTTGTTGAGGACGCATACTTCGCCGGTCCAGATCCGCGTTATGGAAAAGCGAAAACCGCCGCTGGCGATTGTCGCACCGGGGAGGGTTTACCGCCGCGATTCCGACGCTACCCACTCACCGGTCTTCCAACAGCTGGAAGGCTTCTTTGTCGATAAAAATGTTACCTTTGGCGATCTAAAGGGGACATTGACCGAATTCCTGCGCCAGACATTTGGTCGTAAACGTAATGTTCGCTTCAGGCCGAGCTTCTTCCCCTTTACCGAACCATCGGCCGAGGTGGATGTCGAATGCGTTATGTGCAACGGCAAAGGCTGCCGCTTATGCAAAGGTACCGGCTGGCTGGAGATTCTCGGTTCGGGGATGGTCGACCCGAAAGTTTTAAAAGCGGTCGGCTACAATCCGGAAAAAGTGAGCGGGTTTGCCTTCGGCATGGGGATCGAGCGGATCGCGATGTTGAAATACCGGATCGATAATATTCGATTATTTTACGAGAATGATATCCGTTTTCTGGAGCAATTCTGATGAAAGTTCCAATTGAATGGCTTAAAGAATTAGTAAACATCAAAGGGAGCCCGGATAAGCTTGCCCATATGATGACCATGGGCGGGCTTGAAACAGTAGTTGAGCCGGGGAATCTTCTGGAAATTGATATCCTGCCAAACCGCTCCGATTGCTGGAGCATTTTGGGGATCGCCCGCGAAGTTGCCGCTTTAACCAAAACGACTGTGAAAAGACCCGAATATAGGGTTGTTGGCATATCGAAAAAGGTTAAGGACGCGGTTACGGTTGAAGTTAAAGACAAGAAACTATGTCCTCGATACATGGCTCGTGTTATCGAAAACGTTACGATTGAAGGGTCGCCAGACTGGCTGAAAAAACGGTTGGAGAGCGCCGGCGTCCGCGCGATCAATAATGTGGTAGATGTAACTAATTATTTTCTTCTAGAGCTCGGCCAGCCGATGCACGCTTTTGACGCTAAGCTGATCAAAGATCGAACGATTATCGTTCGCGAAGCTAAACCTGGAGAGAAAATTACAACGTTAGATGGCAAGGAACATGAACTTTCGTCGGATATGCTGATGATCACAGACCCTGAGAAGTTAATTGCGATTGCAGGAGTGATGGGGGCGGCGAATACGGAAGTTAACGGCCAAACAAAAACGGTTATTTTAGAATCAGCTTATTTCGATCCGGTATCGATCAATAATACGTCGAAAAATATTAAGCTGAGGAGCGAATCATCGGTCCGCTTCGAGCATGGGGTTGGTTGGGCGATGGTCGAAGAGGCGCTCGACCGCGCCGCGATAATGATCGCCGAGCTTGCCGGTGGAAGTATCCTGGCCGGGAAGATCGATAAGAAAACGGGAGCAAGGAAACCAAAAACGATTAAATTTCGGCCAGAGCGGGTTAATCAAGTTTTAGGAACTAATCTTTCTGCCGCCGAAATGCAATCATTGTTAAAACGGTTAGGATTTAGTGTAAGCGGGAATAAAGTTAAAATTCCTCTCTTCCGTGCCGAAGATATCTCTCGCGAGATCGACCTGATCGAAGAGATCGCCCGCGTTTACGGTTACGATAAGATCGAGCCAACAATGCCAAATACCTCATTTCCGGGCAAGGGTGTGGATAAGCTCGATCTTTTTCGCAATAAAGTGCGCGAGATCATGATCGGATGCGGATTAAATGAAGTCCAGACCTTTAGCATGGTCGGCCCGAAAGAGTTTGAAAGAACCGGAACAGATCCTTCCAAAGCGGTAAAGATCGCTAATCCGATGTGCGTTGAAGAGAGTTTGATGCGGACGATCCTGCTCCCAAGCTTACTGAATGTGGTTGAACATAATATCAACCGCCAGGTCGAGGATGTCTTTATCTTTGAGATCGGGAAGATATACGCTTATTCAGGTGGTAAATTGCCGGCGGAAAGATGGGGCTTGACCGTTACCGCGATCGGTTCTCCGTTTATGAGCGCGATCGATAAGGGGAAGGCCGATTATTTTTACATTAAGGGGATCTTGCAAAATCTCCTGGACGTTTTAGGGATAAAAGACCATAAGCTGGTTGAGTCAGACAGCCATCTGGTTCAACCGGGAAGGGGTGCCTCGATCGCCGGGCTCGGATTGATCGGCGAGCTTCATCCAAGTATCAGGAAAAAATATAAGATAGAAAAACAGCTCTCTTTCTTTGGGATCGATCTCGAAGGGCTTTTTAAGCTTGTAGAAGAGAGCCAACGATATAAACCGCTCCCTAAATTTCCTTCTGCTTCACGCGATATCGCAATGAATGTTCCCAAAGGTCTGGAAAATCAGATGATCATATCGACTATTAAGAAACTCGGCGGAGATATGGTTGAAGCTGTTTTTCTCTTTGATAAATATAAAGATAGTCTTGCTTACCGGGTTATCTTTCGTAATCCGGAGCGGACCTTGACCGATGACGAAGTCAATAAAAAGCATGCGCAGATCATAAAGGCCCTCGAGTCTAAACTTAATGTGCGGCTAAGAAGGTAGTTATGGCCGACCAGACCCCGATGTTAAAACAATATCTTTCCATCAAAGAGCGGCATCAGGATGCGATCCTCTTTTTCCGCTTAGGAGATTTCTATGAGATGTTCTTTGATGATGCGGTTAAGGCTTCCAAGGAACTTGATCTTGTCCTTACTGGAAGGGGGAAAGACGAAAAACGGATGCCGATGTGCGGGATTCCATTTCATGCGGCCGAGAATTATATTGCTAAACTTATTGATCGAGGATATAAGGTTGCGATCTGTGAGCAGGTTGAGGATCCTAAAGCTGGAAAAGGGATTGTTAAACGTGAAGTCATTCGAATAGTTACTCCGGGAACGGTTATCGAAGCGAACCTTTTAACCGAAAAAGCGAATAATTATCTGGCTGCGATCACCAAGGAGAAAAATAAGTACGGATTAGCCTACATTGATGCTTCGACCGGGGAATTTAAGATTACCGAGCTTGATAGTAAAGAGAAGGTATTGGATGAGATCAATCGAATAAATCCGGCCGAGCTTTTAGTTTCTGATCTTATTGATTCATCGAAACCTGAGACTGAAAGTCTCGGTTCCGATGAAAAAAGGAACCGCGAATTTCATTCGCAGGTTCCCCAGACTTCATTCAAAGACACCTATGACATAGAAAACGCGGAGGAGCGGCTAAAAGAGACCTTTGAAGTCAGCTCTCTAAGCTCCTTTGGTCTTGATTCGGTTAAGTCTGCCTGGGGGGCAGCGGTCGCTATCCTTGATTACTTAAAAGAGACACAGAAGACTGCGCTTAACCATATCAATAATATTAAACCGTATCATCCAAGCCAGTTCATGTTTATCGACGCGGCTACGCGAAGAAACCTTGAGTTGGTTAAAACTATCCGGGATAAATCGTATAAAGGGAGCTTGCTCTGGGTATTGGATAAGACTAAGACTTCGATGGGCGGCCGAAAGCTTCGCCAATGGGTATTACAGCCTCTATTGGAAGCAGAAAAAATCAATCAAAGGTTAGATGCGGTCTCGGAACTGTTCGATAGCGCCGAAATGCGGGCAGAGCTGGCCCAAGAGATCGAAAATATTTCGGATATCGAACGGGTTGTAGGAAGGATTGCTTCGGCTAAAGCGAACGCGCGGGATCTGATCGCGCTCAAAGAATCTTTACAGCGATTACCAAAGATCAGGGACGTATTAAAAGATTGCAAGTCTGAATTACTCAAGGAACCGAGGCGTTCAGCCTCAGGTTCCGCGGAAGAGATTATTGAACTGATATCAAAAGTCATCGTAGACGAACCGCCTTTAACGATCAAAGAAGGCGGATTAATTAAAAGTGACTACGATCCGGAGATAAATAAGATTAAACAAGCGGCTCGGGAAGGGAAAGAGTGGATCGCGCGGTTGGAGAATGAAGAACGAAAGCGGTCGGGAATTAAGTCTCTGAAGGTCGGTTATACCAAAGTATTCGGTTACTATATTGAGATCACCAAATCTAATCTTGCCCAGGCGCCCGATGATTATATTCGCAAACAGACTTTGGTGAATGCCGAAAGATTTATTACCCCGGAATTAAAAGATAAGGAATCGTTGATCCTAAACGCGGACGAGCGGATGAAAGAGATGGAGTACAGAGCATTTTGCGGTGTGCGGGAGCGAATTGCGATAAAAACTGCTGAGCTTCAAAAACTAGCGGATAGTTTAGCTCAAATCGACGTTTTGTTATCACTGGCGGAAGTTGCGATAGAGAATCATTACTGTAAACCTGAGATGAGAGCTGTGATATGTGATATGCGAGTTGTGGAGTCACGGCATCCTGTGGTTGAGAAAACATTAGGGGCACATCAGTTTGTGCCGAACGATATAGAGCTAGATGAGGCAGAGAGCAGGTTCCTTTTGATCACCGGTCCGAACATGGCCGGGAAGTCGACCTATATGCGGCAGGTTGCCTTAATTGCGCTGATGGCACAGATCGGTTCATTCGTTCCCGCAAATGAAGCGGAGCTTTGCCTGGTTGATCGAATATTTACCCGGATCGGAGCGATGGATGATATCTTCTCCGGACAGTCGACCTTTATGATGGAGATGACCGAAACCGCTAATATCCTAAACAATGCGACCGATAAAAGTTTAATAATCCTGGATGAGATCGGGCGGGGGACGGCGACCTTTGACGGCATGTCGATCGCCGCCGCGGTTGCCGAATATATTCATGCAAAGATCAAAGCTAAAACTTTATTTGCCACCCATTATCATGAAATAACGCAGTTGGCCGATAAGCATGCCGGGATGAAGAATTTAAATGTTCTGATCAAAGAGGAGGGGGACCATGTGACTTTCCTTCATAAGATTGTTGAAGGGCCTGCCGATCGATCGTACGGTATTCAAGTGGCCAAACTTGCCGGGCTGCCAAAAGAGGTCGTTAAACGAGCTAAAGAAGTTTACGATAAACTTGAAATGGTTGAAAATGATCTGGGAAACGTCCCGCGCCGCGCGTCACGCGTCCCGAAGAAAGTTGATAAAAAACAAACCACTTTATTCTGATCTTTGTTATGGTATAATTTTATAAATTTGAAAGGGGGATATCAGATGAGAAAGTTAGTTTTGGTTGCGGTTTCGGTTGCGATATTTGCTTCAAGTGCGTTTGCTTTTATGCCGGCAATTATTGGCGGTTATCGTGATGGATTGGCTGTCGGTATTCAAGGTTCCAGTTCGATTGCGCGTAACGTTGCGCTCCGTCTGGGAGTTGAAGCTACCGGAGGAAATGCCCCTCTGATCGCCTTTATCGGAGGTAAATTCTATCTTGGAGCAATGGGTAGAATGCCGATGTCATTGGGCCTTTCAGGTGTAATGTATTCGGGTAATTCAAGCAGTAAATTCGGTTTCGGCCTATCGGCTATCTTTGATCGCGCCTTCGGTGTGCGGCCGATGTTCCTTGAGGTTGGAGTAGATGTGGTTGATGCCGCCAGGGCGCAGATCCAGTTAGGGTATAAGATCTACTAAAAGAGAGATATAGTCCCGGATGGGGAATCCGGCCACGTTATCAAGGCTGATGTGTCCTTTAGCAAGTGGCTCTAGCATGGAACTCTCTTTATAAACCTCAAATCGGACGGATCTGCCATTACGAGTAACTTTTATGATATATGGTTCGCCTTGATCAAAAATAAATCCTCCATTTCCTTTTGAATTTTTTACAACAAAATTTGTTCCCCCAATATTCCCCAGCGGCATTCCGGTTGCGCCCGCATTTTTTGCAAAGGTATATTCTGTTATTGAAGGGTTTTTGCCGAATAATTTCTTAAATTGGTGAATGCTCCAATCGGGGGCCCCGTTACCATTAGCCGCGCTGCTCGCTTCCTCAGGCAGGTAATTTACCTTATCCGGTTCGAGGCCAAAAAATACTTTTCTTATTTCTCGGTTGTGTTTATGGCTAAAAATAGCTCTCCGCGCATTACCAATTTCATCAAAGGTTAGCTGGCCTTTTATAATTCCAGCTTTTGTTTCACCGAAATGTAATAATGGAAAAAGCGCCGGCATCGCGATCCTCCCTTTGCCGTAGGTGCTCCATTCTATCTCGCAAGGGGAGGGGATCTCCCCATTCTTTGCCACCCAGGCAAGGAAGTCCGCCTTCCACCCCGGGTCCAGTAGTTCCGACCAGATGGGACGGACCCTGAAATAAATATCACTAGGACTGCTTCCCGGATGGAGCTCAAAAAAGGCTCCATTTAATACATTTTGGGGAACTTTAAAGCGGGCAGACAGTGTCTCCATCTCTGCTGAAGAGACGAATACCTGGTTGGTGCAGTTATTAATATTGTTGTCTTCGGTCCGAACTAAAATATGTGAGGACCGCACAACCCTACCGCCAACTTTAATCCCATCATTAGTGAACTTAATGTCAGGAGATGTATCGTGAAGACGATGAAATTCTCTTTCAGTTATGTGTTTTCCGGGGGGAGGGGTAATGCTACGGCCAGGAGCTCTCCGTAAAAAACAATAGGCTTTACCCGGCCTGCTCCCAATTTGATATAAAGCTGTTACTCCCATGACAACTATTTATCCGGAGGTTTTGGGCAAAATTTCAGTTTTTGTTATATTGTTCCCTCAGATCAATTAAGCTTGTATCAAAAGAATGAAGTTTTATGTCATCCAGGATCGAGTGGCCAATTCTTTGTCCATTCGATACGCAAAATAAGGAATTTTGGATTGAGATTGCCAATTTTTTGCTCTCATTTGTCGGTCCATTTTCATCAAACGAGAACAATGTGATATTACTTTCCAGCATTGATCTTATCCTTTCGAATAAAGGTCCCGGATCCGGGCCGAAAAAGAACCTGAAGCCTCTATAATCCAACGCATGCGACGGATTATCTGTTTTGTGGCCGGTAATGCAGGCGAATGGCCGGGCATCGAGCCTGGATATTATTGCGCGGAGCAGTGACTGGTATTCCCGAAATATTGTTTCGGCCGTTGGGCCCTTGTCGATCCGGGGGAGGAGACAATTTACCAGCACTGTTCCAAAAGGGACCTCATCACATCCAATGCGGGGAAGGACTATCTGGGGCGCGTGATATTCGAGCTCCAGCCGGGTCGGGATAAGTGCATCGAGTGATCCCGGGGGACGGACCGAAACGGAATTGACACTGCGAGAAAATCTTTTTATTTCGGTCATTACCCGGAGTCCCGCGCTTTCAACAAATGCCTGCGCTTGTTCCATGGTTTTTAGAGCGGACAGCTCTCGAACGATCTTTCGAGGGATCCGCCGGTTTTTATTGGTTCGATCTAACCAGCGCAAGGTATTATGTGACTTTGATATATTTAATGTTCTTGTTTTTGTTATCATTTTATTAATCAAACTTTTCCTGTTACTTTAATATCGTATGGATCTGGATAGAATTTCAGTTTCCAAGTGATTTTTGCTATACTATTTCTGTAATGGGGATTGTCCAGATTATAATGACCGTATGTATCGTCGCTGCCGTTATCTTCTATTTCTACAAGCGGAGCAAATGGATGAAGGAACAGGAAATGGAAGAGAGGTTCCGGGATCTTTACGAATGATCAGCTCCCCGGACTATTGATCCACTCACTATCATAATATAACTCGAAGGCTCTGCTTAAGCTGAGGAAAAGACTGTTTATCCCGGCCAATTCATTCTCGATCGTATATCCTTCGATGAGCAGCGCTTTGCCGTCCCGGTTTAAAATGATCGTAATAGCTATGTGTCGGCCGACCTCTCCTGCTACCGCATCGCGGCAGATCGCGGCCTCCTTGGTCAGGCCTAATTTTACGGCGAGCATGTAGTGGAAGGCGAGGGAGGCGACGTCGTTCCAGACCTTATCCAGATCGGTTTCTGCTTCGATCTGTATCGCCTTCTTACGGATATTTGATTCAATATCGATTATTGCATCGGATAACGGCGCGCTTGAGAGCGCGTATGGCTTGATCAGCCCGAAAGCCATCTTAAGCTTTACTGCCCGCATGCCAAAGTCCCGGCAAAATTCAACCAGGAGATCGGATATATCGTTCCGGTCCCGCTTGATTACCTGGTTAATCGATTTGAGCAGCTGCGGTATGATCTTGCCGCTGATGGACAGGAACAATTCGCTCATATCCGGGTCGGTTTCAAAATAGTTGTCGATCAATTTTTTCCCGATTAATAATGGGACGCATTTTGTTGTAAACTTCGGGCCCTCTTGCAGAAAAACGCGGATCGTCTGTAGATTATGATAGATGTTAAACATGCTGCGAGGATTGTCCTTGTTTGAAGGGACGAAAATAATGCGGTAGCCGTTTTGGCAGTTGGTCAGGGTGTCAAAGTTCTTAACTACGGTCTGCAGGATATTGGCCAGGTGGTTAAGCTTAGTATGGTCCCACCCGTATTTTGATATCTCCCTGATATCCAGCGGCGCTTTTGGAGTAGTTCTGGTAATACGCATACCTTTATTGGTTAAACCCTATCTTAATAGTTACATCGGCCCGCTGTATTGCATTTTTTGCGGGATCGATGGTGATATACGCTTTAACGTTTCTTCCTTCGGTGCTGTTAACCGTAATCTTGCATTTTAGTTGTTGATTCCTTATTCCATGAGTGGCAAGTTCTCTAATTGCGACCCGGATCGATCGATTTAATATCTGGGAACGGGCTTCGGGGTCACCCAGGATTGCGCTGTCACTTACGGAAAACTTTATCTCACTGACATTTTTTTTCTCCAGGGCCGAAGCAATTTCACGAAAGCGGGTTGCCCTTAAATATCCCGGGGTTAACACTAAGGTGTTCTTCCGTCTGTTTTTAAGTATTTTATCTTTTAGTTGGCGGGAGAATACCGTTAATCCCTTAAGGTATACACCTTTTCCAAGCAATCTAAAGGGACGCTCCAACAATATTAAATTACGGAACATTTTCATCTTGAATATTTATCGGGGGAAAATTGCGCAGATTTCAGTCCAATTTTTAACTCTTTTTATGTTTTTTTTCTTAGTGGAAAAACGGTTCCAGGGATGGTCGAAGAGGAACACCCGATCGCAGTGTTCTGCGAGCAGTTCGCATTCTTCAAAATGGTCCTCAATAAAAATGTCGCAATCCTTTGCTTTTAAGAATTTTTCCTTCTCTCTTGAATGATGAAGCTCATGATAAGGGACATTGAGCTTTTTTAGCCAGCTTTTAGTTTGCCGGTTAAAGAGGGGGAAACGTCCAGTGATCAGTTTA
Organism: Candidatus Margulisiibacteriota bacterium; assembly: GCA_034723395.1. Lineage (GTDB taxonomy): Bacteria > Margulisbacteria > WOR-1 > O2-12-FULL-45-9 > O2-12-FULL-45-9 > JAYEOW01. Next base: position 12,353 of record JAYEOW010000038.1, read on the forward strand.
ATGTGATGTTTATCCGACCATCCTTGAATAGTTTCGATCGCGCCATCGATCGGCGAGATCCTGGTCATTACCTTGGTCCGCCAGGCGTTAAAGAAATAGCGCCAAAGTTTTAGCCGTTCTTTGCGGAAGATATCAACTACTTCTGACGGATCGACCTTCCTTCCCATGAATTCGTTGAAGTAATCCGAAAGGTCACGGAAGGTATCCGCTATTACGTTGTCTATATCGATCCCGATTTTCATATATTAATTATTATAACACACCCTCACCCCCTGTCCCCCTCTCCCAAAAGGAGAGGGGGAACCAAAATAACTGAAATTATTGCCATTTTTTAACGATATATATATCAGGTATGAACGTGACAAAGGCTAGAGAGAATTATAGGGTAATTCCGCATGGAGGTCCGCGAACACTGGTTTTAACCCATCTTCGCGGCGGACAAAGCCATAATACCAGGGTTTGCCGCAAATTATGGGAAGTCGCCGATCCGGTTTTTCCAAACCGTTCCCCGTTCGACCACCGGTTGTATCTCAAGGAGAACCATACCGATTTTCTCGAACAGGTTGAATTAAGGCTTGGACAGGATGATAAGGTCTTTTCTGCCTCGGGTTCGTTGCATGACCGCACTCCTCCGACCGGTTATGAGAATTCTACGCATATCTTTGTCCCGGCATCGGAGCGCGGTTTTGTAGGGCCGGGCCGGCATCTTTTTTTTCTGGGAGGGGGCAACCTAAAATTCTGCCTTGCTGATACCTTCGAATCGATCATTTTAGCGAAGGGTGAGCAGGGAGAAAGGGTTCAGATCGTTATAACGACACCCTTAGCTTACACAGCAAAGGCAATGGATCGTTCGGGATACGTCAAAAATCCAAATGAATTTAGCAAAATACTGGAAGGGAGGGATCACCGTATCGCGGTCGATGGTGAATTAATTGCTGATGAGAGCGGAAAGAACCCTGTTGTTGAACTCCATTGGTTCTCTTCGGTCACTACAATGTTTGCTTCTCCATTCTTTCCTGAATTACAGGATACGACAGCCTTCTCCCGCGTAATTAATTATTTCATGCATATCTAATCTTGAGAGCCTTCCCTCTATATGTTAAAATCTTTCTATATGAGAGTGATCCTCGCCGGTTATAACGTTGATACCGAAGTCTTGGAAGACCTTAAAAAGAGCAGCCGTCCGCGGTCGGATGTTACCCCCGAGACGATCTCGGCCTCCTATGCCCGTATTTCCCGCGATCCAAGGCCGGTAGACGAACTCCGTAAAGTCGCCCGCGAAGAGGTAGAAAAAGCGCGCAAATCTAACTCCGCGATCATCTTCAAAATGGGGCACCATTCGATCGCCGAACATGCGGTCTTTAACTTTGATATCCTTGGTGTTTCACGTTTAGCCCTCGAAGAGTTAGAAAAATTCCGCCTCTGCGCCTATACCGAAAAATCACAGCGTTACCAGAAACTCGAAGATGATTATATTGTTCCGGATGAGATAAAAACTGCCGGGTTTGACAAAGATTTTATAGATACGATCAAGAAGCAAAACGCGTTCTATCATGAAATGGTTGGTCAGGGGATCGAGCCTGAAGACGCACGTTATATCACTTCTCTGGCCACCCAAGCACAGTTGGGCCAGACGATCAACGCCCGTAACCTGGAATTCCTGTTCCGCCGCTTTGCTTCTCATCCTTTAAATGAAGTTCGTAATCTAGGGAAGGAACTCTATAAATTAGTCGAGCCGATTGCGCCTTCAATTATTCTTTTTACCGAAGCGAATGAATATGATCAGAAGACTTATGGGGGAATCAGGGACAAAATCAATGAGAAATCGCGGGGAATCAAGGGGAATAAAGGGAAGGAAGTTGTTCTAGAATCATATACTAAGAATGCGGATGATGTTCTGATTGCGTCGTTTATTCATTCTTCTACGAATTTGCCTTATAAGAAGTGTTTGAAACAGGCTAAACAAATGAGCGAAAGCGAGAAAAAGGAAATCGTAAAGAAATGTTTTGAGTATGCGGAATTTTACGACCGGCCGCAGCGGGAGTTTGAATATATTGACCTGACTTATAATTTAATCGTTTCTGCAGCCTGTTTCGGACAGTTAAAAAGACACCGAATGGCTAGTATTACCAGCCAGGTATACGACCCATCCTTAGGGGTGACGATTCCTGAGGCGATAGTGAAGGCCGGATTGGATAAGAAGTTTAAGCGTGTAGTAAACTCGACTAACAAGACATTTACAAAAATAGCTGAGAAACATCCTATGGCTGCACAATATATTCTAACGAATGCGCATCGTAAACGGGTGTTGATCAATGTTAATGCCCGTGAGCTATATCATATTTCAAGGCTGCGGGAAGATGCCCATGCGCAGTGGGATATTAAGGTTATTAGCCAAAAGATGACCGGGCTGGCAAAAAGGGTTATGCCGCTAACCATGATGTTTATCGGCGGAAAAGATGGGTATCCCGCAGTTTATGAGGCTCAATTTGGTAAGAAACCGAAGGTAATGCCACTCGCGTAATAATAAGGGGGGGGAAGTAAATGTTAAAGAGAATAATTGTTTTTTGTCTGCTTTCACTGTTTGTGCTTTCGGTTTCGGTAATGGCGCTCGATTTCCAGACCGGGAAAAAGGTCTATGTGGCAAAGGACCAGATCATATTTGACAATTTCTTTGCTTCGGGTGAAAAGGTATATATAGCCGGACGGATAATGGGCGACCTGATCGTTTTTGCTGGTGAGGTAATCGTCACCGGGCAGGTTGACGGCAATATTATCACCGCTGGCGGAGATGTTAAGCTTTCCGGGAGGGCACAGAATATTTTTGCGTCCGGCGGCACCATTCTGGTCAACGGGGTTGTTAAACGGGACTTGCTGATCGGCGGCGGCGAGATCTATATTACCAAGAATTCGAGGGTAGGGCGTGATGCCTATATCGGCGGCGGATCCGCTAATGTTGCGGGTAAGATATATCGGAACCTGAAGGCAGGGACCGGGACACTGGTTATCTCTCAAAATGCGCTAGTAAAAGGGAAAATTGATTACTCTTCACGCTATTCAAATGTGTCCAACAAAGCGAAGATATTGGGGAAAGTATCTTACCATCCAATGCCCGATTATCAAGAACAAGCCCAAAGAGTATTTGCGGGGATCGCACTTACTCGGGAAATTATCGGAGTCTTAACTATTTTATTGCTAGGTCTTCTGTCAATTTTCTTCTTGCCGCACCAGGTTAAGTTGATCCGGGTGGCGATGCAGAGGGATTTTTGGAAGAATTTTGGGATGGGGATATTATCCCTTATCCTGATCCCCATCGTTACCATTCTCCTCTTTGTGACCTTAGTCGGTTTTCCGCTGGGGATCCTTCTTTTAGTAGCCTATATATTCGGCATCTATTTTACGACGATTTTTGCCAGCATCTATATCGGCCACTGGATATTTAAAAAGATGGGGAAACCGAATATCCATAACGGTTGGTCGCTGGTCGTCGGTTATATCGTATTTAAGGTGTTGACCTGGATCCCGCTGATCGGCTGGCTCTTTGGACTGATTGTCTTCTTCTGGGCCTTTGGCACCCTGGTCACCACCAGGTTTGTCACTTATAAAGAGGCGAGGGAGCGGGGCGTTCTTTAGAATTGCAATCGCAGAAAGCTAAAGGCTTTATATCGATCTTCCTGGCTGCCTTTTTCTTTGGGCTTTTGGCCTTTCTGGTTAAAGTTGCGGTGGCGACCATGCCGGCTGCCCAAATCCTTTTTGTAAGGTCGGTCCTAACCTTGCTCTTTATCTTTGCGATCCTGTTCGCGATCTTATTCCTCAACGAGGCCTTTACGTTCCATTTTGTAATCGGAGCAGCGTTAGTTTTTGGCGGCGGTCTCTATCTGATCGCTCGTGAAGAAGGGTGGCTTCCTTTCCTAAAATGAAATTTGTCAAACGCTTCCTGATAATGTTTGTCCTGCTCGATAATTTCTTGAGCAATTTACCAAAGAAAATATTCTTTAAGACTAACTGGGTATTGGGCGGGAAGTGTAAGCAATGCGGGCGGTGCTGCCAGAGGATCCTGATGAAGGCGAACCCGCGGCAGCTCTCCAGCCCGCTTTTTACCAAATTGGCGATCGGCTGGACCTGCTGGCTGTTTGATTTTATTTTCCTCGATACCGATTACGAAAATCATTACATAGCTTTTACCTGTAAGCATTTACAATCGAATGGTAAATGCGGCAACTACTTCTGGCGGCCGAACGTTTGCCGAAACTTTCCTTTAGTCGATTACTTCGAAGAGCCCAAGATTTTACCATGGTGTGGTTTTAGGGCGCACCGGCGTGATATAATCAAAACTGCCAATGAAAAAGGTTAATTTTCTCTTCGGGATCCACTGCCACCAGCCGGTCGGGAATTTCGGCCACGTTTTTGATGAAGCTTATCAGAAAGCTTACCTTCCCTTTATTAATGTCTTAGAAAATCATCCACGAATTAAGGTCTCAATTCACTACAGCGGCATATTGTTCGACTGGTTTAAGGAGCATCACCCCGAGTTTATCGATCTGCTGCGGAAACTGGTTAGAAGAAGGCAGCTGGAGATCCTGTCTTCCGGTTATTACGAACCGATCCTCTCTATTATTCCAGATGAAGATAAAGTAGGGCAGATCGAAAAACTAAATCATTTTATCCGTGAAGAGTTCGGTATGGCGCCGCGCGGGATGTGGCTGACCGAAAGGGTATGGGAGCCGTCGCTGCCGAAACCGATCGTAAAGGCGGGGATCGAATATGCGATGGTTGATGATCATCATTTCAAATTAGCTGGAATAGAAGAGAAAAAACTTAACGGTTATTTTGTTACTGAAGAGCAGGGGGAGGTACTGAATCTTTTCCCGATCAATAAAAAGCTGCGCCAGATGATCCCGTTTAAACCACCGGAAGAAATTATTGAATACCTGCAGGGACTTGGGAACAAAAGCGGAAGTGCGGCAGCAGTTTGTCTCGATGATGGAGAAAAGTTTGGGTTACAAGATGGATCGAACAAATTTATTTACGAAGAAGGATACCTCGATAAACTCTTTACCGAAATTGAAGAGAACTCAAAATGGATCCGCTGCATGACCTTTTCGGATTATATGGAAGAGTATCCACCTAAAGGGAGAGTGTATTTGCCAACCGCATCATACGAAGAGATGATGGAATGGTCAGGCGGTTACTTTAGGAACTTTTTTATCAAATATCCCGAAGCCAACAATATGCACAAGAGGATGCTTCAGGTAAGCAAACGATTATCTTCTCTACGCAAAGGGAGAAACCTTTTTGGCAGCCGGGAAAATGATGAGCATCTTTTAAAGGCATTAAATCATCTTTATAAAACGCAATGCGCCTGCGCTTACTGGCACGGTTTATACAATGGACTCTATTCGGGGCACCTCCGCCGGGCGGTTTATCAAAACCTGATCAACGCGGAGATCGAAATGGAGAAATTTAGCCGCCGTGGCAATACCTTTGTTGATGTCGGCGTTACCGATCTCAATAAAGATGGTAAGGACGAAGTAATTCTTGCCAATAGTATGCTTAGCCTATTTTTCGCTCCAGCAAATGGAGGCTCGCTGTTTGAACTAGATTATAAACTTAAACCGGCTAACGTAATAAATTCGATTGCCCGGCATAAAGAGGATTATCATAAGAAAAAGATCGCATACGATAATTATTCAAGGGCATGTTTGGTCGACCACTTTTTTACGCCAGATATGACTTTCGATAAAATGGTTGCGGGCGATTATAAAGAGGCGGGAGATTTTGTTAATAAAGATTATACTTTTATGCCAAAGCGTGGGGCGGGAGAGATTGGTATCTCACTGTCGCGCGATGGAAATGTTGAGAAGATGCCGGTCAAGGTTGAAAAAACAGTCGCATTGCTGGCAAAACAGAGCATTATTAATATTGAATATACGGTGACCAATCAAGGAAAAGAAAAAGATGAATTCTGGTTTGGTATAGAGTTTAACTTCTCTATCCCGGGAGACCGGTCGAGGGGGGAAATTGAGAATCTCCGCCTGGTCAAGATGGTTGACGGAGAGAGCGGCTTTGATGTATCATTGGAAATAGATAAAAACGGGTTGGTTTGGCGCTTTCCAGTTGAGACTGTTTCCCGTTCGGATGCGGGAATTATTACCGATTATCAAAGTTCAGCGGTCATCCCAAGCTGGAAATTCGGCCTGGAGCCAAACCAGAACTGGAAAGTTAAATTAAGCCTAAGAATCGAGGAGTAAATTATGCCTGAATTAAGAAAAGACCCGATCTCCGAACGATGGGTAGTTATTGCGACCGAACGTGGGAAAAGGCCGACCGATTTTGCAATGCCGGCGGTTTCGGAAGAAAGTTCGAATAATTTAGATAAATGCCCATTCTGCGAAGGCCACGAAAATATGACCCCGCCCGAGATCCTGGCGTGGAGAAAACCGGGGAGCTTGCCCGATTCACCTGGTTGGGAGATCCGCGGGATGCAGAATAAGTTTCCAGCATTGACTTCTGAGGGTGAGATCAACCGTACCGGAATGGGTGTCTATGACATGATGAGCGGGATTGGCGCCCACGAAGTGATCGTTGAGACCCCAAAACACAACCTGGCAATTCCGGACATGTCAGACGAACATGTCGAGAAGATCCTCTGGGCTTACAAGCAGAGGATCATTGAACTTGAGAAGGATCCGCGTTTTCGATATGCATTGGTCTTTAAGAATTATGGAAAAACAGCCGGAGCATCGCTTTCGCATCCACATTCCCAACTGATCGCGACGCCGGTTACCCCGCGTTATGTAAAACTCGAACTCTCAAATTCGCGTGAATATTTCCAGGAGAAGGAGCGCTGTATTTTTTGTGATATTATTCGCCAGGAGCTCGGTTCGGGAGAGAGGATGGTTTACGAGAACGAATATTTTGTTGTTTTTGCCCCTTTTGCCTCTCGTTTTCCGTTTGAAGTATGGCTGTTGCCGAGACGGCATGAATATGGATTTCAGATGATGCCCGATTCAGAGCGGTTGCTTTTGGCCCAATGTCTAAAAGATATTTTAAGAAGGTTAAGGGTAACGCTAAACGATCCGCCTTTTAACTATGTCTTGCATACGGCGCCAAGTACGACCCCGCGGGCGGGAAAACCGGACTACTGGGGTACTATCCAATACGATTTCCACTGGCATATCGAGATCATTCCCCGGTTGACCAAAATGGCCGGATTCGAGTGGGGTTCGGGATTATATATCAATCCCACCTCGCCGGAGCAGGCGGCCAAGTTCTTAAGAGAAGCCGAATTGTAATTGTCGATGAAGGTCCTCTTTTTATCTTCTGAGGTAGTCCCTTTTGCAAAAACGGGCGGTCTTGCTGACGTAGCGGGAGCGCTCCCTAAAGCGATCCGCCAGATCGGCCACGATGTCCGCATTTTTATGCCGCGTTATAAATTTGTTGATCCTAAAGAAACCCTGCCTGGCACGGACATAAAGATGTATTTCTTTGAGAACCGGAATTTTACGTCACGAGAGAGCCTCTACGGGATTGATGGGAAAGATTATTCCGATAATTACGAAGCGTTTTTAGCATATTGTGAGGCTGTAATTCCATTCTTGTTAGGAATGAAGTGGATCCCCGATATTATCCACTGCAACGACTGGCAGTCGGCCCCCTTGACCGCATTTGTAAAAAAGAAGAGAGAAGAAGGATCGTTCATGCGTACCGCAACGGTCTATTCGATACACAACATGGCTTACCAGGGGAGTTTTCCAGGGCGGGAAATTGAAAACTTCGCTAAAGCGGCTATTTTGTCGGCCGACGTGATCAATAGCGTTTCCCCAACCTATGCCAAAGAGATCCAGACCGAAGATTTCGGCGCTGGTCTCCAATCTTTTATGCAGGAGCGGACGAAGGATATTTATGGGATATTAAACGGAGTCGATTACGATCTTTGGAATCCTGCAAAAGACCAGGCGCTGGTCAAACGTTACAACCGGAATACTTTATCGCTTAGGACCCGGAATAAGCGGCCGCTCCAAAAAGAGATGGGGCTGGCTGAGAACGAAAATATACCGATTATCGGAATGACTTCACGCCTTGATGTCCAGAAAGGGTTCGATCTTATAGCCGGGGCGATCGAAGAAATTATGAAGCTTGACTGCCAGTTGATTATTCTTGGTACTGGTGATCCCCGCTATCATAAACTGCTTAATGAGATGAAAGAACGTCATCCGGATAAGATCGGGATCAAGCTCGGTTTTGACGCGGCCTTAGCGCAGAGAATTTACGCCGGATCCGATATGTTCCTGATGCCGTCACGCTATGAACCGTGCGGTTTGGGCCAGTTGATAAGTTTTAAGTATGGCGCGATCCCGATCGCGAGAAAGACCGGAGGCTTGGCAGACACGGTCCATGACAATGAAGATGGTTTTGTTTTCGAAGAATACAACGCTCAAGCGTTATTAGAAGCGATCAAACGGGCTCTTTCTGCTTATAAGAACCGATCGACCTGGAATAAGATGCAGGAACGGGTTATGGGATACGATTACTCCTGGGACGCCTCCGCGAAAAAGTATATTTCCCTCTATGTGAAGGCATTGGATAAATTGATTAAGTAGCCCTCACCCAACTTATTCTCAATGTTTATCGTCGGTTATCCCCCGCTCCCTGAGGGAGAGGGGGTGAGGGTTGTTTAAGAAAGACTTTCTATGTTAAAATCACTATCATGTCCGGACACTCTAAATGGTCAACAATTAAGCATAAGAAGGGAAAAACCGACGCGCAGCGCGGGAAACTCTTCTCTAAATTAGTTAAAGAGATTACCTCCGCGGCAAAAAGCGGCGGTGGTGATCAGGATAGCAATCCTCGTCTACGCCTAGCGATCGATAAAGCCAAAGAATCCAACATGCCCAGTGATAATATAGACCGGGCGATCGCCAAGGGAACTGGCGGTGGCGAAGGGATAACGATCGAAGAGATCACTTACGAGGGTTATGGGCCCGCTGGGGTCGCGATTTTGGTTGAATGTATGACCGATAATAAACAGCGCACCGTTGCCGAGATCCGCCATCTTTTTACCAGAGGGGGCGGGAATATGGGAGAGAGCGGCTGTGTCGGCTGGATGTTCAAGAAAAAAGGGATAATGACCTTTGAAAAAGACAAGATCGATGAAGATAAACTGGGGATGGATGCGATCGAAGCGGGGGCTGAAGATATTAATCTGGAAAAGAGTGTTTTGGAAGTCCTGACCAATCCCGAAGATTTTATAAAAGTCAGGGACGCGCTTAAAGCCAAAGGCTTTGTTCCGGAATCTTCCGAGATCTCCATGTTCCCTCAATCTACAATAAAACTTATCGGTGAAGACGCGCGTAAGGTGATGAGTTTGGTTGACTCCTTCGAAGAGCATGATGATGTCCAAAACGTCCACGCCAACTTTGATATCCCCGATGAGATATTAGAGCAGGAATCATGAAGATCGCCGCAGATTTGCATGTCCACACTGTTTCCTCCGGCCATGCTTATTCGACTTTAGAAGAGTATGTCGCGCAAGCGAAAAAGATCGGTTTAAAGGGGCTTGCGATCACCGACCACGGTGAAGCGATGCCGGGAGGGCCGCACTGGTACCACTTCTCAAACATGGGGATGATCCCCGAAAAGATCAACGGGATCAGGGTATATCGCGGGATCGAAGCGAATATAATCAACAATGACGGCAAGATCGATCTTAACGATAACGATCTGGCAAAACTTGATATCGTAATGGTCGCCATGCACCCGCGGACAGGTTATGATAGTCTGGGAGAAGAGGGGAACACCGAAATTCTCTCTAAAGCATTAGAAAATCCATATATTAATATTATCGCCCATCCAGGAAATCCAAAATATCCGGTGAAGGTTGAAGAGACAGTCGCGATGGCCAAAGAGAAAAAGGTGGCGATCGAAATAAATAACAGTTCGTTTACCAGCCGGGTGGGGAGTTGGGATCGATGCCTCCAATTTGCGAAAGAGGTCAAGCGCCAGGAGTGGATGGTTGTAATCGGCTCTGATTCGCATATTTCAACAATGATCGGAAGATTTGAGAGCGCTTTTAAGTTAATAAAAGAAGCCGGTTTATCCGAAAAGCATGTGATTAATACGTCGCTGGCAAAGATCGATAAGTATCTATTAAAAGGAAGGATATAAATGTTAGCAAAAAGAATTATCCCGTGTCTCGATGTTACCGAAGGAAGGGTCGTAAAGGGGACTAAGTTCGTGGACCTAAAAGATGCCGGCGATCCGGTCGAGCTGGCGGCGATCTACGATAAAGAGGGGGCGGACGAACTGGTCTTCCTCGATATTACCGCATCTTCGGATAAACGCCATATAATGCTGGATGTAGTTAAAAGGACCTCTGAAAAGATATATATCCCTTTTACCGTTGGCGGAGGGATCAATAATGTTGGGACGATGCGGAAGATTATCGCCGCAGGAGCTGATAAGGTGTCGGTCAATACAGCAGCCGTGGCCGATCCTAACCTGGTAAAAAAGGGGGCCGAAAAATTCGGTAGCCAGTGTATTGTTGTTGCCATAGACGCAAAGAAGATTAAGGATAAAAAGTGGGAAGTTTATACTCATGGAGGAAGAACTCCGACGGGGATCGATGCGGTCGAGTGGGCAAAGAAGGTTGAATCTCTCGGAGCAGGCGAGATACTCTTGACCAGCATGGACCGGGACGGAACCAAGATCGGTTATGAGTTGGAATTGACCAGAGCAATCGCCGATGCGGTAGAAATTCCTGTAATTGCTTCTGGAGGCGCTGGAAGCAAGGAACATATTTATGAGGCGTTTGTAAAAGGGCATGCGGATGCCGCGCTCTTAGCTTCACTGCTGCACTATAAAGAGCTAACTATTAAGGAGATAAAAGATCATCTTGCTAACAAAGGCATTACAGTCCGCGTTACCTAAAAAAGGTAAGCTTGCCAGGGCGATGCGCTATTCGGTTTTTGCCGGCGGAAAGCGTTTCCGTCCGGTCCTTTGTATGGCGGCCGCAAAGGCATTGGGAAAGGACCCCAAAAAAGTGATCCCGATCGCCTGCGCCATCGAAATGCTCCACACCTTTACTTTGGTCCACGACGACCTTCCCGGGATGGATAATAGTGATTACCGCCGCGGGAAACTGACCTGCCACAAAAAATTCGATGAGGCGACTGCTATTCTCGCCGGTGATGCTTTGAATACGTTAGCCTTTAAAATTCTTGCTAGAGAGACTAATAATGCAAAAGTGATCGAAGAGATCGGGAAAGGATTAATGAAGGTTGTAGAGGGTCAGGTAATGGATCTCGAAAGCGAAGGTAAAAAAATTAGCCTAAAAAGATTAAAGGCGATCCATCTTAGTAAAACAGCCGCTCTGCTGATCGCCTGCGTCCGCGCTTCGGCGATCCAGCTAAAAGCGACCAAAAGACAGCTTAAATCGCTAACCAATTATGCCAAACACCTCGGTCTTGCTTTTCAGATCGCAGATGATATACTGGATGCCACATCGACGAGAAAAAAACTGGGGAAGCCGGTCAAAGCAGATATCGGGAAAGGCTTTCCTTATTTTATTGGGGTAGAAAGATCCAGAAAACTGGCCTTGCTCGAAAAGAAAAAGGCGCTTGCTGCTTTAAGAATATTTGGCAGGAGAGCGGATAGTTTACGCGAGTTAGCAGAGTTTGTTGTAATAAGAAAAACATAGCCGCTAAAACACAAAAGCACGAAAGAATTTAGTGTTTTAGTGCCTGCCCCTCGGGCTGAGCCTCGGGGCGAAGCCGGCAGGCAGGCTTTTGTGGCAGGTAGAATAATATGTATAAACCAAATAAAGAAGAATTTATAAAGTTAGCGGAAAAAGGGAACCTGATCCCGGTTTATAAAGAGATACCGGTTGGCGATGAAAAACCGGTTTCGGCGTTTAGGAAAATAGAGGGTGAATACTCGTTCCTCCTGGAATCGATCGAAGGCGGCGAAAAGATCGCCCGCTATTCGTTCCTCGGAACGTGTTCCAAGGATAAAGTCCACGAATTAAAATCATTCAAGGCGATCAAAAATGTCCTGGGCAAATACAAGGCGGTTAAAGTCGATGGTTTGCCGAGGTTCCATGGCGGTTTGGTCGGTTACGTCAGTTATGATATGGTCCGGGAGATCGAAAAAATCCCCGACAAGAACAAAGACGATCTCAAATTATCCAAAATGGTCCTGCTGCACGCCGATACATTTTTATCCTTCGACCACATTAAAGGAAAACTGTTCATTATTTCAAACGCAGAGATAAAAGGGGACCCGGAAAAAGCTTATCGGGAAGCGTGCGCAAGGATCGATAATTTAGAGGGAGCTTTAAATAAAGCGGTCAAGCTTAGGGAGATCCGGCAAAAAGATAAAACGTCCGGATTTTCCTCGAATATGGCCCAAGAAGAGTACGAAGCTGTGGTTGAAAAAGGGAAGGAGCATATAAAAGCCGGCGATGTTATCCAGTTCGTCCCTTCACAGCGTTTTGAGACCGATTGCCGCGCCGATCCTTTTGATGTCTACCGGGTGTTAAGAAGGATCAATCCTTCGCCGTATATGTATTACCTTAAGTTGGGGAAATTAAAGATCGTCGGTTCCTCTCCGGAAGTTATGGTCCGTTTAGAGGACGGAATGGCCACGGTGAGGCCGATCGCGGGGACAAGGAAGAGAGGAAAAGACGAGGCCGAGGACCTGGCGATGGAGAAAGAGCTGTTAGCCTCGGACAAAGAGCGGGCCGAACATATAATGTTGGTTGATCTCGGCCGTAACGACCTTGGCCGGGTTTGTGATTATGGAACAGTTAAAGTTACCGAAGAGATGGTTATCGAAAGATATTCGCATGTTATGCATATTGTCAGTAACGTTACCGGAAAACTTAAAAATGGGATGGACTCGGTCGATCTTTTGGAAGCGACCTTTCCGGCGGGGACGGTTTCCGGCGCGCCAAAAGTTCGTGCAATGGAGATAATCGATGAATTAGAGACAGTTAAGCGTGGTCCCTATGCCGGGACGATCGGCTATTTCGGATTTTCTGGTGAGATGGATACCTGCATTACTATTCGTACGATTGTTTTTAAGGGTGACAAAGCCTATATCCAGGTTGGCGCGGGGATAGTGGCCGATTCTATTCCTGCTGAAGAATATAAAGAGACCGTTAACAAAGCAAAAGCTATGCTTAAAGCGGTTGAAATGGCTTCATGATAAACTTCCGCCTGCTAAAACTTTCTGACCCGTGGCTCTGGGGATCGGTCAGCTTACTAATTATCATAAGCTTTTTTGCAATCTTCAGCTGCACCTTTTCGATGCAGGCCAAGATCGGCGCCGACGCCTTCCTTTTTATTAAACGCCAGTTATTCTCGTTTTTTATCGGATTGATCGGCCTATCGATCTTTGCATATGTAGATTATAAGCGCTTGAAAAGATTATCACTCTACTTTTACGGAGCGATGCTCTTTTTTCTGTTCGTGATCTTGTTTGGAGGAGCAGGGACCGTGGCACAGCGTTGGCTTCAAATAGGGTCTTTCTCTTTTCAACCGTCGGAATTGTCAAAGATAGTTATCGTGATCTGTCTGGCCGCGTACTTATCCACCCGTGAAAAATTAAAGAGTGTTCAGGAATACGGGGTCCTTTTGGCGATGGTCGGGATACCGTTCTTGCTGATCTTCAGGCAGCCCGATCTGGGAACTGCGCTGGTCTTTATTTTTATCCTGATCGGGATGTTGGCCGTGTCGGGATCATCGCCTAAGTTATTGGTCCTGATGGTCACGCCGATGGTCTCCATCCTATTGAGGCCGTTTATTTTTCTCTGGATTTTATATTTGTTAGGGATAATTGTAGCTTTATTTTTAACGCGTGCCACAGTTTGGGACTGGGTTTTGGTCCTGGGGATAAATGTTTTAGTCGGTCTGGCGCTTCCGCTGATCTGGGGAATGTTAAAGACCTATCAAAAAACGCGTATCCTGGCTTTTTTAAATCCTTCACTCGATCCGCACGGGGCAGGGTACCACAGTTTACAGTCGCGGATCGCGATCGGCAGCGGCGGGATTTTTGGTAAAGGTTTTCTCCACGGGACGCAGACCCAGCTGCAGTTTATCCCCGAGCAGCACTCTGACTTCATCTTTGCCGCGATCGGTGAAGAATTTGGCTTTATCGGCGCCAGTTTTGTCCTTGCTTTATATTCGGTCGTTGTCTGGCGGGCGATGGCTATCGCGTCGGCTGCTTCGGACCTTTTTGGCAAACTGCTTGCTTCCGGGATAGCCGCGATGACTTCCTTTCATGTTTTTGCCAATGTTGGAATGACCTTGGGAATTCTACCCGTAGTAGGAATGCCGCTCCCGTTCTTAAGCTTTGGCGGATCGTCATTGATGATGAACATGATAGGGGTAGCGATATTACAGAGTATCTCAATGCGGCAGAGAAAGTTGATCTTTTAAAGCTTAAATTCGGCTTCTACCTGCCCAACTGCTTCAAAGGTCTCATCTTTTACGGAAATAATAATTTTTTCAGCCTTTACCCATCTATCCTTTTTCTTCATATAAACCTTGCCGGTGAGAGTCAATATTTCGATCCCATCATTGTATACCGCCCGATCCGCTTTTGCTTCCCGCCCTTTTTGAGTAACCAAGACCGAGCCGGTAGCGGTAGCGTCCCCGGTTTTGGTCGAAAACAGAAGTTCATCAGAAGTTAAGACCGTCTTTTCCTTAAGTATCTCTTTGGCCTCTTTGCTTCTAAGATTTTTAGCCGTGCTCTCTTTTAAGACCGCTCTCGCTTTTTCAAAGATCGCCTTAACACTCCCTTTCATATAAAGGCTCTTTCTCGGCTGGGAGTAGAGGGCGGAATCGGCCACCGCAAACTTCTTTCCCTGGACTACATCAACGCTCCCTTTTAAGCGCATATTCCGGGCAGCGTCGGTATAAAATGAAGCGTGGTTGGCTTTGATGACCGTTTTTACCTTATTTTCAGTAATAGTTAATCTGACATTTTCATCTGCTTCGAGTCTCTCGCTGTCACTATGATATTCCATCTTTTTAGAATAAAGGATCCCGTCTTTTCTCCGGAGCCGGACCTTATCGAACATACGCGCGATATTTTTATCGTTATCGATCAGGATCCTCTGGGTAAATATTGAGGAATCTTTTTTATGCAGGTTAACATTGCCGGAGATCTCGGTCTCTTCAATCTTTGGAACATATTTTAACAAATCAGCGGTCATCTTTGTCCAATCTTTTTTCTCCCGATTGGATATCCTGCCAAGGTCGAGATAGGCATTTACTCGATTATTCTTATCTCCAACAACCTCCACAACATCTGAGCGCCTGTACGCCTTGGCGCGGGGAGCGGAAAGATCGATGACCACTAATTTGCCCGACTTATATATCTTTCCTTTAGTTACATCAAAGAGGTGGGTAACATCGCAATTCTTTGTGGACCAGCCGTCTTTGGCGTTGAATTCCCAGAGCGGTTTACCGTCTTTACGCCCAGAAACGCGGGTATCTTTGAATTCGGCCACTTTTTCGGTCTTATCTTCACTAAAATAGGTCATATCGCGGGGGGAGATGAAATAGTAGACAGCTCCCATTACGAACAGCGAAAAAATGGCCGCGACCAGTATAATTTTCCACGAAAGGTTCTCATCCATAGATCTCCATTATAACGCAAGAATTTGGCTTAATAAACCGATATGTGTTATGTAAGGGTACGTGTGTATCTTTATAAGGAGAGCATGTGCAATGCCAGCATTGTCAGCGGTAGCATTATATAGAAGAATTCAATCATCGCTTACTTCAAGAGCAGTGCGTTCGCCGTACGTGAACAGCAAGACCGTTGAACGTAATGGCCGCCAATATCTTTCGATCTCTTCGCCCAGCCGGTTGCTTTTAACCGCGCTGGCGTGGATGCATAAAAAGAATGTCCTCTATCCTTTTGGCCATCCATTCTTTAAACTATCCGGAAATACGGCCGATAAAACCAGGAAGGTTATCGACCTAAAACTCCCCCGGGACATTAAAAGTTATGAGACCTTGGCCGAGCATATTAAGAACCATCCTAGTCCGGCCGATAAGGGTTTTAATAAAGAAAAGGGTCCGTTCCACTTGGACGATGTTATTGCCATCGCGGCAAAAGTTGCTGACGGGATTGCGGTAGCGGAAGATGTTAATGTATTGCTCAGGATCTCTCCTGAAGGGATCGTGGCCAGGAACAGCCGGACCGCCGGATCTGAGTTCAGGGAGTGGGACCTGTTTTTCATGGACCTAAACCACGCATCGCTGACCAAAGATGGATACCGGGGGATCGAGGGGCTGGACCGCGATAATCTTTCCCCGGAGGAGATCCGAGGCGATAACAGTACGGTCTATTCCGAACGATATCGTTTGGGTATTTTGCTTTACACCTTATTGACCAGAAAAAATCCGTTCAAGGCTTTACGTGCCGAGTACAATGGTAAACCGCCACAGAATTTGGCAAAATTATTGGAAACCCGCCTGCGAAAAGAAAACGATCCTCTTTTAACCGCCCGGCTGGAGTTTGAACCTAAATTTGCGCAGAAAGAGATCTACGCGCTGCTTAAGGGGTTATTGGCCCGAGAAGGAAGCACGAGAATTACAGCTAAGGAAATGTTTGAACACTTAAGAAAACTTGAAGAAAGATATATTATCCATATTGATACCGCTTTGACGAATGGGAACGGACCGTTACATGTTGGAATGGAATACAGGATCAAGGAGAATATTAATAAACTTGGTGAGGGAGGGATGGCAAACGTTGTTGAATTCGACGCTTATAAAACGGGTGTGGGATGGAGAAAACTTAAAGGAGCGGCAAAGGTTACAAAAATGGATAGCGAGTTCCAGGAATATTTTGAGACTGAGTTGAATATACTGCATTTATTAAAAGATCTAAAAAATGTGATTTCTGTTGTGCGCAGTAATATTCACGGCGAGTTAGCCGGTTTCAGGGACAAAACAGGCAGTGATATTGTTGAAAACCATTCGATGGTCGAGGGGCGTGCGATCCATTTCGAGCGGATATATGATACATTAAATGCTAAAGCCCGGATAAAGCCGATCAAAAGCGCGGAACAGCTTTATGATGTTTTGGAAATGCTCATCAGGATAGGGGAAACATTAAAAAAGATCCACGCACGGGGGATCTTTCACCGCGATCTTAAATTTGAAAATATCGGCATGAGAGATGCGAGCTGGAATCCGGAAGGGATAAGAATATTGGACTTTGGCGTCGCAGTAGATACCCATAATAAAGAGCAGATGGAGAAGGAGGCGGAAACTTCCGGGCTTGGTCTGATAAAAGGGACCCCGTTCTATATGTCTCCGGAGATGACTAGGGGAGAGATCGATCTAAAAACCGATGTCTACTCATTAGCCACCATGTTTTACGAGCTGCTCTACGGCAAAAAAGGGGCAAATATAAAAGTAAAAACCTTGAGAGAAGCGCTTACTCAGATAACTCGCGGACATAGGTTAAATATTGTTCTGGAGACATTGAAAAATGGTTCGATATTGTTGGATAATAATGATCTGGCTGCCGGGCCGTCGTTAAAAAAGAGGGATCAGGTTAAAGCGAAAGAGCGGGAAGATGCAGATGTTTTTGAGGCGGATACGCTTGATTTTAAAAAGAATAGCCGTGATTTTGATATCATAAACGGACAGATGGCAAAGCGGGCGGGACCGGAGACCGGGCTGGCAAGACTAAATGGATCCGGCAAAGAGGTGCGCAGGCGGCTGGTAAGTATATTTACGCGCGCTTTAGCCACCGACCCGAAAAACAGAAACAGCATGGCCCAATTTGTTTACGGGCTGCAAGACCTGCGGGAATATATAGATATTACGTTTGGGATAAGTGAAAAACGGGTTAAGACAAGAAGGGGACGGTTTGCCTGACCTCAGGATTTGGATCGCTGCGTGAGATCATTATTCTGATATCACGTGCCTCTCTAGCGCTTCGGCCGCCTAAAATCCTTTTCGCGGATTTTTCTTGCCCGCAAAGGATCAATAACCTTATCAGGTGAAACAATCTTCTGCCGTAAATACCAGAGGGGTTGATGAAGCGGGGGTTCTCGATTTTTTTTCCAAATTCTACGAGAATACTTCCTGCCAGCAGATTGAGGCTAGGATCGCTTTTGAAATGTTGCAAAATATATTCGATGGTCGGCTTTAGCTCTTTATTATCGACGTGAAGCTTTCGAAGATTAAAGAGATCAATCTCTTTTTCTCTTAGTGAACCTCGGTTCTGGATCGAAATGATCGCTTTACGCGCCCATATTTTACGGACAGGTGGTCGCTGCGCGGGAATCGTTGGTGTTCCGCCTATCGTAATGCTCATTTTTACCTCCGGATAATTATCATTAATATTCCCGGTTAATTTCACTATTTTTATTAAATTGTTGCGCGGGATTTAGGTTAGTGCTATAATACTTTTTTGTTTGTCGACCCCTCGGCTCGCCACTGCGTGACTCGCTCGGGGAAAAATTAAAAAGGGGGAAATTTTTCATGGCTATCAAGGTAGGGATCAATGGTTTCGGAAGGATCGGGAGAAATGTTTTAAGGGCGGCCCTAAAATACGGTAACAAGGAGCTTGAGTTCGTTGCGGTAAACGATCTTACCGACAGTAAAACCCTGGCTCATTTGTTGAAATATGATTCGGTCCACGGTATTCTTGGAGAGGAAGTAAAGACTGTTGAAGGGGGGATCTCCGTTGCCGGAGAGACGATCAAAGTCCTGTCCGAGAGAGACCCTTCAAAACTCCCCTGGAAAGATTTGGGCGTTCAGGTTGTCCTGGAGTGCACCGGGATGTTTACCGATGCGGAAAAGGCTTCCGCCCATTTAAAAGCTGGCGCGAAATATGTTGTAATTTCCGCCCCGGCAAAAGGGAAGGGCGCTGCCACGATCGTCCTCGGAGTAAATGACGATAAACTGGATGAGTCCTGCACGGTTATATCCAACGCATCCTGTACCACAAACTGTTTAGCTCCTGTGGCTAAAGTACTTAATGATTCTTTTAAGATTAAAAGAGGATTAGTGACTACTATCCATTCATATACCAACGACCAAAAGATATTAGACCTGCCGCATAAAGATCTTAGAAGATCAAGGGCTGCCGCAATGTCCATGATCCCGACAACCACCGGCGCCGCGAAAGCGGTCGGACTGGTTATCCCGGAACTTAACGGAAAGTTGAATGGAATGGCAATCCGTGTTCCTACTCCTGATGTTTCCCTGGTTGACCTGGTTGTCGAATTAGAGAAAACGGCTACGGCTGAAGAGATTAACGCAGCATTTAAAAAAGCGACAGAAGGCGAGCTTAAGGGGATTCTTGGTTATTCTGAGGAGCTGTTGGTTTCGGTGGATTATACCGGCAATCCTCTCTCTTCGATCGTTGACGCAAAATCAACCATGGTGTTGGATAATAACTTTGTAAAGGTATTATCCTGGTACGATAACGAATGGGGCTTCTCCTGCCGCATGGTCGATCTGATGGGATTGATCGGCAAGAAGTGTAAGATCTAGAGGTAATTGCGTTGGCAAAAAAGACGGCCGCGGATATTTTGGATAAGGACCTGAAAGGTAAAAAGGTTTTCGTCCGCTGTGATTTCAACGTCCCTTTGGATGATAAACAAAATATAAGCTCGGATAAAAGGATCAAAGCGTCCATTCCGACGATCGAATTCCTAAACAAAAAAGGCGCGATCCTTATTCTCGCTTCTCACCTCGGACGCCCAAAAGGCGAAGTTAAAAGAGAGATGAGTCTTGCTCCGGTCCAAAAAAGGCTATCTGAACTCTTGAATAAAGAAGTGAAGATGGTCTCGGATTGTATCGGACCGGAAGTCAAAACGGCGGTTTCCGGATTAAAAGAAGGTGATATCCTCCTTTTAGAAAACCTCCGTTTCCACAAAGCAGAAACAAAGAACGATCCGGAATTTGCTAAAGAATTATCTTCACTTGCCGATATCTATGTTTCCGACGCATTTGGAACGGTCCATCGCGCCCACGCTTCGACCGAGGGGATCGCCCATCTTCTTCCTGCCTATGCCGGTTTTCTAATTGAAAAAGAGCTAAAGTTCTTAGGAGATGCGCTAACCGAGCCCAAACGGCCATTTGTCGCGATAATCGGCGGCGCGAAAATATCCGGTAAACTTCAAGTATTGAAAAGCCTGTTAAAACAGGTTGATACATTGATCGTTGGCGGCGGCATGGCTTATACATTCTTTAAAGCGCGCGGGATCGATATTGGAAAATCGATCTGTGAAGATGATCTTATCCCTGAAGCAAAAGAAATATTAAAAGCGGCGATCGATGAAGAAGTCCCATTCCTTCTTCCGATTGACCACGTTGTGGCGGATGATTTTTCGGAAAATGCAAATGTCCAGATTGTTCCACGCACCACTATTCCCGGAGGTTGGCAGGGAATGGATATTGGTCCGGACACAGTTAAAAAATTTAAAAACGCGTTAAAAGATGCAGGGACGATCGTTTGGAATGGACCGATGGGCGTGTTTGAAATGGATGAATTCGCCAAGGGGACTCTCGAAGTTGCAAAGGCGGTTGCCAAAGCGACCGAAAATGGCGCCGTTTCAATTATTGGAGGCGGGGATTCCGCTTCTGCGGTTAAGAAAGCTGGACTTGCAGATAAGATGTCGCATATTTCGACCGGTGGCGGAGCTTCTTTGGAATTTCTTGAGGGTAAGGTTCTTCCCGGGATCGCAATCCTTCAGGAGAAGTAGGGGGCTGTAGCTCAGTCGGGAGAGCATCGCGTTCGCAACGCGGGGGTCGTGGGTTCAAATCCCATCAGCTCCACCATTTTGGGAAATAGATAATAGGATAATGCAGCAGACATTAGTAGTAATTAAACCGGACGGACTGAAAAAATCTTTAACCGGCAATGTTTTGACCCGTTTATCAGAAGGCAAGTTCTTTGGAGACCTCAACAACTTTGGCGGCAACGATCCTTAACTTGCCTTCTGATAAACGGGTCAA
>JAYEOW010000039.1:0-32613 GCA_034723395.1 Candidatus Margulisiibacteriota bacterium
AAATGATCAAACGGTTAAGTTTCGGCTTTCGCAATGTCCAAATTTACATCAGAAAAATGATGCTGGCGTTTATTCCCATTACTTATCTAGGAGGTTTAGTTTGGCACACTTTTTGCTGAGGAGCCAAAAACGTCTTGACTTTGCCGTCCCAAGGTTATATCTTTTAGGTAAATTAAAAAAGGAGGAGTGTTAAAAGAAAAAGATTAGTCCCGATTTAATTAACAAGGACCTCGGTCCGAAGGAGAAAAAGATGAGAACATTTTTGGTTTCTTTACTTTTGGCAGTTTTTCTAATTTCTACGGCATCCGCTGAACTACTGACCACGGCAAATCCCATTGGCCAGGGAAAGTGGGCGTTCGAGCTTCTCGGGTTGCAAAATCAAAATGCCAGCAATAACTCCGCTTATTCGCAAACCGCTTATGGCGGCTATGCCGGCTATGGATTGACGGATAAGCTCGACCTTCTTGTCAACGTCGCGTCAGCGAATATGAGCGGATTACCCACGGGGATGGAGATCTCCGGTACCGCTATCGGAGCCAATCTAAAATATGCGGTCATCGAAGAAGCCCCGGTTTCAGTCGCGGTCGGCCTTGGATATAAATCAACGAACACAACAATTAAAACGATCACGACCACTAACACTCCCGGAACCCAAATGATGCTCGGGATCGGGGTCAGCAAGATAATGGCGCCTTTTATCCCTTACGGCGGGGTCGCTTATCGAAAAACCGCGTCGAATGGGACCGATGCATCGACCCAGCTGGATGGAACAATTGGCAGCGCGATCGCCTGGTCGAAACAAGGAGCTATCTTTATTGAATATACCCTACAGTCGATCACCCTTACCGGCGGAACCAATTATTCCAGCGGCCAAATCGCGCTCGGCGTAGGATACAAAATTTAATCTTCCCGGATCATTTTAATATCAAAGCCCTCGCTTTATAGCGAGGGCTTTTTTTATGTGCTAGAATACGCTTAGTTAAACAAAAAATGAGGTGTACGTTATGCTTGCTACTGTTACTTTAAATCCTGCTTTCGACCATCTTTTATTAATTCCCGATATCAATTTAGGGACCTTTAATCGCGCAAAAACCACTGCCCGTATGCCGGGCGGAAAGGGGATCAATGTCGCCTCTTCGCTTGCTATTTTAGGAAACGAAGTTGTAGCCACCGGACTCTTGGGGGGCCAGGGGTGCCCGGTATTTGAAGGAGCGCTTAGAAAAATCGGGGTTACCACCAATTTTATCTATGTCGACCAGGAGATCCGCACCGATTTTTTTATTATGGAAGAAGGCAAGCGCCGGCAAACCCTGATCGTAGAAAAAGGGAACCCAATTGGGCTCCGTTACCTGAATAGCTTTAAAGCGAACTTTGAGCGGCTTCTATCTTCTATCGACCTTGTGGAAATTGGCGGAAGCTTACCCAGCGGGGTCGCCCCTAATTTTATTAAAGAATTAGTCGCAGCCGCTAACAAAAAAAATATTGATGTTGTCCTTAATTTACCGGAAGATATCCTCCAGGAGTGCGCGCAGGGGACAAAACAGTTTATCGTCTGTCCCGACCTCCGCGAGAACAAGAATATGTTCGGTAAAGATATCTACGATGCCGCGGCCCGCCTCGAAATAATTAAAGAACTAAGGAAAAAAGAGACAGAAATAATCATCCTTAAGTTTGGCAACTTGAACTATCTGGTCGCGTCCAAAGATGAGATCTGGGAAGGCGAAATCGAACTCAGTGATTATACGGTTATGATCGGAGTTCGTGATGCCTTTTTAGCCGGTTTTATCCACAAATACAAGGAAAAAGAAAGTATCGGCGAGGCTTTAAAATATGGATTGGGCGCCGGCCGGTCGGCGGCTTTAAATAACCGGAACCATCCAAAATCTAAAAGTGAAGTCGAAGAGTTTTATTTAATGGCGAAGGCAAGGAAGGTCGGTTAAAATGAAAAAAGTAAAAGATTTTATTACCCGGGACCTGACTTCGGTTACCGAAGACACTCCGCTAAAAGATGTTGCCGAACTTCTTTCGCTGCGAGGGGTAAATGGCATACCGGTGGTAAACATGAAGAACGAAGTTACCGGTTGGATATCCGAGCGGGACCTTATCACTTCGATCTTTCCCGAAAAATTCCAGGCTGAAAATCCCGACTTGATCGGCTTCATAAACCTTTCTAAGGTCGTAAAAAAACTGACCCAGGTTGGCGAGGCCATGGTAAAAGATCATATGATCAGAACTTTTCACCCGGTCAAAGAAGAGACCCTGGCCTCAGATGTTGCTGACATAATGCTGCAAAAAAACCTAAAACGCATACCGGTACTAAGGCACAAACGCCTGGTCGGAGTGGTTGATCGCGCAAGTTTGGCGCACATATTATTAGAAGAGGGGTCGCTCGATTGATCCCATCGATCACCGAAATTCTTAATGTCATTAACCAAGATGTCTTTATCTTATCGGCCGCCCTGCTTATCGTCGGTTTCGCCTCCGGCCGGTTAGTCAGCATCATCCGCCTCCCGCGGGTTACCGGATATATAATTGCCGGGGTAGTTTTTGGCCCTTCTCTCTTAAAGGTATTTTCCGAAAATTCTCTCTCCCATCTCGAATTTATCCCCCAGCTCGCGCTGGGGATAATCGCCCTGGTTATCGGGGCCGGACTAAGCCTTAGCCTGGTCAAAAGGCTTGGATTCCGCCTGATCTTGATCACCCTTCTCCAGGCTGTTGGGGCTTTCCTTTTTGTATTTGTCTTCCTGTTTATCTTCAAAATGCCGCTGGGGGCCGCCCTCCCCCTCGCCGCAATTGCTACGGCAACCGCGCCGGCGGCAACCGTCGCGGTAATAAAGGAATGCCGCGCGCGCGGGCCCTTTACCGAAACAATCCTGGCCGTAGTCGCTTTAGATGACGCGATCGCGATCATCTTGTTCGGTCTAGTATTAACCTTTGACCCTAAGCATCTGACTGAATTTGGCTCCGGTGCCCTCCATTCGCTGTCAAATTCATTTGTTGAAATATTACTGGCCTTAGTTATCGGCCTTGTTCTTGGAATAATTGCCCACTCTTTAATAAAGATCACCAAAGAAAAGACAGATACGCTAATTATCATTCTGGGGATGGTACTTTTGGGGATCGGGGTCTCTACGATCTCCCATGTCTCCGCCCTTTTGACAAATATGTTCTTAGGGCTAACCCTTATTAATATCTCTTCCCGCAATGAGGATATCATAGTAAATCTCGAGCGCCTAACCCCTCCCATATATTGTTTCTTTTTTGTTCTAGCCGGCGCGTACCTCAACCTTAATATTTTTATTACCGCCGGGACCGTGCTGATCATCTGGGGAATTATTTTTGTTATGATGCGCATCGCAGGGAAGGTGCTCGGGGCGTATGCTGGGGGAGCCCTTTCGGGATCATCCGATGCGGTACGGAAATACCTCGGCTTAACCCTTATCCCGCAAGCTGGTGTTGCCATCGGTCTAACTTTGCTGATTACCAAAGGGTCCCCATATTACGATTTCCGAACTATTATATTAAATATCACCCTAATTTCCGTTGCTTTTAACGAAATTATCGGGCCGATCTGCACCAAGTACGCCCTGTTCAAGGCCAGGGAAGCAATTGTAGAAAAATAAACTGGGGGTAAAAAATGGCAAAAAAGAAAACTAACGGCAAAGGGAAAAAAGTACTCATCATAGAAGACTACCCGGCAACATCCGAAATGATATTAAACTTTCTGGAAACCGAGGGAATCAAGGCATCGGTCGCGCCGGATGGCCTCATTGGGCTAAAAATGGTCGGATCGGAAAAACCTGACCTGATCTTATTGGACATCATGATGCCGGAGATGAACGGGTTTGAAGTATTAGAGAAATTAAAAAGCGACCCTAAAACAGCAAAGATCCCGGTAATTGTGGTTTCGATAAGGGCCTCCGAAGACAGTATAAATAAGGGGAAAGGCCTCGGCGCTGATGATTATATTCCTAAGCCCTTTGATCCGTTTAAATTGATGGAAGTGGTCAGGAAGTTTCTTTAGTAGATTCAAAAACTACCAGAGCTTTAATAAGCCTGTCTACTTTTTTGGCTAATTTATTTTCCTTTAGCATTTTATTAAATTCATTTCTGGTCAGCGCCGGACGGCAAAACCATTTTCCCGGGAAATAAAAAAGCTCCATCATCAGGTCGGTGATCCATCTCTCTTTTTTTACGACTAAAGAACCAAAAAAAGCGCTCCCCTTTTTTAATACCCGTGACATTTGCCGCATCCCCGCCTCTTTTTCGGGAAAAGAGTGGATCCCGTTTAGAGTAAGCAAACCGTCAAATGCCCCATCTTTAAATGGGAGCTTGGCTACATCTGCCCTCACAACCACCACATTTTTTAACCCCATTTTATCTATCTTGCTTTTAGCCTCTTTTACCATCCCCCATGAATAATCGATCGCTACAAATAAAATATCAGGATGTTTCGCGTACTCCCTTATGGTGTGGATTCCAGTTCCAATCGGGACCTCTAAAACAATTCCCCTTTTCACCCTTTGAAATAGCTTTCTGGTTATATTCTCACACTCCTTGATATCATCGTAGCCGTATCCCAGCAGCAAGTATTTTAAAAGCCTCCAGCGAAACTTATTCCCCTCCATATAATCATCATACATAAAAAGTGACTGGTCATAGGCCTCCCCGATTTTTTTGTGCTTTGTATTTGACTCCGGGCCAACAAAATTTATTATCCCGTTAATTTCCGGATAGAAAATATCTTTATCTTTTTCCAGGAAGCCCCGCCTTCCCTCTTTTTCAAAATACGAAAGCGTCGAATCCGTCCGCGGACATTTAATGATCTCTTCTAAGCGTTCCATGCTGTCTCCTTTGCAGGTTTATTTAATACAATTATAGCAATAAATATGTACATTGACACTGCTCAAAAAATATATAATAATAAACCATTCTAATTCTTATACGAAAGGAGTCGTAAAATGACCACACTAAAAGAGGTTGAGTTAGTTTCCACTGGAGTATACCTGCCCGGCGAACCGGTTCCCTTTGAAAAAATCGAAGAAAGGATAGGACATCTTGACCGCGCAACTCCCAGGATCCAAAAACTCGTTAAAAAACTAAAGCCTTCAATTAAAAAGTTGCTCGGAATCGATCAATGTTACTTTGCCATAAACCCGGTAACAAAAAAAGTTACCGAAAGTAATACTAGTATGAGCACAAAAGCGATCCAACATGCTCTAGGCAAAGCAAAAATGGAAGCCAATGAAATTGACTGCATTATATTAGCTAACCCTCTCTCTGATTATCAAACTCCCCCAACAACAACTCTGATCCAAGAAAGCCTGGGGATTGAAAATTGCGCAGAGATCGAGGTTCATTCTAATTGCACAGGAATCACTAAGGCAATGCAGATTGCGTTTGATTCTCTGCGATTGGGAAGATATAAAAACGTCGCTATATCATATTCGCAGTTATCATCTGCTTATCTTTTGTCTGATATTTATAATCAAGAAAAAGTAAAAAGCGAAAATCTCCTTCTTCGCTGGTTCCTGTCGGATAGTGCAAGCGCCGTAATTCTTAAGGCCAGAGATTCGTTTGATACAGGCATTAAGGTGGTAGGGGTCCATAATGAGTCCCTTGGCTGCAAACACAAACCCGCAATGTGGTCCAGGCTTGGGGCAAAAAATATAAACCTGCCAGAGGTATTTGAAGCAGGCATCCATCACCTTGGCCAGGATTATTCTGCAGTAAACAACCTCGCCCCTGAATTTATTGCTTGCGGATTCGAAAAATTATTAAATCATACAAAAACGAATATTAATAAGATCGATCATGCGCTCTCAACTATCCCCTCTATCATGCTTTTTGACAAGATCCGGAATCATGTCGATGGCAGGCTATCAATATCCGCCGACAAATGGTTCTGTAATATGCAGAATAAGGGGTATAGCGGCGGTTCATCAGTTATCATCGGCCTCGATGAAATGATCGATACAAATGTATTTAAAAAGAATGAAACCCTTGCCTGTGTTACAATAGAATCGAGTAAATGGATGGTTGGAGGATTTATTCTTGAATATCTATAAAAAATGATCTTTAAACCTGTTCTAACTGCTTCAATTTTGTTGTTCATTTGTGCCTTTGCTAATTTCTTTCTAGGATTTATTGTTTTTGCGAAGTCTAAGCGAACTATATCTCAAATAATATTTGCTTTTGTCTCTCTCTCTCTGGCACTCTGGTGCGTGGGAATTGGGTTATTTAGTTCAAACCTTTTTCCTATTGTTAGATCAGTTGGAATAAGGTTGGGGTTTTTTGCCGCAGCCCCTATTCCCTATCTCGCATTATTGTTAAGCTTTACTTTCCCTCAGAAGAAGTTACATATAAATAAATATGTAGTTGCGGCCCTTTTTATCCCCTCCCTTATATTGATAGTTTCAGTTTTTGACGGGATGCTACTCAAGCCTATTTCTACTAGCGAAGGAATATTTCTTGAGCTCGGACCATTAAATATGCTTTATGCTCTTCATTTTATTATTTATTTTTTTGTTGCTATTTATAATTTTGTTAAGGGTTACTTCAATTCATCGTTTAGCGAGAAAAATAGATTTAAATATCTTTTTGCCGGAATAATCATTTCGTCCTTAATTGGCATCCTTTTCAATGTGAGCCTGGTTTCATTTTTCGGTTTGAGCAAAATGGTCTACATTGGTCCAATGGGCACGATCTTCCTTGTGGCTTTCACCACATACGCTATTCTTAAACACCGCATCATGGACATCGCGCTGGTCATTAAAAAAACTACCGCTTATTCCCTGGTAACCACCGGAATAACTTTTGTATATGTTTTCGTCGTCCTCGGTTTTGAGTTCGCCTTTCGCGCTATTTTTGGATATTACTCTTTCCTCGCCTCCGCCCCCGCTGCTTTGGTCATTGCGGTTACATTTATCCCCCTGCGTGACCGCTTTCAAAAGATCACCGACCAGGTATTTTTTAGAAAAACACTCGAATACCAGAACATTATTAAAGATGTTACCCGCTTAATCGTCTCGGTCACCGACTTAAACACTCTTTTCCGCCTGATCGACCGCACCATCATCCGGGCAATGTGCGCTAAGAATGCCTCTATCCTTTTGCTTGAAGAAAAAGAGAACCATTTTCTCGTAGAAAAAGTAAGCGGGGTCCCAAAAATCGTAAAAGGGATAAAACTCTCCCTCGATGACCATCTTGTCCGGTATTTTTACGAAAGAAAAGATGCCGTTGTCCTGGATGAGGTAAACGGCCTTATTCAAAGCGATATAATCTCGCAAAAAGAGAAAGAGAAATTGATAAAAGTCAGCGAAGAGATGGCCCATTTCGAAAGCGCGGTTACCATCCCCTCCTTTCTCAAAGGTAAATTAGTAGGCATTTTAAACCTTGGCGAAAAGTTATCCGGAGAACTCTACAACCCTGACGACCTGGAACTCCTGCTCACCATGGCCTCCGAAGCTGCGATCGCAATTGAAAACGCAAAACTCTATCGGGATATAACCGAGACCAGAGATTATCTTAACAATCTTGTTGAAGGATCGGACGACGCCATCTTAACTGTTGACCTCGAAGGAAAAGTCCTCTCCTGGAACGAAGGGGCCAGTAAAATATTTGGCTTTACCCCCTCGGAAGTGCTCGGCAACCAGCCCCCGTTCTTTTCCCATGAAGAGACAATTCAACTAGTTAATAAGGTCCTTAGTAAAGAGGTGCTTAAGGCAATTGAGCTAGACAGAAAGAATAAATTCGGCCGGAACGTTCCGTTATTGCTTACCGCATCTCATGTAAAAGACACCAACGGAAATATTATTGCGATTTCTGCCATCCTAAAAGATATCACCGAACTGAGAAAAGTTGACCAAATGAAGCACGAATTCCTCTCCATCGTCAGCCATGAGCTTAGGACACCGCTCACCCCAATTAAGGGATATACCGCCATGCTTATGGCAGAAAAACTTGGAGAGATAAATTCCAGGCAAAAGAACGCGCTCGAAATGATCTCCAAGCAAAGCAACCATCTGCACGAATTGATCGATAGTGTAATTGATATTGCCCGGATCGAATCTGGCAAAAAGATCAGCCTGCAAAAAGAGCCGATCTTCCTGGAAGATATTATTAACGAGAGTATCAAGATTATTTCGGAATCATCTCTTAGCAAGTCGGTAAATATTGAATTTACTGCTCCACCGGATCGCAGCGCTTTTTTAGGGGACCGCAAAAAACTGATCCGGGTATTGGACAACCTCCTTGGAAATGCGATCAAGTTTACTCCTGCCAAAGGGAATATCACGGTTACGCTCGAAAAGATCAAAGAAGATATCATAATTTCTGTCTCCGACACCGGGATCGGCCTGGATGCTGGTGAAACCAAAAAAATATTTGAACGCTTCTACCAGGTTGATACTTCTTATACCAGATCATCGGGCGGGATGGGGATGGGGTTGTCGATCGCCCGTGAGATCATCGAGGCGCACAACGGAAGTATCTGGGCCGAATCCAAAGGGGCCGGCAAAGGAACTTCTCTTATATTAAAGCTTCCGATCGAGATTAAGTAGTGAAGATATTTATCGACGGCAAGATAATCCCTTCCGAAAAAGCGACAATTTCTGTTTTTGACCGCGGCCTTTTTTACGGTGACGGTGTTTTTGAATCGCTCAGAACTTACAACGGTAAAGCCTTCCAGCTCGATGAACACCTAAAACGCCTGGTTAAAGGAACAAAATCACTTAAGATCCGCCTCCCTTATTCGATTAAACAATTAAAACAGGCCGTTGTAAAAACTATCGCGGCAAATAAATTTGAAGAATCTTATATAAAAATTATCGTTACTCGCGGAAAATCAATGGGCCATGGGCTTGATCCAAGAAATGTTGAAGGCAAAGCGACCCTGATCATTATCGTTGAAAAGCAGAAAGTCTTCTCCCAAAAAATATATTCCTCAGGATGGAAGGCGATTATCAGTTCGGTCAAAAAAGCAAATGTCCCAATTTCAAAGATAAAGTCGCTAAACTACCTGGATAACATTTTAGCTAAGATCGAAGCTAATAAAACAGGGGCGAACGAGGCCATTCTGCTTGACGAAAAAGGAAACATCGCTGAAGGGACCATTAGTAATATTTTTATAGTAAAACATGGGACCATTTACACACCGCCCGCGGACTCTCCCATCCTCCCCGGCCTGACCAGGAAGCTGACGATTAAACTGGCCAGGCAATCCGCCTTTAAAATAATCGAAAAGGTGATCTCTCCAAAGGAACTATACACCGCGGACGAATGTTTTATAACTTTTAGCGGCGCGGGAGTTGTTCCAATCACCCGGATTTGGAATAAAAAGATCAGCAAGGGAAAGTGCGGACCAATCACCTCAGGCTTAATCGGACTATACGCTGCTGAAACAAAAAAGATTTAAGGAAGTAAAACGTACTTTGCTCTCTTTGTGCTCGGATTTTTCCTGACCGTTGCCTTTATCCGATAAGCCTTCCATATATTTTCAGGGGTAAGGACCTTGTTTGGCTCCCCTTCGGCGATCAATTCACCCTTTTTTATCAGCATAAGCCTGGAACAGTGCCGCGCCGCCAGGTTAAGATCGTGGAAGGTTGCAACTACTGCCCGGTGTTTTCTTAATTTCCATAACAACTTACAGATCCTCACCTGGAAGCGAAGATCCAGGTGGGTCGTTGGCTCATCCAATAATAAAACCCTGGGCTCTTGAGCAATTGCCCGGGCAATTGCTACCCTTTGGAATTCACCTCCCGATAATTTGGTCACCGGCCGGTCTTTTAACTTCTCTATCTTAAGCTCCGAGAGCGCCCAATCGACCGCGTTATAATCTTTCTCTGTCTCAAAAAAGAAGCGTCCAAAATATGGGGTTCTGCCGAGAAGGATCAGCTCTTCGACCGAAAACCCGGCAACCGGCTCCATCATCTGCGGGACAAAGGCGATCCGCCGCGCAACCTCTCTTGGTTCCAGATGATCGATCCGTTGGTTGCTGACCAGGACTTCTCCTTTCTGGATCGCCAATAGGCCGATGATCGCGCGGAGAAGGGTTGTTTTACCAGATCCGTTGGGGCCAACGATCCCGACAAAATCACCCTCATCTACCGAGAACGACATATTTTTAACGATCGGTTTTTCCGGTAAATATCCGCAGCTTAAATTCTCTACTTTTAAAACGGTCATTCCCCAGATAACCTCCGTCGCCTGAGCAGGTAAAGGAAAAATGGGGCGCCCACTAAGGCCATGATTATTCCGATCGGGATTTCCATTGGAGATAATATTGTCCGTGCAAACGTATCGGCCAAAACCATAAAAAGCATCCCCGATAACGCGGTAACCGGGACGAGTACCCGGTGGTTAGGCCCTACGATCAAGCGGATCCAATGCGGAATGATCAATCCGACAAAGCCGATCAATCCGGAAACTGATACCGCCGCTGCGGTCATTAAGGAGGCAACCCCGATTAAGATCAATCTCGTGTTCTCAACATCAACTCCTAAAGTAGTTGCCATCTCCTCGCCAAGCAGCAGCGCATTAAGTTCCTTGGAATAGAAATACGCTACCCCTCCTCCGATCGCGGCAGCCGGCAGGACCGTAAAGATATTATTCCAGTTCGCGGACGATAAACTCCCCAGCAGCCAAAAATAGATCGACTGCAAGCTCCCAGTCATAATAATAATAAGCGCCAGGATTGCCGCGCAGAATGCGGATAACGCGACCCCGGCCAGGATCAAGGTTTCAGAAGAAGTCTTTCCAGCCGCCTTGGATAATTCGTACACGATAAAAACGGCTAAAAGGGCAAAGATAAACGCAGTCACCGGGACCGATCCCACCCAAAGGACCAAAAAGTGGGAACCGATAGCGATGGAGATCGCGGCACCAACCGCACCGCCGGCAGAAATTCCCAGTATATAAGGATCGGCCAACGGATTCCTTAATATCCCCTGCAGGATAACCCCGGAAATCGAAAGCATCAGGCCGACCAACGCGGCCAAGATTACTCTTGGTAAACGGATCTGCCAGAGGATCTCGCTCTCCCACAATTCGTCGGGAGAGATAAAAACCGAGCCCAAAAAGAGAGAGAAGAACATAGCCGCCAGTAAAAGAACGGCTAGGATGGTAATTACGATTCCAGTTTTAATTTTTCGCGATCTTCTTGTCATAACTGAAGCTTCGAAACCATTTTACATTACCAAATGGCACATGGTCAAGTTGGCATTATTGGTAAATAAATCCGGCAATCTCTTCGATCACCTCAGCCACTCTCGGACCGGGGCGCGACAACTTATCGGCATCCACAAATAAGACCCGGTTGTTCTTAACCGCGGACAAGCTCTGCCAGCGGCGGTCCTTTCTTATCTCCTCTTTTCTTAGCAGGCCATCCGGAATGATAATAAAGTCCGGATCCTCTTCCATTAAATTTTCAAAACTGTACTGCGGATAAGCGGCATTTGTTTTATACGCAATATTTTGCGCGCCCGTGTAATGCAGCATGTCATCGATCAATGTCTCTCCCCCAACGACAACCAGCGGATTCATCCCGATTATAACCAATGCCTGGGGTTGCTTTACTTTTAACACGTGATATTGGGTGATCTCAACTGTCTTCCCGTCCGCGCTCTCTTCTTCGACCCTGACCAACTCATCCCCTGGCTCGGCAAGCGCAACATTACACTCCACTAATTCCAGTTTTTTACGCATAGCATCCACAACCTCCAGCGCTCTTTTCCTTTTCCCCGTCATTTCCCCCAATTTTATTATCTCTTCCATCACCTGGCCCACTGTTTTCGGGTCCATAGTGTACACCGGCAATCCAAAATCCCTAAACCTTCTAACCTCTCGCGGCTGCGCCCCCTCCAACATTACGACCATATCCGGATCAAGCGAAACCACTTTTTCTAAATTAAGAAAAAAGCCGCCGATTTTTTCTTTACTTCCAGTTTGTGGAGGAAAGTTGCAATTTGTCGTTACCCCGACAATTTTATCCTCAAGTCCAAGAGCATAGAGTATTTCGGTTATCGATGGCATGCCCGAGACAATGCGTTTTGGATGATCGGCGATCGATTGCGGAACAAAGAGAAAAAAGCACAGGATAAGCGCAACAAGAATTCGCATCATTCCACGCCTAAAGATTTAAGCGTTTCCAGGCTTGCCAAAATTCGGCGGGGCTTATTCTCTCCTTCGGGGGGAGAAACAACACCGGCAGATTCCATTTCGTCCATCAGGCGCGCCGCCCGGTTATATCCAATTCTAAATTTTCTCTGGACATAAGAGGTCGATGCCTGACCGGTGCTGGTTATTAATTTAGCAACTTCACTAAAGAGCTCATCCCTCTCCCCCTCTCCGCCATCTCCGCCACCTGACCCTTTCCCAAGTTCGATCCCTTTGATCGTCTCGATCTCTTCAAGGTATTCTGCTTCACATTGCTCCTTAACAAATTTAATAATTTTTTCTGTCTCTTTATCGGTAACAAACGATCCCTGTACGCGGGTCGGTTTCATCGCCCCGATCGGATTATAAAGCATATCGCCGCGGCCGAGCAGTTTTTCGGCGCCAGATGCGTCAAGGATTACCCGGGAATCGATCTGCGTCGCTACAGCAAATGCTATCCGGGACGGTATATTCGCCTTGATCAAACCGGTAATAACATCAACCGACGGACGCTGAGTAGCAATTACCAGGTGGATTCCGGTAGCCCGCGCCATTTGGGCAACCCGGCAGATCGACGCTTCAACCTCATTGGCCGCTACCATCATCATATCGGCAAGCTCATCAACGATTACCAGGATTTCCGGCAGGCTCTCTTCTTCGTCAACTTTATTATTATACGCTTTGAGGTTTCTTGCCCCTTTATCATGAAAAAGCTTATAGCGACGTTCCATCTCGGGAAGAACCCAACCTTTTAGCGTCGCCGCCGCTTTCTTTGGATTCGTAACAACCGGCGCCAGTAAATGGGGAATCCCATTGTAGATCGATAGCTCTACCATTTTAGGATCGATCATCAGCATCTTGACCTCTTCCGGAGTAGCGCGTAAAAGGATGCTGGTAATTAAAGAGTTGATCGCGACACTTTTACCCGATCCGGTCGTTCCGGCAATCAAGATGTGCGGCATTTTTGCAATATCTCCAAATACCGGCTGTCCGCCCAGATCTTTACCAATTCCGATACAAAGCTTGGAAGGATATTCTTTGAATCTCTTGGTATTAACGATTTCTTTGAGCCTGACTGGCGTGACTAGAGCATTTGGAACCTCAATTCCTACAACAGATTTGCCAGGGACCGGAGCTTCGATGCGAACTCCGGAGGCTGCCAAATTTAATGCGATATCATCCGCCAGATTAGCGATCCGGCTCACTTTTACGCCGGGCTCGGGCTGTAATTCATAGCGGGTAACTGCGGGCCCCTGGAAAATTGCGACCACCCGCGCTCCAACCCCAAAGTTACGCAGGGCTTCTTCGAGCAATACTTTTCGCTGCTCAGTTGTTGCGCCAAGTTTCTGGGCCTGCTTCTTCTCCTTAGCGGTTGCATCATCCAGCAAGTCCAGCGGCGGAAGGTTATACTTCGAATATTTCTTCTTTGGGGAATCTGCTGAAACGACCTTAACCCTGCCTGGCGGCTCGGTCTCTGTCTCAAATTTTGGCAGCGGAAATTCTACTACCGGTTTATGCTCCGGTTCCGGCGGCGGTGGAGGCGAAGGGATGACTTCTAATTCGGTCGGGATATCTTTTATCACCGGAAGCTGCTCGGCGATAGTTTTCTTTCCCTCATTTTTCCCTTTGGTTTTTTCCTTTTCCTCTTCATTCCTCTCTGGTCTTAATAGATGATAAAGCCCGGCAATCACGCTTAAGGCCGTAACGTTCATTATCATCAACGTTCCGATCATGGTTAAAGCAGTTAGAATAATATAGGCTCCCCAATTGCCGATCACCCGGGTTAGCGCGTATTTGGCCCCGTAGCCGATCAATCCCCCCGCGCCGGCAAAATATACTGATCCAATATCCGGAAAATAATTTACCGAATAAAATTGGGCGACGGCAATATAGGCAATAAAAAGGACCGATAGTCCCGTTAAACGGACCGTGAGCTCTTTTACTTCGTGACGCAGGAGAAGAATTGCCCCGTAAAGCGCGATAAAAAACGGGAGGACCAAAACACCAACACCTAAGGCGGAGCGTAAGACAGTTTTTACAACAAAGAAACCGACCAGGCCGGTTGAGGTGGAAAGGTTTGCGGTAAAAACAAAGACGGCTAACGCCAAAAGGAGTATACCAACAATATCTTGCTTAAATTTTGATGGCAGGCTCTTTGGCTTATCGTTCTTGGTGTTCCTGGCTTTCTTTCTATTCTTTGATTTAGGGGGCATTCTAGTGAGAATTATAGCAAAAATGGTAAATTCTAACAAGGAAAAGTGAAATTAACATGATTTTACATCGACAACAATGTGGTGAGATAGATGATAAAAATAAATTGCCCCGTAATAACTTTTTGCCCGTCAAAGGGGATCAATGCCCGCAGGGCAACATTTATTCCCCTGCTCAATCGGAGACCATACTATGTAAGGGGAATAGATATAGAATTAACAAAAGGTAATAAGCAAATAATTATTCATCTAACCTCTTACGCGGCGAAAAACCAAAAACTTGCCGAAGCCGCGCTTGATTTCTTTTCATCAGACCGAAGGGGCCAGATGGCCGCTGAATCAAGGGCATACATAGATGACCGGCCAACTGAGGTAAAAACAGAGGGGATCACTTTTAGATATTTGCGATTCCACACAGACACTCACCGCACCGAAAAACTTTCTACACCCGAAGGACATCAAGTTGCCGAAGTTGTTCTTTCCTATCGATATAAATAAAATTTCCGAAATAAGATATAATTACCGATATGGCAAATATCCCCTGCAAAATATGCTCGAATACCACAGCCATTATTTACGACGGACAATACGACCAAAACTATTACTACTGCAATAACTGTGATTTTATATTCCTGGACGAGAACAAAATTCTCTCCCCCGATCAAGAGAAAAAAGAGTATTCCTTCCACCAGAACAATTTTGAAAATGAAGGCTACGTCAATATGTTTCGCGAATTTATCGACAAAGCAATTAATCCACATAAAGCAAAGATCAAAACCGCACTCGATTTTGGCTCCGGCCCCGGACCGGTATTGGCTGAACTTTTACGCAAAGAGGGATTTAAAACCGACGTATATGACAAGTATTTCGCTCCGGAAAAAGTTTATTTAGACAAGAAATACGATCTTATAACTGCTACTGAAGTTTTCGAACACTTAAAGGATCCGTTGGAGACCTTAAAACTACTAAAGTCACTCCTTAATAAAGATGGAATAATCGCAATCACGACCCTCTTCCATCCTAATAACGACGAAGAATTTAAAAAATGGTGGTACCGGCGGGATTCTACCCATATCGCTTTTTATACGCCGAAGACTATCGAACGAATAGCAAGATTAGTCGGGATGAAGGTTTTGATGGCAGACGAGAAGAATACGATAACTCTGGGGGACAGGGATTTTTCACAATAATATTTTTTATTTCTTTTTTCGACATCTCGAAGCTGCTTTCAAGAATCCCCTTTCTCCCTTTATTAAAGCCAACTTTTTTGTTCGAGACCATCTCTTTATCTGAATTTCTCGTTTAGTAGCCGCACTTCTGTTTGGGTGTTCTTCGGAATATCTAATCCTTTTCCCTGGGTTGTAGCTCGTATAATGCCCACCTTCTCCGGTTTTATGTTGTCTTAATCGTCTGGCAAGATTATTCGTTATTCCGGTATACAAGGCTTTGTTTACACATTCGAGGATGTAGACGTAGTAAGGCATATATTTCCTTAATCTCAACTCTCTCGCTACGCTCGTTCGCTCGATCTCCTTCGCCTCGGAACGAGGGACGCAGTCCTGAGCGAGGGAGCATAGCGACCGAGTCGAAGGACTGCCGGGCTTGGACTCGAACCAAGACTGCTTGCTTCAAAGGCAAGTGACCTACCATTAGTCGACCCGGCAATACTGTTAGTAATCCCTTCTATCCAACCTGCAATCCTACGGTTTAAATCGGTGCTTCGTCTAATCGTTAAATTTAATAAGCCGAAATAATTCTTACCAATATTTTTCCTATTCGTTTTGATCCGATTCACTTTAAAATACACATTGTTTAAATATTTTCTACTTATTCCCACTTCATCCGCCCAGTATTCAACAACTTCTTTAATCCTATGTTTATTATTTTCATGAATATATATTTCATATCTTATTCTATTTTCCTTCACTTTACAAATTTCACGAAGCCACTTTATAAACATTTTCATCATGCCGGGGTCCGAATTGCCAAATTTCATCCTCGAAGATTTCCTGTCTTCCCTATCCTTTGCTCCCTCTGCCCAGTAAAGAATTGTCCCAATTAGCCAAAGTTTTTCACGGTTAATATTTATTTTAGCCGCTTCTACCCTTGCTTTCTCTTTAATTTGCCGGGTGATTTCCAATCTTTTGGCTCTCTGCACCTGCGCTCCTCGTCTCGCCGCGTCTAATTTTTTTTGGGTCAATCTCTGTTTTTGCTTTTTGCTCAGGCCAACTTCCCTTAACCATAGCGATAAGGTAGACTTTGCAACAGGAATTTGTTCCAATATTTCCCCATACGAAAATCCTTTTCTTCTTAAATTAACTGCCCTCTTTTTTTCTTTTGATTTCACCATATTAGAACCACCACAATGATATAATTTATTATACCACCCTTGTTCGTTTTATCAAACTCACTTTTGCCATATTTTGCGTCTTTGCGATCATTAAATATATGAAATTTTTCAAATAAAACGGCGATAAATAATGCAGCATGAGAATAGGATCAAGAGTACCGTATGGCCACGCTATTCATTTTAAAAGACCTGGCCCCGGTCCGGGTGAGGGGAGGGGAAATATCCCCCTTAAAACAACTTCTGCAAAGCCCCCCGGGGAAGCGGGGATCCCCCAGCTAAAGAATGATCTCCTTGAAGAACTACGCTCAAAAAAGAGATACAACAATATTGAGATTGAAGCTCTGGAGCGGGCCTTTAACCTAATGGTCAGCCACTACGGGGAAAAAGAAGCCGATTGGAAAAAAACAGTTATCAACCTTCTTCACGTCGCAAAAACGCTGGCAGCCTGGGGCACCGACCCCCTGGTTGTTTCCGCCGGACTTCTTCATCTCATGCCCGTCGACGAATTGGCCCGGGAAAACATTGACCCTCGGGTAGTTGACCTGATAAAAAGAAAAAGCATTCTTGGATCTTATTTATTTATCCCTCTTATTGGAAAGATATCGGAGCGTGAAGCAGATTACTTGTTAAAAATGTGCCTGATGCAGGAAGGAAACAGGAACGTCTGGCTTCTTGAGGGCGCGTGTGAATTCGCATCTTTATCGACCAACTCCCATACCGGCACGACCGCTTCAAGGGCTTATCATATAACTTCGCGTATACTTAGCCTGTTTGACCTGGATTCAATATCGGTCCTGGTTGAAGATATTTCTCTTCTCCGGCTAGATAAAGAAGAATATCAAAAAATCGAGTCCATCATAACCGCCGCAAATAAAAGATCACGTTTAGATGCTCTATCACGTCTCAGGACCGTTACAGGGTTGGTTAGCGAAGATCTAGCCCTCAAGGGAATTAAACATCGCATCCAAATCGATGTAAAAAGTGTCCCGCGAACCCTAAAAAAGATACGAAAGGGGAAGAAATTAACTGACGCAAGCCGGTTCAGGGTTATCATTGAAGGCGCGGCAGAGCAATGCGTCAAAACCATGGACGTTGTTACCGAAGACCTGACCGCCCTTGGCTATTATGAACTTACAATGGGGAGGAACAATTTTTTGCACGGCGTTACAATAACTCCCGGCAATAATTTTGGGCGGAAGAAGAATGGTTATGAATCAATCCATCTTCATTTCAGAGGCGAAAATTACGAACCGGTAAACGTCCAAATTCGGACCGAAGAGATGCATGCCGAGGCAGAAGCAGGCTCCGCTTCGCATGGCCGATTCAAATTAAACGGATTGCTGGGAGCCCCGTCTATTGATGAGGCCGGCATTATTAGAGAGAAGTTAATCGCCAGCGGAGAAAAATATGGAATTCACCGGGGGATAACCTATCGATTATTACCCAACGATGCCGGCAAAAAGGTAAAATTGCTGGATTTGGCTTTTTGCGTAAATCCGGACCTCGGACTGCGCTGCCCCGAACATGTAGACGTGCGAAGGATCGACCCAAAGACCGGAAAACGAGAAAGGTTAATCCTTAAAGTTTCTTCCCCGGTTGAAAATGGCGACGTCGTTATCATCAAAAAAGGAAATATCTTATCCAGAAATCCAAATCAGGCCTCAACCGCCTCAACCTCCACCGCATTAAAATTGGCCACTAGGGGCGTTCTTGATAAGCAGAGAATTCAACAGCGGACTTCCGAAGCAGCCCAGGAAGGGGAAATTGCAATCGAAACCGAACTTTCCCCCTGGTTCAGGACGTTGACCGAATCAATTCATTCAGCTCTCGAAAGAGATGGGAAAGATCCGGGGAAGGCAAAAATTTATATTTCAAGCTCGCTTTCCCATGTTGCGCACGCCAGGTTTGGCCTGGAGGATGAAAAAGGGCTTTTTGTTTATGCCGGATTAGCTAAAGATAGAGAGCAGACACTAAAAAAAATTGTTCAAGGCATAAAAGATGCTTCCGTAGCATCCGCTTACCTGGTGGAAGAACGGCACACCCGTCTCTGGATGATGGTTCGCGATATTCCAGGAGTTGTTTCTGCAATTTTTCTGCTTATTAATAAGCAGAACCTCGGCATAGAGACCTTTAATATAAAACAGGTAACAACTAACTATTCACTGGCAAAAATAACAATGCGGTCGCGTAAAAAAGATTTCGAATCGGAAATGCGGCATATCCTGGCGGGAGCAAAAAACATATATTCTAATATAACCCATAGGACTAAGGGGATAATGCGCAGGAAGATCGAGGTCCTTTTCTCCTTAAACCGCTGTAATGCTTATGTGGCCCATAAGATTTCCGCAATGATGGCAAAAAACGGCGCAAATATCGTTTCCGCACAAATGGACAAAGATGAATCAAGAGCGAAAATGGCCTGCTCTTTCACAATTTCTGTCCCGATAGGTTCACTAGATTCTTATATAAGAAATTTGAACAGAAGAATTGAACTATTGAAAAAATCAATAAAGTGGCTGCGTGTTTCTCCCCTTTCCATCGATAAATACTAATTCCTCTTCCGCTCTCCCGCCGTCAGCTTAAACACCTGT
Organism: Candidatus Margulisiibacteriota bacterium; assembly: GCA_034723395.1. Lineage (GTDB taxonomy): Bacteria > Margulisbacteria > WOR-1 > O2-12-FULL-45-9 > O2-12-FULL-45-9 > JAYEOW01. The sequence continues at coordinate 19,305 of JAYEOW010000039.1, forward strand.
TTCAATAGATCTGAATCCGCATCGGTCATCTTTATCCCCCGCCGCCACATCACCGCGATCGCCGTTTCGACCGCCCTTTGAATATTATGGATATATTTGTTCCCCCAGCTGAAAGAAGGAGTCGCCTTGGGCGTCACCCCTCCCCCAAAAACATTTGCGGCAACTCCGATCGTTGCCCCAGTAGTAATTAATGTTCCGATCCCGGTCTTGGCGTGGTCGCCGATAAAACATCCGACAAATTTTTCCCCGGTATCAACCCTTTTCCCGTTAACCAGCATCTTGACCGGATTATAATTATTTTTTAGATCCGAGTTGGTCGTTCCCGCCCCCAAGTTTACCCACTCCCCAACATATGAATGCCCGATAAAACCGTAGTGCTGCTTATTAACCCGCCCGTGAAAAATCGATTCCCCAACCTCTCCGCCAACCCTACAATCTGGACCAATCGAGAGCGGTCCCTTTAAATAAGTTAAGGGTTTAACAATTGTCCCTTTACCGATAAAGATCGGGCCGCCGCGGGCATCGACCACCGAATTTGCTTCGATTGTTACCCCTTCATCGATAAAAACCTGGCCCCGATTATAAAAAACAACCGATTTATCGATCTTAATTTTGTTCCGCTTCTTTTTTCTTAAGTAATTCCAATCTTCTTTGACCTGCTCTCCATTTTCTCTTATCAAGTCCCATAGGTTTTTTGCCACTTTTACTCTTATCTTTTTTATCTTTGCTTTTTTGCGGACCTGGTCAAAGGTTCCGCTGACCGCCCGGATGGCGATGATCTCGTCCCCGGCAACAAAAACCTGGTCCTGACCTTTTACAGTGATCTCTTTCGCCAGCCTTGCGTCCATCAGGACCCTTCCGTTAATAAACAACCCCTTTTCAAACTTCATAAGCTTGTTCCCGGGGAGGTAGTAGCGGCAGCTGTGCTCCGCCTTATTCTTTGGATAATGGCGAATAATCTTTTCCGCTAAAGTCGAGATCCCGCAGCGCAGATTATAAACCGGCCGGGTCCAGGTTAGCGGAAGAAACTTTTTATATCCCTCGTCTTCGTAAATTATTATATTCATTGGATTTTCCTTTTATGCCTCGGATTTTCGAACGCGTACTTAAAATGAGTATGAGTCTCATATCTCCCCTCCAGAATGGCCACAACATCTTCGATAAAAACCAGTTCTTCATCGGTCGGGATGACATAAACCTTTATTTTTGAATCAGGAGCAGAAATTAGGGTCTCTTTTTCTCGAGTTCTGGTTTTCACATTGACCTTCCCGTCTAATTTAATTCCCAATCCATCAAGCCCCTCACAAACCTTCTCCCTTAGCATCGGATTTAATTCCCCTGCTCCGGCGGTGAAAACAATCGCATCAACTTCCCCCAAGGCCGCTAGATAATTCCCGATGTATTTTTTCAGCCGGTATGCTTCGATCTCAATTGCCAGCTGACAACGCCTATTGCCCTCTGCGGCTCCTTTCTCAATGTCCCTGCGGTCCATATATTTACCGGTAATTCCCAAAAGCCCCGATTTCTTATTTAAAATATAATCGATCTCTTCGGCATAAAATCCCTCTTTCTCAATCATAAAAAGGATAATCGCCGGATCAATATCTCCCGACCGCGTCCCCATCACCGCGCCCTCAAGTGGAGTTAACCCCATGCTGGTGTCTACCGAAATCCCCTCCTTTACAGCAGTAATACTTACCCCGTTTCCGATATGCATAGTGATTAAGTTAACCTCCGAAGATTGTTTACCGAGCAAAACAGCAGCGCGCCGGGACACATAAAGATGGGAGGTACCATGAAAACCGTAACGCCTTACCCCGTACATCTTATACCACTCATAAGGGACCGGATAAAGGAAAGAGTGTTCGGGCATGGTTTGATGGAAGGCGGTATCAAAGACGGCAATATGGGGAACATCCGGCAAAACCTCTTTAGCGGCCTCGATCCCTAAAATATTTGGTGGATTATGGAGAGGAGCTAAATCTTGGACACTCTTGATCGCATCTAGAACTTCATCGTTAATTAGAACCGAACTTTTAAACTTTTCTCCTCCGTGGACAACCCGATGTCCTACGGCCGAGATCTTATAATTCAACCCGGAAATGACTTGCTGCAATGCCTGGCGATGATCAGGAGGACCCCCCTCTATCCCAATCCGTTCCACTGCCCCCTTGGCTAAAACTTCTTTATTTTCCCAGGAATAAAGTTTGTATTTAACCGATGAACTTCCACAATTTAAAGCAAGTATAATCATATCTCTTCTAAATTAAATCCGGATGATTTAACGATCGCTCCTTCTTTATCGATGATCAATGCCTCATAGCCAGGCAAAGATCCGATCAATTTAAGCCCACTCCTCGGCCCAAGGACAAAAACTGCCGTAGACAGCGCGTCTGTCTCTGCCGCATTATGGCCAACTACCGTCACACTTTGGCACATGTCCGCCGCTTTTCCGCTTCTTGGGTCAATAATATGGCCACCACGTTCGTAGTCGCCCGAGGTCGATAAACTCTGTCCATTAATAAGGGTAATCTTCCCAATTAACTCATTACTCTTACGCGGATGCTGGATCCCGATCTTCCAGCGCTTTTTGCCAAAGACCGCGATCGTCGAACGCATATCTATCATACCACTTTTTGCCCCACTTTTCAGCAGGAGGCGGCGCACATGGTCCGCCGCATATCCCTTACCGATCGCCCCAAGATCGATTTTTACCCCTTTCCTCTTCAAAAAGAGCTGTCTCCCCTCGCTGTTTAAGATCAGATCTTTAGAATGGCCCAATGTTATATCGAACGCGCCGCCGGATAGCCTTGAGATCTCCATCGCAACTTCAACGCAGCGAAAAGTGTCCTCCGAAACCTGGATTGGGGCAAGCCCGGCAAGACTATTTACCAATCCAATCTCCCCTTCAGGGATCGAACTCCCAAAGCTCCCCTCCAACCTCCGCACCTCTCCGATCGCATGGGGAGATAATAAAACAGAAAAATATCCATCCACCCTTACCTTGATCGGGGTGCCCATTAAGTAGGCGGATTTTGTCGTGTGAAAAAATCTTCCCAGCGGCACGACGACCAGGATCAGCAGAACTATAATAATATCAACCGGCCGTATTCTCATAACATCCATATTATGATATAATAATCCTTTAGGATGAACAAGGTTAAAAGTCTCAACCGGAAAGACCTGCTCGGGCTCAAGGGTCTCTCTGTTGATGAAATAAAATTAATTCTTCGCACTGCCCGCTCGATGAAAGAGGTCGCCTCCCGACCCATCCCCAAAGTTCCCACCCTGCTTGGAAAGCACATCGTTACTCTTTTTTACGAAGCCAGCACGCGGACCCGGACTTCATTTAATATGGCGGCAAAGATCCTGTCGGCCAACATCACTAATGTCGCTATCTCTTCCAGCAGTGTGGTAAAAGGGGAAAACCTGATCGACACCATAAAAAATCTTGAGGTGATGGGGGTAGACGCCCTGGTCATCCGCCATAGCATGGCGGGAGCCCCGCACCTGGCGGCAAAAAATTCTGCGGCATCGATAATTAACGCCGGCGATGGCTTTGACGAACATCCAACGCAGGCCCTCCTCGATATCTTTACCATGAAGGAGAAGAAGGAGACGGTTAAAGGGAAAAAGGTTCTGATTGTCGGAGATATAACCCACTCAAGAGTTGCCCGCTCAAATATTTGGGGATTAACAAAATTGGGCGCAAAAGTCACCGTTATCGGCCCCCCCACTATGATCCCCAAAGATATCGAAACAATGGGAGCCAAGGTCTCATATAACTTTGACCGGGAGATTAAGGATGCCGATTTTATCAATATGTTAAGGATCCAAAAAGAGAGGCAAGACACCAGCCTCTTCCCTTCGGTCGAAGAATACCACAAGCTTTACGGATTGGATTCGGAACGGATAAAAAAGGCAAAGAAGGACGTAGTCGTTATGCACCCGGGACCAATTAACCGCGGCATCGAGATAACCTCCGAGATCGCAGATGGGCCATATAACGTCATCCTCGAGCAGGTTACCAACGGCGTGGCCGTTAGAGCGGCGCTTCTATTTCTTCTCCTGGGCGGCAAGAGCTCAGATTAAAACTCCTCCGGTGGATCCCGCACGGTCCAAACTTACCCAAAGCTTCGTAATGTCTTTTTGTTCCATATCCTTTATGCTGGTCAAATCTATACTTGGGATATTTACGATGATATTTTTGCATGATACGGTCGCGGGTAATTTTGGCTACAATCGATGCCGCGGCAATCGAGAAACAGCGTGCATCCCCCTGCGGGACCGCCTGCTGGGCAATCGGCAGATCAATTTTATGCCGGGCGCCGTCGATTAAAATAAAATCGGGGACAATTGATAATGCCTCTACCGCCTGCTTCATCGCTAATAGATTTGCCTGCCAAATATTTATTTTATCAATTATTTTATAGCTTACTTTACCGATGCCGATGGCGAGCGCCTTTGTTTTGATCTCGGCATATAATCTTTCCCTTACCTTAGAAGATACCTTTTTCGAATCTGATAATCCGCGAATCTTAACATCTTGGGGAAAAATGACGGCGGAAGCAACTACCGGTCCGGCCAATGGCCCCCGGCCAACCTCATCCACTCCTGCTACATATTTAATTCCTGGTTTCCAAAGCTTTCTTTCAAACGAAAGGTTCACGGAAGCATGCCGAATTTGGTCAACGGCCAAATTCGCAAAAAAGCGGGGCCGATAACATTTTTCTCGGGGAGAAACCCCCAAAAGCGGCTGTCGGCAGAGGCGGGACGGTTATCACCCATAACAAAATAATGGTCATCGGGAATTTGGACCGGCCCGAAATCGGCAAAATCCTGGTTCATCGGATGGCTCTCTTTAATCTTCTCCCCATTAATATAAATAATGCCATCTTTTAGCTCGAGGACCTCTCCCGGAAACCCAACCAACCTTTTGATCAGATCTCTTTTTGGAGAGCCGACAGGCGCCACTTCTCTAAAAACTACAACTTCCTGGCGGCGCGGGAGCCTAAAATGGTAGGAGACCTTATTGACTACGATCCGGTCTTTAATATTTAATGACGGCTCCATCGAGCTTGATGGTATCCAAAAAACCTGGACAAAAAACGCGCGGATAATAAGCGCCAGGATAAAGGCGACAACGATAGTTTCGAGCCAGTCAAAGAGCCAGTGATTTAATTTACTTTTCTTCTCCACTAGGTGTTCTTTCTTCCACTCTGGTAGCCTTGCTACCGATCCTCTTTCTTAAATAATAAAGTTTTGCCCGTCTGACTTTACCTCTGCGGATAACATTGACCTTCTCAAGGCGCGGTGAATGCACAGAGAAGGTCCTTTCAACCCCAACCCCCTGAACAATCCTTCTAACCGTGAAGGTGGCGCGATTCCCGCCCCCCTGGCGCTTAATGACCAACCCTTCAAAACCGTGGCTCCGCTCTTTCCCCCCTTCAACGATCCGGGTAAAGACCTTTACGACATCTCCCACGTTGAACTTAGGAAAATCCTTTTTCATTATTGATTTTTCGATATCTAAAATAACAGTACTCATTGCAATCTCTTCCTCCTAGCGGCCTAGCAGCCTATCTAATATTATAGCAATTGCCGAGCGAACTGGCAAATGGTTGTAGTCACTTACCCCTTTGATCGGCTCAAGCACAGCGTCAGCCTTCTCAAGAACCTCGTCTGTCATCCCCCAACCGGTCCCAAAAAGGACCAGGTAAGGGCCCTTTGAAGCTTTGATCTCTTTTCTAAGCTTCTCAAAAGTTACCGCCCCTTTCGGCTTTGCTGAAGTAGCGATAACTTTTACATTTTTCGGCAGTTCCGCCAAAACGTCATCCAGATTCTCTTTTACAGACAACAGCTTAAACGCTTCCGCCCGCGTCCAGTTGAATTCCTGGCTGGCTTCGTCCATCCAGAAATCAACGATCCGATTGGCAAAGGCCATCTGCGCTTTCAGCGGATTGACCACAAAATATTTTTTTACTCCATAAGTTAATGCGGTGCGCGCTATATCATGGAGATCGAAACCGGTAATACAGGTGGTTACGATATCCTTCCGCTTGTTATAGATCGGATGATGGACCAAAGCAATATAAATGTTGCTCATATTAGTCCAAAAAGAATCCCGCTAAACTCTTTTTGTCTTCCTCGGTTAAATTTACTCTGGCCAAAAGTCCAGGATAAAGCCTCAGCGTTTTTTTTAATGATCTTTCTCTCCGCCAGGAACTAATTTTTTTGTGGTCTCCCGAAAGCAAAACTTCGGGAACCTTCTCACCATTATGCTCATCCGGCTTGGTATAGCTTGGATAATCTAAAAGGCCGTTATAAAAAGAATCCCGCCTAACCGACTCATCTTCTTTAATAACCCCCGGAACCTGGCGGGCAACCGCATCAACCAGGACCATCGCCGGGATTTCTCCCCCGGTCAAAACATAGTCGCCGACCGAGATCTCCTCGTCAACCATCTTCCGGACACGCTCATCTACCCCTTCATAATGCCCGCATACAATTGTCAAATGTTCATACCCTGACAGGTCTTCCACTTTTTCGTGGGTCAACCGCCTCCCGGTGGGGCACATCAAAACCACGCGCCCTCCGGCACTAGAAATCGCCTTTGCCAAAACGTCCGGCTTCATTACCATCCCCGGACCACCGCCATACGGAGTATCATCAACTGTTTTGTGTTTGTCCGAGGCGTAATCGCGGATATTAACTACTTTTAAACTTAAAAGGCCCTTTTTCTGGGCCTTTTTAAGCAGACTCTCACTCATCGGTCCCTGAAACATCTCAGGGAAGAGAGTTAGGATATCAATGCGCATTAGATCTGACGGATTTCTTGGATTACCCCGTCTTTTACTATGATCTCGGTTCCGCCAACTTTTTTATAAAGATTATCACCAATCCCAACCATTACCGGCCCTTCCAACGGCCCTTGGACAAACTCTGATCCGATCTGTAATTTCTTCGCTTCTTCAATCTTCATCAAAAGATCGCTCTTGGCCGCCGCCTGTTTTGCTTTTTCCTCGGTCATCTGGTGCTTAAAGGCAGCTGCTCTCTGGTTTAATCCCTTCTTTTTCAGATTGTCTAAATAGATCTTGCTTCTTTGGTCTAACTGAGAGGTCTGAGCGTCAATATTTGCGACTGCCCTTTCCAGCTCCTTTTGCAGGTTTTGCTTAAACGCATCGGTAACAATTGCCTTGACCATTACAACTCTTTTTAACTCGATCAATCTCTTTTCTGCCATTTTTTCCTCCTGTTTATATGCTTTTCTTCTCCGACTTTTCATCGTCGGTTAATATTTCAACGGTAATTTTCTTATGTTGTTTTGCCGCTGCCGCTTTGGCAATTGCACGGATGGAATTTGCGATCCTCCCCTCCCGTCCAATAACCTTTCCAACATCTTCCGGCGCAGTACGAATCTCAATGATCGCTACGGATTCCCCAACGGTCTCACTAATACTTATTTGATCAGGTTTATCAACAAGCGCTTTTACTATATATTCTACTAGTTCTTTCATGTCGATTCCTCCTGTTAACTTTTCGGGGCCTCTTTCACCTCCTCCCTAGCTTTTTCTTCTACTTTTGGCTCTTCTGTTTTTTTCTCCTCTGTCTTTGGCGGTTCAGCTCCTTCTTTTGCTTCACCTGCAACTTCAGGTTTTTTCTCTCCCTCGGCAGCCGCTTCTGTTTTTATTTCCGCTTTTGGTCTTCTTTTATGTAATGATGCGAGATCAACCGGAGGAAGAACGCCAGCCTTACCTAGAAGGATTCTAACTCTTTCGGTCGGCTTAGCCCCTTTTTTTACCCATTCAGCGGCTTTTTTCTTATCAACATTAAAAATCGAAGGTTCAGCTAACGGATTATACTGACCTAAGGTATCAATCGCCATCCCTTTAGTTGCCAATGAGTCATCTTGAATGATAATATTATAAATCGGCCTCTTTTTTGTCCCTTTTCTTTGTAGTTTTATCTTTGCTCCCAATGTAATTTACCTCCTTTCTCCTACGCCCCTTCTACGCACTTCGTGCTTCGGAGAGCTTTGGAGAACTTATTATTATAGCGACCTGATTGCGCTACATTAGTATAGACGCACAAACAAGAATTATACCAAATTATAGGAAAAACGTCAAACAATCCTTGAGAGGTATGCTTCAAAAGTTGAAGTTAGGTCCTCGATCGAATCCCCGCCAAATTTTTCAAGGAAAGCAGCCGCGATTTCAATCGCCACGACCGCTTCGCCAATCACCGCCGCCGGTTCAACTGCCGAAATATCCGAACGCTCAACAAATGCCTCCGAGGCCTTTTTTGTCACCAGATCAACCGATTTTAGAGGTTTAACCAAGGTTGCGATCGGTTTTACCGCCGCACGGAGAATGATCGGCTCCCCATTGGTCATTCCACCCTCTAAACCGCCTGCATTATTGGTCTTTCTTTCAAACCCTTTATCTTTTTTGTAAAATATCTCGTCCTGCATCTTTGAGCCCGGGGTTTCGGCCACTCCAAAACCAACGCCAACCTCCACCCCTTTAACCGCGGGAATGGCCATCAATACACGAGCCAGATTCCCATCTAATCTTCGGTCCCAATGGACATGGCTTCCCAACCCTACCGGTGATCCGGTAACGGTGACTTCAATTATTCCCCCCAATGTATCTCCATCTTCCCGCGCCTTATCGATCGTTTTTTTCCACTGCTTCTCGCTTTTTACTTCTCCGATCTGTACTACTTTACTAAAAACATTTATCCTGAATTCGGAAAGGAGTTTTTTGGCGATCGCCCCAACGGCAACTTTGGCCGCGGTCTCTCTGGCAGATGCCCGCTCTAAAATATTTCGAACATCCTTCTGGTTATATTTCAGCGCGCCGGGAAGGTCGGCATGTCCGGGACGGAGCTGAGCAATTGGTTTATCGAAGAATTCCTGGCTCCGGTTATCGACCCGCAAAGCGATCGGACTGCCGATCGTCTTTCCGTCTCTAACCCCCGAAGTTAGTTCAACCTTATCCTTTTCGATCTTCATCCTGGCGCCGCGGGCGTACCCCTGCTGGCGCCTTTCCAATTCGCGGTTAATGTCGTTCTCAGAAAGTTTTAAATTTGCGGGGATACCTTCGAGAATAGCAATTAACGCGGGACCATGTGATTCACCGGCGGTTAAATATCTAAGCATTGCGAGAGGATTATAGCATGGGGTAAAATGATAGGCAATATGTTATAATCTTGCGCAAAGGATGGTGCTTTAATGAGATCAGACCGTGCTAAAAAGGGATTAGAAAGGGTTCCCAATCGCGCCCTTGTTTACGGGACGGGGGTTACCAGGAAAGGGATGCAAAAACCGTGGATAGGGATCGCTAATTCATACACTAATTTGATCCCCGGACATGTAGATATGCGGCCGCTGGCCGAAGCGATCGCAAACGGGATCTTCGCGGGGGGCGGGCAGGCTTTTCAATTTGGCCTTCCCGGCATATGCGACGGCGTAGCCATGGGACACCTGGGGATGCATTACTCTCTCCCTTCCAGGGAACTGATCGCCGATTCTGTAGAATCTGTCACCCAGGCCCACGCCTTCGACGGGATCGTCCTGCTGACCGCATGCGATAAAATAACTCCCGGGATGCTTATGGCCGCCGGCCGGCTGAACATTCCCGCTATCGTTGTAACTGCCGGCCCTATGTATTCCGGCCGCCATAACATGATCAAAAGATCTCTGGTACGCGATACATTTGAGGCGCTGGCCTCTCATAAATCAGGGAAGATTGCCGCCCAGGAGCTGGCCTGCCTTGAAATGGAGGCCTGTCCCGGAGCCGGAGCCTGCCAGGGGCTTTATACAGCTAACACTATGGCCTGTTTGACCGAAGCGATGGGAATGTCTCTTCCTGATTGTGGAACATCCCTTGCTGTTTCTGCTAAAAAGAAAAGGATCGCCTTTGAATCCGGAGAAAAGATCGTTGAACTTGTAAAGAAAAATATTACTGCCCGCACAATCCTAAATTCCAACGCTATTTACAACGCCGTTGTAATGGACAACGTCTTGGGGGGCTCCACTAATTCTGTTTTGCATATCCCGGCAATCGCGCATGATGCAGGAGCAGATATTTCGCTTGATCTTTTTGACGAAGTCAGTAAAAAAGTTCCGCATATTACCAATTTGCGCCCGGGCGGCGATTATTTTATGGAAGATTTCCATTTCGCCGGCGGAGTGCAGGCCGCCCTGCATGTCATAAAAAATAAGATAAAGAATAATCCTACGGTCACAGGGAAAAGCATCAAGCAGCTGGCAACAGAAGGGAAAATCGCAGACCACGATATTATCCGCTCCCTGTCAAAGCCCTATCATAAAGAGGGCGGCATGGCGGTGCTCAAGGGAAACATTGCGCCCAACGGCTGTATCGTAAAACAAAGCGCGGTCTCCCCAAAATCTATGAAGTTTAAAGGGAAAGCGGTAGTTTTTGAATCTGAAGAGGCGGCGATGAAAGCCATTCTCGGCAAAGAGATAAAGCCCGGAATGGTGGTTGTCGTGCGTTATGAAGGGCCAAAAGGCGGTCCCGGGATGAGAGAAATGCTGGCGCCGACGGCTGCGATTGCGGGAATGGGGCTCGGCGAATCGGTCGCCTTAATTACCGACGGAAGATTTTCGGGCGGGACCCGCGGCGCTTGCATTGGCCACATTTCTCCGGAAGCGGCCGAAGGCGGACCGATCGCAATTATTCATGACGGGGATATAATTGAGATCGATATTCATAAACGGAAGATCGATCTTAAATTAAGCATTGATGAAATTAATTCACGCTTGGCAAAGTGGAAAGCTCCCAAGCCAAAGATCACTACTGGCTGGCTTGGCCGTTACCAGAAGTTGGTTAGCTCAGCTAATACTGGTGCAGTTTTAAATAGTTATTAGTCATAGTGAGCAAAGCTTGCGTGTTGTTAGTTGGTAATAGCTATGGTAAAATCCTTTAACCCATGGAAATAACTGGAGCCCAAGCGTTAATTGAATCACTAAAAAAAGAGGGCGTTAAGCATATTTTTGGCTATCCCGGCGGTACAGTGTTGCCCATTTATGACATTCTTTTTAAAGAAAAAGATATTAAACATATCCTTACCCGTCACGAACAGGGGGCGGCCCACGCGGCGGACGGCTATGCTCGAACCACCGGAAAGGTGGGTGTGTGCCTGGCCACCTCTGGCCCAGGAGCCACCAATACGATAACTGGAATTGCTACTGCTTTTATGGATTCTATCCCCATGGTGATCATTACAGGGCAAGTAGCCACAGCACTTTTAGGAAGAGACTCTTTTCAAGAGGCAGATGTAACAGGCATTACCCAGCCTATTACAAAACACAACTATTTAGTAAAATACGTGGAAGACATTCCAAGAGTTATTAAAGAAGCTTTTCATATCGCTAGGACCGGGAGGCCCGGCCCGGTAGTGGTCGATATCGCAAAAGATGCCCAGGTTAAAACCTTAAAGTTTAAATATCCGGACAAGGTCGATCTTCCCGGATACAAGCCAACATTGAAGGGTCATCCGAGACAGATTAAAGCGGCTGCCAAAATGATCTCCCTGGCTAAGAAACCGGTCATCTATGCTGGCGGCGGAGTCGTCTCCTCCGGAGCCGCTAAGGAGCTAAAGGAATTTGCCGAAAGATTAAATATTCCGGTTACCACCACAATGATGGGGCTCGGAGCGTTTCCGGAAAACCACAAATTGGCATTGATGATGCTCGGGATGCATGGGACCGCTTATGCAAACTATGCGGTCCAGGAGTGCGACCTCTTGATCGCGGTCGGCGCGCGTTTCGATGATCGTGTTACTGGTCATTTACCGACCTTCGCTCCAAAAGCAAAACATATTCAAATCGATATCGATCCGGCAGAGATCGGAAAGAATGTGCGGATCGACGTGCCGATCGTTGGCGATGTAAAACAGACCTTAAAAGATCTGATCAGCAAAATCCCGGTAAAAGAGGGGAGACACCTTGACTGGCTTAAACAGGTTGAGGAGTGGAAAAAGAAATTTCCGTTAAGCTACAAGAAGAACGGTGTCTTGAAGCCTCAATATATAGTTGAGATGATCGATGAAGTAACCAAGGGTGAAGCGATCATCACCACCGAAGTGGGACAGAACCAAATGTGGGCGGCCCAGTATTTTAAATTCAAAAAACCGCGCACCTGGGCATCCTCCGGCGGACTGGGAACCATGGGATACGGATTCCCGGCCGCAATCGGCGCCCAGTTTGGCAATCCGGACAAAATCGTATTTGATATCGCCGGCGACGGAAGTATCCAGATGAATATTCAAGAAATGGCCACCGCGGTTATCCACAAACTGCCGATCAAGATCGCCGTACTAAATAACGGTTTCTTGGGAATGGTACGACAGTGGCAGGAGCTATTATATGATAAACGATATTCAGCAACTAATCTTTGCAATAATCCCGATCTGGTAAAGATCGCAGAAGCCTACGGCGCCGCGGCGATGCGGATCGACAAAAAAGAGGACGTGAAAAAGGCCCTGGAAGATTCACTCAAGATAAAAGATCGTCCGGCGCTTTTGGATTTTATGGTTTTTAAGGAAGAGAACGTTTTTCCGTTTGTCCCGCCGGGGCAGGCGATCAACGAGATGCTAATCGACTAACCCCTTCTGTCCCGACGAAGCGTCGGGACATCTCCCCCTTAATAAAGGGGAGAATGAGAGGGGGTTGAAGGTGAAAACATGAAGCATACAATTTCAGTAATTGTAGAAAATAAACCGGGGGTCCTGCATAGAGTGTCGGGACTATTTTCCCGCCGTGGATTTAATATCGAAAGTTTGGCAGTAGGCACCACCGCAAAGCCAAACATTTCGCGCATAACCATTGTTGCCGAAGGAGATGACCAGACTCTCGAGCAGATCATCAAACAGCTCTACAAACAGATCGATGTGCTTAAAGTTTTTGACCTGCCACCGGGTGAATCGATTGAGCGTGAGCTGGCCTTGATCAAAGTTCATGCTAACGAAAAAACACGTGGTGAGATCACCCAGATCGTCGATATCTGTAAAGCCAAGGTTGTGGATGTCACCGAAGAGTCGATGATCGTTGAGATCTCGGATGAAAAGGAAAAAGTCGAGAACATCCAAAAGCTTCTCGATAAATTTGGCATTCATGAATTAGTAAGGACGGGAAAGATCGCGCTGCAAATCGGTGCTCGGGATCGGGAATAAGCCGCTGGACTTAATTTTGCGCTCTCCGCATCTCCTTAGAGATACAAATTCCGGCGGTATTAAGTATTCGACAAGACGGGCCGCGTTGTTGTTATAACGGTTCTCAGGGTTG
>JAYEOW010000040.1:0-72423 GCA_034723395.1 Candidatus Margulisiibacteriota bacterium
CTAAGAGATCACGAATCCTAAAAGAGAGCTCCAAATCCTTCATAATTTGGGTTAGATATTATATGATTTAACGTATAGGGCTATGGTTAGATTTTAGATGATTTAATTCGCAATATTAGGCTAGAAGATGTTTTGTGGTATAATTGTTTCATGGAACGCTTCTTAAAGAGCCGCTACCGGATTGGCGACAAGATCTCCGAAAATCCTTTCTGTGTAAGCTATAAAGGATTTTTTCTTGGAACCGATAAGCCGCTGATTATAAAGATCTACAAACGGGGAACCCTTAATTCCAGCTTGATCAATGTGATGAAGCGAAAGGTAAAAGAGTTCTCGTTGATCAAACATCATAATATCGCGCAGTTGATCGATGGCGACTATGGCTGGCAAGGTTTTTATTATGTAAGGGAATTTGTAAGAGGGAAAAGCTTGAGAGAGCTCCTTTTAGAGCACAAGGATATTGGCGCCGATAAAGCGGTAGCGATTGCTGAGGAGGTTGCACGGGCGGTTGAAGCGGTCCATGCCAGAGGGGTAATCCACGGGAGCTTAAAACCGGGCAATATATTTATCGATCTGCAGGGAGTAGTTAAGGTCACCGATTTTGTGGTAGACGGGGAGATTAAAGAGGCGCTTCCCCAAAAAGCGCTCACGCTTATGGAGGATGGCCACTATACTTCACCAGAGGAGTTAAAAGGTAAAACAGCTTCAGCATCTTCTGATATTTATGCCTTAGGGATGATCCTGGGGGAAATGTTCCTGCCCGAAGGGTTGCGCCGTGATAAAGGATTGCGCGGAAGCTTGAAAAAATTAAGGGCCTCATCCCTATTAACTAAAGATGAAGTTGTCGATCTGCCAAGATATCTGCAGGATATTTTATTGAAGGCATTGCAGGTTAAGCCCAGGCTCCGTTTTGCGACGATGGCCGAATTTCGTGAGAGCCTGGAGAAGAAAAATTTGGTTATTAAAACACCGGTAAACGAAGAGTATGTGACAATTTTTGAAAATACGGTGAACCGGTTTGGGGAGGACAAAGACCAGGAAAAGGAGAAGGAAGAGGGGAAGGGAAATGGGGAGGGGCGAGGAGGGATAAAGAAAGAAGTAGTTAGAAATATTGTTATTGCTTCGATCTTGCTGCTCTCCTTTATCTCTGGGCTCCTCTACGTATTTTTATTCGGGAGATAAAATGTTTGTTAGCTATACCAGCTCATATCTGATTTTTGTTATTGTGGTTTCGGTGCTGTTAAGTATCGCTTTTGCCAGGATGAAGCTCTCGTCCTTGCGGATCATCCTTCCGATCATCGCCGTGGTCCTCCTGGCGCCCCTATTTTTGGGTTATCTATATTTAACCTATTTTACAGCGATCCCTGAAGTGGTCGTTCCAGACCTGACAGGGAAAACGCTTGAGGTCGCGCTCGATGAGTTGGCGGAGTATAAATTAAAGGGGAAACGTGCCGGATCGGTTTTTGACATGAAGTTTCCTGAAGGAAGGATCGTGTCGCAAAGTCCGGAGATCGGAAAGATGGTTAAAGTTGGCCGGACGATAAGCTTGATCACCAGTTCCGGCAAACAGAAAATATTCGTTCCAAATTTATTAGGCCGGCCGGCGATCCAGGCCGAAGCGGTCTTAGTAGCAAAGGGGTTGCGATTGGGAAAAATTGCCCGGGAGATCGTTCCCGAAATAGGCTCAGGGACAATCTTAACGCAAAGCCCGCTTCCCGGTGAAGAAGTTGATATTTCTAGTTTTGTGCACATAACGGTTACCGTTTCCCCAGAACCCGAAGTTAAGGAGGAAAATTAGATATGGCAATTGTTGCGCCGTCGATCTTATCGGCTGATTTTAGATGTTTAGAAAGTGAGATAAAAAAGGTTGAAGCCGAAGGGGCGGAATTGATCCATCTCGATGTCATGGATGGCCATTTTGTCCCGAATATTACAATCGGTCCACTGATCGTGAAAGCTGTTCGTAAATGCACGAAGCTGCCGATTGAAGCGCATTTGATGATCGAAAATCCGGATAAGTATATCCCTGATTTTGCAAATGCCGGAGCAGATATTATTACCATCCACCAGGAGACTTCAAAAAGTATGATCGAAGACTTTGAGTTGATCAGGCAAAATGGGAAAAAACCGGCGATTTCGATCAATCCGGCAACTCCAGTTGAGACAATTCTTCCGATTTTAGATCGAGTAGACATGCTTTTGATCATGTCGGTAAACCCGGGTTTTGGCGGGCAAGAATTTATGCCTGAAGTCTTACTAAAGATTAAAAAAATAAAGTCGTTAGTTGTTAGTCGTAAGTTGTCAGTTAATATAGCAATCGACGGAGGCATTAACCTCGAAACTGCGCCAAGAGCGGTAAGGGCTGGGGCAGAAATATTAGTTGCCGGATCGGCGATCTATCATGCCAAGGACTATAAGTCTGTGATTCAAAAATTTAAATCCTTATAAAATCCCCCCTCAAAAACTGAAATTTTTTACATTTGTTGCTGATAATATAATAGGTGTAAGGAGAAAAATAATGAGAGTACGTTCTCAATCAATGTCGAGAAATAGATTATCGCTGGAGATGCGAAGATTTAGAGGTTGCATCCTGGGATCTGCAGCGGGAGACGCGCTGGGGGCGCCAGTTGAAGACATGACTCGTCGGCAAATAACCGGGCAATTTGGCAGGGTAACAAACTATGTTGATAATCCCCGGAAAAGTGTTCGGCCTGGGGAATGGACCGACGATACCGCCTTAACTTGGGCAACAATGAGTGCGATTGTCGATGGGGGAGAAGTTGATGCTAAAAATATATCTTCGGCGATGAGGATGATGTTTGATTTGCATCCCGATCGCGGCTATGGCTTAACAACCAGAAGGGCTTTAAGCGGAGAGAAAGATAGACACTTACGCCCCGCTAATGGGGCAGCCATGAGAATTGCCCCGGTAGCATTATTCTCTTGTTTGGATGTTGAAACAATGAGAACTCAGGTAATTGATATAAGTCGGATTACACACAGACACCGCGATTCAATTGATGGGGCACTGGCAATTGCCTTTGCTATCGCTTCTGCGGCAAGAGCGGAATTGCAACCTAACAGGATTATCCTGGAGACGATTAGATTTCTTGGGGCAACAACAGAAATGAGTTATAAACTCCAAGAAGTGCAGGATTTATTAGATAATGAAGCGATCTCTACTGAGCAGGCTTTAGCGCATATTGGAACACGAAGGAATGTCCTAGAGTCGGTGGGGAGCGCTTTTTACGCATTCTTAAAATCCCCAGATGATTTTTATAGATCTGTAACAGAAGCAGTTAATGCGGGAGGGGATACGGACACAATAGCCTCGTTAACAGGTGCTTTAAGCGGAGCCTATAACGGCCTAGAAGGGATTCCAAGGAAATGGGTGAATAACCTTGAGGCAAAACCAGCGATCGATGAATATTCACAAAGACTTTATGAGTCTGCTATGCTGCAAATTGCATAGGATTTTCCCCGGAGTATCTAACCCGGATCCGACGATCGTTAAGGTTGAGTTCTTTTTCGATAAAAAATTCTATTCCGGTCTTTTCTATCCTTGCGTCTAATTCTGGATCGAGAATATCAAAAGCAATAACGTGGGTCGAGCGGTCTTGATATTCGGGATTAGCAATAAAAATTATATCGGCTGCTTCTTTAGGGCTTAATGATAAACCAGTTAGATATATCCCTTCTCTGACCTCACCGTTTTTGCTATGCGGTTGTGCATCTATTTGATTGTTTTGAGTTATTCTTGTGAAATTCTCAAGATTTGTATAGTGTTTGTAAAATCCAGGAATAGATTGTTCTTTTTCTTCCTTAGCGGCAATTTCTTCTATTCTATCAATAACCGATAAACCACCTAATCTTTTAACCATTAGCGGGGCAATCTCTCCATTTTCAGCTGATCGTAGAATATCTTTTAGGGCATTAATTTCGGCATTGCTAAGAAAGCTTTTCAATTTTATGTTTTTTATTCCGGCCCTTCTAAATGATCGGGCAATAAACCTCCCGTCATAATATTCAATCCCGCCAAATTCAGTTTGGTATTCCAAGGAGTCTTGTGAAAAAATTAATCTTATTTCACGAGTATTATTCTGCTGTTGGATTAAAGTAACCAGTGAGGGAGTAAAGCGATTTAATCTTCGCATCTCATCGGTTAGTGGAGTTTGTGCCTCGCTTGCGTAATTAGTCATTGATATTTTATTTAGAGAAATTAGATGAGAATTATTTATTAATTGTAGAAAGAGCTCTGTTACACGGTTTAGTCCATTTCTTACTTTTTTTAGTCCGGGAATTGATCCGATATCTGCCTTAGCGATGACGGTGTGAATCAAAAAGAGCTGCTCAAGGGTTAGTGATTTGGGCATATACTTTTCAAAAACAGTTCTAATTTTAAAAAGACCTTCTGCGTTATTTGTTTTTCCGGAATAATAATCTTTTGACAAGTCACCTAAAAGGTCGTGGGACTTAATTAACAGCAGCGCAAAATCGAGCTCTTTGTCATTTAGTTCTCCGACCCCTGAAATAGACGGGTCCTTTAAAATATCCCGGGCAATCTTAGCTGATTTTTCTGGGTGGTTAGTATCGAAAGGGCCTTCTAATTTGCCAATATCGTGGTAAAGCATGGCGATCCTGATCAGTTCGATCAGCGACTTTTTAAATCCTGGAATTTTCGTTTTGTTGAGATGTTCGATGTCACCTGTATCTAGAAGCAGTAAGGCATTATAGGTGTGGCGCAGGGGATCAATCCCATCATGGGCATCATGTTGAGGTAAAATTTCAAGATCTAGCAGTGGATTGCCAGCAGGGATCAAAAGTTTAAAATTCTTATATGAACCAAGAAGACGTTTAGAGATATTGTTCGATCTTAGTCCTAATAATCCCTGCAGGCAAGCATTTGCCCGTTGTGACCTTCTTTGGGACCTTGATTGACAAAGTTTCGCTAATGGGCCGATACTCATGGTATTCTTTCGCCTCCTAATACATATCGACACTTTTTGCTCGAAATTTCACTTTTTTGGTACCTATTCAAGTATGAATACAACTCCACACTTCAGTATGGGGATTCATAGCACGCCTGAATAGTTATCTTTTTTGTGATAAAATATTAACCGCCATGTGGTCTGAAGATGATATAAGGTTTATGCGTGAAGCGCACTCCCTGGCCGAATCTGCCGAAGGGAGAACAACTCCTGACCCGATGGTCGGGGCGGTTTTGGTCAAGGGTGGTCGCATTGTTTCTATGGGATATCACGGTGAAGTTACCACTCCCCACGCCGAAGCCTGGGCTATCCAAAAGGCCGAAAAAGAAGCGAAAGGGGCTACCCTTTATGTAAACCTTGAACCCTGTTCCCATTTTGGCAATAATCCTCCGTGCGCAAAACTGATTGCGGACGCCGGAATAAAAGAGGTCATCGTGTCGATGCGCGATCCAAATCCATTGGTGAGAGGGAAGGGATTCAGGATCCTTAAACGGGCAGGAGTTAAGGTTAGGGTCGGTCTGCTCGAGGAAGAGGCAAAACGTTTGAATGAAGTATTTATAAAATATATAACTACCAAAATGCCATTTGTCGCGATAAAAGCGGCGATGACTATCGATGGAAAGATAGCGACCAAGACCGGTGCCAGCCGTTGGGTGGCGGGAAAGGCCTCACGCCGTTATGCCCATCATATGCGCAACAATTATGACGCGATCTTGGTCGGGCTCAATACGGTTTTGGTTGATAATCCGAAACTAACTGTAAGGTTGGTTAAGAAAATTAAAAATCCTATTAGGATTGTTCTAGATGCTTATGCGAGGACACCGTTAAAGGCGGATGTTTTAGGTAATGGGGCGAGAACGATCATTATTGTTGGGCCTAGAGCTCCAAAGAAAAAGATCGACGCCTTAAGAAAAAAAGGCGCAGAGATATTATCGATAAGAACAAAAAAAGCTAGGATCGACATGAAGGCCTTGATGAGGAAATTAGCAAAAATGCAGATCACCAGTGTTTTAGTCGAAGGTGGGGGAGAAGTGGTCGCCTCGGCGATTGAAGCGGGAGTTGCCGATAAAGCGTATTTTTTCCTTGCCCCCAAGATCTTTGGCGGGAGAGATGCGAAGACAGGAGTGGAGGGGGAGGGAGTAAGATTTCCCTCACAGGCGGTTTGGTTAAGGAATGTTCATATAGAACACTTGGAAGAAAATATGCTGGTTACCGGATATCTTCAAAAATAGAGATCGCGCTCTCCTTTTTCGATCCTTTTTATTCGATTGACAACCTCATCGCGCAGTTTAGCGGATTTCATCCCTTTAAGAGCATTATTAATTGCTTCTTCACCCTTTTTCTTTGTCTTTTCAGTTGCATAATCTTCCAGATATTCTTTTAAGGTAAGGATCGCGTTAGGTGTGCAGTAATTCTGGATAAACCCCGGCTTGGCCAGCTCCATAAAATGTTCGCCGGTCCGGCCCAGGCGGTAACAACCGGTGCAAAAGGACGGCGTGTAACCGCTTTCGCAAAGCTCGCGCATAACTTCATCCAAAGAGCGGGTATCGCCCAATTTAAACTGCTGCCGGTCGCTCTCTTGTTCTTCCAATTGTTCGGTGTAACCCTTGAGCTCTATCCGTGATCCCGCATCGATTTGAGAGCAGCCGAGCTCAATGACCTCTTTTCTGATTTTTGGGTTCTCTCTGGCGGTCAGGATCATCCCGGTGTAAGGGACGGCCAGGCGGATGATCGCGACAAGTTTTTTAAAATTGTCATCGCTTACAATATATTTATCGGATAAATTTACGTTCTGCGCCGGCTGGAGGCGTGGAAAAGAGATCGTATGCGGGCCGACATTGTATTTTTCTTCAAGATGGATAGCCTGGGAAAGAAGGCCCAAGACTTCAAACTTCCAATTGTATAGGCCAAAAAGAGCTCCGATTCCGACATCGTCGATCCCGGCCTCTTGAGCGCGGTCTAGCCCAAACAGGCGGTTGAGAAAATCTGCTTTCTTGCCGGAGGGGTGATATTTTTTATAGGTTTCCTGGTGATAGGTTTCCTGGAAGATCTGGTATGTGCCGATACCGACTTCTTTTAGCTTTTTATATCCTTCAATCTCCATTGGGGCTGCGTTGATATTTACCCTCCGGATCTCCCCCCTGCCATTTTTTGTTGTGTAGGCGATCCTAACCGAATTAGCGATAAAATCGGCATCATATTTAGGATGTTCACCAAAGACCAATATCAATCTTTTTTGCCCATTAGCCTCCAAGCTCTTTATCTCCCTTTTCAGCTCTTTGTCCAAAAGGGTCCGGCGTTTAACATCTTTATTTGAACAGCGGAAGGCGCAGTAGGCGCAATCATTTATACAGTCATTGCCGATATAAAGGGGAGCGAAGAGAACGATACGGTTTCCGTAAACTTTTTCTTTTAGTGTTTTTGCCCCTTTTAATATCTGGTTTAGTGTGTCGGTGTCAGTAACGTTCAGGAGGGCAGCGGTCTCTTCGAGAGAGAGCCTTTGTTTAGACAGGGATTTTTGGATAATATCTTTAACCTGCGATTTTTCAGGCCTGGTTTCTTTTAACAGGGTTTCAATCTTATTTTCGTCGATAAATGATTTCATCATCGGTTAACTCCCAGGTCGGTCGGGGCGCGCCCCATTCCCCGCAAAATAGCAAGAGTGGTCTCGATCTGCTGCTGGATCGATTCGGCAGCGTGCGCACGGTTGGGGTAGATCTCATAGTTCGGTTTAAATTTATCCGGGGTTACATTGAGCATTACCGAATTGGCTCCCGCCATCAAGCCTTGTTCCCGGGCCTTTTTATCCAAAGTCTCAAAACCGGTGGTGACCAGGATCTTTGCATTTTTAGCGTCGTTAAGCCGGGAGACAGCTAAAATCTTTAATACATTTTTGGTTGTCGGGGGAGGGGTATCTTTTAAAATACTTTCCGGATGAGGGATAAAGGGGCCGAAACTATACATTTCGGTGTGGAGCCTTTTGGCCAATAATATATCGGCCAATAGATCTTCTTTGGTCTGTCCGGGAAGTCCGGCCAGCCCTCCGGTAATGATGAGGTAGCCCATTTTATAAGCGGCCTCGATGTGCTCGATGCGGGTGCGAAGGGTCCGTCCGGGGTGAAGTTGATTGTATAAGGATGGATTGCTGGTCTCAAAGCGCATCAGCAGTCCCCGCGCTCCGGCATCATATAGTTTTTGCAGGCCTGGGATGCCAACCTCGCCAAAGCTGATAAAGATCAAAACTGCGTGTTTTGATTTGACCGCTTTGATAATATCGGCCAGATCATCAACGGAAAAATAGTTATCTTCACCGCTCTGGAGGACCAACGCCTGGAAGCCGTGCTTTTCGACCGCGATATCGGCTGCTTCCAGGATCTCTTCCTTTGACATCCGGTAGCGATTTATACTCTTATTGGAATTTGCAATGCCGCAGTAATGGCATCCCTGCGAACAGTAATTAGATAATTCGATGATCCCGTGCACGCAGCAGGAATTGCTAAGGTGTTTTTGGCGAAGGAAGTTAGCCGATTTGTACAAAAGCTCGAGCTCTTTATCTTTTTCGAGGTTTAGCAGGTAGAGAAGTTCCGCATCCTTCAACGGCAGGTCTTCCAATGCTTTGTCCAGGATAAGCGATAACTTTTTATCGGCTCCGCTCTTCTCAACATCAATGCGAGAGAGACGGAGGTCGAGCTCCTGCAGTTCAAAGAAGGTCTCTTTCCAGGTGGTGAGGATGGATATCGCTTCAGTTTGGGGGATGTTTTTTATTGCATAGCCCCCCTGGGCATAGATATAGTCGCCTACTTTAAGGTCGTCCAGCTCATTGATAGCCTGCTTGGTCTCTCCAAAATAGGTGAGGGTGATGATCTTCCCGTCGATTTTTTCGACCTTTCCCGGGATGGCGTAACACATAATTATTCACAGTCGAAAGATACCAGTCTAAGCTCCCTGGCATCGCTATTTTCGATCTCAACTTCTGCTCCTTCGACAATCGTCCCTTTTGTCTTTTCCTTAAAAAAGTGAAGTAAGATCTCGGGATTGATTTCTGTATATTTGCCCATTTTTATATAGACCTTACATATCTTTTTGGCATTATTTTCCTCGCCACGTTTAATAATATCTCCCAAAAGATCTTTTAACAGGTGCATTTCATGCATTTTAACAACTCCTCCGCGGCAACCTTAACCTCACCGCTCATTTTTTCTCCAAGTGCAATATTTTTGGATTGAACTCCAATAAATAAAACTTTCGATCCGGTGTCATCGGCAATGATCTTGCTGATAACTCTTAGCGGAAAGGCGTGAGTGCTTAAGGTGCTATCAGGGATCGCTTCTTCCGGGATTATTCTTACTTCTCCAGCCGCCCCTCCAAAATCGGCCGCGTCGATAATAACCGTTTTTGCCGGTTTATAATCAACCGCCTTATCAACAACATTTTCCGGTTTATCTCCCGCATCTAAGAGAAGATAGCCATTACCGGTTTGTTTGAATTTGCCAGCGATATAAGGACCGAGTCCATCATCAGAGCGCAGGGAGTTTCCCACGGTGATGATGAGCGTAATTCCTGCTTTAGACGCTTTAAGGGCCTCTTTTACTTCAGAGGTTAACAAACTTCACGTCCAGGAAATGCGCGGAACAGGAGATACAGGGATCATAAGCCCTGACCAGCATCTCAAGGGCCAAGGTTATCTCTTCATCGCTTTTATCTAGAATTTCCGGTACCAGCTTTTTCATATCGTGTTCGATATTGTTAACATTTTGATTGGTGGGAATAACGCAATTGGCTTTTTGGATGATCCCTTTTTCGTCAACTTCGTAGTTGTGGAATAATATTCCACGCGGAACTTCTACGGCGCCAACGCCATTGCCGGGCTTGACCGGAATGGTCCCTTTTTCGTTTAATCCGACAATTACTGTCTCATCCCGATTGATCCCGTTTTTCTTAAGATCTTCCATGATCTGGATCGAATCTTCAAGCGAATGGACGCATTCGACCAGTTGGGCGGCGGTGTTTAAATATGGATTGATACATTTTGGTTTTAAGCCGACCGCATCGGCGACCGCCTTGGCCTTTGGATGTAGTTTACCGGCATTCAAGTTAAATCGAGCCAGGGCCCCGACCGCGTAAGAGTCGCGGCTCAGCTTGGCATGCTTTGCCGAAGAGTGGGGGACGACGAATTCATTGGTGATCTTCTTGTAATCTTTTTTGTTCATCCTTACCCCGTCAGTCGATCCTACTTCCCCGCTAAGCATCGGATATTCGGCGTCGTCGCTTACCAGCCCGACATATTCGGTATCCCTTTCAAATTCGGGGAACTTTAAGGTTGCCGCAAGCTCAACCGTGGCTTCCATATCCGGGCGCATATTGTAAAGAATGTTCAGCATGGCGTCCAGATCTTTTTCTTTAGGAAGCTTGGTGAATCCCCCTACAATCGAGGAGATCGGGTGGACATGCCGGCCGACCAGGAGATCACAGACATCATTGCTGGCCTTTTTCATCCTAAGGGCGCGGCGGACAACTTTATTGTGCGTATCAATCAGCGGAACAAAGCTTTTTACCCCCAAAAGATCGGGAGCGACCAGTAAATATATATGCAGGAGGTGGCTGTCTAGGTTTTCCATGTGCAGCAGGAATTTTCGCAGCTTGATCGTCTGCTCCGACGGAGTAAAACCGATCGCATCTTCCGCCGCCTGGATGGAGGCCAAAGTGTGGCCGCAGGAGCATATCCCGCAGATCCGGCAAGTGATGTGCTGGGCCTCAAAGATCGAACGCCCCTGGAGCATCCCCTCAAAAAATCGGGGAGCTTCGACGATCTGCAGCTGGCAGGTCTTTAATTCACCGTTCTTAACGTCGACAACAATATTTCCGTGGCCTTCGACCCGGGTCAAATATTCAACATTTACACATACATTTCTTTTACTCATGATTGTCATTTTCCCTGCATTTGTTATACATATTCATCTTGTTTTTGATCAGGTCCATCGGGATTTTATATTTTTTGATCACATCGATCGCGCCATTTTCATTTGGATTGCTTACCATCCCCCGGCATCCATAGCAGATATTGCCATTATTAATACACCAGGAGTTGCAGCCGGCGCGCGTGATCGGCCCCAAACAGGTGATCCCCTTTTGGTAGAGGCAGACGTTTTCATTTAATTTGCATTCAACGCAGACCGAATAATCAGGGACATCATAAGGGAGGCCGGCGAGGGCGGCCTTTAGTACTTTAACAAATTCCGGGATATAGACCGGGCAGCCGTGTACCAGGTAATCAACTTTTACCACCTGGGGGACCGAGCGGGTCTCGATTGTTTCGAAAAATTTAGCGTCTTTTCCGTACACCTCTTTACGGATATCACCCAGTTTAAAATTATTCTTCATCCCGTTGACCCCGCCGATGGTAGCGCAGGAGCCGTAGGCGATTAGGACCTTTGATCTTTCGCGGATTTTCTTAATCCGTTCGATGGCATGCGGAGTAGTTATGCTTCCCTCGACAACGGCCACATCAAAATCCTGGTCCCATTTTTCGCTCATTACTTCACGAAACTCAACCACGTCGATCGCACCTAAAACGTCAAGGAGCAGCTTTCCCATGTTGGCGACCTGCAGCTGGCATCCCTCGCAGCAGGCGAAATCAAAAAATGCTACTTTGGGTTTTCCCATCTTTATAAGGCCTCTTTTATATCTTTGATTTTATCGTAGCTAAAAACCGGCCCGTCCTGGCAGCAATAAACATTGCCGATCTGGCAGTGTCCGCACTTGCCCAGGCCGCATTTCATATGGCGTTCAAGCGATACCAGAATTTGTCGTTCCGGGATCTCTTTTTTGAGCAGTTCCGCTATCACGAACTTGTACATGACCGGAGGGCCGACAACAACGGCAAAGGTCCTTTCCGGTTCCAGGGTGATGCCGGGAATAAGAGACGTGATCAAGCCGACATTGCCTTTCCAGTCCGGGTCAGCCTGGTCGACAGTGCAGTTGAGTTTTACGTCCAAGCGCTTGTTCCAGTCGTCGACTTCATCATTGAAGAGCATATTCTGCGGGGTCTTGCAGCCCAGCAGTATGTCCACCTTGCCGAAATCCCGGCGGTTATCTATCACATAATTGATAAGCGAGCGCAGCGGCACAAGTCCAAGCCCCGCCGCCACAAAAAGCAGGTCATTGCCTTCGAGGATCCTGACCGGGAAACCCTTGCCAAACGGGCCGCGAATGCCAACTTCATCACCAGCCTCCAGTTTATGCAGGGCGCCGGTAAATTTACCGGTATTTCTAACAACTAGCTCAAAAGAACCACGCTTAGTGGGGGAGGAGGAAACGGAGATAGGAGCTTCACCCACACCTAACAAAGAAACCTCAACGAACTGGCCTGGCTCATGGTCCAGGCTTTCGCCTCCAGGCAGCTCGATCTCAAAGTACTTTTCCGTCTCGGTCATCTGTTTGGTGCGCAGGACCTTGCTTTTTTTTATCTCGTATTCTGAGTCTTTCAGTTCAATCTGTTCCATTTTAACCTCTTCCTGCTTTGGTGTCTTTAATATCTTGTTCTTCGACCAGTTGGGTCAGCGTTTCTTTTAGGTTGATCTCAGCCATACAGGTCCGGCTGCAGCGGCCGCAGCCCGTGCAGAATAATCTTGAAAACTTTTCCATAGGGTATTTAAATTTTCTGTAATAGCGGTGGCGTTGACGGGCGGCGCGTTCTTCGCGAAAACTTTCGCCTCCAGCGACCTTGGCAAAGCCTTCGTTCTGGCAGGAATCCCAGCGTCGGTAGCGTTTACCAGTCTTCAGGTCGAGGTTTGGCTCATCGACTACGTCAAAGCAGTAGCAGGTAGGGCAGACATTAGTGCAGTTGCCGCAGGCCAAACATTTTTCACCCAGTTGTTCCCAGACCTTGCTGTTATAGCTTTTATCGAACATTTCCGGGATCTTTTCGTGGACGACCGGCACCTCGTTGGCAAAGATCTTTCTTTTCTCTTCCCTGAGCGCGTCCAAAGCTTTTAGGTCGGGTGGAGTGGCTTCAGCAAAAAGTTTGCTTTTCTCGATTATTGCGTCCCCGGCCTGAGTGTTAATATGGATAATATACTTGTCCCCGATATCGGTCATAAAGAGGTCGTAACCGCCGTTTGGCGTATGGTTGTGTACCAGGCGGCAGCTGGCAAATTCATCGCAATAATCATTGCATTCATAGCCAACGATGGTGATCTTGTTCTTGCGAATCAGATAGTTAATGTCTTTGGGGCGCTCAGAGAAAACCATATTCAAGCATTGGATGCCGGCCAGATCACAAGTATGGACGCCGAACAGCACCATTTCTTCGCATTCCACCACCGGCTGCATATCTTGTCCTTTGCTGGTATCAAAGGTGGCCAGAGTCTCGAATTGCGGTATAAAATATTTCTTAGGCGGCAGGATGGTGGGGATGTGATCAATCGAGACCTGTTCGCCTGAGGTCACGTCTTCAAAAGCGAATTTATTGCTACCTTTGGCGACCGGGGCAACTACCCGCTGTCCTTTGGCCAGTTCGGTGATGAACTTATCCAGGTCTGTTTTTTTTATCGTTACGTATTGCATAAAGGATTTGTGAAACAAATCACAAGCTCCGGTATACTACCCGAAAAAAAAGGGCTTGTCAAGCCCCGAACCTAAATAACATATGGTCCGTGGCAGGAGATTATTTAATAAAAAACGATAGGGTTTTAAGTTCCATGGCGAGATCAATATTATTTACCTTAACCTTCTTGGAAAGGGATAGTTTTACCGGAGCAAAATTTAAAATAGCTTTTATTCCGCATCCATCTAAATGGCGGGCAGTTTCTTGGGCTGATTCGGTGGGAACGGTGAGGATGGCGATCTCGATCCCGTTGTTCCTGATCTGATCAGAGAGTGCTTTAATAGGATGACAGATAAAACCTTTAATTTTTCGTCCGATCTTCCTGGAATCATTATCAAATACTGCTATGATTTGGAAGCCAAGAGCTTGAAAACCCTTGTAGGCGGCGAGGGCAGAACCGAGATTTCCCATCCCGATAATACAGGCCTTCTTTTCATCTTCGATCCCGAGGATTTCGGCGATTTTGTTGCGCAGTCCAAGAACATCATAGCCGGACCCTCGTTTACCCAATTTACCAAAATAGGAGAGATCTTTTCTTACCTGCGAGTCACGTATCTCCATCAGGTCAGCCAGGCTTTTTGAGGAAATATTTTTGGTTCCCTGCTGGACAAGGAAATAGAGATAGCGGTAATAAAGCAATAGCCGTTGGATTGTCTTTTTTGGTATTTTTCTTTTCATAGAATGTGAATTATTTCACAAGCTATAATATTTGTCAACCCTGAACCTGTGTGAGCATAGTTCAGGGTCAAGGTTGAATTATGCTTTGCGCATCTGGTAGAATAAGGCACTATGGCCGAAAAAAGACTTTTTAAAGAGATGACCATTGCGGAGGCAATAAAGCTTAAGCCCGAGATCGCGCCGATCTTGATGTCAAAGGGGATGCACTGTCTGGGCTGTGTTATAGCCCACGGGGAGACGATTGGCCAGGCGGCGGCGGTCCATGGGTTTAATGCTGAAGAATTGCTTGATGAGCTGAATAAAGTTTGAGGAAAAAGGGAAAGGATAATTATGGTAAACATTAGAGTTTATTCGACTCCAACTTGTCCTTACTGTAAAATGGCAAGACAATTTTTAGGGGAAAATAGTATAGTTTTTGAGGATGTTGATGTTTCCTCTAACCAAACGGCTGCTCAAGAAATGGTCAATAAATCGAGACAGATGGGTGTGCCGGTTATCGATATCGATGACCAGATAGTAGTTGGTTTTGATAAAGGTAAAATCAGACAATTAATTGGCATCTAAGGCTAAGGAGGGGTATTAAATGGCAGTGTCAGTAGACCAAGCTTTATGTACTGGTTGCGGAGTATGTGTTGACCTTTGTCCGGAGGTTTTTGCCTGGGGGTCAGAGGGTAAGGCAACCGCAGTAAAACAAGAAGCTGAAACGTGCAACATAGAAGAAATTGCTAACCAGTGCCCGGCAGAAGCGATCAACCTTTAATTTGCGGAGAAAGGAAAATTAAACCCAAATGAGACTTGCCAAGAAGTTGGAATATAGCTTTGGCGCAATAGCTACCGCGCTCTCTTATCAAGCCTTTTCAACCTATATAATTTTCTTTTATGTTGACGTAGTAAAGCTTCCCGCCTCGTTAGCGGCGGTCGCAATGCTGATCTACGCGATCTGGAATGCGATCAATGATCCGATCGCTGGATTTGTGTCAGACCATACTCATACCCGCTGGGGGAGGAGGATCCCCTACATTCTGTTCGGCGCAATTCCCTTTGGTCTGATCTATTTTCTGGTCTGGACACCACCTTTTACCGATTTTAATCAGGTCTTTTGGCTTTTTCTCTACTTTTTAGGGTTCATCTGCCTATTTGATACTTTTTATACAGTTACCATTCTCAACTGGGCCTCGCTTTATCCAGAGATGTTCCCGACCCTGGAGGAGCGTTCCGAGGTCAATGCCTACCGGCAGAGTTTCGGGATGCTGGGATTGATTTTGGGGATTGCGGGCCCACCATTGATTTATGGGTCGTTGGGGTGGGGTTGGATGGGGGCGATCTTCGGAATAATAATTTCGTTGGCTTTATTGGTCGCGCTGCGCGGGTGTTTCGAGCATAAGCAATTCTGCCAGGAAAAACAGATCCCGCTGTTAAAATCTTTTAAAGCGACCTTAAAGAACCGCTCGTTCCTGACCTTTGTCTTTGCCAATTTATTCGTCCAATATGCCTTTACAATTATTCTGGCCAGCATCCCTTTCTTTGCAAAGTATGTGTTGAACGAGGGGGCCACCGGAACGGCGGCGATATTGGCGGCAGCGTTTTTAACCGCAATCCCCATGCTTTATGTTTGGGAAAAGCTGACGATCAGGTTTGGCGCTAAGCGGTGCTTTATGGCAACGATGATCATCTTAGCGGTCTTATTGGTCCCTCTATTTTTTGTCGAAACATTTATGGCGGCCTTGATTAGCTCTGCCTTGATCGGGATCGGGCTTGCCGGATTTATCCTTATTGTCGACATCATCCTCGCGGATATTATAGATGAGGATGAAACAAATACCGGAACGCGGCGTGAAGGGATGTATTTTGGGGCGAATGCCTTTATCACCCGTTTTGCTATCGGACTAGAGGCATTTAGCATGGGGATTGTTTTTGTCCTTGCCCAATATAACCCGTATATATTTACCCAAACCAGGGAGTTTTTGTCCGGATTAAGATTGCTGATTGCCGGCTTCCCGATTGTAGCATTGCTGCTGGCGTTTCTGATCATGTGGTTTTATCCGCTTTCCGGAAAAAGATTAGAAGAGCTTAGGGGAAAAGTAAAAAAAATCCATGTTAAGAAAGGGGTGATTTAGATGGCAGCAGGGCAAAAAGCAGAGATCGATGCGAATACTTGTACAGGGTGCGGAATATGCGTTGACGCGTGTCCCCAGCAGGCGCTGGAAATGGTTGACGGAATAGCAAAGCTAACCAAGCCGGAAGCTTGTGACGGGTGTGCTAGTTGCGTTGAGGCATGTCCGGTCCAGGCAATTGTGATGAAGTAACGAATCCTTGGATTGGCTTGACATTCAGAAGGGCAAGTTGTTAGAATTGCAGCAGCTAATATAAGATAAGGGGAGGTGAATTAAGTGAACAAACAAGAACTCCGTAACGCAGTAGCTAAAAAGACCAAGATGTCTAAGGCCGCGGTATTAAATATAATGGATGCCTGTTTTGATGAGATCGAAAAATCTTTGAAAAAGGGTAAAAATGTTCGCCTGGTCGGGTTTGGCACCTGGAAGAAGATCAGAAGGAAGGCTCGTGCTGGGAGAAATCCTCAAACCGGCAAAAAACTAACAATTAAAGCAAGGAATGTCGCTAAATTTTCTATGGGGCAGCATCTCTTTGACCAGCTCAATTAATTCCTAGCCCCTACCTGCCTGCAGGTAGGTAGGGGTTTTTCTTTGCCTCCAGCGTCGAAATCTCGACATTTTTGGATGAAATCCATTCGTAAACCATTTTATTTAAGGTGGTAATAAGATTGCTGTTATTCCCACATCATGGGACTGGAAAGCTACGAGCTAGGGAAAAAAGGGGAAGAGATAGCCGAAAAATACCTGGTCAAGCAGGGATATCAAATCCTCGAACGTAATTTCCACTCTCGGCAGGGCGAAGTTGACATAATAGCCAAAGACAGAGATTTCCTCGTTTTTATCGAAGTTAAAAGTTATTCCTACCGTAGTTATGGGTCTCCCGTTGGCGCAATTAGAAGAGCGAAAAAACAGAGCTTAATCCACGCGGCACAAACCTACCTCTATAAGAAAAATATCCAGGATACTTATTGTCGTTTTGATGTGATCGCAATCTACAAGAAATTTAATGGCGAACAATTGATCGAACATTATCGGGACGCGTTTTACATATGTTAGTAAAAATAAATAGTGCTGCAGTTTTAGGGTTAGATTCGTATCAAATTGAAGTTGAAGTCGATTCCAGTAAAAGATTGCCTGGACAATCGATTGTCGGTCTTCCGGATGCGGCGGTAAAAGAGTCGCGCGATCGTGTTCGTGCGGCGATTGAAAATTCCGATTTTCAATTCCCTCCCGGATATTTTACCATCAATCTTGCCCCTGCAGACACAAAGAAAGAGGGGCCCCTTTATGATCTTCCGATTGCCCTGGGGATACTTTCGTCCTCTGAGCAGATCTCAACTAAGGATTCTAACGGTACGGTTGTTTTGGGAGAATTATCTTTAGACGGGAGTGTCCGTCCGGTTAACGGGATATTATCTATTTGCTTATCATTAGCTGGTAAAAAGAGAAAGATATTGGTCCCAAAAGAGAATGCGGACGAGGCGGCATTAGTCAGAGGACTCGAAGTTATTCCGGTCCAGAGCTTGAAAGAGGCGGTCGGTTATTTAGGAGGATCAATTAGGATCTCTCCGCACAGAATTGATCTATCCTCACTTTTTAAGAAGGACCCGGAATACGGGATCGATTTTTCGGATGTAAAAGGGCAGGGGCATGTTAAGCGGGCGCTGGAAATTGCGGCGGCCGGTTCACATAATCTTTTAATGGTTGGCTCTCCGGGCTCGGGAAAAACAATGCTCGCCCGCCGCATTCCGACCATTCTTCCCCCCTTATCATTAGACGAAGCGCTTGAGGTCACAAAGCTATATTCGGTAACCGGCTTGCTTCATGGTAAAGGGTCGCTCATCACTTCCCGTCCTTTCCGCACTCCCCACCATACCACTTCGGACATCGGGATCATTGGCGGAGGAAGGATTCCCAGGCCGGGAGAAGTTAGCTTGGCTCATTTCGGAGTGCTCTTTTTGGATGAGTTTCCGGAATTCGATCGGAGAGTGCTCGAAGTTCTCCGCCAGCCGCTAGAAGATGGCCATGTAACCATATCCCGGGCCCACTCTTCGCTGACTTATCCGGCACAATTTATGCTGATAGCAGCGATGAATCCCTGTCCTTGTGGGAGGCTTTACGATTCCAAACAAAGTTGCAGTTGTACCCCTTATGAGATCCAGCGCTACTGGAAAAAGCTTTCGGGCCCATTGATCGATCGGATAGATATTCAACTCGAAGTCCCAAGACTCAGACCTGAAGAGCTGTCTGCGATGCCTGAAGGAGAGCCATCTAGAAATATTCGCGAAAGAGTTATCAAGGCGAGAAATATCCAGCGAGAGCGATTTAAAGATAGTGGGATCTATTCAAATTCGAGGATGAACCCAAAACAATTAAAGAAGTTTTGCGAATTGGATAAGGAGGCGGAAGGGATCTTAAAATCGGCAATTATTCACCTTAATTTAAGCGGGCGCGCCTACGATAAAGTCTTAAAAGTTGCCAGAACAATTGCCGATCTTGAAAGGATCGAAATGATCGAGGCGAAGCATATTGCTGAGGCAACACAATATCGATCATTAGATAGGAAAGGAGGTGAAATTTAGTGTATAAAGTGGTTTATCAACTACCTTTTAATTCAATTAGAGAAATTTATATGAAGTCAGATGAACTCCAGACGTGGCTTAGATGGAACTGGCTGAAAGAGAGGATAATTAGTTATGAAAAAGTGTTATCAATATAATAAAGATAGTTATCGAAGGATCAGGATGCTGGAAAGAATATTAATAAATGAGAATTCAGATGAAGTTAAGAGACTTTTAGCGATGGTTGGGTTGATGCAGTTTGCTTTAAGGAAGAACGAATTATAGCTTTATCTTCTCCCCATGTACGATCTTGTTAATCACAAGGCCGGAGAGAAGCTTGGGATAGAAATAAGTCGACTTATGGGGCATTTTTTCGAGCTTGCTGGCGATCGAGGTGATCTCTTCGAGCTTGGTCGGATTTAGCAAAAAGGCGACCTGATAATCGTGATTATCAACCCGATCGATTGCCTCTTCGAGTGCTTTAACATATGAGACCTTATCTTCGGTTTCGTTAGCAATTCCAAGGATACGATCAAATACCGCATAGTGAAGAACCGTTACATCGAGGTTTTTCCATGCTTTCGGCTTTTCCTCCTCGACCATCTCTTCTACAACGTATTCATCTTTTAAGGTCAACAGGTAATATTTGTTATTCCCGAGATACATGCCATAAGCGTGTTGATCGAGACCTTTCTTTGTTAGATCTTTTAATAGTTTCTTCTGCACCCTTTTTGCAGATGTTTTGGTCGCCTTGTATAATTTCACGTCAAAGAAGCGTTCGAGCTCTTTTTCAAAACGGTTCGGATCAAAATAGGGTAGATTGTACAGCACCCGATGGATTGGGAGCACGGCTAAACCTTTGTCCTCGATAGGGGTAAAATACATCAATATGTGATTATAAGCTTCTTCTTCGGAGAATTTGGTGTTTTTTGTCTTTAGTTCATTCTTAAAACGGAGGGCTGCTTCATAGCGATGGTGGCCGTCGGCGATAAAGACAGTCTTGTCGCGCATTTCTTTAATGATCTTGGTGATAGCGGGTTTCTTGTCTATTTTCCAGAGGCGGTGTTTTACTTTATCTTTATCTTTATCTGTTACATCAATCAGCGGTTTTCTTCGCATGTATTTCTTGAAAATCTTTAAAAGTTTACTTTTTGGATCGCTATAGACCGAGAAGATCGACTCAAGATTTGAGGAGGTTGTCCGCATCAGCTGGAGCCGGTCGAGCTTTGCCCGGGAATAAGTCTCTTCATGAGGAAATACCTTGCCGCGTCCCATATCTTCGAGCCTTAAGAGGGCGAAAAATCCGAGCCGGGTAAACTTTTTACCTTCTAGGCTAAAGCGCTGTTCGTAAATATAAAAAGAGGGTTTTTCATCCTTTATCAGGATGCGGTGGCGGAGCCATCCTTCAAGAAAAGCGGCCGAGCGGATATATTTGTTATTATATTCCCCATCACTGGAAAATTCTTTGCCCAGGATAAGCCGGATGAAATTGAAATCGTGCAGATTATAAAAATCCTCCTGCATTTTATCATCGATAACATCATAGGGTGGGGTAAAAAGATTGTCGAGCTTTTTAAATTTACCTTTATTATAAAGAATTCCTTCGAAAGGAAATAATTTAACCATGGCGATCGCATTATAACATCACTTTAATTTCGCGTCAAATTTGCTATAATACGGCAGATGAGAACCCGAAAACCGGTAATTTTTGTTTTAATAAGCTTATTTTTCATCCTTCCCGGCTTTGCCAAGTTCATCGATGTGCCGAAAGGGCACAAGAGCGCTCCCGCCATCCAGAAGCTTCTCGATTTCGGCATAATAAAACTTTCTCAGGAGGGGAAATTTAAGGGAAAAACCCCTGTGACCATGTATCAAATGACGGTAATAATGGACGAGATCCTGGACAAATCGGGAAAGAGAAAGGCCCTGGAGGCGGTGCCGATCGAAGATTTTTACGTCAATGTACCAGAAAAACATTATGCTTATAGGGCGGTCAGGGATATGGTTAAAATGGGACTTTTTGTTGTTCCTGATTCAAAGGTCTTTCCCGGGGAGATCAAAGTTAACCGCGCAACATTTTATTCCTACATGGCGGCCTTTTTAGAGAGGTTGGAGGGGAAGGCCTTGGCAAAGGCGGCTGCGAATAAAGGATATTCGGACCTTTCAAAGGGTCACGCGGCCTATCCTTATGTGCAAAAACTGATTGGTGCCGGTCTTCTTGGCGGGAAGGGAAAATTCAACGAGAATATGCTGGTTAGCCGTTATGAGATGGCCTCCTTTATCGATAAGATCGTTGATTATTACTTAAAACTTAAGGTCGCGGGGAGGGTGGGGGACCAAAGCGGATATATTGATATTCTAAAAAGCAATTACGCCTTCAATTCAATTAATGAGCTGATTGAGATCGGAGTATTGAAGCCGAGGGATGGGGAGAAGTTTTTTGGAAAGACCTTGATCAACCGTTATTTTCTGGCGGACCTGACCTTAAGGATCCTCGAAAAAGTTGTCTTGCAGGAAGATGTTAAGCCTGCCCCCTTTGCCAGG
Source organism: Candidatus Margulisiibacteriota bacterium (assembly GCA_034723395.1). Taxonomy (GTDB): domain Bacteria; phylum Margulisbacteria; class WOR-1; order O2-12-FULL-45-9; family O2-12-FULL-45-9; genus JAYEOW01. The sequence goes on from JAYEOW010000040.1 coordinate 21,488, forward strand.
TCTTATAAGGATGTCCCGACGAGCCATTTTGCGTATAAGTCGATCCAAAAGCTGATAACTTTAGGAGTCATCCCGCCGGGGAACCGGGCTGAGCTTTTCTACGGAGAGAGGAAGATCAGCCGTTATCAGATGGCATATTTTGCTTTTTCGGCGGTCGAGTATGTGCTGCGCGATACGCTTATCTTTCAACCGGCGCACTCTTCGCTCGGTTATTACGATGTCCCGACCGATTATTTTGTCTTTGACACGATACAAAAACTGGTATGGCTGGATGTTTTGGAAGGCGGGTTGAAAAATAAGTATAACGGCAACGAATATATCGACCGGTATGAGCTCTGCTCTTTCTCGGTGGAGCTGATTGAGGCGGTGTTTGAAAAGATCGAGGAGCTGAAAGAGGAGGTTTATAAAAAACCAGAGGGGTTTGGTTTTGAGACCTATCTGAACACACAGCTTAATTTTTCCCAGGTTTCAGGCGTGACGGAAGCAAGCGCGTATCAGCAGGCCGATATCATGGTCGACCGGGAGATAAGGAAGGACCTTTCGGCTTTTATTTCTTTCTCATCACGCTATAATTTCGGGGATACGACGACTTTAAGCTCCCCTTTCCTGGAACAGGCTTATCTTTTGTTTGAGGAGGGGCCTTTTGTTGCCCAGGTTGGCCGCGCCGATTATTATCAGGGGTATACCCCGTTTGGGAACAGTATTTATGTAGACACAAATTCGATCGACCAGGTCCTGGCAAATTATGACCATCATCTGTTCAACCTTAATGCGATCGCCGGTAAGTTTGTTTATTTTGGAGATATAAGCCTGGATTCTAATTTTGGCACAATAGCTTTTTCTCCCAAACTTCCGCCAACGCTAAGCTGGCTGGAGCTTTCGTTGGGGACGAGTATTGTTACCGATCTTCCTGATCCGACCTTTAGTTATACGCTGCCGACCAGGGTGGTGCAGGGCTACGGAGGGCTGAGGATAAACCTGTTAAATGTTTTTGAATTTACCGCGGAAACCGCTAACCTGACCTTTAGCGATCCTTCTGTTTTTTCGATAATCGGGACATCTGCCAATAAAGATACAACAGCGACCCAATATTCACTTTCATATTACTCGGAAGATTTTGGTTATGTGGTATCGCTGGGCTATCAGGCGATCGGGGACGATTATTTCCTGAGCGTTTTCAACGACCCGACCTCGATCCCGGGGACCGCCCGGAATACCGAAAGCTGGCTGTTCAGGACCAGGCATTATCCTTCATCTGCCCAAATGATCGGGGCGGATCTCTCTTATGTCTCAACCGACGGTTATAATAATAAGACAGGATTGTCGGGTTACTATAACTTTGAAGTGCTCGAAGATGCTTATCTGAATTTCGAGCTGAGCAAGATCATGGATAATCTCTCTGCGCAGGATGAAATTAGGGCTTCCTGCTCATTTTCGCTTTCGTTCTAGGGCGCGGTTGACTAGATCGTATATAACTTCCATCATAAAAGGTTTGCTGACGTATTCCATGGCTCCTAATTCGACTGCCCGGACCTTGCTTTTTTCCGAAGCGTAGCCGGTAACGATGCAGCATTCGGTCGAAGGGCTTAATTCCTTTATCTTTGCCAGAATATCCAATCCGATATCGCGGCCGTTAAAGCGGAGATCGATAAAGGCGATATCAAATTTATCTTTCTGGACGGCAGAGGCGGCGTCTTCGAGGTTCATAGCCGTCTTGACCGCATACTCCTTTACCTCAAGGATCATTTTTAGCGATTCGAGGACCGCTAATTCGTCGTCAACTACCAGGCAATTTGTTTTATCGGCCATTGGTCTCTCCTTATTTTTTCGATAACAGAAGCTCGAACACGTTTATCTGTTCGATGACCATGCGGCCTCCGTCAGGGCCGGGTTGGGTCAGTTCTATTTTAAACTGCCAGAGCCAAATTACAACCCCCACCAGTATAGCAAAAACGGCCAGGGTTGCGATCTCGACGATTCGGGCCTGCCTGGCCATCTCCTGCTGGGTTATCGCTTTAAATATATTTTTCATTCTTCACCTGCATGCGCTTGATAGAATTTGTAGAATTCGCCCTTCTTTTCGAGCAGCTTTTCGAACGTCCCTTGTTCCGTTATCCGGTTCTTGTGGATCACGTAGATCTTATCCGCGTTCTTAAGGGTGGGGATGCGATGAGAGATTATGATCACCGTCTTATCTTTGCAGCGCCTTTTTAGATTTTCATAAACCTTGGCTTCGACCAAGCTGTCGAGGGCGGAGGTCGCTTCGTCCAATACCAGGATCTTTACGTCGCGGTAGAGGGCGCGGGCGATTGCCAGCCTTTGCTCCTGCCCGCCCGAGAGGCCGATCCCCCCTTCGCCGATCCGGGTATCGTAGCCATTGGCGCAGCCCATGATAAAATCGTGGATCTCCGCGTCCTTGGCGGCCTGGACCATGTTCTTTTCGTTTATCTCTTTGCATCCGTACTGGAGGTTCTCGCGGATCGTCCCCGAAAAAATTATCACATCCTGGGAGACGATCGAGATATAGGCGCGGAGGGTCATCAGCGAGACCTGTTTGAGGTCGTATTTATCGACATAGATGTGGCCTTCGCTCGGATCTAAAAAGCGGAGGATCAGATCGAGGATCGTGCTTTTTCCGGCGCCGCTCGCTCCGGCTACCGCGGTGATCTGCCCCGGATTCGCGGTGAGGCTGATGTTTTTCAGAATATACTCTTTCGTATCCGCGTAGTGGAAGCTGACTTTATCGAATTTGATCTTCCCTTCGATATAATAAAGGACAAAGGTTTTAACGTCCTGGTAAGCTTCGGGCTCAACGTCCATGATCTCGTTGACGCGGGTGATCGAGACAAAACTGCGCGCCAGTGATTTATATACTTCGCCGAAATCCATAAAGGGCTGGTGGATCTGCCCCAGGTAGACCAGTATCGCCATGATCTCTCCAATCGTGATATGGCCGGTGATCACGCGGTAGCCGGCATACCAGGCGATAAAGCTGGTCCAGAGGGTAATCATAGTCGAGTCGAGAAAGCTGTTGAACAGGCCGGTAAACAGATTTTCCCGCACCAGCATAAAGACCGATCTTAGTTTATCGATCAGCCTCCCGGTTTCATAAACTTCCTGGTTAAAGGATTTGATCGTCTTAATGTTGCCCATCTTTTCCTGATAAAAGGAATAGATCTCCGATTCTCTTTTTTGGGATTTTTCCTGGATATCCTCAAAGCGTTCGGCAAAGATCCTGGTCTCGATAAAATAGAGCGGGATGCCGAGCAGGGCGAGGAGGGTGAGATTCCAGTCGATCATGATGCAGATGATAAATAAGGCGATCAGCTGCAGGGCGGTCTTGACCAGGACCGGGATCGTTTCGGCCACTGTATCCACGATTACGTCAATGTCGTCAGTTACCCTTACCATCATATCGCCCACCTGTTTTTCCTTATGCACGCTCATCGGCAGGCGGAGGACGCGGGTAAAGAATTTCTGGCGCAGGTCGATCGAGAGGGTCTGGTGGATAAAGGTGTCGAGGTAGCTGGTTATGCCGGAGAAAAAGGTATCAAAGAGAAAGATCACGATGCCAAAGAGGACCAAGAAGGTCAATAAGTAGAGATCCCGGTTTGGATAAGCGTAATCGATCAAAATTTTTGTGATCAGCGGGGCGGCCATGCTAAAGATGACCGAGAGGCCGACCGCCAGCAGGGACAGTGAGCTTTTATCCCAATAGGGGAGGAGGAGCTTAAAATAGCTTCCGAAGATCTTCAACCTTTCATGCATTAATTATAGTATATAACTTGAAGAAGAATCGGGCAAGCTGACGGATTTATGATATAATACTTGTGGAGGTGTTTATTATGGCAATGAGTAAAAGACACAGCAAAAGCAGCAGGCTTTCAGGTATTAAAAAGACACGAGCAAAACCAAAGATACAAATGGATGATGATTTGACCCGAACATTTATAAAGAAAACTGAAGGGAAACTACAAAAAAGAGTGCCGGGAACAAAATGGAAAGTGGCTTGATAATATAGCTGTATTTTATGCAAAAAAAAATGTCCCGCACCTAAGCAGTACCACCGTGCTCTGGCTAAAGAAATTATTAGTAATTTATCCTCCCTTATTGAGCTTGATTATTTATCTAAGCGCGATTCTTCCCCCGATTCATGTGAGATAATTTATCAGCCGGAATTTCTTTATCGAACCGCCGACCCAAGGATTGATTTTATTAAACGCCTTTTAGAAATCACTTTCTCTGATTCCGATCTCCCGACTAATCCGTCATCTTTTAGTTTGAAGCGCCTTAAGGACTGGATGGTCGGAATTACAGCTGACGATCTTATTGAACAGATGAGCTGGGCGTGCAAAGCGGATTGTGTTTTTTGTTATCAGAAAGGGAGCCCCCCTTTTATGCGCGTGAAGATGCGCATGTCTAAGGAAGAGATCAAGACACGGCTTAAGTATTATAATGGGAAAAAGGGGCTTACATGGTGTACTCCTTATGAAAATGACGAAGTGTTGAACAATCCATTCATTGAGAATGTGCTGAAGCAGATCCGGCGAAAAGACAAAGAGATGCTGCGGATCATTACTAATGGGGTCGCTCTTACGCCACAAATGATCGCCAAACTAAAAAAAGCTATGCCGCTATTCATTGACATATCGCTAAACAGCACAAATCCTGAGATACGCAGAAAATTGATGCGTGACTCATCCCCGGAAATCGCGATCCAGAGCATCCCCTTGCTTAGAAAGCACAAAATTCCTTTTGTAGTTAAGATCGTTGCTTGGCCGGGAGTCCCCTTTTCAGATATTGAAAAAACGATCAAGTATGCAGATAAATACGATGCTTTCCGCGTAGAAATTGGAAGCCCGGGAGTAACGCGTTACCTTCCGGATGTTTCTTTTGATTATAAGCGGCACTGGAAGAGGGTAGTTAAGTTTGTGAATTCAATAAAGCGGAAATATAACATACCTATTGTGTCTGATATTTATATTGATAAGAATAATTATAGACGGTGGGATATTCCAGTTGTACAGGGAACCATAAAGCATTCACCGGCCTATACTCATGGAGTTAAGCCCGGAGACGTTATTGAAGAAGTGAATGGACAGCTTGTGGATTCCCTTTTCGGGGTTTTTAGGGAATTGTTGAAGCGGCGGAAGGCGCGGTTAAAGATTCGCCGCGGCGGTAAAACTTTATTTTTTAACCTAAAAGAGAAAAAAAAGTATCCGTATCTATTTGACGGTCAAAGGATGCGGGGCCCTTTCGGGATAAGATTTAAATTAGCCAAAGAACTCATGCTTTCGGATGACGACATCATTGATATTAAGCGATTTGCTAACATTCATCGGGCGAAAAGAGTATTAGTTTTAACCTCGGCCAGGGCCTATTTCTTGATCAAATATAAGATGGAGAAGTTGAAACTTTTTAAAAGTAGTAATGCCCGGATAAAACTGGCGATCGCTGAAAATAAAATGTACGGCGGTAACACCAAGTGCGCGAATTTACTGGTGGTAGATGATTATATTCATGCCGTGAAAAAGCACAAGAAGGAATTTAAGCCGGACCTGGTGGTTATTCCTTCGAGCCCCTTTAATGCCTGGGAGCGGGATGTGGTGGGGCGGGTGAACCTCGATATCGAGAGAGAGACAAAGGTCCCCGTAGAGTTTGTTTACAACGAAATACTCTAATTACTTATAAAGCTTATTGATCTTCACGCTATCCAAAAAATGAAACCCATCCACCTTCACGTCTTCTCCCTTATAAGTCAGTGCCACAATATCCATGGTTTCTTTTAGCAGGTCTTTGACGAAATCTTTAAAAGGATCCTTGCTGCGCCGTTTCTTTTTGGGGATATCCAGCTTCCAGCGTAGAATAAAGTCGCCGTTTTCGTCAAGGTTAGGATTCGTTTGTTTTTTATTTTTCATGATGTTTCTCCTTTTACGATAAAGGTTCAACCCGACTATTATAAACAAATTCAACCGGAATGCCTATTTCGCGTTCGATGTCCAGATTATTTCTGCCGATTATATCTCTGCCCCACAAGTTAAAAGGAGAGGAGGGAAGAATGATCAGGTCTGGATTGAACTTTTTGGCAGCTTGTTTTATATTCCGAATGAAATCTTCAACGACCAGAAGGTCCCCCGAGTTGATAGTCCCTCCGAAAAAATAGTTCTTTGCCGAGATCACACGCAGGTTAAGCTGGTATTTTTTTAAAGTGTGTTTTATTAAGGGAGCCACTCTCGGCGCGGCGTCAATATTATTAATGAGAAAATCTCTAATTGTTTTTAATTCACTGTTTTTGTATTTCCTATTTATCTTTTTTGTTGATTGTAAATAATATATCCTTTTTATATATTTTGAAATATTTTCTGGTCTTAGGACATAATAAAAAAACTCAAGGCCAAGGTTTTCTTGAACTACGTCAACTTTATGCTTGTGTAAATATGCATAAAGCTTTGCAGTTCCCAATGGTAGATTAAAAGATAAACTACCCGGTGGGGTAAGAAGTAAAATATCCATTATATTACCAGTAATAATATCATAGGCGGGTTTGTTTATGAAATTGCGGAAAAGTTATGTGATGAATAATGAAGCAGAATATGCGGGTCGTGGAGCCCTCCCCAACATCAAAAAGCCCCTGAAAGTGTGCTTTTTATTCAATAAAACACAAAGCGGAGCGATTTAAATTATTTGGAATTTTATATGGATCCTTAAAAAGGACGCACTGGGCGTTATCTGGAGCAAAAAAGGTGTTGTGTAGTTCATAGGTCCTTTGCTTGCAGCCGCCAAGACATTTTTTATTGGCTTTACAGTAGTGACATTCACTAATATTATTTGAGGTTGATCTTCTTATTTCTTTCATGACCGGATGGTTTTTAAATATTTTTGTAAAATTATCTTTTCTTATATTTCCCATAACCTTATTTCTCATCGGCATGCAGGGGACGATATCGCCGTTAAACAATATCGCGATAAATTCATAGCCAACGCCGCATGCGGTTCCCCTTGCTCTAGATGTTATATCTAATCCTTCCGGTTCGGATATTTTGTGCATACAATCTTTATAATCTTTTAGCTTGGGGTAGAGTTTTTTCCCCGCTTTTCCGCTGGGATTTATCAGGCTTATCCCGGCGGTAATATTGAAATGCTGGCAAAAATCGACAATATCCTGGATTTCTTTAACGTTATTTTTCATAACAATTGTTCTGACCACAACGTTAAAGCCTTGTTTTTTACATAGTAAAATCGCGTCTATTGCTTTTTTAAACGAACCCTTTTTGCCTCTGATAGCATCATGTGTTTTAGCATTAGCTCCGTCGAGGCTAATTTGAATGGTATCGATGTTAATTTTTTTAAATCTTTCAATTGCCCGCTTATCAACTAGTGTGCCATTGGTCAAAAGATGGATTTGCAGCCCCTTCTGTGAAGCGTAGGCGGCAATTTTGTAAAAACGGGGATGTAAAAGAGGCTCTCCGCCGGATAAAATCACTTTTTTGGCCTTGTTCTTTGCTGTGGTGTCGAGAATATTAAATATTTCTTTTAAGGATAATTCTTTTGAAAATAAACTGCCATCCGCAAAGCAATGTATGCAATTTAAATTGCACCGTTTAGTTATTTCTAAATATAGCGAATCTAAATGCAAAAGATTATTGCTCAAGAGATTAGGTCTTTTTAGCTGGTCAATCCTAGTCGGCGATCATCCCAGGGAATATTTTCTTTCTTGTTCTCATTCCAGGAGAGGCCTTTAATTTTTTTATCTCTTTGAGAATTTTGGTTGTGCTTGAGGATACTTCGGTCCGGACCTCTTTTTTGATGAGTTTCTTTAAGTCTGATAATTTTAGGGTTTCTTTCATGCTTAATAACCCCCTTTTTTTGTAGTATACATCAACCTTTCTTCCGAAGCAATACGTCTTTTTATTTTGTAGGATGTTTTATGATAACATAAAAAATGTGACAGCAATAAACAACCCCCAACAAAAACTCTGTTCCGACATCAAAAAGTTCCTGGATGTCTACAAGGTCCTTTCCGCCGACGGCAAAGCCCAGTTCGAAGCCCAGATGGCGGGAGAGGTTTATTAACTTGACATTTTTGATGGCTTTTGTTAATGTACATCTGTCAAACAGGACAAAATTGTCTTATTTGGAGGATGATTTATGCTTAAAGATGAGTTAACCGCTAAAGCGCATGAGGAGGGCCTGCCGCTAAAAATCCTTGAAAAAGAGGCTTTGCAAATTTACATTTTAAGCGAGTTGTTCGCTCTGCCGGAATCGACCCGGCTGACTTTCCAGGGCGGGACCTGCCTGCGCCTGGTCTATAACGGGGCGCGTTACTCAGAAGACCTGGATTTTGTAACCTCTGCTGACAACAATAATATCGATCAGATCATCAATAATTTGTCCAAAGCGCTTGTCCGGCTGGAGCCGCTCTTCGGCGGGGAAATTATTACAAAAAAGCAAAAGGTATCTCCCACTTTTTGCCGCTTCAGAATTCATAACCGGAAAGAAAATATTCACGAATCTTTTTTTGTCAGCCTGGAATTTGGCCGGTATCCGGCTTATACCTTAAATGTCGTTCCCTTGCGTCCGCAAAAAAAGCTTCCGGGATTGCCGCTGACCCTGGTCCGAGCGGAAAAGCCCGAAGAGATCCTGGCCGACAAATTGTGCGCTATTGCCGGCCGGCCCTTTTGCAAAGGGCGCGATTATTTTGATCTTTGGCTGTTAAAGCAGCAGGGGATTACGCTTGACACAAACTTGCTGGGGAAAAAGCTTAAAGATTATTCTATCCCCGCGGATAACCTGGCTCGCGGACTTAACCTTGCTTCAGCCAAAAGCATTAAAAATGAGATGGAAAGATTTTTGCCGTTAAAATACCGGCGCCAGTTCGAAAACGACGGCTATGCCGGCCTGCTGCAACAAGCCCGGTCAATCATTGAAGAGGGGCTGCAAGCGCTATGAAAAAATATTTTACCTTCTCCTCCTGGCTGACGCTCCTGCAAAAACTGGGCAGGGAAAATCAAAAGATCCTCTCCCCCCGGACCCTGCAAAGGGCCAGCGGATTGGGCAGCCAGGCGATCTCAAAAGCCATTCAGCGCCTGGTCCGGCGCGGGGACCTGATCAAACTTTATAAAGGGGCCTACGCCAATAAATATTCTCCGCCTTCGCTTGAAGAAGTGGCCATGTTTTACGGCAAGCCCTGTTATATTTCTTTTGAGAGCGCGCTGGAAGATCGGGGCATTATCTCGCAGGCGCCGCAGGTGCTTACCTGCGCGGCCACGCGCAAGCTAAAAAAATTAAAGACGCCGCTGGGTGAGATCGTATTCCATAGGATCCACCCGCGCTTATTTAGTAGTTTCGAAAATGATAAGGGGATTCTCCGCGCCACCGCCGAGAAGGCTTTTCTGGATTATTTATATATCAATCTCAAAAATGAAAAACAGATCCCTGCGCTGGACGAGTTTGACATGGGGCAATTAGATAACAAGAAGACTAAAAAGCTGGCAAAGATCTTTCCCCAAAGCGTCAGGCGCCGCCTACTTTTGGTCTAACGGCTCATTTTATGCTAAAATTCAACCGATGACTGAGCAAAACCCGCAAGAAAAACTTCTAAACGATGTAAAACACTTCCTCGAGGTCTACAAAGTCCTTTCCCCCGATGGCAAAGCCCAATTCGAAGGCCAAATGGCCGGGTCGGTTTATGCTATTAAAATGTTCATTGACAATGAAGACTATATATGATAAGTTTTCATTAGCAGTGAATGGAGGTGGATTTATGGATAGAGCATTATTAAAAGAGATAGTTTTAGAGCAACGGGAAGTTATAAAAAATAAGGATCTGGGGATAGAAAGGGAAAAGCTTGATTTAATTGAAGGATCTATAAAGCTTCCACACGCTATCGTTATTTCCGGGATCAGGCGCGTGGGGAAGTCAACCCTGCTTGCCCAAATTATGAGTAAATTCTATAAATATGATGCTTATTATCTTAACTTTGAGGATGAGCGTTTAATGGACTTTAAGGTTTCGGATTTTAATACCCTTTATGAGATATTTGTGGAGCTTTTTGGGGAAAAACAGGTTTTTTTCTTTGATGAAATTCAAAATGTGAAGGAGTGGGAGGCGTTTGTCCGGCGTATGTATGACCGGAAATTTAAGTTTTTTATTACCGGCTCAAATGCCTCGCTTTTAAGTAAAGAACTGGGGACTAAATTGACGGGAAGATTTGTGCCGGTCGAGCTTTTTCCCTTTTCGTTCAGGGAATATATGAGATTTAAAAAATATTCTTTACCTGATAAGGCTCTCATGCTTACTAAAGAAAGAGGAAAGATAAAACGCTTTTTTAATGGATACTTAAAAGAGGGGGGGATGCCGGAATATCTAAAATATAAGGACCTGGATATTTTAAGGAGAATTTATGATGATATATTATATCGTGATGTTGTTGCCAGATATAGGATTAAGGAGATAAAAAATCTCAGGGAAATGTCCCTTTATTTTTTGAGTAATCTTTCTGCTTTGTTTTCTTATAATAAACTTAAACAGTATCTTAATTTGGGGAGCATAAATACAGTAAAGAGTTTTGCTGAGTATCTTCAAAATACCTATATTCTTTTTGTGATAAATATTTTTTCCTTTTCTTTAAAACAACAGTTTATTGCGCCAAAGAAAATATATTGTGTGGATAATGCCCTGGCGAACGCAATTGCCTTTAAATTTTCGGAAAATAGGGGTAAGTTTTTGGAAAATGTTGTATTTGTAGAGCTTAAGAGAAGGGGCTCTGAAATTTATTATCATAAAACTGCTAAAGGACTTGAGGTTGATTTTCTGGTAAAAAAGGGAAGAAAGGTTGAGAAGCTAATTCAGGTAACCCTGGGGATGGGGAAAACCGGCGTTAAGGAGCGGGAATTAAACGCGCTTCTTTCGGCGTTGGAAGAACTTGATGTGAAAGAGGGGATGATTTTGACGGAAGAAGAGGAAAAAGAAATTAAATTAGGCGGAAAGAAGATAACTGTTAAGCCGGTATATAAATGGCTGTTAGAGTAAGTATTATAGGGGAAGATAGTATAATGAATAACCCACAACAAAGACTTTTAAACGATGTAAAAAAGTTCTTAGAGGTCTACAAAGTTCTCTCTCCGGATGGCAAAGCGCAATTCGAAGGCCAGATGGCGGGATCAATAAAGGACCAGGACGATAAGACCAGGAAGTTATATCATGCTCTTCTGCAAGCGGCCAAAGACGGCAAAGATGTAGAAGCTGCTATCCAGGAGATGGGGAAGGGCTAAACCCGGGATAACGTCTTTTTCCCGCGGAAGATAATTTCTAGTACCCGTTCGAGGTCCTCTTTGCTGAAGTAATTGATCTCGATCCGCCCTTTTTGCGGAGTCCCCAGTATTTTTACTTTTGTTCCGAGAAATGTTGTTAATCTTTCAACCAGGGCGTTTAATTCCGCATTTTTTGTAAAAGCGCGTTTGCGTCCGCCTTTCCTGGCTTTTTGTTTTTCACTTTTTCCAGAAACTAAAATTTCCACGTCGCGAACATTTAATTTGCTGGAGATGATCTGTTTCCAGGCTTCAAGCTGTTTTAGCTGGTCAGAAATCGCCAAAAGCGCCCGCGCGTGCCCAACACTAATTTCTTCTTTGCGGAGACTTTGTTTGATCTTATCCGGTAAAGTAAGGACGCGAAGCATATTGGTAACGGTGGACCTGTTCTTCCCCACCTTTTTAGCGACTTGTTCCTGAGTGATCTTAAATTCTTTGATCAGGAGGGCGTAACCCTCGGCTTCATCCATCGGATTGAGGTCTTCGCGCTGGAGATTTTCGATCAAGGCGATCTCGAGCGATTGCTCGTCGGTAAAATCCTTTATGATTGACGGGACCAGGGTGAGCCCGGCAAGTTTAGCCGCTCTCCACCTGCGTTCACCGGCGACCAGTTCGTATCTCCCTGCCCGCATCCGGGTCAGGATCGGTTCGATCACTCCCTGCTCTTTGATCGAATCCGAAAGTTCTTTTAATGCATCCTTGGGAAATTCGGTCCTTGGCTGACGCGGATTTGGATATATTTTACCGATATCGATATTTACGATCGTCCTCCCGCCGGCAAAGATCGCCTTCTTTGGGATCAGCGCGCTCAATCCTTTACCCAAACCTCTTTTTTTAGAATTGTCCATCATCTAATACCTCCCGACAAAGATTTTCGTAGGCCTGCGCCCCTTTTGATCCCGGATCATAAAAGATAATTGGCTGGCCAAAACTGGGCGCCTCGGCCAAGCGGATATTTCTCGGAATAACTGATTTAAAAACCTTGCTGCCAAAATATTTACGGGTCTCTTCGGCAACTTGGGCAGAAAGTAAGGTTCTCGGATCGTACATGGTAAGAACAATCCCGCGGATCTTTAGCCCGGGATTCAACCCTTCCCGGACCAATTCTAAGGTATGGGTTAACTGGCTAATTCCCTCGAGTGCGTAGTATTCGCACTGGATCGGGATAATAACTTCATCTGCCGCAGTCAGGGAATTTACGGTCAGAAGCGATAGCGAAGGAGGGCAATCGATAATAACTATATCATAATCATCTTTAACTGATGCTAAAGCATCTTTTAAGCGGGTCTCTCGCGGCTCCATGTTTATAAGTTCAACCTCTGCTCCGGCGAGTTGCGGAGTAGAAGGGAGAGAATCTAAATTTGCGATCGGGCTTTTGATAATTACATCCTTGGCGGGAACGCTGCTGATCAATACATCATACAGGCACTGTTTAATGGTTGAACGGTCGATGCCTATGCCTACTGTGGCATTACTTTGCGGATCAAAATCGACCAGTAAGATCTTCTTGCCGAAAGTTGCTAAGTAAGATGCCAGATTTACGGTGGTGGTGGTCTTTCCGACTCCGCCTTTTTGGTTTACGATCGCGTAGGAGATGCCCATTGCCCGCTTATTATATCATAGCGGTCTTTTTTTGGCCATTCCGGGGTGGCGGGGGTATTTTTCGGGAGTAGGGGATATTTTTTCGATAATAATTAGTGAGCGGATGATCTCTGAATCTGGTAGTTTTACTTTTTTCATCTCTTTTATTTTTCCACCAAGAATTTTGATTGCGTTCTCCGCTGATTGAATCTCGTCTTCGATCTTTTCTTCCTTGTAAGCGACAAAAATCCCTCCAACTTTTACAAAGGGGAGGCATAGCTCGGAAAGGACGTTTAATTTCGCGACTGCGCGGGAGAGGGAGATATCATATTGCTCCCGTTTATCTTTAACAATTTCCTCAGCTCTTCCCCAGATGATTTCCACATCTTTTAAGTTTAATGTTGAAACAACATGCCTTAGAAATTCAACTTTCTTGCGGGTCGCTTCAACTAAGGCCAACTGAATTTGAGGGAATGTTATTTTTAAAGGGATGCCTGGGAAACCAGCCCCGGCGCCAATATCGATGATAGATTGGTCTGTGAGGTTGACTACTTGAGAAATAGAGAGTGAATCTTCAAAATGTTTTAGCTTTATTTCGTCCGGTTTGGTGATGGAGGTAAGATTAAACTTCCTGTTCCACTTCAGAAGCTCTTTGAGATAGACTTCAAACATCAAAAGGCCTGGCCGATAGAAAAGTGCATTATTCCTTCGCCAAAGGCTTTGCCGCTAGGCACGCCCCAGTCCAAGCGGATCGGGCCGAGGGGGGTATTAATGCGGACCCCGGGTCCCCAGCCGGAGATAAAATCTGCCGGAACGGGGGCTCCCTCATTCCATGCATTTCCCCAATCATAGAAAAATACTCCTTGGAAGAGTTCTGAGAAATTAAGCCGGTATTCGGCGTTAAAGATCAGTTTCCTGGTCCCGCGCCTCGCCTCAGAAGGATAATATCCTCGTACTGTATTTGCTCCCCCTGCCCAATACTCTTCGCCGATCGGCACATCGCCAAAGCCGATGCCGGAGCCAATGTGTGTCGCAAAGACCTGATTGGACTGCACGGGATAGTAGTGGTTGACATCGCCGCCGATCTTGAAGAAGGTGGTGGTCCCGCTGGAGTGTTTCCATCCCTGTTTTAGGGAGAGGGAATAGAACCGGCCCTTGGTCGGATTGAGCCAGAAATCGCGGGTATCGTAAGACAGGGTGAGCCCGACAGTGTCGGACTGGTACGATTCAAATGTGGAGCTTCCGTGGGGGGAGACGACTTCGCTCCCCAGAGACCAGGCGATCTTGTAATCATCATACAATGGTTTTCCAACCGACATATCCCAACCGTTGTAGCGAGCGTCTTGCTCGGTTAGATAAATATCCCTTCCAATTGTTAACCACCTTCTAAAGGTAAAAGAGGTGTGGTCGCCAAATCTTTCCGGCATGAGCCATGGATTGGTATATTTAAACTGGTAAGTCGATAGTTCCTGCCCGGATTGCCCGCGGATCATTATCCCCTGGCCGCTCCCCATTAGGTTGTTTAGTGAGAGGTCGATAAAGCCAAACCATCCCTCGGCCTCGCCGTAACCGCCGCCAAAATTTATGGTGCTGGTGCGGGTCTCTTTAATATCTAATACAATAACTACTTTATCTGTCGTGCTCCCGGCTTCAAATTTTGGGTTTACCTCGGAAAAGAATCCGAGATTAAATACACGGCGGAGATCGTTTTTAAATTTTGTTTCGTTAAAAACCGTCCCCGGCTGGGTCTTTAGTTCACGGATAATTACGTAATCCTTGGTATTATCATTTCCCTCCAGCCCGATCGATTCGACAATTCCTTCGATGATTTTGATGGTAAGTGTATTATTGATCTCATCAGTTTCCACATCGATCACGCGGGCCAGAATGTAGCCGTTATCCTTGTAGCGTGAGTTTATCTTGGCGATATCCTCCTGGAGGGTCTTAAAATTCAGGGTTTTGCCCGTTCTGCTTTTTATAAGCGAGAGAAGATCTTGGGAGGTATAAACCGTGTTTCCATCGAAAACGATCTTTTCGATCTTTGGGTTTTCCTCAACGATAAAAGTCACAACCGTTCCGCCCGCTTCCGATTCGAAGGTGGCGGTTACATCTTTGAAAAATCCCAGGCCATAAACCGCTTTAATATCGCTTTGGACCTTTTTTTCGTAAAGGCTGTCACCGATCCGGCTGAAGATAACGTCCATTATTTCCTGGTCCGGCACGTTCTGGTTCCCTTTAATATTTACCCCGGTAATGATGGGGGAAACCTCGACCGTATCGTCTTGCGCGAATGCTGAAAAACTAAAAAGAAGGAAAAACAATGCTAAGAAGATTGGAAGGAACCTGAGACTAAAAGTTTCGGTTCCTTTTCTTTTAAAACCGCGAATTTTATTCGCAGGCTTTAAGGATTTTAATATTTTCATAAGTTACTACCCCTTTCTTACCAAAAAGAAAACCCTGCTTTAAGGGTTATTTTTTCATCTCCAGACATTAATTCATGAATGTTGGCTGGTTCTCGATAGTATATTATAGACCAAATAGGGCTTAATTTATAGGTTAATTGGTAATTTAGATAGGTCTCTTCCCCTCCGGTTTCCTGGTTGAATTGAGAGTATTTAACGTCCAGGTAAAATTTGTCAAAGAAACCCTTAACGAAGCCGACTCTCCAATCAGGCTTTTCCCCTTCCAGGGCGCGGGATTCAGAAACCCCCATTGCCTGGCGGATATCCTTACCAAAATTGTATTCAAGGGTTAAGCTTTCGAGCCCAAAGCGTTGTTCAAGCTCCCGTTCTAAACTGCGGAAGATCAAGGTTTGGACACGACTGCTGATATAATCGGCGACAACAAGGTTGGTATCGACATCATCCCCGCCTTCTACCCCGGTCAATGATTTAATAAAATCAGGAAGGAGCATAACCTTGATCGCTTGCTCGCTATATCCGCCCGGTTTTAAGTCATTATTTTTATCTTCTACAAAGCTGTCTAATGAGATGGTGAGCGCGCGTTCTTTCTCGGCGGCGCCGATTACCCCATGCAGCCGGGAAATGACAATCACTTTATTTTTTGTTACATTTCCATCGGTGCCGGTCTCGCTTTCTTCTACGTCGACTTTAGCAGTAATGATTATATCTGGCTTTACCCCTTCGCTTCCTTTCTCACCGCTAAAGAGGGCGCGGTTCTCTTTGACTTTATCGGGATTAAATGTGTAATAGCTTTCTTGTTGTGCAACATTTAGCAGGGTGAATTCACGGTTAAAGATGTTTACCGTTCCCCTTTTGACCGCGATATTACCAAAAAGGGATGGATTGGTGGAGGTTCCAGTAATCAAGAGCCTATCACCGCTTATTTCCAGGTTCATGAATATATTGCTTAGGTCAAAGGTCGCGACATCACCCATCACCGCATAGACATTTTTCCCGAGAGCCAGATCTAGATCATAAACGACCGGAAAGATCTTTTTGCCATTGCCGGGGCGCTTTGAGATATTAATGACCGCGTTGCTGGCGCTAGCCTTCCCTTTTAATGCGGGACCGGCGCTTAAATCGAAATAAAGCGGGCCATAGATTTGGGCTGCTTTGATGTCTACTATCCCGGTATAAAGTTGGGGCAGGTCCACATAAAAGGTGTAAGGGCTTAAGGCGATATTAAGCGAGACCATTTTTTCGTCGGAAAGGACCTTGCTGATATCGACCGATCCCGCGAGGCCGATGAAGTTTGGGTATCCTCTGGTCCGTTTTCCCTGCCAGTTGCCGGTTAGTGATGGAATTTGAACGATGCCGTCGACAATATTTGCTTTCCCGCTCATGGCTTTAATTTCAGAATCGATCGCTTTTACATAAATCGTACTCTCTCTGCATTCTATATTACCGTTGATCCGGGGATGGGTGAGGGGGCCGGCCAGGGTAATGGACGCTTTTGCTTTTCCTTTGATCCAACGCACATCTTTGCTTACCAGGTTAAAGAGCCCGACCGCGTCATCGTTTAAATTTGCCGCCAGGTCGAGGCTGCCGGAAGATGAAAGATCAATTGTTCCAGCCAAGGATGAGTGTTTACCGTCCTCAGTCAGGGAAAATTCGTGGACCTTAACATGTCCATTGGTTTTGGTTACCGCAATCGAAGTCTTATCAAAATGAACCCCGGCGAAAGTAACATTGTCCCCTTTAACCGCGGCAGAAAATTGCGGATTATCGGCCGGTCCGATAAAAGAAGCTCGCATGTTAAAGGTCCCTTTATATCCCTGATCGAAGAGAATCTTTAGTATGTCCAGCGGCATGCGGGTTGCGGTCAATTCGAGATTAATATTTCCGTCTAAGCTAATGTTTCCGCTGGCATTTAGCCTCCCTAATTTTTTAGCGAGCTCAAGCTTTTCAATGTTTATCTGGTTATCTTTTAAAGAGGCTTTGGCATGTAATTTATCAAAGTTAAACTTCCTAAAATACCCCTTTTCCACATCCCCGTTAAACTTACCGGAGAGATTATTTATCTTTCCCTTTAGGGAGATGTCCCCGGATATCTCCCCGCCGTACTCTCCCTTGATCTTGACCGCTTCTTGTTTTTTGCTGGTTTTAGTTAATTTATCCCAGAGTTTGAGGAAGTAGTCCCGTTTCCCGTTGGCGGAATAGATATTTAGTTTCCCCTGGTGGACATATTCTTGCGGAGAAGGGATCTCCAGGGCCTTAAGATTTATTTTTGACTTGTTACCCATTTCCGGGACGTATAATCGGCGCGATATTTCGCTGTTTATCTTGTCAACCAGCTCGAAAGCGTAAGCGAGGTCGGCCTGGATTATTTTTAATTTTAGATCGAGAGAGCTTTCTTCCGGCTGGTCGGTATTAAGCGCGTTTAAATCGACCGACCCGGAAACGACAAACTCATTTTCTCCGCTGGAAAACCGGACCGGACAGCTCAGGTTAAGAATGTTGGAAGAATAAGAAACGCTCCCTTTAATCCGGTCAAAGTCGAGCTTATTCAGGCGGAAATCCTGCAGCCAGAAGGTGGCGGCAAATCCAGGATTATTAATGTTTCCTTCAGCGACCATGTTTATTCCAAGTTTTCCATCGAGCCGACCATATTTATTGGTAAATTTTTTAAATTCCGAAAAGCCGATCACGCCATTTAAGGACCCCTTTATCTGTTTATCTTTGCTACAGGTAAGATCAAACATGAAATCAGAATTTTTAGTTTTAAATATGCAATTTGGAAAACTTAAATTGTGGTTTTCCCACTTAAATTTCAGCCGGCTCTCTTTGATCGATAGATCGGCCAGGTTGACGCCGGTTAAAACGATCTTTCCGTAGGCGTTCAAGTTTAAAAGCGGACCAAAGGAGATAAGCTGGGTTTCCTTAGAGAGTTCGCCGGTAACCTCAAAACTTATATCCCCAAAACCGGTTGGATCTTTTGCCTCCTTAGGGAGGAGTAAGTTCAGAATTTTAAGATCGTCAAGATCGATCTGGCTGCCGTGAACGGTCAAGCTGGTTGGATGGCCGATGCCGGTTTGTCCGGAAACCTTTAGCATTGATTGGTCCCTAATAAAAGATACATCTTCAACCTCAATTAACCCGTCACCGAGAGTTATTTTTCCCTGGGCGAGGTCAAATCTCTGTTCTCCGATTTCCCCATCGCTTAGCTTTATCGACCCGGAGGCATTAAGCCGTTTCAACGGCGCGGCCAGGAAGTTATCGTCAAGCTTAAAGTTTATATTACCCTCGAAGGAATCGACGATAGCGGCCATGGGGCCTAATAATCCATTCCCCGAAAGCTCAATGCCGCTGGCGCTGGATTGAAAATTAAATTTCAGATCACGCGAAATAGTGCCGGTCGATTTAATTGAGGCGGTTTTTGAAGAGGCGGTAAAATGTTCAAGGACCACATCCCCATCTTTTATTACAAAAAGGGATGATAGTTTTTCAATCGGTTGGCCGAGGAACTGGGCCCCGGATAAGTTCGCTTCCAACTCTCCCTTTAACCGGTTTGCCGGCCCGTAGAGATTAACATTGCCGGAGGCTTTTCCGATAATTCCGGGAGAATTCTGCGATAAAGCGGCGAGATTGATCTGGCTTAGCTCTGTCCGGATAGATAGAGTGGGCATTAAGGTTGAAAAATCGACATTGCATTCCCCGGCTAATTCCCCCTTGTATAAATTCATATTTGGGATATCGACCTTTAAAAGTTTTTTGGCAAAGGATAATTTAGATGTCCCGGAAAAACTCTGGCCGTAGAATAACCCGTTTATTACAGTCGCTTTTCCTGACGCAATCGGAGATTGGGCTGTTCCCTGGAGCCGGACAGAGGCATTTGCCAGGCCGGATAGTTCTAGTTTGCTGGTTTGCGGGAATATGGATACAAGATTTTTTAGGTTTCCTTGAGCGAATGAAATGTTAAAATCGAGGTTTTGCTTTTTAAAGTCAGATAAACGGCCGTTTACCAGGACCTTGAGCCCGTTTATTTCGGCCCGGGCATCTTTTACCGATAAACTGTTATCTTTAAGGGTTAATCTGCCGCTGCTGTTTTCAAAGTTAAAGTCATAAAGTTTAGCTCCGGCGGAAAAGATAGAAAAATCGCCGCTTAATGAGACCGCCCTCCCTTTTATCCGGGGAGAGGAGAGTCTTAAGGTGAGATTAACCTTTCCCTTCTCAAATTTAACAATGTCTAAGGGGATAGTATAATTACCCCATTTTCTAAGATCCAGCCGGTTGGCGGAGATTTTATAAGAGAAGGTCTCTTTTTTCAGGTTAACTGTCCCATTAATCCTTGCCAGTGCAGGGGAAGGTTTGCTGTCAATCTTTCCGCCGATATCTATTTTTATCCTGTCTTTTTTACTGAAATCGACTTTTCCTTTTACCCCGGTGAGCTTTTCGTGAAAGGCGACAAAGTCTTTACGGAAGCCTTTGAAGTCGCGGTAATCGATGCTGCAGTTTTTGAAGGTCAGTTTGGCGCGGAAGGGGGGTGGAGGGGGGTCTCCTGGCTTTCCCCGGGGGAGGATAGTTAAAACGTTCAGTTGCTCTTTGCGGTCCCGCCTGACCTTAAAGTCTCCATCTTCGATGGTGATCCTGGTGATTGCCGGAACGATATCTTTTTTATAGGCGAATTTGATCAGGCTGTAGTTTATATAAACTTTCTTGGCGGTTGCAAAATCGGGGATATTAACATCGTGGAAGATAACCTGACCTACAATCCTTCCATCGACATTGCCAACAGTAATTTTTCTGTTGAATTGTTCGCTAAGCGCCTTTACGGTTTCGGTGCGGATCTGATCGTAAATAGAGTCGCGCCATTCGCCGACCGAAAATGCGGAGGTGCATACGGCTATGATCAGCAGGGAGATCAGGAGCAGGAATTTTTTCATTAAAAGAGGACCCCGATAAGGATAGCAAGAGCCGGGCTGACAAAAAAGTCAAAAGCGAGCTCTGATTTGTAGAGTACCTTCTGGGCGGCGATCCCCGGTTCTTCGCTCTGGGTAATTCCGGAGACCGATTTCAATAGGTAAATCCGCAGTAAAAGCTTGGCCAGGATGATCAGCGGAATAAAAAACCAGAGGTTAATTGAACTTATAATTATGTAGGTAATACACAATCTTTCGAGCAGTCCATCCCAATCGAGATGGAATTTTATCTTCTCCTTTAAAAGAAAATTCTTTAAATAATGAAGGAGAATGGTCCCCCCAAAGGTTGAAATAAGCAGGGCTAGCATGTAATAAATATAGCGGAATTATAGAAAAAAAGCAACCCTGACGGACTTCCTGCCCAGGTGAAACAACCCCCTCTTTTTCTCCCCCTTATAAAGGGGGAGACATTAAGTTTACTTTCTTCCCCTTAATAAGGGGAACCTGCCTGCCGGCAGGCAGTATACAAAAAAAGCAACCCTGACACGGGGGCCAGGGTTGCTTATATAAAACAGAAACTAGAGTCCGGCAGCAACTACGGAGCCATCGGTTAGATCAACATTGTAGGTTCCACTTCCGCCGCTGGTAATTGTGAGAACGGCAACACTTGTCCCATCAAATACCAATGTTCCGGCTGCGACAGTAGAGCCACTGGAACTAACGGACCAGCTTATATCGCCGGATGGATAACCGCTTGCGCCAACAGTAAGAGTTCCATAATCATAGGTGATCGTGAAATCATCTCCACTGTAAGTGCTGGTGTATTGGATCGGCCCATCAATTGATTTAGTCGGCGAATAAGTAAAAGTCATCGGATCGGTCTTACTGGTTCCGAAGCTGATGGCATAGGATCCGCCCGAGAAGGTATATTCGATGGTGACGGCCATAATCATTTTTGTAACATCTGCAGATGTTAAACCGGCTAATCCTAAAATTGTTGTTACTTCACCATTCGTATCATATATTTTAAAGGCGAATGTTCGGGTATAGGTAAATCCGCCAGCCGAATAATTGTCGGAACCTTCAAACCAACCATCTGCGCTGCGGGACAGGGTGATCGCGCTAGCCATTGGCGGGGCAACTGCTGTAGAAAATCCTGATATCCCTGCAGCAGAACCGGCGGCGTTGTCTACCGTTAAACTGTTGCTGGCAGCAACTCCGACTCCGCCAGCAACTGTATCTGCCGGAATGGTTGTATCTCCACCAGATGAGCTGGTTGACGAACATCCAGAAATCAGCGCGATCCCTAATCCGAGCACCAATAAAAGACTAAGTAATTTTTTCATTGTTTTCACCTCCCTGCCCCGAGCTTGTCGAGGGGCTTTTATTCATTACATTGAAAATCCGAAATCAAAAATTGTCGAGTTGTTCTTTGGGGTTTCGCTATCAAGCATCAAGGCGACATTCAGGCCCCAAATTCCCGCACCATAGGTGGTCATTGAAATCGGGCTGCCCGATGGTCCTCCCGAAACCATACCTCCGCGAAGGACAATTAAACCGCCTGCGATTGGCATTTCTGCCCCGATATGAGTAACCGAATATGAAGTTCCGCTTCCAGAAACAGAGTCGAGGTCTGCGGCCAAGACCAGTCCGATAACCGGGATTTTTGTCCCAACACCTATCGTTGTGGTGACCGGACTAGTGGTACCTACTCCTGCTGCAGAGGTTGTGGTTTGGGTTAAAATAGCGCCAGTTAAAGGATTGTAGGTTGTATTTTTGGTTGTTATGTCATTTTTTAGCGTCGACGATATATCGCGCATCACAATAGCAATTTTCGTCGGCCAACCTGCCTCCAGTCCAGCCCTGGCTCCTAGGTCAAAAGCAGTTCCAGTCCCTTTGGTAACCTGTTCTGTACTAGAACTCACTCCAGAGGCAGTACTTTGTGAACTAAATGAATTGATCGACTTAATATTTAAACCGAGATCTAAGCTGCCGATTGGGAGTGCTGGAATTGCAAATCGATAACCTAAAGTTGCCGCAGCCTCGGTCCCAAACATAGCAGTTGCCGAGCTTCCAACCAGGGTATTAATGTCCGGTTTGGTAAGGTTTAATCTGCCAACCGAGATAACACTAACGCCTACCTTTTGGATCTTAACCCCCATCAGGGCGCTTAGAGATCCGTTCATATCAAAAGTCTGGGTAAAATATTGCGAAAGGAAATCTTCGGGTTTTTCGACTGAGTTGACGACCTGCATAATGTCGTTTAATCCGTCGGTGGCAGCGCCCATCCCCACCTTAAGTTCGCCCAGACTTCCACTGGCTATAGCCGCCGGATTGTAATAAACACACATGACATCGTCACAAAGGGCGGAACCGGCGCCTCCCATTGCTCCAAACTTTGCGCCAAAGCCATACGGCGCGTAGGCAGACTGGAAAGCGAGTGTTGAAGTGGAAACTAGTGCGAGGATTAGCGAGGCGAAAATGATCTTTTTCATAAATCTTCCCCTTTCTCCTTCTAGAAGTGGCCTAAATATAGCACAATTGCTTGAATTGTCAAGCTAATCGTGCTAAAATGAAACTTAATTTTATGGTCAAAAGAGCAAAAAAAAGGCATGGATTACTGGTTGTAGTCTCTGGTCCTTCCGGCGTAGGAAAATCCACCGTAGTTAAGAAACTCTTACGACTAGATAAAAACCTTAAGGTATCGGTTTCTGCCACTACCCGTCCGCCGCGGCCCGGCGAAAGCGACGGCGAACATTATTTCTTTGTTAGCCGTGAGCAGTTTGATAAACGAGTAAAGCAGAATGATTTCCTTGAGTGGGCGACCGTTCATGGATTTCATTACGGAACGCCGCTAAGCTGGCTAAAAGGGGAGCTGGCTGCGGGGAAGACGATTGTTTGCGAGGTAGATGTTCAAGGAGCGGCTTCGATCAAAGAGACGGTCGAAGCAAACCGGGTCAATGCGTCCGCGGTTTTTGTCTTTGTGATCCCTCCTTCGGTCGATATTTTGGCTTTTAGGCTGAAGAAGAGAAAGACCGAGGATGAGGAGGTGGTAAACTATAGGCTGCGGGCGGCGATCGCCGAGCTGCAGGTTATGGAGAAATACGACTATATTGTCGTAAATGATAAGGTCGAGTCGGCGGCCGAAAAGATCCAGGCCATTATTAATGTTGAAAAAGAAAGGACGTTATTGAATTGAAAGAAAAAATGAAAGAACAAGAAATAAGTATCGATAATTTGTTGCCGAAGGCGGTAAATAAATTCCTGCTTTCAAATGCGGCGGCGGGGAGGGCGAAACAGATCGTTGACGGATCCCTTCCTTACGTGCACCATTTTGACCCAAATAATCCGGTAGTTACCGCGTTAAGAGAGATCGCGGCTGATAAGGTCCGCATCCGGGTGCTCTCAGGGCCATCCAAGAAACCGCAAGAAATTTTAGCTAAAATTGATGAAGACGAAGCTCCTTCAGCGCTCGAAAGATTAGCCAGAGGGGTCAAGGTTAAAGAGAAGAAGCAAAAGAAGAAGTAATATACACGGGATACCACGGACATGTTGCACGGCAAGACCATCATTTTGGGTGTTTCCAGTAGTATCGCGGCCTACAAAGCTTGTGAGGTCGTTTCGCAGTTAAAAAAGCTTGGGGCAGATGTTTGGGTGACGATGACCAAAGAGTCGGCGAACTTGGTTTCCCCGCTTACCTTTCGCACCCTTTCGGGTAATCCCGTCATCCAAAATCTTTTTTCCGAAGAACTGTCGAATATTCCTGTCCCCCATATTTCATTAACCCAAAAGGCAGATCTTATGGTTATTGCTCCATGCGGTGCAAATATTTTGGGGAAGCTGGCGGGAGGGATCGCTGATGACGCGTTGACCACGATGTTTCTTGCCTCAAAAGCAAAAAAGGTGCTTGCTCCGGCAATGAATTCAAAGATGTGGAAGAATCCGATCGTCTTTCAGAACGTAGAAAAACTGAAAGTTTCGGGATATCTTTTTATAGGTCCGGAGGAAGGGATGCTGGCTTGTGGAGATGAAGATATCGGTCGGATGTCGGAACCTGCGGATATCGTTAAAAATATTATCAGTTTATTAATACCAAATCAGGATCTGGCCGGAAGGCATATTCTGGTTACCGCCGGAAGAACTCAAGAGGCGATCGATCCGGTGCGCTATATTTCAAATCGTTCTTCGGGGAAGATGGGTTATGCCCTAGCCAGGGCAGCGAGAGAGCGTGGAGCAAGCGTTACTTTGGTCTCCGGGCCTTCTAATACGAATGCTCCATTAGACATTAAACCGGTGAAAGTTGAATCGGCCGGGGGAATGCTTGAAGCGGTACTTGATTATTATAATAACGCGGATGCTTTGATTATGGCAGCCGCAGTTTCGGATTATATTCCAACCGTGGTGAATAAAAAGCGAAAGCTTAAAAAGAATAAAAATAATCTAACGCTTGAGCTAAAACCAGCGACCGATATTCTTAAGCAGGTTTCTATACAAAAGGGGAGGAAGGGACGGATATTAGTCGGTTTTGCGCTTGAGACAGATAACCTAATCAAGAATGCCCAGAAAAAGTTGAAAGCGAAAGATTTGGACCTGATCGTGGCTAACGATAATTCGACTTTTGATGCTGATTCAATAAAGTATTCGATCTTACATCGAGGTGGAGAGGTCGAAAATTTTCCATTACAACCGAAAAATACCGCCGCACATACGATAATTGACCGGACCGCCACCCTCTTTTAATGTTTGCCGAAGTCATTCTTTCTAAAGTTACGCCTAAACTTGATCGAATTTTTCATTATGCGGTCCCGCAAGCGCTTGAAAAATCCATCCAAATCGGGTCTCAGGTTGCGATCCCTTTTGGGAGGAGAAAAACCACCGGTTATATTGTAGGATTTACCAGGGAAAGTGATGTTAAAGGGATCAAAAATATCGATTCTGTTATTTCTGACGCCCCTCTATTTTCGGTAAAGCAGGTTGCTCTCGCCCGGTGGATCGCTGATTATTACTGTTCGTTTTTTTCTAGCGCTTTGCAGTTGGTTATGCCGCCTGGAGGAAAGCGAAGGGCGTTAGCGGAGGCGAAGGGCGAATCGTTAGGTGAAGTGCGTAATGAGCTTCAATTAACGACGGAGCAGAGCGTTGCGTTGAAAGAGATTAAAACCGCGATTGATGCCGGGCGCCCGGAAAAGTTTTTGTTGTATGGGGTAACGGGATCCGGAAAGACGGAGGTTTATCTGCAAACGATCGCGTATCTTTTACTGAAGAATAAGAGCTCAATCGTTTTGGTCCCGGAGATTTCGTTGACTCCGCAAATGGTCCAAAGGTTTAAAGAGCGTTTTGGCGAGCAAATCGCCGTTCTGCACAGTCATCTCACGCTGAAGCAGCGGGGGATCGAGTGGGAGCGGATCGCTACGGGAGAGGCGAAAATCGTGGTCGGGGCGCGTTCGGCATTGTTTGCCCCGGTCAGTGATCTCGGCTTGATTGTGATTGATGAAGAGTATGAGAATAGCTATAAACAGGATAAGAATCCTCGTTATCACGTTCGTGAAGTTTCCTTCTTTTTAGCAAAACAGCATAATGCTATCGTAATTTTAGGTTCTGCTACACCGTCGATCGAGACTTATTACCAGGCGGAAGCAGGAGCGATTAAAAAACTGACTTTATCTAAGAGGATCGATGATCGAAAACTTCCTCCGGTCGAAGTTATCGATATGCGGCACGAAAAAAGATTTATTCTATCGCAAAAACTGAGGGATGAATTAAAAGCGACGGTCGAACGCGGCGAACAGGCGATCCTTTTTATCAACAGGAGAGGATTTTTTACCTTTGCGATGTGCCGTGAATGCGGTTTTACGCTGCAGTGTCCGCACTGTTCGATCTCGCTTACTTATCATGCGGGGGAGCGTAAATTGATTTGCAACCGCTGTGACTATTCAACGGATCCACCGGCTTTATGCCCGCAATGTAATAGTTCATCGATCACTTTTTTCGGAACGGGCACGCAAAGGATCGAAAAAGAGGTCGCGGATAGTATTCCAAAAGCTCGAATAATTAGATACGACCGTGATTCGGTTGCAAAACGCGGTTCGCATGAAGAATTATTTAAAACTTTTGCTGAAGGGAAGGCAGATATCCTGATCGGGACTCAAATGGTGGCAAAAGGATTGGATATTGCCAATGTAACTTTGGTTGGCGTAGTTTCCGCCGACACCGCGCTTAGACTTCCCGACTTCCGCGCGGCGGAACGCACTTTCCAGCTCTTAACCCAGGTTGCCGGCCGCGCCGGCCGCCATCATCTTCCCGGGAAAGTAATTATCCAAACTTATGATCCGGAAAACTATGCGATCCGAAGTTCGGCCAGGCATGGCTATGATGATTTCTACCAGGAAGAGATTAAGTACCGGCAAGAATTAAATTATCCTCCATATTCGAAGTTGATAAATCTGATGTTTTCGGGAAAAGAGATAAACAAAGTTAAGAAGATAGCAGAAGACGCAAAGCAGTTATTATCGAACAGGATCAAGGATGGAATTCTTGGTCCAGCGCCGGCAGTAATTACCCGATTGCGCGGCAGCTGGCGTTATCAAATTCTTCTTAAAGGGGAGAATTTGGAAAAACTGCGGGAAGCGGTTAATGGATCATTGGCGAAACTGATCATTCCCGTTGAGATTAGGTTAACCATCGACGTTGAGCCGATGGGGATGTTATAATTTGTTATGATTCGAAAAATATTAAGATTCCCAGATCCAGTACTTCGCAAAAAAGCAAAATCGGTTAAAAGGGTTACACCTGAAATTGTCAAGTTAATCGATTCGATGCTGGAAACAATGTATGCTGCTCCTGGAATTGGTCTAGCAGCTCCTCAAATTGGAGAATCGCTCCGCATTATTGTTACTGATATTGGAGATGGGCCGATTTCTATGCTTAATCCAGAGATTGTAAGCAAAAATGGAGCCCAAACTATCACCGAAGGGTGCCTTTCAGTTCCTGGAGTAGAAGCGCCGGTTGAGCGGGCTTCCCACGTAGTTATAAAGGGGCTGGACAGGAAGGGGGAAAGTGTTAAAATCGAGGCAGCGGGGCTAATGGCTACCGTTTTTCAGCACGAAATCGATCACTTAGACGGGATGGTTTTTATCGATCGGGTAAAGGATCCGAGCTTGATCCAGCATGTGGCATTTAGATCAGAAAAGCGGGAGGAACTAATATGAGAAAAATCAAAAATCCAAAATCTAAAATCCAAACATGGTTAAATTATTTAATTATATTTACATTGTTGGGATTTGGGATTTTGTCATTGGGATTTAATGAAGCCCATGCCCAGACGGGGCCGCCGTACAGCTATCGTTTTCCAAAAGCTCCTGCATCCTGGGGGAACGCGGTGGATTTTGGTAACTTATCTCCCGGGTTTTTCCAGGTAATGTTCCAAAACCGGGCGGGCATCGTCCGCATCGCGACCTACGGAATTGTCGGCGCGTCGATGGATAAACTGAGAGATCCGCAGCTAATGATGGTGTTTGCCTTCAATAAACCAAATGTTGTGTCAGAAGAGATCTGGCTGGATAAAGAAGCGGTAAGCGGTAATGAATAGAACTTTATTGATAGCTTGCTGTTTCATTATTCTGCCTGGTGTGGTTTTTGCCCAGGCGCCGGAATTTAGATATGAACCACCTGGGAAAATATTGTACTGGGCGCCGCCTCCCGAATTTGTAATTACCGATAAGGAATGGTCTCCACCTCCCGGGTTTGAGGAGTATGCCCAGCCTTGGGGAGCGCCTCCCGATTGGGGAGCTCCAGAAGAGTGGGGGACCGAAACGGAGTTTGAATAAAGCAAATGATGAGCGAACAGCCGGTGGTAGGGTATGTTCCTGCTCCAATAATAGAGCTGCATAGCGGGGTCCTTTTTAATGTCGCAATCGGATTATTGGTTTTTCTATGCTCCATATTTGCTGCCTGGGTAATTTTAACTCGCTGCGATAAAACATCCGGTAAAAATCTGTTCGTCTTGTTCCTTGCCTCTCTTGGCCTGTATTGGCTGCTGATCTCGGTTGGTAATATTTACCAGTTTTTGAACCTGCTTGAATATATTCCATGGATAGCTTATCTGATAAAGGGGATTTCGATATTGCCGTTTGTTTTGCTCGCCTATTATCTATGCACGCAACTATTTGAAAATGAGTTCTTAGTCGGCGCCGGAACTTTTATCTATTTTCTGGTCTGTTCGGCCTATGTTTATATGACTATAACTGTTGATGGGACAGCAAATACAGCGACTTATTGGGGAGTTCAATGGCAAGTTAGCGGGATGGCCCTTGAGCTATTTAGAAATGGATTAATCCTCCCTTTAGTGATTGCGGCCGGTTTTTTGCTCCTAGAAAATCTTTATTCGCTGGTCATCGAAAGAATCCCGGTAAATATTTCCCTCTATTTAGCCTCACTTGTTTTTATATTTGTAGAATTTATTCAAACCGGAGCAAAAGAGGTTAGCTGGGAGGGGGTTCTCTCCCGCCTTGCTTATGTTTTTATCGTACTTTTAGTTTATATATATTATGTTGAAATGCAAAAAGGGAGTAAGTTTGTCGATCGGGAAGAAAATGTCGTCTATCGGCGAATGCCGCGGATACCCTATTTTGTAAAGTTATTGTTGATTTTTATTGTTATATCATTAATCCCAATTACGATTTCATCTTTGCTGATATTTGTGTCGTTTAAGGAGATCATAGACCTCTATATCTATAAACCACTGCTTTGGAACTTAAAAGTATCGCGCGAGGCTTTTCTGGCCGCCCTTTCAAGCATTCAGATACAGGCGATTTTTCTTATGCTCTTAACCGGGACAATAGTCCTAGTCGTCTCGGTAATCGTTTCGAGGTCAATATCCCGTTCTCTAGGGACGATTTCCAAGGGGATGGATAAGCTTTCCAGGGGTGATTACAGCTTTAAGATACGCCGGGATAGCAATGATGAAGTTGGCGACCTGATCAATTATTTCAATGATATGTCGGCCCAGATCAAACGCTCCCGCGAGTTGGTCGAAGCTTGGAATAAAGAGCTGGAGAAGAAAGTTGCCGAGCGGACCGAAGATCTCAGGGCCTTATTTAACATATCAAAATCGATCGGGTCGAGCTTAGATATCGAATTACTATTTAGCAAAACAATGGAGCAGCTGCTGCCGATCTTGAAGGTAAATGTTTATGCCATGCTGATGGCAGGTGAGAAAGGGAGTTTTACTGTCCGCTTTAGCCAGGGGGTAAAAGAACTTCCGGAGAAGGTAGAAGTGCAAACCGGTATCTTGGGCGAGGCCTGTTCCAAAAATGAGATCATCTTTTCCGAAAACGTTTTAGATGATCCGCGCTGTAAGGGCGATTTTTATAAAAAACTGGGACTGAGAAGTATTATTATTGTCCCATTACGGGCAAAGGGGAATACACGGGGGATCCTCTGTCTGGGGACAAAAGAATATCACAAATTTTCAAAAGAGAGGGACGTAAACCTGCTTTCGACCATCTCTGACCAGTTGGCGATTGCGCTTGAAAATGCGGGGATTTACGAAAAAGAAAAGGCGGCGGTTGAAAGATTGACCCAGTTGGACGTAATGAAGAATGAGTTTATCTCGATGGTCTCCCACGAATTAAGGACGCCGATAACCGCAGTTGATGGCTACATTTCGCTCTTTTTAAACGGGACCTTAGGGGCGCTTACCGAAGACCAGAAAAAGTATTTAAGCATGGTCAAAGATAACGGGCAGCGTCTTTTAAATATCATTAACCGCCTGCTCGATTTTTCACTGATCGAAGCGAGCCGTTTTAAGATCGCAAAAGAGCTGGTGTCGATGGATGATATTTTATATACCGTTGAAGCGGTGGTAAAGCCGATAATTATAAAATATAAAGCAGAATTTAAGATGAATTTAAAAGCAAAAAACGATAAGTTTATGGGAGATCGCAATAAGATGATCGAGGTCCTGGTAAATTTGATCGAAAATGCCCTGAAGTTTACAGTGGAAAATGAAGCGCCCAAGATCGAGGCTTCCACAAAAAACACGGGAGATTATCTTCGGGTTGAGGTGGCAGATAAAGGGATAGGGATAGAAAAAGAGTATTTCGAGAAGGTGTTTAATAAATACTATCAGGTTGAGGATACAATGACCCGCAAAGCAGGGGGGGTAGGGCTTGGACTTGCCATTGTTAAAGAGGTCATTGCTGGTCATAAAGGAAAGATCTGGATCGAATCTGGTGGAAAAGGGAAGGGGTCAAAATTTATTTTCGAGGTCCCTGTAGCGGAGAAAATATAAAATGAAGATAGTGTTCATGGGAACTCCCTCTCCCGCGGCGGAGATCCTAACCAAGTTAATTAAAAAGAAGTACCAGATCCTTTGTGTGATCACCCAGCCCGACCGACCCAAAGGGAGAGGGCAAAAGTTATCTTTCTCTCCGGTAAAAGAGGTGGCATTAAAACACGGGCTTCCGATTGAGCAGCCGGAAAAGGTGAAGGGAGATAAGGCATTTGCTGCCTTTATTAAGGCGTTGAATCCGGAGGCGATCGTAGTTGTGGCTTATGGGAAAATCCTGCCTAAAGAGATTTTAGAGATCCCCCAAAAAGGGTGTCTTAATGTTCACGCTTCTTTGCTCCCGAAATATCGCGGGGCTGCCCCGGTGCAGTGGGCGATCTTAAAAGGGGAAGAAGAAACGGGAGTAACAGTGATGAAGCTGGATGAACTTTTGGATACCGGGGACATCCTTCTCCAAAAAAAAGTTAGGATCAGTGAGGATGATACGACGATAACTTTGATGGATCGTCTTTTTAGTGCGGGGGGGAAGCTTTTGATCGAGGCGTTGGAGAAAAAAGTAAAGCCGACCAAACAAAATGATGCCGAAGCGACCTATGCGCCGATGCTGGCAAAGGAGAGCGGGGAGATCGACTGGCGAAAAAGCGCCAGGGAAATCCATGATCGGGTGAGGGCCTTGATCCCGTGGCCGGCCGCACACACTTTTTATAAAGAAAAATTGTTAAAAATATTAAAAACAGAGTTACATGTTTTGGATCTTGAGTTAAAACGCCAGGAACCCGGCACGATTATTGAGATTATAAAGAATGTCGGTTTTATCGTCGCTACGGGAAAAGGGGATCTGCTGATCAAAGAGGTACAACCGGCGGGGAAAAAGGGGATGGGGGCATATAATTTTGCTATCGGCCACGACTTGAAAAGTAACGAAACCCTTCCAAATTAAGGGAAAAATCATCCCTTGACACCCCAGATATGGTGTAGTAACCTTCTTGCACGCTCTAAATAAGGGGTTTGAGGAATGAAGTGTCCATTTTGTCAAAACATTGAAGATAAGGTGCTGGAATCGCGTGAAACGGATGACGGAAACGCGATTCGCCGGCGACGTGAATGCCTGTCATGCAGGGGCCGCTTTACCTCTTATGAGCGGTTAGAAGAGAAGCCGATCTTGGTAATGAAGCGCGATGGAAGGCGCGAACAGTTTAGCCGGGAGAAGATCCGCAAAGGGGTTATGCGCGCCTGCGAAAAAAGGCCGGTATCCGCAGATGCGGTAGACAGTATGGTTGATGAGATCGAAAGGGATATCCACCGGGAGGCGGGGAGAGAGGTTCTTAGTTCTAAAGTCGGAGAGATGGTGATGGATAAGCTCCAGGCGGCAGACAAGATCGCCTATATCCGCTTTGCTTCGGTCTATCGAAAATTTGAGGACCTTTCAGAATTTATCAAAGAGGTAAAAGAAATTACAATAGGGGGATAGTAAAATGGAAGTACAAACCACAGTAAAACCAAAAATAAAAGATGACGCCACAGACCTGGCGTTATTTGTCAGGACTTCGGATGAAGATATTAAAGGTTGGAAGCGGAGTAAGATTGTCGACGCGCTGGTCCGTGAAACAAATATCGACCGCGAGATGGCTGATCTGATCGGGGAAGAGGTCGAAGAGCAGATCAAGCGCTTGAACTTAAGAACGGTTACCGCTCCACTGGTTCGAGAACTTGTCGACGTCAAACTATTAGAGCACGGATTAGAAGAGGCGCGCCGGCGCCATACCCGCCTGGGCCTGCCGATCTTCGATGTAAAGGAGATTATCCTCAACCAGAATAAAGAGAACGCTAATGTCCCGCATGGGCCGGAAGCGACCAACTTAACCCTTTCAGAAGGGATTAAAAAAGAATTTGCCCTGCTTCATGTTTTTACCCAGGATATTGCCGATGCGCATATGCGGGGAGATATCCACCTGCACGACCTGGGTTTTATCGATCGCCCGTACTGCAGTGGACAATCGGTTGAATATGTCAAGAAATTTGGATTGGACCTGCCTAACGCTTTGTCACAGGCCCGCCCGGCAAAACATGCTGAGGTTCTTTTGGCGCAAATGGTAAAGTTTTCTGCCGCTCTCCAGGGGGTATTTGCCGGAGCGATCGGTTGGGATGCGGTCAATATCTTCTTTGCCCCATTTCTGGTCGGGGCGACCGATAAAGAGGTCCACCAGCTCGCCCAGATGATGATTTATGAATACAGCCAGCAAGCAGTGGCGCGCGGCGGCCAGGCGATCTTTTCGGACATTAATCTCTACTGGGAGGTACCTAAACATTTTGAGAAAGTAAGGGCGATTGGCCCGGGGGGAGAATACACCGGGAAGACCTATGCCGATTATATCGAAGAGTCACAGCGTTTTGCATGGGCCCTGTTTGATGTGTATAAAGAGGGGGATGGATCGGGCCGTCCGTTCTTTTTTCCGAAACCGTTGGTCCACATGACCGAGAAGTTCTTTAAAACTCCGCGCCACGAAGAGTTCTTAAGGCATATCTCAGAGGTTGCTACCGAGATGGGGAATACCTATTTTGTTTTCGACCGGGGAGATACCGCTAAGATATCCGAATGCTGCCGTTTATCATTTAAGCTCGAAAAATCGGACCTTGATGACGCGGCAGAGCCGTGGAGGATGCGTTATTCTGCGCTGCAAAATGTTACCGTTAATTTGCCCCGCGTCGCTTTTAAGGCGAAGGGCTCAGAGAAAAGGCTGTTTGATATCCTGGGGGAAAATCTGGAATTATGCGCGCAGGCTCATATCCAGAAGAAAAAGTTTATCGAAGATATCCTGGAAAAAGGCCAGCACGGCCCGCTCTCGATGCTGGCGATGAAAAGGGATGGGCAGCGTTATCTTAGGATGTGGCGGGTAAGTTATCTGATGGGGATCCTCGGATTAAACGAACTGGTCCAATCGCATTTAGGGAAAGAGATGCACGAGACGCCCGCGACCCTTAAATTCGGCCTAAAAGTGGTCTCTTATATGAAGATAAAATGTGAAGAGCTTTCCAAAAAATACAATATGCAGTTTGTTTTAGAACAGACCCCGGCCGAATCAACTGCTTACCGTTTTGCCAAGCTTGATATGGAGCATTTTCCGGAACAGGCCGATAAAGTTATAAAAGGGGATAAGGCGACCCGGGAGATGTATTATACGAACTCTACCTACTTTAACGTTTCCCACCAGATGAATCCGGTCGATCGGGTAAAACAAGAAGGATTATTCCATCCGTTGATCGATGCGGGGGCATTGACCCATGTTTGGCTGGGAGAGTCAAAGCCGAGCCCGGAATCAGTGGCTAACTTTGTAATAAAAACGTTCAAAAATACCGATAACGCGCAGATTGCCTTCTCTCCCGAATTTACCTCCTGTAATCAATGCGGGAAGATCTCACGCGGACTGAATGATAAATGTTCTTACTGTTCTTCAGATGATATTGAGGGGATCACCCGTATTACCGGATATTTTTCACGGATAAGCGGTTGGAACAAGGGGAAGCTCGGCGAGCTCAAAGATAGATTTCGCAGCCAGGAGTACTTTAGCAAATGACCGTATCCGAAGTACTAACTAACCCTATCCAAGCCGAAGAAGATGCGACCGATCTTTCGGTATTTGTCCGCACCTCAACTGATGACATTGTCTCCTGGGACAAGGAAAAGATCGTAAAGGCGTTGCACAGGGAGACCGGGCTTAATCCTGAGATCGCGATGATCATTGCGATCGAGGTTGAGAAGCAGATCCGCGCTATGGCGGTCAAGGCGATCACTGCGCCATTAGTCAGGGAATTGGTTGATGTTAAGCTGCTTGAATACGGATTAGAAGACGCGCGCCGCAAGCATACCCGACTGGGGGTTCCGGTTTACGATGTAAAAAAGATCATCTTCCATAAGAATAAAGAGAACGCCAATTCTCCGCATTCGCCGGAGGCGACCAACCTGACCTTGGCCGAAAATATTAAAAAAGAATTTGCCCTTTTAAATGTTTTTTCGCTCCCGGTTGCCGACGCGCATATGTGCGGCGATATCCACCTGCACGATCTCGGATTTATCGACCGCCCTTATTGCAGCGGACAATCGATCGAATATATTAAAAAGTACGGGCTCGATCTTCCGGATAGCAAAGGATCGGCCAAACCGGCAGCGGACGCGGATGAGCTGATCTCTCATATTGTAAAATTTTCAACCGCTTTGCACGGGCATTTTGCTGGAGCGATCGGGTGGGATGCGGTGAATCTATTTATAGCCCCTTACATCGAAGGGTATGGTTATGGGCACGTAAAAAGGCTGGCCCGTAAGTTGATCGAGGAGTTTGCTTCGGTTGCGGTTTCGCGGGGGGGGCAGGGCCTTTTTTCGGACCTGAATATTTATTGGGAGATCCCGAAGCATTTTGAAGATGTCCCGGCGATAGGTCGCGAGGGGATCGATACAGGAAGAAAGTATAAGGATTTTATAACCGAGGCCCAATCCTTTGCCCGCGCTATGTTTGAGGTTTATCTTGAGGGGGATGGGGTAGGGAGGCCTTTCTTTTTTCCAAAACCGCTGGTCCATATCACCAACAAGTTTTTTAATACTCCGGGGCATGAAGAATTTCTAAATTTGATCTCAAAGGTATCTTCCGAAATGGGGAATACCTATTTTGTTTTTGATCGCGGGGAAACCGCTAAGATCTCCGAATGCTGCCGGCTTTCTTTTAAGCTCGAATACTCTGATCTTTTAGATGCTAAGAAGCCATGGAGGATGAGATACTCTGCGATCCAAAACGTGACCTTAAATTTGCCCCGCATGGCTTACCGTGCAAAAAAAGATAACGATAAGCTGTATGGAGAGATCGGGAGGATGTTGGAGGTAACGGCCCAGGCGCACGTTGAAAAGAGAAGGTTTATCGAACAGCTGTTAAAAGAGAAGAGCGATGGCCCTTTGTCTCTTTTGGCAATGGAGCGGGATGGGGAGGCTTATTTGCGCCTAAAAAGGGTAACTCATTTGATCGGGATCTTAGGGCTAAATGAAATGGTCCAGTATCATTGTGGAAAAGAGCTGCATGAAGGTAACGATGCGTTGCGGCTTGGTTTAAAGATAATCTCTTTTATGAAGATAAAGTGCCAGCAGCTTTCCGAAAAGTATGATCTTCACTTTGTTTTGGAGCAAACTCCGGCCGAGTCGACCGCCTACCGTTTTGCAAAACTGGACCGTGAACATTTTCCGGAGGAGAGCGGAAAAGTCGTGAAGGGGAAGGGAGAGAGCGACGAGATTTACTATACAAACTCGACCTATATAAACATTTCTCACCCGATGAACCCGATTGACCGGGTAAAACAGGAGGGATTGTTCCATCCGCTGATCGATGCCGGGGCATTGACCCACGTCTGGTTGGGAGAGTCAAGGCCGAGCCCTGAATCGGTGGCAAATTTTGTTATCAAGACATTTAAAAATACCGATAACGAACAGATAGCCTTTTCACCTGAATTTACCGCTTGTGTAGATTGTGGAAAGACCGCGCGCGGGCTTTTTGAGCGCTGTCCCTATTGTTCATCTGGGAATATTGAGGGGATAACCCGGATCACCGGTTATTTCTCCCGTATCCCGGGATGGAATAAGGGGAAGATCGCGGAGTTAAAAGATCGTTACAAGGAGGGAATTAGATGAGTTTAGAAGTAAAAGTGTTCGGGAAACCGGGGTGTGAATTTTGTAAAACGACCATGAAAAAATTCGAGACCTTTTTCAGCCGCTGGAAGATCGATCCGGAAAAGGTGAAATTAGATTTCTTTGATATGGAAACGGTGGATGGGATGGCCGAAGGAGCGTTTTACGGCGTAACCAAAATTCCTTCAACCGTTATCGAAAAGGAGTCAGAAATTATAAGCCGCTGGGATGGGAAGGTCCCGCTTTCCGAGGAATTTAAAGATCATTTAAGCTCTTTTTCTTTAGCTTGAACAATTAAGGCGTTGCTGACCCTGCGTTGATAACCGGCGGTTGGCTGGTTTATGCTTTTTCCCTTGATTACCATGGTGGAAGAGCTTCCTCCATCCAGGTTCATCGCGTCTACTGCCCCAAGACTGATCATGAGGTTAGAGAGCTCCTCTAACGAAGCTCCGATACTCACGTGATTTTTCTGCCTCAGTTTCTTGCGGCGCGGCCTTCCGTCGACAGTTACCAGCAGAAGGCGGTGGTCTTTGGTCAGGCCGATTGCGGTGCGGGCGGCCCTCCCTCTGGCGATGTCCATTTTAAATCGCTCTTCATGTTTTGAGACATAAACCCGGCCGTGTTTTAGGATGCGCGGCCCGCCGGAGATAAGGTTTACGATGTTTTTTGGTGAGGTAGTGTAGGGGATGATTTTGATCGCTGTATCTACTCTTTCCCCAACTTTAATGCTTTCGGAGAATACCTCGACCTGGGGTCCGCTGACAGAGATTACGTAGCCGTCCTGCGGGATATTAGAGTTCGAAACGTTAATTTTAGTTATTTTTGACCCCGACACCACGATCTCGATCCCCTGCTGGTTGGTCCCGGTACTCTCTCCCCAGACGGGGGTATACATGATCGTATCGCTACTTCCCCGTCCCTGATTGATCCCGGTTATTTTGTATCGGGTCCTGTTCGCTGTGTAAAAGTAGCTTGAAACGAATATATTATCTATATACGGGGTATTGTTCTCGTCAAGAAAGAAGGCGGTCCGGTCGTAGATCGGGGAGGAAACGATCTCACGGTCGATCATCAGGGCGCCGAGCGGACTGCCGGTCGAGGCAAAAAAGGTGCCGTTTATTCCGGCGATCCCTCCATTCTCGTCCACGATGTTGTTTACTTTGTCCAGGTAAAAA
The DNA here is from genome assembly GCA_034723395.1 of Candidatus Margulisiibacteriota bacterium. Lineage (GTDB taxonomy): Bacteria > Margulisbacteria > WOR-1 > O2-12-FULL-45-9 > O2-12-FULL-45-9 > JAYEOW01. The sequence goes on from JAYEOW010000040.1 coordinate 58,825, forward strand.
TGTTCCCTTTCAGCGGTTGGCCGGGTCCAGGGCATAATGATATTAATAAATGAGTCGACCAGGTTGCTCTTTTGTTTTCGAGCCAGCGCCGGGCGCACACTTGCCTGGTCAAGGTTGACGCGGAGGACATTGGCTTTGATCTGCCCGGATTGGATGCCTTTTTTTACCTCGAGGTGTTCGATCCCCGGGGCGACCGTCCCGCCATACGTGATATTTAAATATTCTCGCCCGAAATCGACTACCAGGCGGGGCGGGTAGTTCAGGTAAAAGATATTATATTCGATCGGCTCGGACAGGGGGATAGTGACCTTTAAGTCTTCTCCATCCCTTTCGATCTCAAAATATCTTACGATCAGGTCATTTAGCTCAACGTAACTCTCAATCTGCTTCCCCGCGTCTATATCTTTAAAACGGAGAACGATCTTGTCTTTTGATTCTTCACTCTCGTAAGTGAATCCGTCGTCAAAATCAAAGACCGCGCGTATCTTGTCCGGATAGTGTCCGAAACGCACCCGGTAGAGGGTGGCAGCGTTAACCGATCCTCCAAGCAAAAACGCGATCAGTAATGTGATTAATGTTCTAATTGTTCAATTACCTCTCTAATAACCCAGTCGGGCGTTGATGCCCCGGCGGTTATTCCAATCTTCTCTTTCCCCTCAAGCCACGCTGGATCCAGCTCTTTCACCGTTTGTATCTGATGGGTTTCTGTCCCAATATTATTACAGAGTTCGGTAAGGCGTTTTGTATTCGCGCTCTTTTTGTCCCCGATAACCAGCACCAGTTCTACTTTCCTTGCCAGGTCCATGGCTGCCTCCTGGCGTTTTGAGGTCGCTCCGCAGATCGTGTCGTATTCTTTAACATCCTTCGCCAGTTTTCTTATGGCAGCCACGATCTTTTTAAAATGCGTTTCTGATTGGGTGGTCTGCGCCAGCACGCCTACTCTAGTATCAGCATGAATATCGATTTTTTTCAGTCCATCTGGATTTTCCACCACAACCCCTTTTCCTTTGCTCCAGCCGATCAGTCCCTTAACTTCGGTATGGCCGTTGTCTCCGACGATAACGACCAGGCGGTTTTCATTTGCAAAGCTCTCCGCTACTTTTTGCGCCTTCTTTACCCAGGCGCAGGTGGTATCAATTGTTCCTAAGCCTTTGTCTTTTGCCTCCTGGTAAACCTGTGGGGGGACCCCATGGGCGGATATTAAAATTATCCCTTCCGGGCCGGACGCGATCTCAGATACGGTTTTTGCGGTTTTGATCCCGGCTTTATTGAACTTATCGATAACCTGGGTGTTATGGACGAGATTCCCAAGCATATATACGGGATGACCAGTTTTGGTTTGGTCGAGCGCGATTTTGTAAGCTCTTTCTACCCCTTCGCAGAATCCGGCATGTTCAGCCGTGAATATTTGCATCTTTCATCCGCTTGATCGCTTCTTTGATCCGTTCCTTGGGGATCGTGATCGCGAAGCGAACGTATCCCTCTCCGAAGGAGCCGTAACCACTGCCGGGGACGGTTAGAATACCGCATTTTTCAAGCAGCTTTTCGGCAAAGGAGGCCGACGTCTCATCTTTCGGCACTGGGGCCCATATATAGAAAGTCGCTTTTGGCTTATTGAGCTTCCAGCCCAGTGAATTTAATCCGTCAACCAGCACATTCCGGCGCTCCTCAAAGATCTTGTTGTTTTCAGCAATGCACTGCTGAGGACCTGAGAGCGCCTCGATCGCCGCCAGCTGGATCGCTTTAAAAGCGCCGCTGTCGACGTTGGATTTGATCGTTGCCAACGCCTGGACAGCTTCTTTGTTCCCTACGGCCATGCCAATGCGCCAGCCGGTCATATTATAGGTTTTAGAAAGAGAATGGAGCTCAATCGCAACCTCCTTTGCGCCGGGAATTTCTAAGATCGAGCTTGGTCTATACTCACCGTAGGCCATTTCAGAATAAGCGAGATCAGAGACGATCAGCAGGTCGTTTGCTTTGGCGAAGTTTACGCATTTTTCGAGGAAATCTTTTCCAGCCACGGCCCCTGTGGGATTATTCGGATAGTTGATAAATAAAAGCTTTGCCCTTTTTAGTATATCAGCCGGGATATTGTCCAGATCGGGGATAAAATTATTTTCCGCGGTCAACGGCAGGATGTAAGGGTCTCCTCCTGCCAGAATTGTCCCTATTTTATAGACCGGATAAGCGGGGTCGGGGACGAGCGAGATATCTCCCGCATCTATAAAAGCAAAAAAGAGGTGGGCTAATCCCTCTTTTGATCCCAGCAGGGTGCAAACTTCGGTCTTTGGGTCGAGCGAGACATTAAAGCGTTCTTTATACCAATTGGACACCGCCTTCCTAAAAGAGATCTCCCCCCTGGATGACGGGTAATTTGCCGCTGCTTTGGTCTCTAATACGTCGTGCATTTTTTTGAAAATGTGGTCGGGGGTGGGGAGGTCGGGATCGCCGATCCCGAAGTCGATGATATCAACCCCTTTTTTGGTCAGCTCTTCTTTTTTCTCCTCTATCTTAACGAATAGATAAGGAGGGATCTGTTTTAGCCTTTTGGATTTTCTCATTGACCATACTTCCCTTCAAAAACTTTCTTGGCCGGTCCGCGAAGCAAAACATGCTTTTCTTCATTTAGTTCTATATCCAGGTCTCCTCCCGGGAGATGGACGACCGCCCGTTTAAGCCCGCTGGCAACCATTGAGGCGCATGCTCCCGTCCCACAGGCCAAGGTCTCTCCGGCGCCGCGTTCCCAGACCAGTACTTCTAATTCTTTATCGTTTAAGATCCGAACGAATTCGACGTTTGTCCGATTAGGAAAATTCGGATGATTTTCAATTAAGGGGCCAATATCGGTAATATCAATTTCGGACAAATCCTCTGCAAGAATAACGGCATGTGGATTCCCCATAGAAATTTCCTGAATTTCAAGCTCAATATCCTTAATTTTTAATTTTTCGTTTTTAATTTTCTTTGGGATTCCCATATCGACTTCGACCCCCGCGACCGTTTTATCCGGGCCGAGAATTACGGCAGGGAGAATTATCCCTGCGAGAGTTTCGACCGAAATAACCTCTTCCTCTTTAAGTTTGTCAGCTTCGTATACATATTTTGTAAAGCAGCGGATCCCATTGCCGCACATCTCCGGCTCGGAGCCGTCCGGGTTAAAGATCTGCATCCGGTAGTGCGCTTTTTCGGAAGGCCAGACGACCAAGAGACCGTCAGCGCCGACCCCAAAGTGCCGATCGCAGATATCGATCGCCAGCTGTTTCAAATCGACCCCTTTTAGGTCGTCTTTCCGGCTGTCGATCAGCACGAAATCATTCCCTAAACCGTGATATTTACTGAACTTCATAATAAGCCGCCTTTGCTGTCGCCGATTCCCAGACGACCGCTTTACTTACTGACCCTATCTTCTTTTTCATCGCTTGATAAATAAACCGGGCCAAATTTTCGGATGATGGATTTTCGGAATCGAAAGGTTTTATGTCATTCAATAATTTATGGTCGAACATATCCAAAACTTCTTTTAAGTTATTTTTGAACTCCTTAAAATCGATCAGCAGACCGGTTTTATTGAGTTTATCCCCCTTTAGGAAAACCTGGATCTTCCAGCTGTGGCCGTGCAGGTTCTCGCAGGGGCCTTGGTAGCCCCGCAGCGCATGGGCGGCATGGAAAGTATCTTCGACCATCAATTCGTACATACCCTAATTTTACCGTATTTTTAAGTAAGTGTCACTTGTTTGGCGCCGATAATCGGCTTGCCTAACAGACGGGAACCAAGGTCCTGGAACTGGATGGCTGGACCGGTAGTGAAATACTCGTATTTGGCGGGCGATATGTTGGTTTTTAAAGTTCCGGCCTTTTTAAGTATCTTTTTTATTTCAATGGTTGCTTCTTCTGCGGGATCGATTAGGACCACGTCTTTACCGGTGATAGTTTGGATAATTTTTTTAAGATGTGGATAATGCGTGCAGCCCAGGATCAGCGTATCGATTTTTTCCTTGAGTAAAGGTTTAAGATATTCTTTAGCTGCCCTTTTGGTCTCTTCTGCCCCGATAAATCCCCCCTCAATTAAGGGGACAAAGAGGGGGCAGCCGGCAGCGTGGACATTTGTCTCTTTCTTCAATGCTTTGATCTTTTTTTGAAACGCGTGGGAATTAACTGTGGCGGCAGTTGCGATTATTCCGATATTACCGGAGCGGGTTGCCGCCACGGCCGCTTCAGATCCCGGGTCGACCAGGTTTATAATTTCTACTTTATAATCGTCTTTGACCGCTGGATAGGCGATTGCCGATGATGTCCCGCAAGCCATCACGACCATTTTGGCCCCTTGTTTAATAAGAAATGGGATGATTTCGTGATTGATCTTGATTATTTCTTGCGCAGAGCGCCCGCCGTAAGGGACGCGGGCGGTATCTGCCAGGTAGATCAGGTCTTCATCGGGGAGTCTTTTTATGATCTGGGAAATAACCGTAAGTCCGCCCACTCCCGAATCAAAAACGCCGATCGGGGAGGAGGGGGTGATCTTTTCGGGCTTTGTTTTCCCTCCTATTTTTGGAGTTACCTTATCGGCAACTATTTTTCTAACGATCCCTACTTCTGAAATAGTTCTTAACCCCCTTTACAATATAGGCCGCGACCTCTTTTTGGAAGCTCTGCTTTTTTGCCAAACTAGATTCTTTGGGATTGCTGATATACACCGGTTCAACCAGCGCCGACGGCATATTAGTATGGTTGCATACGTAAAGCATCGCTTTTCTAAGCCCTCGGTCCCTTCTTTTTATTCCGCGGATAAGGCTCCGGTGAATATTCAGGGCCAGGTTACGGCTCTTTTGCTTGTAATAAAAGGTCTCCGTGCCGGAGGCAGATCGGATACCGGAATAATTGTAATGGATCGAGATAAAAATGTCAGCCTTAGTTTTATTAGCGAACTTGACAATGTCTCTTAGATTGTATTTCCGGTCGCTATTTCTGGTCAGATAAACGGTGGCGCCGGCCAACTTCAGCAGATAAGCGGTTTTTCGCGCGGTTTGAAGGTTAAACGTTTTTTCGGGGATCCCATCCAAAGAGAATGCTCCTGGATCTCTCCCCCCATGTCCGGGATCGATCACGATAATTTTCCCCTTCAGCGGAAGGTTCCCCCCTTTTTTAACCGGTTTATATTTATAAGCTTTGATTTTCTGGCCTTTTTCTTTGAGATTGGCCTTTTCCCATGCAGCCAATATTTTATCCGCACGATCGGTCCGATCGGAGATCTCAACCACCGATTTGTTCCGGCCAAAAACATTTACAATCTCATAATCGATATCTTTTTTTAGATAGACGACGATACGGGCTGTGTTTTTATCCAATTGTTTCACGCGGACATCGCTGATCCGTTTTGATTTTCGCTTCGATATTTTTATATTTTTACTGACGCTTGTGTTAGATAGGTCAATAACAAGTTTGTCCTCGAGCAGCAACCCCTTCCCCTTTACGTATCCGGTGGTGTAGATATCCAGGTAGTCAAACCCCCGATCGCGCTTTGCCTCAACTTCGCTAAGCCGCCGGTTTTCGGCCGATAGGGGGGAGACCAGGAACGCGGCCAGGATAATTATGCTAAAGATATTCCTAGGCATATCCCTTAATCATTTTTAAAAGGTCGTCCCGTTTATTTATTTTTGGATGATCAAGGACCTCTTCAAGCAGGCAGTTTAATACTTTCCCTACCTTTGGGCCGGATTTTATTTTTAGCGTATTCATAACATCTTTTCCGTCAACTTTTAGGTCTTTAATGTGCAGTGCGTTTTCCTCTCTTAATATCTTTTTGATCCGTTTCTTGAGCTGGACCAGATAGTTGGAGCCGATCTCTTGCTCCATCGCGCTGGCATCCGCGTTCCTCAAGGTAAAAAGGGGCCCGACCATTTCTGCCCCGCCGATCCGACGGATAAAGCGCCTTACTGCGGCATCGCTCCAATCAGAAGTATAATTAAACATATGGTGACTGATCAGGTTAGCGATCTTTTTTATGGCGTTGCTGCTGAATTTTAATCTTTTTAGTATTTTTTCGGTCATTTGGCAGCCGACCTTGTCGTGATTGTAGAAAGTGTACCCAACCTTGCATCCTGGCTTGCCAATGTCGTGGAGCAGGGCGGCCATCCGAAGGATAGTATCCCCCGCCGGAGCGGCGTCGCAGGAATAGAGGCTGTGCCAATAGACATCGTACTTGTGGAATTTAGGCGGCTGCTTGACGCGATAGGTTTTGACCAGTTCCGGGACGATCAATTTTAAGAGCCCCGACCTGCGCATTAGCTCAAAGCCTGTCGACGGCTTTTTAGCCGCAAGAAGCTTTACGATTTCGTCATGGATCCGCTCCATCGCCACTTTTTTGGTGATTTTTAATGTCTTCGAGATGGCAGCAAAGGTCTTCGGTTCGATTTTAAATTGGAGTTTGGCGGCAAAACGGCAGGCGCGCACCGATCTTAGCCCATCCTCGGAGAACCGGTCGACCGGATTGCCGACTGTTCTGATTATTTTCTTTTTAAGATCTTTTTTTCCGTTAAAATTGTCGATTAACTTGTCTTCGATGGGGTCATAAGCGATCGCGTTTATCGTGAAATCACGGCGGGAGAGATCCTGGTGGATATCACCGGTAAAAACTACATTCTTAGGGTGACGCCCGTCTATATATTTCTCGTCCGAGCGAAAAGTGGTGACCTCATAGGCCTCTTTATCTAAAATTATCGTTACCGTGCCGTATTTTATCCCGGTTGGGACAACTTTTTTAAATAGTTTTTTTACTTTGTTGGGCTTGGCGGAGGTAGTGATATCCCATTCCAGGACCGGTAATCCAAGGAGCATATCTCTGATGCAGCCCCCTACAAGGTAGGCCTGATAGCCGTTTTTTTTGAGGGTTTTTATTATTTTAACTGCATTTTTTGGGAATTTTTTCCTGCGCATATTTAAAGTTTACCCCAGCTGATATGCAATGTAAAGACGATTGACTTGAGCTAGGCACAGGTTTATAATAATTTTATCGTGAAACAGTCTCCTTTTGTGAGAGGCTTGGTCATTGTTTTGGCGGCTACACTTATTGTCGGAGGGCTGGTTTTTTCAAATCGCATTTTAGCTGGAGATGCTTTCGAAAAAGAAGAAGCCCAGCACGCCCTTTACGGGTTTTGGCTCTGGCGTGATATCCAAGCCCTTGACTGGGGCAGTTTTTGGCACGATACCGAGCGCCAGATGTATTGGCCTTTTTTACACTCCTGGATATTGTCTTCTTTTTTCCTTGTTTTTGGAGTTAGCTATGTTTCGGCGAGAAGCCTAAGTTTGCTCTTTTTTGTGTTATCGATAATCATGCTCTATGCCCTTTCTAATAAAATATCAGAAAAGTCGGGGTGGAGGATCGGGATTATCTCGGCGTTGTTAATGCTTACTTCCCCGCTGATGATCAAGTATGCTTCTTTGAATATGCTGGAGGGGTTGGGGAGCCTTCTCTTTTTAAGCTGCGCTTATATGTACTTACAGGCTGAAGAGAGGAAGGACCTATTGCACTATCTTTTCCTGGCTCTCCTTATGAGCTTGTCTATCTATACAAATTATATCTACGCCTTTCTGCTGATTCCTGCTGCTTTGTTTGGGACATTCGCTGACCTGGGGCCGATATTTTATAAAGCGTATGAACTTCGCAAAAAGGGTGAAAAAGCGGCAATGCAATTTGCCTGGTGGGGATATAAAAAACTGATCTCGCTCGCGGTTGTCCTGGCCCTTGCCGGGATATGGTTTTCTTTTTCGTTTTTTAGGAAAGTAACCTTTTTTCTAGACGCGATATTTAAAAATTGGGGAGGGGTGATGGTAAACAGCGTCTGGGAGGCGGTTGCCTATTATCCAAAGGTAATCATCGGGCAGGCAACCTTTTCCCCCTGGCTTGGCGGATTGCTTATTTTTTCACTTTTACTCCCGTTCGTGGCGGCCCATTATCAGGGATTAAATAAGATGTTTATCCTTGTCTGGGCGGTTTTATTATTGATCACCTTAACCGTGACCACTAAAACGCCCAGCATGGTTTATATTGTCGTCCCTTTTATGTTTTTGATATTTTCGGCAACCATAGTCTATTTTTACGACCGCTTTGCCGCTAAAAATAAAAAATATGCGCAGGCGTTATTGCTTATAGTTCTATTGCCTGCTTTATTATCCCTGCCGTCCACTTACCGCTTATATTTCCCTTTGAGAAGCGGAGAAAATATGGTCCAGGTCCTGGATTATTTTAGGGGGAGCGTCCCGGAAGATAAAAGCATTGCGATTATTTTGGACCATAAGCGTTTAAATCCGGAAGTGGTGCAGTTCCATTTTCGCGGGAGAGCGGGTGAGGTTTTAACCGATCCCAGAATGGCTGAGGAGCGGGACCTTGATGAAGATTGCTATTTCTTAACGATTGAAATAGATGAAGGGTCAAGGTATCGGGAGGGGATCAAAGATGACTCACTCTATCAATGGAATTCGTGGATCTGGTCGAGTGAGATGAACGGTGATATCCGGTTCTATTCATCACGCAGGTTCGATGGCCTTGGGTTAACCGCCAAGATATTTAAATTTACCCCATAATGCAAAGCCCGCAAATGAAAAAATTTAACGGTCCCGTTGGCTGTTATTTTTTGTCAGCAAATAAAAAAAGATGAATATATTATCATCTTCCGGATTAGCAATCTTTGTAACGAGCATTTTTACCGCGGTTTTTGTTTTTTACAAGAACCCCAAAGGGAAAATGAACATCTCTTGGGCGTTGTTCTGTTGTTCGCTCGCTTTGTGGGGCTTGGGGCTCTTCTTCGGGTTTACCGCTGGCAATAGGGCCGTAGCATTATTCTGGAGCCGGTTTTTAAACCTGGCAGCGATATTTATCCCTTTCTTTTTCCTGCGTTTTGTTTATGCTTTTTTGGGGATCGAAGAAGAGAGGAGGCCGGTATTGCTGGTCGCTTTGACCGCCACGTCACTTTATTTTATGCTTTCTATCTTATTCTCTGATTGGTTTATTCCCGGGGTGGTTGCTAAAGCCCCCTTCCGTTTTTATCCGGATGCCGGCGTTCTCTATTATTTTTTCCCTATCCTCTATTGCATCCTGGCGGGCTTAGGGGCCTGCGATCTTTTACGGGCGTATACCAAGGCAGATGGGATGCGGCGCAACCAGATAAATTATCTATTTTGGGGGATGGTGATAGGATTTGTCGGCGGGGCGACTACCTTCCCGTATGTTTTTAACATCAATATTTATCCTTTCGGCACCTGGGGGGTAATTATTTATGTGTTAGCGGTCGGTTATGCTGTTACCAAGTTTCGCCTGATGGATATCTCAATAGTGATCAGTCGTTTTGTGGCCGAGGTCAGCGCCATATTTTTTGAAGCGGTGATCTATTTGATGCTGGTATGGCTTTACCGCAATCATGTTTCGATCTTGATCGACCTCCCTTTCCTGGTTTGGACGATCGCCTACGGGGTCCTGGTTGGGCAGCTGCATCAAAAGGCCAGAACACTGGTCCAGACTACGGCGGACAAGATTTTTATCAAAGGGAAATATGATTATTTTAATGAGCTGTCCCTGGCGATCATGAAAGTAGGTGAAAAGCTTTCTCTCCCTTCGATCCTTAAGGTCCTTTATAACGTGTTTTACGACGCGATCGAAATATCGGCTCCCCGGATATTTCTGCCCGAATATTTTTGCGATCCCGATAAGAATTCCAGGCGTTACCTCGTTTATGCTCGCGAGATCGCCCATCCTAAAACGTGGGGTGAGGAGATAAGGTTTGAAGATGAAATGGTCCAGGAGTTGATTAGGAAAAGGGATGTAATCCTTAGGCCGCATGACCGGACAAGACAGTTGATTATCCCCTGCATGGTGGAGGAGCGATTGGTCGGGATCTTCGTTTTAGGAAGAAAGCTTTCGGAAGATCCGTACTCCCCGGAAGATATAAGATTGTTAAAGGTCTTTGCGAGCCAGGCGGCAGTCGCCTTGGACCATGCACGTTCCTACGGGAAGATAAAAGCGGAGTTTGACCTTATCGAGCGGCAGCTTTTCCGGTCCCAGAGCTTAGCTTCCCTGGGAACATTGATCGCGGGAGTAACTCATGAGATCCGGAACCCATTGAGTGTTATCCGTTCTCAGACCGAACTTTTACCGATGAAAGAGAGGAGTTATGAGGATCTAAAGAAATTTAGCAAGATGACAGTAAAGCATATCGACCGGGTGGAGGGGCTCGTTCAAAGGATGCTCGATTTTGCTAAAAAGAAGCCAAAAATAGAAGAAGAGGTGGACCTTAATGAGTTGATCGAGGCTTCTCTGCAGCTGGTTGACCCAAAAAAGGTTAGTGTAGAGAAAAAACTAAATAAACTCCGTAAGATCCGGGGTGTTCCGGGAGAAATTGAAGAGGTTTTTGTAAACCTTATGCAAAATGCGGTCGAAGCGATGCCGAACGGAGGGAAGTTGAGCTTAAAGAGCTATCCTTTAGGCGGGAGAATAGTAGTTGAGGTCGCAGATACCGGAAAGGGGATCCCGGAGGGTATAAAAGAAAAAATATTTGACCCGTTCTTTTCTGCCCGGCACGAAGGCGTAGGGTTGGGGCTTTCGATTGCTTATCGCATTATCCGTGAACATGGAGGAGATATTGATATCGACAGCGAGCCGGGAGAGGGAACGACCTTCCGGATAGAATTCTAGCTTTTTTTCTTCTGGCTCTTTTTATCGAAATCCTCTTTTTTGTTGACATGTTTCTCAAAGGTGTCTAATACCATTTTACCTTCCCGGCCTTTGAAATAATTATTGATAGTCGTGATTAACTCTTCGATCTTAAATGGCTTTTTTATGTAATTTACAACAAATCCGGCGGTTGCTTTATCCCACTTTTCTTCATCTTCCCAGGCGGTAAGCATGGACACTCCGATATCCTCGCCGAATTCATTGCGGATTTTTTTTAAAAATTCAAGCCCGTTCATCCCCGGCATTTTAATATCTAAAAAAATCAGGCGGATACGATTGCCGCCTAGTCCAAAAAAGATCTTATTCTTGGTCAGCAACTCGAGTGCCTGGTCGGCCGAGTAGGCGGTGACCGCATCATATTTGTCCGTTTCCCGAATGATGCTAGAGATAGAATCAGCCAGGTCGATCTCATCGTCAACGACCATGATCAACGGTTTAGGCATAATCTGCACCTCCGCCTTTATTTTCTCATAGCATGTTATAATATGCAATATGCTTAGAAAATTGCTAAAAATATTAGGGGTAGTGCTCCTGGTTCCGCTGTTTTTCGGGCTATTTTCATTAAGCTCGCAGGAGCGGATTAACGAGGTCGTGCCGCGGAAAAAAAGAAGTTCGGGGAAGGGGATCTACATTACTGCGGCGGTTTCAAAGACAAAATCCTACTTCAATTATATCAAGCGACAGGCAAAAAGATCGGGGATCAATACGATCGTGATCGACGCCAAACGCGATCTGGAGCCGCCGGTACTGGAAATGATCAGGCAGAAAGAACTTAAGGATGATTCGTGCGTTCTTTCTAACCCATGGCTGACGAAACTCGCCAAGGATCTCCACCGGGACGGATTTATTGTTACGGCGCGGATAGTCGTTTTTAAGGACGATCATCTGGCAATTGCCCGTCCCGACCTGGCGGTAAGGGTAAAAGGGGGAGGCTTGTATCGGGATTTTAAGTGGGGGCGGTGGGTCGATCCCTATTCGGACGAGGTCCGGCTCTACAACGAAAAGATCGCCGAAATTGCCGCCCTCTCGGGGGTAGATGAGGTGCAATTCGATTATATCCGTTTTCCGGCTGAAGGGAATTATCGGGATGCGTGTTATGAGTTCGACCGGGAGGGAGTTAGCCGGGTGGACATAATTTGCCGGTTCTTATCGGACGTAAAAAACAACCTGAAAAAATATAATATTTCCCTGGGGGTAGATATCTTTGGGGTTACCGCCTGGCAAAATGAGTATGATATTAAGGGATTAGGGCAGGACCTGAAGAAAATGTCTGAATATATCGACGTTCTCTCCCCGATGTTTTATCCTTCCCATTTCCACTCGGGGTATGACGGTTATGAAAATCCCGGCGAGCATCCTTACTATTTTGTAGATACCGGAGTTCGGCGTGCAAAAATGATCCTGGGAAAGACCAGGGTTAAGATAATACCGTGGATCCAGGGATTTGACCTGAGGTCGCCTAATTTCGGGCCGGAATATATCATAGCCCAAACGAGGGCTTGTCCGGAAGGGTTCCTGGTATGGAACGCGGCAAACAATTATTCGGTCACATTTTCTGCACTACGGTGATCTTTTTAATATAATCCATTTTGTCCCAGGGTTTATCGGTTTGTTCGAGTTTCCCGCCATTCTTAATGAGTATTTTTGTCCCGGCTTTTTTTACCTTAAATGTTTCTGCAAGTTTTTTTTGGGCCCGATCACTGTTCTTGCCGTGATAATTTACCTTAAAGGCGATAACGTCACGGACTTTTAATTTTTTAAAAGCCTCTTTCATATGTTCGTATTCTTTACCGCCTGGTTTCAGGCCATCGGCGGAAAAGAGAAGGACGATAAGCTTATCGGATTGCAGGGCGTTTTTATAATCTTTAACATTAAAATCCTGGGCGTAGGGAGCCGACCGGCGAACGGTAAATCTGGCAATGCGGGTTATTGTCTTCTTCCCGCCTTTAATCTCAGTTATAGTCCTGGCGCTGGTCTCTACTTTTATCGCTTCATCTTTTGGGCTTTTTGTTTTTTCTTTCGCAGCCAGAAGGGGCGTGGATAACGCCAATATCAAAATGAATGATAAAAACAGGGCGATAGGTTTATTCAACACGTTCATTCCTCCAGGACCTAAGCTTACAGGAACCAGTATAGAATACAGAAGGAGAAAGTGTCAATAGTTGACGGCAGGGCTCATTTATAAGTATAATGCGTTCATGCGAAAGAAAGAGCGGTTCCTGGTTACCTACGCGACCAAAGGCGGCAGTACCTTTGATGTGGCGGAAAAGATCGGCCATGTGATCAAAGAAAAAGGTTATGATGTAAAGGTCCTTCCGGTTAAAGGGGTAGAAGAGATTAAGTCCTATAACGCGGTTGTTGTGGGGAGCGGGGTCAGGGCGGGGAGATTATATTCGGAAGCAGTTAATTTTGTAAAAAAACACCAGGAGGATTTAGCGAATATCCCGGTGGCCTATTTTATCGACAGCTTGACCATGTCGGTCGAGAACGAAAAGGCTCGGGCGACCGCGGAGGGGTATTTGAACCCGTTGAAAAAGATCGTTTCTCCCAAAGAGACCGCGCTCTTTGCCGGAAGATTACAAATGAAAAAAGTCCCCCTGCACCTAAGGTTGGTCCTGAAGATAATGAAGGTGAAGGAAGGGGATTACCGCAAATGGGACCAGATCTCCGCCTGGGCCGAAAGCCTTCCTGGCAATCTTCTTGCAAATTAGTATTGAGCCAACCCTTGCCATTGAACATGGGAAGGTTTATAGGGTTACGATGGGCAAAAAGGCTGATTGGTTGGAAGATAACTGGTACAAGGTGATAACTGCTTGCCCTGAGCCCTTCGATTCACTGCGTTCGCTCAGGACAAGCTCCGTCGAAGGGCTTGCCCC
>JAYEOW010000041.1:0-10041 GCA_034723395.1 Candidatus Margulisiibacteriota bacterium
GGTGAGGACGGTTTTCGATTGTTTAGCCCATTCCGTCGTCCTCTCCAATGCTCTCTTTGCCTCTTTTTTCCCGCAAGGATAAGCTACGCACTCGTCCAGCGGCATCATGATGTCCGATCCAAAGGCAGTTTGTATTTCTAAAACACTTTTAGGAGTTAAAAAATGCTTCGTTCCATCGATATGTGAAGTAAATTCTACTCCCTCATCAGTAATCTTTCTCATATGCGCCAGAGAAAAGACTTGGAATCCGCCCGAATCGGTCAGAATCGGCCTATTCCAGTTCATGAATTTGTGAAGCCCACCCGCTTCTTTGATCAATTCCGGTCCCGGCCTAAGGTTTAGGTGATAAGTATTACCAAGAATTATCTCGGTGCCGATCTCCTCCAGCTCTCGCGGCGACATAGTTTTTACCGTCCCCTGAGTGCCGACCGGCATAAACATTGGGGTATTGATCACCCCATGTGGGGTATGGACTTTACCCGCGCGGGCTTTTGATTTTTTTGACTTTTTAATTATCTCAAACTTAAAATTGCTCATAATATAAGCATAGCATCTCCAAAGGAAAAAAAGCGATATTTTTTATTGATCGCCTCCCTATATGCCTCCATTATAAAATCTTTCCCGGCAAAAGCTGAAACCAGCATAATTAGACTCGACTTCGGCCAATGGAAATTAGTGATCATCGCGTCAACTACTTTAAATTTATATCCAGGATAGATGAAAAGATCTGTTTGAGATTTGATGTGTGATATGTGAGACGCGGATTCCAGCGCTCTAACAGAAGTTGTGCCTACCGCAATTACACGTTTGGCCTTTTTTATCTCTTCCTGTGTCATTTTTGAAATCTCAAAATACTCCGAATGCATCTGATGGTCCTTAATCTTCTCGGTTCTAACCGGCAGGAAAGTTCCTAATCCAGTATGAAGAGTAATATAAGCAATTTTAATCCCTTTTTTCTTAATCCTTCTCAATAGTGATGGCGTAAAATGCAATCCCGCCGTCGGCGCCGCCGATGCCCCCAGCTTATCCGCATAAACCGTCTGGTATCGCTCCCTTTTGTTTGCCTTTTTAATATACGGAGGAAGCGGAACCTTTCCCAGTTTAGCAATAATCCTCCAAAAATCCCCCTTATACTTAAACCGAATAATTTGTTCGCCGGTTTCTACCTTTTTAAGAACAGTTCCAACTAACTTTCCTCTCCCAAAAATAACTTTTGATCCAACTTTTAACCGTTTCCCTGGTTTCACCAGACATTTCCAACTATTTTTCGATTCCTGACTAACCAGAAATACCTCTATCTTTGCTCCTCCACCCTCTTTTTTCCCAAATAACCTCGCCGGGATAACTTTTGTATCGTTTAGAACAAGAAGGTCTCCCGGTTTAAGATAATCAATAATATCGTAGAAGTGTTTATGCTGGAGAGAATGATTATGCCGGTCGAGAACTAAGAGGCGGGAATGGTCCCGCCTCTTTGCTGGTGTATGGGCAATTAAGCTTTCGGGAAGCTTGTAATCAAAATCCGAAGTCTTCAATCTTCCGATATTTTAAAAGCGACCGGTATCTCAAATAAACTCGCGATCGCATTCCCGCCTTGGCTGGCCGGAGAAAAGCTCCATTGCGAAACCGCTGCTTTGGCC
The DNA here is from genome assembly GCA_034723395.1 of Candidatus Margulisiibacteriota bacterium. Taxonomy (GTDB): domain Bacteria; phylum Margulisbacteria; class WOR-1; order O2-12-FULL-45-9; family O2-12-FULL-45-9; genus JAYEOW01. Next base: position 1,638 of record JAYEOW010000041.1, read on the forward strand.
GACTCATCAAACTCGGCCAACCCTGCAGATTGTTTAACCTCTACTCTCTCCGGCTTTCCCGCCATCCCGATGTACACCGACAAGATGGTTACCCCTTCAAGATCCTGTTCCAGCGCAGATATCGGATATTTCGGTAAAACCGAATAAGAAACCGTAGGCGGAACAATTGGCAAAGGGGTCACGATCTTTGATTGAGGCATAGGCGCAGGAATGACCTTTGCCTGCGCTTTGGTGTTAACCATCGGCTTTGCGACCGTTTTTGTTACCACTAATTCCTCCCCCATAAAAACCGGCGCATCTTTTATCACCGGCTTGGATATCATCGTCGATCCAACAAACAGACCAACCGTCAGGATCATCCCTATACTTATATAAGTTAAAGTTTTACTATTCATTGTTTTCTCCTATTTTATTTCTTAATTGATTAATTGTTAATTCTTAATTGAACAGATATATTATACCTTCTCCCCGGCATCGGGTAAACATCTGAAAACCCGTAGGATTCGGCATAACTCTCGCCAAATAGGTTTTCAACTTCACCTTTAATTGTATAGATGCCAAAATCTTTCGATAAGGATAGATCGACAACAGTATAACTCGGCAGTTGAGTGCTATTTACAAGATTGGTATAGCGCTCCCCTACATATCTTACAACTATATTAGAATCAAACTTATCCGGATCCCTATATTTCAACCCGGCATTCAACTGGTTCTGCGGAGCATAGTCGAGAAAATTACCTGAACCGGCATCCTTTGCCAGCTGGTAGCCAAAATTAATGAACGTTTTTAAATACTTCGCGATTTCTTTCTCATACTCAAACTCGATCCCTTGGATATCGGCGTCGCTGATATTGGTCGGCGTCCAGAAGGCATCGATCGTCGAAGTAGAGGTATTCGTCCAGCGGATCATATCTTTTATCTGATTCACATAATAACTTAACCGGGCCGAACTTTTATGGCTAAGCTTCCGCTCCAAGGTAATATCAAAGCTCTGGGAAGTTTCCGGCTTTAGGTTCGGATTCCCCTCGGTGGTAACTACTCCCGACGGCCAACCCGGCTCAGTCAACCTCGACCAATAGAGATCATCGATCGTTGGCGCTTTAAAAGATTTTCCCCAGGAAGTTTTTAGTAAAGTATCATGGCGCAAGTTAAAGACAAATCCTACTCGCGGATTAAAATGGCTGCCATAAGAAGAAGTTATATCCTCACGCGCCCCAATTACCATCGGTCCAAGCTCCGCTTGGGCATAAACCGCTTTATTGGTCAAGTCATGGTTGCCGGAATTCGTGCTCCGGCTGTTATCATTTCTGATCTCCAATCCAGCGACATAATCTCCGATGGATTCCTGAATATTCAGATTTGTACTGGTCGTTTTGTGGGTTGAAAGAATGGCAAAAGTCGGATTTTCGTATTTTTGGTCCAAGGTCGCCTGCGAAAGGGTCGCTTTTAATCCTGCCTTATCCGCCTTGTATACTAGATCGTAGAACATATTCTTATCGCTCTGTCTCGCTTGCGGAGTAAGGAAATCGAGCGATCCAGGAGAACCCTTATCAGTATTGCATTTCTTGATCCCCGCCTCAAAATACCCATTCATCAAGCGGAGATTGAGATCTTGTGCCCTGTAAGCGCTGTTAGCGCGGAATCCGTCGGAGTCAATCGCCGCCGCCGAGAAAAAGTAGTTCGGCCCGGAGCCTGCGACAGACAAATTCCGCGTCGCATACTCTCCATAACCGGCAGAAACGACAACCTCCGGCTTTTCGGTCGCTTTTCTGGTGATAATATTGATAACCCCGCCAACAGCATCCGCCCCGTAAAGCGAGGAAAGCGGCGCTTTTACGATTTCGATCCGCTCCACATCGGTTAACAAAATATCTCCAAGGTCAAAAGTCCCTAGCGAAGGTGAATTTATCCGGTTCCCGTTCAACAGCACCAATACTTGCTGTGAATTTGATCCACGGAGCCGTGCTGAGATCTGAGAACTTAAACCACCGTTTGCCTTAACCGAAACTCCCGGAACCGTTCGAATAATATCGCCTATTTTAGCGGCGGTTGAATCTTCAATATCTTCTCGAGTAATAACTGTAGTATCCCAGGGAATAGAAGATTTTAGGCGGGGAACACGCAGCGCGGTAACGACGATCTCCTCACCATAGAAACGCGGAATGTCAGCAAAAGAACCAGCGGAAAAAACGATCAAACCAACCAATAAAATTATTAACTTTTTCATCTCTATACTCCTTTTTATTATGGAATATAGAGTCTCGGGAAACTCTACTTTTTTCCAGACCAAGGCAGGGTTAGAACCTGCTAATTAACTATTCCTCTCCCGTTGAGTAACTTGACCGGAAACCACGAGGACAATCTCGCCTCGCACCTTTTTATCACTTATTTTTTCCAGCACATCACCTGCCTTCCCCCTGATTATCTCCTCAAACTTCTTGGTCATCTCCCGGCAGACAGCAACTTCGCGATCTCCTAAAATCTCTTTAACCTCTACCAAAGTTTTGACTAAACGAAAAGGAGATTCGTAGATTATAATCGTCCGCGGATCGTCTTGCAAGCTTCTTAAAACTTTTCGCTTCTTGCCCGGTTTCTTAGGAAGGAATCCTTCAAAGACAAAACGCTCAGTCGGTAGACCGGAAACAGCCAGCGCAGAGATTGCAGCCGAAGCTCCGGGGATCGGCTCAACCTTAATCCCCGCCCCTACTGCGTTGCGAACCAATTCATATCCTGGGTCAGAGATTGCCGGCATTCCGGAATCCGAAACTAATGCAATATTTTGTCCTTGCTTAATTAATTCGATGAGCTTGGGCGTCTTAGCCTTAATGTTGAACTTGTGATAAGAGGTTAATTCTGTGTTAATTTGATATTTATTTAGCAGGATCTTGGTTGTTCGGGTATCTTCCGCGGCAATCAGATCAACTTCCGAAAGTATGCGGACTGCGCGGAAAGTAATATCTTCCAGATTGCCGATCGGGGTCGCGACTATGAATAGCGTACCCATTAAGCAATGGGAAGTTTATCTTCGATAATGATCTCTTCTTCTATTTCTGATTTCCCTGTTTCAACACGGACCCTTCCACGGTAAGAAGATCCCTCTTCAATGCTGATCCTGCCGCCGGTTAGGTCGCCATTGACCCTTCCGCTCTTGGTTATTTCCAAGCTCTGTAAAGCGGTAATATTGCCGTTTACCTTACCCGAAACAACTACGTGTGAGCCCTCAACATCACCCAGGATCTTGCTGCCGCGCCCGATAATAACTTCACCTTCCGACGATAACTTACCTTCAAATCCACCATTAACGCTTACTGCTCCGGGAGTAACTAATTCCCCTTTAAATTTCGCTCTTTCACCAATCACCGAATCAACTGCTCCGTGAATTACCGATTTTTTTTCTCCGCCAAACATACCCATTTTACCTCCTCCAGATTTTACTAGCTGTTAATATATTCAAATTCAGGTAAGAAACCGGATTAATCGCTTTATTCGCTTTACGGACCTCATAGTGCAGATGGGGCCCGGTCGTATATCCGGTATTCCCCACATAACAAATAATCTGGCCCTTTTTAACCTTTTGGCCTGCCTTTACCGCATATCTTGAACTATGGGCATAAAGGGTAGAAATCCCGTGATCATGCCTAACCATCACTGTTTTCCCGTAACCTTTTCTCCAGCCGGCAAAACTAACTAGCCCGTCCGCAGTAGACCGGATCGGCGCCCCATAACCTCCAGAGATATCGATCCCGGAGTGAAATCCTCTCCAGGGATAAATGCGGTATCCAAAACGCGAAACAATCCTTCCATTAAGCGGCCAGCGTGAAGGGGTGGAGGCATATCGCTGCCTTACCCTGCTCACCCAACCCTTTAGCTCGTCGAGACTTTTCTGCCTTTCCGTGATCCGCATACCCGCCACTTTAAACTCATAAGATACCTTTTCGGCCGAAGTTTTTGGATTGTTTTCTTTTATCGCGGTAGATAATTTGAGCTTCCCTTTCCAATTTTTCATCCCCAGCAAACTTCTTAGATGATTGTCTTCCCTGACCAACTCTTCGATTGCCTCATTTACTTTCCTTGTCTTTACGCCAAATCCGTCAATTACCCTCTGTTGTTCCTGGTTTTGGGCGATCGTATTCGCGTAATGGACTAACCGTCTCGAAACCAGCGTAGAATAAACGATCGAAGATCCAACCACCGTAGTGGAAAAAAGGATCATCGCAATCATGGTATAAATAGCAAATACAGGGATTTTGATACCAATAGTACGCGCCCCCGGATCATGGGGGATCATCATGAAGGTATAATGCTTACGCTTCTTAGATTTCCTCTGCATTATTACTTAAGTATATCAGTAAAATTATTATCTAGTCAACTAGTACAAGCCCTTCGGTATTCCAGGGATCTTGGGCATTTTGAATTTTTTATACCCCGCTGGAAGTTCAAAAACCGAAGCCGGCTGCTTCCCTCTTTTGATATTCTTATACTCTACCATCCAGGACCCATCCGCCGTTTTTGTTCTAACCGGGATCATATCTTTTGACAGCCATTGATAAACCGTCTCTGATTTACCGCCGCTTTTATAGGTGATCTTATACTTATCACACATGACCCCATTTACTTTTCCTGACCCAACTTTTTTCCGGTTCATCTCCCCTGGCATTTTTGTTGTTAACCCCCTGGACTTATCCTCGGTATACTTCATCTCCATATACGTTTTCTGCCCCGGCATCAAACTCCAAACTGTCTTTTTGTCCGCGCGGATAATCGAGGTTGCTTTTTTACCGTAAACCGTCATATCCGTCCGCCATTTATTATTGGCCACATAAATTTTCCCTCGCTGGGTCATTCCTCCAAACTTCATTACCATATCTGCCGAAAATTCTTTCGTGGCACTGGGGCCCGCGCAACCGAGGATCGAAACCATCACAAAAACCGAAACCAATGAAAAACCGATCATCTTCCTAAACATATTTTTACCTCCTTAATAAATGGTCGGGGTCCCGAAAAAATCGGAGCGACTGGATTCGAACCAGCGACCTCACGCTCCCGAAGCGTGCGCTCTACCAAGCTAAGCTACGCTCCGATTTTCCTCGGGACTACCCCCCGTTAATCAAAAATCGGGACGGCGGGATTTGAACCCACGATCTCTACCACCCCAAGGTAGCGCCTTAGACCAAGCTGGGCCACGTCCCGATTATAGATACTTTTTCATCGCCTGGGAAGTCTTTAACTCCCTCCCAGAAACCAACCGCATTATATCATCCCGATGCGTATACAACACAAGGGCAAAGGCAAGAACTCCGAAAATTATAAACTCATGCCTTTTACCGACAACAAACATCATGATCGGGATCGATCCTGATATAATTAACGTAGAGAGAATAAAGTACCGGGTAACAACAATTAGCAAGATCCATAACGAAAGAGCGATAATGGCAAAAAATGGATCAATCGCCAATAAAACTCCCCCCATAGTCGCAATTCCCTTTCCGCCGCGAAATCTTAAAAAGATCGAAAAAACGTGTCCGGCAATCGCCGCTAATCCAGCCAGCGTCATCGCCCACGGAGTACCGAGGTACTGCCCCGCCAGATAGGCACACAGATATCCCTTGCCAACATCCCCAATTAGGGCCAGGGCGCCAAAGATCGGTCCCGCAACAACCAATGCATTGGTCGCTCCCACATTCTTTGTCCCCGCCTCACGCACATCTTTGCCTTTTAATTTTGGAAAGATATGGCTAAAGGGTATCGAGCCTATAAGATATGATAGAAGAATAAAAAGAAATAGGTCCATATTCTACTTCAGGTTAAACACTTTATGTAAGATTTGGACCGCTCGCTTCCCCTGTTCCCGCTTAATTACACACGAAACCTTGATCTCCGAAGTCGAGATCATCTGAATATTTATTTTATTTTTCGAAAGGGCATCGAACATTTTAGCAGCAGTCCCAGGTTGGCTGATCATCCCCTTGCCGACCAGCGACACTTTACAAACATCCGGGTCCGAAACTACCCCTTCGGCCTTTAACTCCTTAGCTGCCTTTTCAATGACCTGAATAGTCCTTTTTGCGTCCGGCCTGTCTACGGTAAAGGCCATATCCGCCAATTCCCCTTTAGAGTGGATACTTTGAACGATCATATCCACGTTAATCTTTTCATCCGCCAGAGCGCCAAACAGCTTTGCCGCGGTCCCCGGCTTATCTTGAATTTTTAGTACTCCGATCTTTGCTATGTTCTCGTCAAGGGCAATCCCCCTGACCGCTTCTTTTTTCTCCATCTTAGATACCTCCTTGTTCGATTCGATCTCTTTTGACGACATTATCAATGTCCCCTTTTCTTCCTTGGTGCTCGACCGGAGGTGAATGATAATATCGTAAATGCTGGCGCACTCTACCGCCCGCGGATGCAACACTTGGGCCCCTAGGCTGGCAAGCTCTAGCATCTCCTCATAGGAAATAACACTCAGTTTTTTTGCTTCCGTGACAATCCGCGGGTCTGTTGTATAGACTCCGTCCACATCCGTGTATATATCACAGACATCCGCCTTCAATGCGGCCGCGATCGCCACCGCAGAAGTGTCCGAGCCTCCGCGACCGATAGTAATAATATCCCCTTTGCTGTCGATCCCCTGAAAACCGGTAATAACAACCACTTTATTATCATTAATCTCTTTTCTTAGGCGGTCAAGGTGGATATGTTTAATGCGAGCTTTCCTATAGATATCTTCAGTCACTACGCCCGCCTGCCCCCCAGTTAACGAAATAGCGGGACAGTCCATCGATTGAAGCGCCATTGCCAGAAGGGAAGCAGAGACCTGTTCTCCGGTCGAAACCAGCATATCGTATTCGCGATGATCGGGATTATCGGTAATCTGGCCCATCAGATCGATCAACTCATCGGTAGTATGCCCCATCGCGGAAACGATAACAACAACTTGATTCCCTTTATCGCGGACCTTTTTTACGCGGCGTGCTACATTTTTTATCTTCTCCGGGGATCCGACTGAGGTTCCGCCGTATTTGTGGACAATAATTGCCATAACGAAAATTATTATACCATATTTAAGCTGCGGATTTCAGTTCGAGTCAAGTATTCGTATTTACCAACCTTAAGGTTGCCCAATTGTATGTTTTTAATTCTGACTCTTTTCAAAAAAACCACTTCGTTCCCCAGAGCTTCGACCATCCTTCTGATCTGCCGGTTTTTTCCTTCGCGAAGCACAATATTAAAGCGCTTGCTCCCTTTTATAAATATTCTGGCTGGTAAAGTTTTTTCTTTTCCAATCACGGGCCCCTCTTTGATTTTTTTGATCTGTTCCGGCTTAAGCGGGCCCCTAACTGAAACCTGGTACTCTTTTTCGTGTTCATAGCGGGGATGCATCAGGCGATTTGCCAACTCGCCGTCATTAGTTAAGATCATCAATCCCTGGGAATCGGCATCCAGCCTGCCAACTGGATATAGGCGATATGGGATATCTGATATGAGGTCTAAAACAGTTTTCTTTCCCCTCTCTGAACAGGAACTGATAATTCCGCGCGGTTTATTTAGCTTAATATAGATCTTTTTTTCTTTTTTCTTGAGTTTCTTCCCATTAACGATAATAATATCTTTTTCGGGATCGATCTTGGTCCCCAGTTTCTTGATAATTTCCCCATTTACCTTCACTTTGCCTGAAACAATCAGCTTTTCAGACCTTCTCCGTGAGGCAACTCCGCATTCGGCTATATATTTTTGAAGTCTTACTTCAGACATTGATATAAGCCTCATAAGTTTCATTATTATAGAGAACAAAACAGACCTCTTTGATCGAGCTTTCTTGTTGAAGGAACTCTTTTACCGCGCCAATCGCAACCGGCGCCGCTTTACCCAAAGGATACCTGTAAGCTCCAGTCGATATTGAAGGAAAGGAGATCGACTTTAATCCTTCTTCCGCAGCCAGCCTTAACGATTCAATGTAACAACTTCTCAGTTTTTCCTCCTGATTCCCCCCGATATTCCTTGATTCCCCCTGTTTCCCTTTATAAATCGGTCCCACCGTATGTATCACATACTTCGCGGGAAGCTCTCCTCCGGTAGTGAGGACTGCCTTCCCCGTCGGAAGTCTTTCAATCTTTTTTATGATCGCATCACACTCTTTAAGAATGGCTGGCCCTCCTGCCCGATGGATCGCTCCATCGACTCCTCCCCCGCCCATCAGGCTGGAATTTGCCGCGTTAACGATCGCATCCGTCTTTTGCTTGGTGATATCGCCTTTTAGGAAAATGATTTTCGATCGATTAATTTCGATTTCTTTCATCTTAATCATTATTATAGTATAATTCTATTCATGGCTAAAGACCATTCATTCGATATAGTTTCTAAACCAAACCTGCAGGAGATCGATAATGCGATCCGGATGGCGATGAAG
>JAYEOW010000042.1:0-29607 GCA_034723395.1 Candidatus Margulisiibacteriota bacterium
TAATTTTATCTCTGTTTTAGTTGTTAAAAAGGAGAGTTGGAGTAAGGTAGAAGGGAAAGAGATTTTTATTGGTAGCGATTGTAATCATATGTATATAATATTAAGTATATTATTTAGTGGGGATCACGGCGTTTTAAAATATATTCCTGATAAAATAGTTAAGCGGCGATGGGGGACCGATCGGATACCGGATGTTGAAAAGAGAATAAGGTTGGATGTGGGATGGATACATAAGATTGCAAAAAAAGTATTTAATAATCCTAAGCATGTGCGAGGAGTCGATGCTCGTCTAATAAAAAATGACGGTTTTTCGTGGGCAGTGCGAACAAAAATATCGACGGGTAAATCTTTTTATTTTAATACTTTTCCTTTCTTGTTTGGCTATTTTTGGAGTTACCCTCTATTTTGGATAAAAATTGTTCCGCTATTGTTTATGCCTAATTTTATATTAAAGATCATGCGTGGCTCTTACCGCAAAATGATTAAAGGTGAACCATTAAGCGTACAGGAGGTGCTTGATGGTTAAACGTATTATTGGTTTAGTATTCATCATGATATTAGTAGTGTTTGGGATCATGATGATCATGCCCCAGGATGGTCTGAATTTTAATTTTGCCGCAAATAAGGGGATGTGGCAGGTATCTCCCGGGACGAAGGTCCGTTTTGACGGAGATACGGTTTCTTTAAAGAAAGGCTCTGATAATTTCTTTATTGCTGTTCCCGGGATCAATCTTGGGGCGGATCGATATGACGTGTGTATTATAGAGATGAAACAGCCGATAGCGTACGAAGAGGGGAGATTGTTCTTTATTTCCCAGTTTAATAAGGGCTATGATCGGAATTTTAGTTTCCCATTTGATACCGGGAAAGCCGATAAGTTTAATAAGATCTATATTGACTTAAAAAAGCATGGCGCCTGGCAGGGAATAATACGCGAAATCTTAATTATCCCTGCGAAAAATTCAAAAACAGTATCGATAAAAAGTATCTCCTTTGTTGACGCGAATCCCTGGACAAAAATGCGTGCCTGGTATAGCGATTTTACGCGCTATGGTGATCCACTGCTTGGAACATGCTTTTCCATGGCATCACCGATCTTTTTGGGAAGACCATTTAATATGCGCTTTATCCCGATATTATGGTGGATATTAGGAGTGGTTTTGCTAATTGTATTGGTTGATCGTTTTGCAGAAATAGATCCCAGGATAAAGAAATCCGCGATCGGAGTATTTTTCTTGATCATTGTATTATTGTGGGGAGCTCTTGATCTCAGAAATAATATTTATTACTTAAAAGCGATATCCAGGAATATTAGTCTTTATTGGGGAAAGCCGATGCAAGAGAAGCGGGGGATTGTTGTCGGCGACCAGGAATTTATCGATTTTATGAAGTTTTGCAATGACAATATTCCGATCGATGCGCGGGTCTTTAACCAGGTGCCGGTTGAGGTGCCGGGAACTGCCTCAAACTATCTATCGGCGGTCCAATATTTGGCAAATTTTCGACCGCGATTTTATGATGGTAAATCTAAGTCGTATTATATATTTTACAAGCCAAAGGATGAGGGAAGCTGGGAATTATATCAGCAACAAGTGAATATAAATGAATACCTTGATATTCTTCCAGGAGAGAAATTGCAGCAGGAGATAGAGTTGTGGCATCGCTTTAGGGATTTGTATCAGATCAATCTGTGGATAAAAGAAAAAGATGTTAAGAAGGCGGCGGTTGAGGTCATTGTTCTTGATAGAAGTGGGAAGAACATTGTGGGAAGAACAAGATATGTAAAACAAACTGGAGATGAAGCAGTTTTTCGTTTTAGCCCAAGAGTAAATATTGGAAAAGGAGAAAAAGTATTACTGCAGATAAAGAATAAAGGTAAAGATCCGATTGGGATCGGGAATATTTATGGAGAACAATATCGGGAAGGGTTTTTGATCAGGGGTGGTAGAAGACAACAAAGAGATCTAACTTTCCGTCTTATTTACCGGCCAAAAGGCCTGGCCCTGTTTAAGCGCTTTAATAATGATGCATATATTTTGATGGATAGGAATATAAAATGATATATTTAAAATTAATTATCGGGCTGTTCGTTGCATGGCTGCTGGGATATCTGATCGTCTATCTTTTTGACCCGGCAAAGAAGCTTCCTTTGTTCGAGGGGGCGGCATTGAGCTTTCTGGTCGGACAAGGAGCGATCACCCTTTTATTGTTCTTCCTGTTTCTTCTGTTGGTCCCTAATCCGATGATGATCGCCACTTTGCTGATCGCAATTATGTTCGCCGTTAAACTGTTTATTGATAAAAAGAAGCATTTTATTAATTTTACAGGCATTGCCAATGGTATAAGGCGGTCCTTTGCCAATAAGAAAAATATAATGGTCGTAATGATATTTGTTGTATTATTTTCACTTTTAACAGTAAAAATATCATACTTATTTGTTGAAGCGTGCAGTAAGCCAGAATACGCCTGGGATGCCAGCGGCAACTGGACCGTTATTGGTCAGAGAGTTTATTACGCTCAGGAATATAGGCCAGATAAAGTTGTCGACGAATTACAGAAACATGTAAGCGGTTATCCGAGAGGGCTCTCCTTAACGCATTATTGGCTGTTCAGCTGGATGGGCGAAGCTAATGACCAATGGTCAAAAATTATCTTTCCGTTGAATTTAATTTGTCTGTTAATTATATTTTATTATGGTTTAAAGCCGATTAGGGGTCGATTAGGGGCCTTAGCATTTACCTACTTCTTAGCTTCAGTCCCATTATTAATGTATCATGCCACGATCGGTTATGCCGACCTTACTAAGACGGTTTATTTTGCGGCAGGGATAATATATTTTTATCGTTGGCTGCAAACCAAACAAAATAGTTACTTCTGGTTTTTTGCTGTCACGATGGCTTTGACCACATGGATCAAGATGGAGGGAAAGGTCCTTTATGCGATCGGATTTGCATTATTATTGTATTATCTGTGGCAGGGATGTAAGGAGCCATTAAAAAATAAGCTCTTATATATCGGCAAATATCTATCATTATATTTAATTATAGGCTTGCCATGGCAATTATTCATTATGTTCGGTGATTTGCCGTACGTGCAATCATCGATCCATCTGTCTGTTTCCCAGTTTTTAGCATTCCATGAGAAAATTTACGCATTAATGTTTATGGATGGGAGCTGGGGGATATTCTGGGTAATCGCTGCGGCAGCTATGCTCTTTTTCTTTAGAAAACAGCTGATTGGTGCAAACCTCTACCTTTTGCTAGCGATCATATTGTTCTATGGAAACTTACTTTTTATTTATTCGTGTTTTCATGATACGGTTCATTTTATGCAACTTACATTTAGTCGCGTTCTTTTACCTATCTATCCGGTAGCAGTATTTAATATGGGCTGTATTCTTCCAATATTAAAAATTGATCAGAAGGTACAAATATGAAATTAACAGTAATAGCAACAGTATTTAATGAAGTTAAAACCGTATGCCAGGCGATTAAAGATATCGAAAAGATTAAGGTGCCGGAAAAAGAGGTTATTATAATTGATAACTGTTCAACTGATGGTTCTAGGAAGCTACTGGAAGAACTTGAAGCTAATGATTTTAAGGAATATAAATATATTTATAATGATAAGAACCTTAAGTGCGGAAATTTTATTATTGGCAGGGATATGGCAAATGGAGAATATATATATTTGCATCACACCGACCTGGAATACGATCCTGGCGCGGCGATGGAAATGCTGGCGGTTGCGGAGCAGGGCAGTTATGATGTGATACTCGGTTCTAGGCTAAAGGACAATAAGGATTCGATGTGGAGTATAATGAGGAAGCGGCCGGAATATCTAGCCACAATAATATCTACCGCTTTGGTAAATAAATGGTATGGGAAGAAATTCACAGATATAATCGGGACCCGGTTATATCGCACGTCTACTATTCGAAAAGTACCGACTGGGACTACTGGGTATGGTTTCGAGTTCGGTTTCGTAACTCGGATGTGCAAGCTTGGATTGAAGATTGCGGAAATTGCGGTGCCTTATAAGCCACGAGTATGTAAACGAGATAAAAAGGTTAAACCTTATCATATGTTGAATGCTTTATTTGAGATGTTCAAGGCGAGATATTTTTAAATTGCATAAAAGGGGGGAGCTAAAATGAAAGTTGTTATATTAGCCGGAGGTTTAGGGACCAGAATTGGAGAAGAGACCGCAATAAAACCGAAACCGATGATTGATATTGGGGAGAGGCCAATTCTTTGGCATATCATGAAGATTTACGCCCATTATGGTTTTAATGAGTTTATTATTTGCTGCGGCTATAAGGGATATCAGATTAAAGAATATTTTAAAAACTACTTCTTACATGAATCTGATGTAACCTTTGATTTCGATGGAGGAGAAAAAAAGCTGATCCATAGCCATACGGCTGAGCCTTGGAAAGTTACTTTAGTTGACACTGGGTTAGATACCCAAACGGGGGGGAGACTAAAGCGAGTAAGGAAATATCTAGGGGATGAAGATTTTATGTTTACTTATGGAGATGGGGTTGGGGATATTAATATTAAGGAATTATTAGATTTTCATAAGTCTCATAAAAAATTAGCAACAGTTACCGCAGTAAGGCCATTAGGTAGATTTGGCGCATTAAGTATTAAAGATTATAATGTAAAAAAATTCCAGGAAAAGACAGAGGGGAATAATTCGTGGATCAATGGTGGTTTTTTTGTCATGAATCCCAAAGTTATCGATTATATTGAAGGAGATGAAACTCCTTTAGAAACCAAACCAGTGCGGAAATTGGCAAAAGAGGGGGAGCTTATGGCTTATAAACATACGGGTTTTTGGCAACCGATGGATACACTAAGAGAAAAAAATATGCTTGAAAACTTGTGGAAATCAGGGAATCCGCCATGGAAGGTCTGGGAAAAATGACGAATGACTAATTCCGAATGACGAATTTATGAATAATTATTTTTGGAAAAAAAAGAGAGTATTTATAACCGGTCATACTGGTTTTAAAGGGTCGTGGCTCTGCTTGTGGTTCTATCTGATGGGGGCAGAGGTTGTCGGATATGCGCTGCAGCCGCCAACTAGGCCGAGCCTTTTTAAACTATGCAGGATCGATAAATTGGTCAAGTCGATCATTGGTGATGTAAGAGATTTAAAAAAATTAAAGAGAGCAATGCTGGCAGCAAAGCCCGAGATAGTATTCCATATGGCGGCGCAGCCGATCGTGCGCGAATCATATAAGGTCCCGGTCGATACATTTAATATTAACGTTGTCGGAACGGTAAATGTTCTAGAAGCAGCGAGATCGTGTAGAAGCATTAAGGTAATTGTTAATGTGACTACAGATAAGGTTTATGAGGAAAGTAACGAGAATAGAGTAACGAGTAATGGGTACAAGGAGTCTGATAAATTGGGCGGATATGATCCTTACGCGGGCAGTAAAGCTTGTTCGGAGATCGTTTCGTCAGTTTACCGGCGATCTTATTCGATGAATATCGCAACTGCCAGGGCAGGGAATGTAATTGGCGGCGGGGACTGGGCTGGAGACAGGCTGATCCCGGATTTTGTAAGAGCATTAATTAGTAAACGGAAGGTTAAGTTGAGAAATCCCAAGGCAACCAGGCCTTGGCAGCATGTATTGGAGCCGTTAAGCGGTTACCTGATGCTTGCTGAGAAGTTATATAAAAAGGCGGATAAATATTCAGGGGCCTGGAATTTCGGGCCGGATGATCGGGATTCAAAGACGGTTGGCTGGGTTGTTAATAAACTGATGAAAAAATTAAAAGTAAAAAATATGGTCCAGATAGATAAAAAAAAGCATCCGCATGAAACTAAATTATTAAAGTTAAACTCAAAAAAATCTCGTAAAGAGCTTGGCTGGCGGCCAAAATGGGGGATCGATAAAGCGATCGATAAAATTGTCGAATGGACCAATGCTTATCAACGGAGGGAAAATGTTGCTTCAGTTTGTATGAAGCAGATTGAGGAGTATCCCTCACCCCGCCTCGTCCTCGACAGGCTCGGACTCGGCACCCCTCTCCACAAAGTGGAGAGGGGAAAAGAAGGGATGAGGCAAAAAGGAGTAGTATGCAAAAGGAAGAGAAATTAAGAGAAAAAGCGATTAGGGCGGCGATCGAGCATTATGCGGAAATGCATAAGAAAAAGGATTATAAGCCAGGCGATAAAATTTCTTATGCCGGAAGAGTTTTTGATGAAAAAGAGATTTCTAATCTTATTGATTCTTCCCTCGATTTCTGGCTGACCGCTGGCAGATATGCGGATAAGTTCGAAAGGGGTTTAGCTGATTTTCTTGGAGTTAAATATTGTTCACTGGTCAATTCCGGATCGTCCGCGAATCTACTGGCGTTCATGGCTTTGACCTCGCTTAAGCTTGGGGATAAAAGGATCAAGCCGGGGGATGAGGTGATAACGGTTGCGGCGGGTTTTCCGACTACGATCGCGCCGATAATCCAATATGGTGCAGTTCCAGTTTTTGTTGATGTATCGATTCCCAGCTATAATATCGATTGCAGTCAGTTAGAAAAAGCTTTATCGAACAAAACAAAAGCGGTAATGATCGCCCATACCCTGGGGAATCCTTTTGATGTTAAAGCGGTTAAAGCATTTTGTGAAAAGCATGGTCTCTGGTTGATTGAAGATAACTGTGACGCTTTAGGATCAAAATATGCCGGGGAGTATACCGGAAGCTTTGGCCACGTTGCAACCTCGAGCTTTTATCCTCCGCATCATATCACCATGGGCGAAGGCGGAGCAGTTTATACCAACGATGAACAGATCAAGAAGAATGTTGATTCATTTAGAGATTGGGGAAGGGATTGCTGGTGTCCCGCTGGCAAAGACAACACTTGCAGCAAACGTTTTCAGTGGCAATTGGGTGAGCTGCCGAAGGGATATGATCATAAGTACACCTATTCCCACTTTGGTTATAATCTAAAAGCCACCGATATGCAGGCGGCGATCGGCTGTGCCCAGCTGGAAAAGCTCCCTTCATTTATTAATGCGAGGAAGAAGAATTGGAAATATCTCCGCGAAAGCCTTCAAGAACTTGCGGATATATTTATCCTGCCTGAGCCGATGGAGAATTCTGATCCGAGCTGGTTCGGATTTCTTCTAACGGTAAAAGAAAATGCTGGTTTTTCACGGGATGATGTTGTAAAACATCTTGAATCGAAGGGGATACAGACAAGGATGCTTTTTGCAGGGAATATGATAAAGCATCCATGTTTTGATGAGATGAGGAGAGAGGGCAAAGGATATCGAGTGGTAAGCGATCTAAAAAATACCGATGTTATTATGAACCAGACTTTTTGGATCGGGGTTTATCCGGGATTAACGAAAGCGATGTTGGACTATATGATCACAAATATAAAGGAGTTTAGTAATGTTTAAAGATAATCTGTTCATATTTGAAATGGCAAATAATCATTCGGGGGATGTAGAGCAGGGGCTAAAGATTATAAGAGATATCCATAATGTAAGTAAAAATTTCCCTTTTAAATTTGCTTTTAAGTTCCAGTTCCGCAACCTCGATACCTTTATCCATCCCGATTATAAAGGCCGGATGGATATTAAGTATGTGAAACGTTTCTCCGAAACCAGGCTGGATGCCGCCCAATTTAAGACGCTTAAAGAGGAAATTGATAAATTGGGATTTGTCTCCATTTGTACACCATTTGATGAGAGATCGGTCGATCTTATCGAAGAGATGAATTTTTCGATTATAAAAATTGCCAGTTGTTCATTTACCGACTGGCCGCTGCTCGAAAGGATCGTTAAAACAGATAAGCCGATCATTGCTTCTACCGCCGGAGCGAAGCTGGAAGATATCGATAAAGTGGTAAGCTTTTTTGAGCATAGGGGGAAGAATTATGCGCTGATGCATTGCGTAGCAGAATATCCTACGCAAAATAGCAATTTGCAGTTAAATCAGATTGACCTGTTTAAAGCGAGGTATCCACAGGCTGCGATCGGCTATTCTACCCATGAAGACCCTAATAATACTGACGCAATTAAAATGGCCATCGCAAAAGGGGCCACACTGTTCGAGAGACATGTTGGGGTAGGCAAACTAAATGCCTATTCGAGTAATCCGGAGCAGATAAATAAATGGCTGACGGCGGCTAAGGAAGCTTTTGAAATGTGCGGGATAAAGGATAGGCGATTAGAATTCACGCCAAAAGAGACCGCAAGTTTAAGAGCTTTGGGCAGGGGGCTATTTGTAAAAAAACCGATAAAGAAAGGTGAGAGGATATCATTGTCCGATCTGTTTTTGGCCATCCCTACGATCGATGACCAGGTAATCGCCGGTGATTTTTCTAAATATACTGAGTTTTATGCAAAATCAGAAGTAGATACTAATCAGCCTATTTTATTATCTAATTTAAAAATGGTGGACAATAGGGAGAAGATCTATTCGATCGTGCAAAAGGTAAAGAAGGTTATCAAGGATGGAAATGTTAATGTGCCCGGGATGTTGAATTTAGAGATATCGCATCACTACGGAGTAGACCGATTCGATGAATACGGCTGTACGATCATTAATTTTATAAACCGGGAGTACTGCAAGAAGTTAATAATACTTGTCCCCGGCCAGAAACATCCTGAACAGTTCCATGAGAAGAAGGAGGAGACTTTTCATGTCCTTTACGGGGACGTTCTTTTAACGCTGGATGGGGTTGAGAAAGAGAGCAAGGCTGGAGATATCATTACCGTAGAGAGGGGAAAGAAGCATATATTTAGCAGTAAGAATGGCGCAATAATCGAAGAGATATCATCTACTCATTATAAAGATGACTCTTTTTATACCGATCCGGAGATTGCAAAGAATAAGCATAGAAAAAGCATGATAAGTTATTGGATGGAATAAGATGAAAATAATCGTCTGGGATGTAGATGATATTTTAAATAATTTGATGTATTGCTGGTTTACCCGGAAGTGGCTGCCAGAGCATCCGGATTGCAAGCTTACGTATGAACAGATAACCGAAAATACGCCGGAGCGATTGCTTAATTGTACCCGGGAAGAATATTTAGCATCTTTAGATGATTTTAGGTTATCAGAAATGTATCCGGAGATGAAGCCTAATAATGAAGTATTGGCATGGTTTGAAAAATATGGCGATCGAGCCAGGCATATCGCCTTGACCGCGGTTCCTATTGAAGCGGCGCATGTTTCTGCTGCCTGGGTAATGAAAAATTATGGGAAGTGGATAAGGAGCTTTAATTTTGTCCCTTCGACCAGGAGGGATAAAACGATTCCGGAATATGACAATACCAAAGCAGAATACATTAAGCGTTTGGGTACAGTAGATATTTTTATTGAGGACAATGAAGAAAATATTAAGGGAGTAAAAGAAAAAAGCTTATTAGTATCCCGTCCCTGGAATAAGGGTAAAGATAGCATGCAGCAGGTATTAGATAAAATAACAAAGATGATCAAGGAAGGGTGAAAATGATCAAACTTTCCGATTATGTAATGAAATATGTTGCCGATATGGGAGTTAAGGATCTATTTATGCTTTCAGGCGGCGGATGTATGCATCTGGTCGATTCGGTCGGTAGAAATCCAGATCTAAATTATGTTTGCTGCCTACATGAACAGGTAGCTTCGTTTGCTGCGACCGCTTATGCCCAATACACCAATAATATTGGAGTCGCACTGGTAACTACCGGGCCGGGGAGCACAAATGCGATTACCGGAGTGGCTGCCGCTTGGACCGATTCGATCCCGACATTAATACTGTCCGGCCAGGTAAAGCGTCCTGATATTTGTAAAGGGACCGGGCTTAGAACATTTGGTTTTCAAGAAATTGATATTGTTTCCATTGTTAAGCCGATCACAAAATATGCGGTAACAGTGATAGAGCCAAAAGAGATAAAATATCATCTTGATAAAGCGTGTTATTTGGCTAGAACAGGGAGGCCGGGGCCGGTTTGGCTCGATATCCCGCTTGATGTGCAGGCATCGATGATCGATGAAGATAAATTAAGTTCTTTTAAAGCAGATAAAAATGAACCAGAGAATAACCTGACCGGAAAAGTTTTAAAGATTATCGAAATGGTAAACAAGTCCGAACGGCCGGTAATTATTGCCGGTTATGGGATCAAGGTCACTGAGAGTGAAAAAGAATTTATTGAATTAGTGAAAAAGTTAAACATCCCGGTTTTAACTACCTGGAAGGCGTTAGATCTGCTGCCGGAGGATTTTAATCTTTATTTTGGCCGGCCTGGGTGTATCGGCCAAAGAGGGGCCAACTTTATTCAACAGAATTCAGATCTAATAATTTCTATAGGAGCAAGGCTGGATTATGGCCAGATTGGATTTTCACATGAGACATTCGCGCGTGAAGCCAAGAAAGTAGTGATCGATGTAGATGCGGCGGAGCTGAAGAAGTTTAAATTTAAATTGGATGAGGGGATAAATGCAAGCGCAGATAAATTTCTTAAGGAGTTTTTAGAGCAATCCGATAAAGTAGAAAAGGTAGATAGAAATCCTTGGCTTAAGAGATGCGCAGAGTGGAAGAATAGGTATCCTGTTGTTTTACCGCAGCATTGGGATAAAAAGGACTATGTGAGCACCTATGCTTTAGTTGATGAGCTTTCAAATATATCTAAGGAGAACGACCTTTTTGTTCCTGAGAACTCCGGGGCAGCGAGCGAGATCGTTATGCAGGCATTAAAAATAAAAAGCGGGCAAAGAGTTATTGCTACGAATAGTTTAGGCTCTATGGGATCGGGCTTGCCGGCGAGTATTGGGGCATGCGTTGCGAGCGGTAAAAAGAATACCATCTCGGTGATCGGGGATGGAGGGCTGCAGATGAATATTCAGGACCTCGAAACAGTTGCAAGGTTAAAACTGCCTATAAAATATTTTATTCTAAATAATGACGGATATGGTTCGATAAGGAATACGCAAAGGAATTATTTCAATGGATTATATGTTGCTTCTGATCCTTCGAGCGGAGTAACTACCCCTGATCTAAAGAAAATTGCTGATGCTTATGAAATAAAGTATGCTTTGATATTGAATAATAGTGAGATAAAAGAGCAGGTTAAAGCATCATTGTCATCTGATGGTCCGGTCATCTGTGAAGTGATGGTCGATCCCGAGGAGCCGACTATGCCCAAGCTTAAATCACAAGTAAAGCCTGATGGCTCTATGGTTTCGAAGCCGTTAGAAGATCTTTGGCCGTTTTTGGATAGGGAAGAGTTTAAAGATAATATGATTGTGGAGCCGATAGAGGAATAGATGAATGAATAAAATTATTGATCAAGATATAGACTTTATATTAAAAAGTGATGTTGACTGGGGGGAATTTAAGGGCAAGACGGTTCTTGTTACTGGAGCCTATGGAACTCTCATGTCATATATAACTTATGTGTTGATCCGTTTAAAAGTTAAAATAATTGTTTTAGTGCGAGATCGGAATAAGGCGGGGCAGAGATTTGGTAATTATGTTGATAGTAAGTGCTTGAAAATAATTGAGCATGATTTGTCGTCGCAGATCGAGATCACAGATAAGATTGATTATATATTTCATGGTGCAAGTTATGCGAGTCCAAATTATTTTAAAAATAATCCGACAGGCGTTCTGTTGCCGAACACTATTGGAACATACCATTTATTGGAGCTGGCGAAGAAAAAAAAGATAAAGGGTTTTCTGTTTTTTAGCAGTGGAGCGGTATATGGAAAGAACCTTACTGAGCTGGTTGCCGAAAAAGACTATGGATATCTTGACCCGCTAGACATTATAAGTTGTTATGGGGAGAGTAAAAGGATGGGGGAGAATATGTGTCGGTGCTGGCAAGAACAATTTGGGATCCCCGTTAAAATAGTGAGGCCAGCTCATGTTTATGGACCCACCATGGATATTCAAAATGACAAGCGAGTGGTTGCAGAATTTATTAATAAAATATTAAATGGTCAGGGTATTGTATTGAGAAGTGACGGCTTAGCCTGCCGCTCATTTTGTTATATTGCCGATGCTACGGTAGCGTATTTTAAGGTCCTTTTAGGTGGAAAAGATGGAGAAGCGTATAATGTAGGAAACGATGCTGTGTACATGTCGATTGTCAAACTTGCCGAAAATATTGTTTCTACTTTTCCGGAAAAACATTTGAAGATAATTATTAATAAAAAAGAAAATGACATTCCAATTGAAGAAAATAAAATGTTAATGTCTTCTAGAAAGATTGAGGCTCTTGGGTGGAAGTGTTCATTTTCTTTGCCAGAAGGGCTAAGGCGGACGGTTGAGAGTTTTCAATGCAAAGCGTAAAGGATGTGTTATCCGTGCTATTAGAGAAGAGAGGCCAATATTTAAAAGGGAAGATTGATAAAAAGAATTACATGGAGGATATGTTTGAAATTCATAAGCGTTTATTTGAGTATCCAGGGTTATTGGCAGATTCCCTCATCAATAAAATTGAGATCAACGCTGAACAAGTAATATTTACTATCCGGAATGGTAATAACAATATAATGCTCTGCTGTGACAAAAGAGAAGCTCATTCTTTGCCGATGTCGTTTCTTAATCTATCTTCAGTTGAAACTGAGGAAAATAAAATGATCCTGCAGCTTATTCAACCCGGAGATGTTGTCTTTGATATCGGTGCAAATATAGGCTGGTATACGATTAGTATATTACTTGCACGGAAAGGGACTTCTGTTTACTCTTTCGAGCCGATAAAATCATCATATCAATATTTGCTGAAAAATATGGAGCTTAATAATCAAAAAACTGAAAAGGCATATAATATTGGCCTGTCTGATGAGAACAATATGATAGATTTCTTTTTTGACATAAAATGCGCTACAGCTTCATCGTTGGCAAATCTAAGGGAAGATAAGTGTACAGTGAAAGAAACCTGTGAGGTAAAAAGGCTGGATGATTTTTTAAAAACGATCCCTTCTGTAAGTAAGCTTGATTTCGTTAAGTGCGATGTGGAGGGAGCCGAGTTATTTGTTTTTAAAGGAGCGATAGAAACGATAGGCAAATTTAAGCCGATTGTATTCTCAGAGATATTAAGGAAATGGTCTAAAAAGATGGGATATCACCCTAATGATATTATTGATCTGTTCCGCAGTATTGATTATGAATGTCATGTTATTAATAAAGGTAAAATCGAAAAGTTTGGATCAGTTGATGAGGATACAGAGTACACTAATTATCTGTTTTTTCATAACAAGAAGCATGCAGGTATAGTTAAGCGGTTATTATGAGTGTAAATAATGCAATAAAAATATTAGATGAAAAAGCATCCGATCCTTCGGCAGGATTGCCTGAGGAGTTGTTTTTGTTTATAAGCCGAAAAACGCCGTTGGTAAATGTTGATCTGCTTATTAAAGATAAAAAGGGGAGGACCCTGTTGTCTTGGAGAGATGACCAGTATGCCGGTATCGGCTGGCATGTACCGGGAGGGATTCTTCGCTTTAAAGAAGATCTGGAAAGGAGAATATTGAAAGTTGCTAAAAATGAAATTGGAGCGATAATAAAATATGATCCTGCTCCGATTGCGATCAACCAGGTAATCTGCGAACATGATACCAGGGGACATTTTATTTCTATATTGTATAGATGCTCACTTTCTAGTAAATATATTCCAGAAAACAAAGGATTATCAACTAAAGATCCTGGCTATCTAAAATGGCACGATTCTTGCCCGGAAAATCTAGTGGAAGTGCATGAAGTGTACAGGAGATATCTCTGACTATGGCAAAGACAAAGAAATGCAGAATATGCGGTAATGATTTCTTTAATGATCCGCTGCTCTGCTATAAAAATATGCCAAAAGCGGCCCAATATCTGCCAGACAAAAATGCGCTTAAAAATGATCATGGGATTGATCTGGAGGTATATCAATGTTCCGGATGCGGGCTGGTGCAGTTGAGCAATAAACCGGTCCCGTATTATAAGGAGGTCATCCGCGCGGCGGGTATTTCGGACGAAATGATGGCTTTCCGGAAGAGGCAATTTGCCGATCTTCTGGAGAAATATTCTCTTAAAGGTAAAAAAGTAATTGAGATCGGCTGTGGATGCGGAGAATATCTCTCTATTATGCGGCAGGCAGGGGCAGACGCTTGTGGATTGGAGCAATCGGCGGAATCGGTCAGCAAGTGCGTTGAAAAAGGATTAAAAGCAGATCAGGGATTCATTCAAGATAATTTTTATAAATTGGAAGGCGCTCCATTTAATGCTTTTTGTATGTTGAATTTTCTAGAGCACCTGCCGGACCCGAATTCGATCCTGAAGGGGATATCTTTTAATCTCGTAGGAGGCGGGATGGGGCTTGTGGAGGTGCCGAATTTCGATATGATTTTGCGGAACAACCTTTTTTCGGAATTCATAGGGGATCATCTGCTTTATTTTACAAGGGATACTTTAAATACAGCACTAAAGTTGAATGGTTTTGATATCATTGAGTGTAATGAGGTTTGGCACAATTATATAATATCTGCCGTTGTAAAGAAAAATTCCTTGATGCCGAGCAAAGTCAAGACGCTCGGAAAAAGTGAAAGGCTGGACCTATCGCACTTTAATAAATATCAATCCAAACTCAAGGCTGAAATCGAAGCATTCATTCATCGAAACGGGAATAGAAAAGTGGCAATATGGGGTGCGGGACATCAAGCCTTGGCAGTTATTGCATTAACCAAACTTGCGGGCAAAATTAGGTATGTTGTTGACTCTGCAGCATTTAAGCAGGGCAAATATACGCCAGCCTCACATATACCCATAGTTAAGCCTGATACACTTAGATCTAATCCTGTAGATGCGATTATTGTTATAGCGGCTAGTTACTCGGATGAGGTAGCCAAAATCATCCAGCAAAAATATGCTGCCAATATTAAGGTTGCCATATTGAGGGATAATGGCCTAGAGATTATTTAGGAGGTAAGTTGGATGTCAGAATTAAAATCAAGCGAGAAAGACAAGAGGAATAACCTAAAAAGGGAAAAACCATATGTCCATGAAAAGATCATGCGGTATGATGAAAAAATTAAAAAGGGCGAAAGCATTGCTATCCTTCAATTTCAGTATGATTATACTTGTAATTTTGCCTGCCAGCATTGTTGCATAACCAGGTTGCGCCGAAAAAATGCAGATAGATTTTTTACTCCGGCAGATGTTGCCGAGCTTTCGCGACAAGCAGACGAGATGGGATTGGCCCACATTGTTATTACGGGTGGCGAACCTTTGGTTTTTCCCGAATTTGACCAGATAGTTGAGGCAATAGATCCTCAGAAATTTTATATTTCTTCAGATACTAATGGCTGGAATTTAGATGAAGAAAAAGCCAGGCACCTTAAAAGTATTGGGGTCGATAAAATTCAGCTCAGCCTCGACAGTTTAAAAGATACGGAGCATGATGAGTTTAGAAACAAAAAAGGTTCGCATGGCCGATGTTTAAAGGCAATCGATGCAGCCCAAAAAGCTGGTTTAAACATTATTGTTCAAACGGTGGTTTGGAAGGAAAGGGTAAGGTCGCAAGAATTTATTGATTTTTTGGAATATTTAAATGGGAGAGGGGTAGCGGTCTTTATCACTTACGCAAAACCGGTTGGAGCATGGGAAGGTAAGTTTGATTCTCTCATTGACCGTAGTGATATGGATTATATAAGAGAGCTGGAAAAGAAGTATAATGTTTTTACCCATTTAACCCCATCTTACGGCCTTGATTTGGGGTGCATTGGAGTTAAAAGGATGGTTTCTATAACTAAATATGGTGATGTGATGCCATGCCCGTATATTCATGTTTCACTTGGGAACTTTTTTAAGGAACCTCTAAAAGATATTATTGAGCGAGGTTTAAATATTAAGCATTTTGGGCAATATTGTGATACTTGCTGGGTAGCCGAAGATAGGAATTTTATTGATAAATACTTGGCGAAGAGAATATATGGCAAACCGCTCCCAGTGCCTTATGATGAAGTTTTTACAAAAGAGGACATTATTAAACCAGAAGAAAGAAAACTTTATCGTCCTTAAATGAGGCTATGATTAGAAGGATATATAGAAAACACCGCGAGAAGATCAATTACATCCTGGTAGGCTGTTACAATACGATATTTGGTTATGGAACATTCGTTGCCCTCTATTATCTCCTCCATCAGCGGATCCATTATCTGGTTCTGGTCGTCGTCGCATATGTAATAAGCATAACCAATGCATATATCGGTTATAAGATATTTGTTTTTAGGACCGAGGGGAATTATCTTAAGGAATATTTGCGGTTTTATGTTGTTTATGGATTTTCTCTGGTCCCAAACCTTATCTTATTGCCGTTTATCGTTGAAATATTTAAAATGAGCCCCGTTATCGGGCAGGCCTTCGTGATCGCCTTCAGTGCGGTTTTTAACTACATGGGGCACAAACACTTCTCATTTAGATGATGCGGGGAAGAAGATGTTCACTATTTACCGGCTCTATTTTTCCTGCTATAATTTAGTGTCACATGAGGATTTTTCTTGATTTAATCATAATTAATTTTTCAGCGGTTTTGGCTTTTCTTCTGCGGGAACACTGGCTGCATTTTATCAAAAAACTTCCTTCTGAGCATTTGGGGAGGTACATCCTGGCTCTTGCCGGGTTTAATCTTATCTATCTTTTTATATCTTGGCTGGTTGGCCTCTATGATAAACGGCAAAAAAGAGCGCTGCTTGAAGAATTCCTCCTAATTTTAGGTATTTTCCTGATATGTATGGCGGTCACAATTAGCTTTTTGTTTCTGGGAAGATTATGGTGGGTTTCGAGAATAATCGTATATCTTTTTTTGGGGGCTTCCATATTTTTGCTCTGTCTTTCCAGATATTTATTTAGATCAGCAACATTGGCTAAAAAAATGGGGATAAAATATGACCTGTCTGAATTTAAGAATAAATCAGCAAAAAAAGCTTTAGAGATAGAACTGCAAAAAATCAAGAAACTTTCGGTTATTATTGTTACTTACAATCATAAGGAGTTGTTGTCGAAATGTTTACTTTCACTGAAGGAAGCAGATGTCAAAATCCCGCTAGAAATTGTTATTGTAGATAACAATTCAAATGACGGAACGGTTGAATTTGTCCAAGGCGGTTATCCAAAAGTGAAAATCATTAAAAATAATGAAAATCTGGGGTATTCAAAGGCGGTAAATATCGGCTTGCGGGTAGCATCCTCAGAATTTTATTTGATCATTAATCCGGATATTCTTGTATTGCCCGGATCAATAGAATTAACATTGGACTACATGATAAAACACCCTAAAGTTGGAATTGCCGGCTGTAAACTCTTTAATGAGGATGGTTCTCTGCAATTCTCGGCGCGGCGGTTTTTGGACTTGAGGACATATTTGTATCGTTTTACCCCTTTGCGGGGACTGATGTCCGGTAGCGCTTTGGAGAGGCGCTATTTGATGCAGGAATGGGACCATTGTGGTAATCGTTCTGTGGATTGGGTGTTGGGTGGTTGCATGCTGATCAGAAAATCAGCTGCGGATAAAGTTGGCCTGATGGATGAAAGATTTTTTATATATTTTGAGGATGTTGATCTTTGTTATCGGATGTGGGATAAGGGATGGCCGGTTGTGTATGTGGGCGAAGCGGGAATGGTCCACAAGCATGCACGGACAAGCGCTAATAAGATATTCAGCAAAGCTACACGAGAACATTTTAAGAGCCTTTTTTATTTTTTGGGGAAGGCCGGGTTCCGCCCGCCAAGGAATTGTCCTTCAAGCTTGGAATAATCGCTTCCGCGCAGAAATATGTTATTATTACAATATATGCCATGGTCAAACGATCGAAAATTGTGCCGTCCAGAAGCCATCTGAACATTTCAACTGTCCCAAACTGAACAAAAAGGGCAAGAACATCCAGAAAAATAATTGCCAGCAGGAAAACAAGCGGCGAGCGCAATGATCTCCTATAGAATAATACCAGCGATACAATAAATAATGCCCATAAAAGGTGCCAATCGGCATAGAGGAATAATTTTTTAGCCATTATTGAGAAAATTATCCCGGCTTTGTTCGGAGGCAGGATTTTAGCCGGCGCCGCCGCCGAAGCGCCGCCATTTCCTATCCCCAATATTGATCTAATAATTACGATAAGGATATTGAACTGACCATATAAAAGCATCGGGATGATCAAAATAAAAAAATTGAAAAGGGGGATAGCTGCATGCAATAGGTCGCTCCCCGTGATTTTATTTTTGTTAACGGTCAGATAAGTTAGCAGGACAAAGATGTTGGTTCCGGCATAAACAATTCCCGCTCTTTTTGTCCATACAGCAAAAGCCAATAAGACGAAAGATATTAGTAAGTTTGAAAAAGCACTTTCTTTGTCAGAAGCATTAAAAGACTTCATGAATAAGAGGAGGTAAATTGTCGCAGCGCCGTAATAAAAGCTCATTGTGAAATCGCCATAGGCGGTAGCGACATGGAAAACCAGGAAGGGCAGGGTGCTTAATAGGAAGGTGAAGATCATGCTCATCCGCCTAGTATAATATTT
The DNA here is from genome assembly GCA_034723395.1 of Candidatus Margulisiibacteriota bacterium. Classification (GTDB taxonomy): domain Bacteria; phylum Margulisbacteria; class WOR-1; order O2-12-FULL-45-9; family O2-12-FULL-45-9; genus JAYEOW01. The sequence goes on from JAYEOW010000042.1 coordinate 18,512, forward strand.
GCGCAGTGCCGAGTAAAAAATAACCAGCAGGCACAGGAATAGTGTCGGGAATAATATTTTAAATAGCGCGTCATTGATCGTGTGCATGCCGATGAATGCCCACCCCTGGGATAGATATGGTAAAAGCGGTTTATCGTGAATATGCTTAAGAAGGTATGGGGTGTTAAAGGTTTTTTCAAAAAAAATACCTTTGGCGACGATCGAATAGTATAAAAAAGCATCAACGTCTATGAGGGGCTTAACGATCGAAGCAAAATAAACGTAAATTACTTTAAAGGCCAATAAAATAGCCAGGCTGTATTCCCACCAAGCCATGTTTTGATGGTCGAATTTATTTATTTTTTTGATCTCCGCCAAATTGATACAGAAAGCTTTCTTTTTAAGCAAATAGAGGCCGATTATTGCCGCTGTGACAAAAAGGGAACCTGTGATGCTGAAAAAAGTCAAAGGGATTTTTACAAGCTTGGTGAGCAGGAACATGACAATAACAATGGCCCCGAGCCCAATGGGGAAAGCAAGGGCAAGTTTTTCCCAGAAATAGAACCGATTTGCGCTTTTTTGCATGAACAGAGAGAGCAGAAAGAGCCCAAAAATCGATGGAATGAGTATTATGATTAAAGTATTTAGTATTTGCATACGGCTATTTTTTCCTCAGGATATAGGCGCCATTTCTAAATTTTTTCCATGGCGTATATGTTTTTAGCAGTTCATTTTCAAATTGCTTATCATAGATCACCAGAAATTCTCCGCCCTTTTCATGTTTTATGGGATACAAGTAATAAGTCGCTTTTATGTCATTATAGAAGGGAGGGATCCGGGAATCAAAAGTGGAATCTGCGGGGATGTTCTCTTTGCAAAATTGGATAAAGGGATAAAAATCTCCCGTATTTATGATCGTCCGTTTTTCGTTGATATTCTTCCCAATAAGTATGAAGTCCTGCTTTGTGCTGTTCCAATTGTTAGATAATGTGTTGGCTTCCAGGAGGGCCCATATGATTATAATGGCGATAACCAGCTTTTTCCCCACTTCCGGAAGCAATTCGAGGAGGTCTAAATTTTTATTATTTTTAATGGTTACAATTATTTTCCAGGTGATCAATCCGATGAAAATAAAGAATAATGTCCAATATATATAAACGAAAACTGATCTGCCGTAGAGATTCGAGCTTTGCATGGTATTGATCGTGCTCCCGGTCTCAACTCTCCCTCTCGGCCCCCAAAACTCCTGCCAACCGGAGATGATATTAGTGAACAGATTTCCTTCAATGATCTCCGCCGAGCTTATTTCTATCTTGCCGTTTATTTGTGGAAATAATAATAATCCTTTTATCCATCCGATCCAGTTTGGATTCTGCGAGGGGATATTTAAATAATAACTTTTTTCTCCTTTTTTAATCAAGAACTGGACGTTTTTCCGTTGATCAAAGCCTTTGTCGTATGAGGTTAGCCAGAACAAGTTTGCTTGGCCGGATTTATTTGCCTTAATTTTCAAAACAACCGTATTATATTCCTCTGAATCAAGCATAAGCTGAGATGATTGGAGGTAGGGTTGGTTGGGGACGGGGTGAAATGTAATGTTTTTTGCTAGAACGGTGATTTGGAGTAATGTAAGAACCAGAATGCTGAATAGTATACGTTTTGGCATTTTGGTTATTATACCTGATGAATTAAGAATTACCAAATTTATCCCGAGAGAAATCGAGGGGTCAGAATTAAGAAGAAATAAATAATATCAAATGACTAATTTGGTAATTATTATTTGAGATTTTATTCATAATTCTGGCTTCTTAATTCATAATTTGCTTGATGCAACCTGACACATCCTGACACCTCTTGACAAATATCTATACAATGTTATACTTTTTATCTACTATGGAAGTCAATGAAAAAGAGATCTATACCTCCGAGGAAACAAAGTCCCTGCTCAAGATTTCCCAGTCTACTTTTTTGCGTTTGGTCAAGAAAGGCGTGCTGAACGCCTACAAGGTTGGAGGCCAATACCGTATTTTAGGCAAGGAGATCCTTCATCTGGTGAGCCCGTCACTCGAAGAAAGAGCTGCCAAAGCTTACCGAAAAGTCAGGAACGGCGTCAAACGACGCCTGGACAAGATCAATTAAACAAAGGGGGAATTTATGAGGTTATTAGCGGGTTTCCTGATCCTTTCGTTATTGTTACCTTTAGCGCCGACCGGAGCGCTGGCCCAAATTTCGATCAATACGGGGAGTTTTTCTTTGGCAGGCAACCGGACACCTGTTTCCGGGGAGGCATTGGGAATATCTTCCAAGGCGGGCGCGGCAAAGACCGCCTATGTTCCGCAGGGGAATATATCCGAAGACTATTTGTTGGGACCAGGTGATGATTTGGATGTCCACCTTATGGTTGGGAACAACGCCCTCGACCTCGATTATGATTTTGTTATTAATCCCGAAGGGAAGATATTCTTCCCTAAGATCGGCGAGGTCCATTTGTCGGGGTTAACGCTTAAGCAGGCTAAGGTGAAATTGATCAAAAAGATAAAAACAAAATTCTACCAGAAATTCTCCCTTTCGATCATGGTCTCCGAGCCCAAAAATGTAAAGATCTATGTTACCGGGTTAGTGCAGCAGCCGGGGTTACATAAGGTTTATGACGGTTCTCGGATCTCCGAGGTGATCAGGATGGTTGGTGTTATCCCTGGGGGTTCTCACCGTAAAGTAGTGATCAAACGCAATGATTACGAAAGGACGGTTGATTTGTATGAGGTTTTGTATAGAGGGAACGAAAAGGCCGATATTCCGATCCAGCTGGGCGATGTGATTGATGTCCCTCCGGCGGGATCTGCGAGAGTAACGATCATGGGTGAAGTCCCGCGGCCCGGGCAGTATGAGCTAAAGGATGGGGAAAAACTGACCGACGCGCTGGCGCTGGCCGGTTATGTCGGGGTAAACTCTGCCCTTTCCGAGGTCGCCTATCTGAAAAGGAAGAAGGGGGAAGATAGCTTCGAGAATAATAAGCTTAATCTATATAATCTTTTCCTTAACGATGATGATTCACAGGATGTCGTTTTAGAAGATGGAGATATTATTTCCATACCGGCCATTAAACATTATGTCTATGTTTATGGAGAGATAAAGGAAGGGGGCCGTATCAGTTATATTCCCGGCCAAAAACTTTCTGACTATATAAACATTTCTGGAGGACCGACGGTTAAAGCGAATTTGAGCGGGGTAACGGTTACCCGCCAGGATACCAAGAGACCAAAAGTCTTCCATATTAACGCGTCAAATATCCTGCATCGGGGAATTATGGATAAGGACATAGAGATCCTGGCTGGAGATGTTATCAATGTCCCGGGTAATTTCTTCTACTTTTCCGACTTTTCATCTTTAGCAAATACTATGCTTTTAGGGCTGTCGCTATATACCGCTTTTATTAAATAGGAGGAAAACCGATGAGTGATGAAATTAATTTAAAAGAATATGTCGATGTGGTCCAGCGGCGCTGGAAGATCGTTGCGATTGTCGCTGTCGGGCTCGCGATTGTCTCATTTTTTTACAGTATTCAACAAACTCCGGTCTATGAAGCAAATACCACGATCCTGATCAGGGGGGGCGGGAACCCGCTTTCAAAATTTTCGGACTTGGCGGCGGCGGTTGGGGCAAGAGTAGGCCCGGAAAATCAAATTATAGGAGACCTGGTTGGAGTACTTCAAAGCCGGGCGGTTGCTGCCAGGGTAGTTGAAGAGCTGGATTTAAGACAGAAGATAAGAGGGTGGGATGATCCAAGAATGAAGGATACAGCTTTGGCGACGTCTGTCCAGGGGATGCTGCAAAAAGCAAAGAGTAACGGCAACCTGCTGGAGATCAAAGTGCAATATTCTGATCCTAAGCTGACAGCGGAGATTGTTGATGGTTTTACAAACGCGCTCTCTTTCTACTGGAACAGTTTGAATCAGACCGAGATCCAGAAAAAGAGGGAATATATTGAAGCTCAGATGCCAAGGGTTAATAAAGAACTAGCAACTGCAGAACGGAAGATAAAGGCTTTTACCCTTTTAGGTGTTCCCCAGCCGACAGTTGAATATAACCGCTTAAAAAGGGAATACGAAGTTAAGAATAGCATATATACAATGCTGCACCAGGAGTATGAAACCGTAAAGCTTGAAGAATCCAAAGAGATCCCGCCTTTCTCTGTTGTAGATGTGGCTTTAGTGCCGAAAAGTCCAGTCAAGCCGTTAGTAAAGATGAACACGATGGTTGGGCTTATCCTTGGAATATGCATGGGGATGTTTGTCGCATTTATGCAGGAGTATTGGTCCGGCTTAGATGAAGATTCATAAAATGAACTCAGATAATGATATTAGAATTTGTGTGATCGGTACCGGTTATGTTGGATTAACCACCGGTGTCTGTCTGGCTGATCTGGGATTTAAGGTTACCTGCGTAGATAAGGATCGGGAAAAAATTAGCGAGTTAAAGAAGGGGATATTTCCTATCCATGAGCCGGGACTCGATAAGATATTCGAAGAAGTAGTCAAAAGCGGCGGTATAAAATTTACTGATAACGCCGTTGAGGCGATCAAACAGAATAATGTTATCTTTTTGGCAGTTGGAACTCCTTCCCGCGAAGATGGTTCAGCCGATACTACTGCTGTATTTGACGTAATAAGGCTGATCGCGGAAAATATAAACGAATTTAAGACGGTCGTTTTAAAAAGCACGGTGCCGATGGGGACCAGCGAAGCAGTCGACAAACTTATTCGATCTAAAACCAGCAATTACGCCCTTTTAAGCAATCCCGAATTCCTTCGCCAGGGGAAGGCGCTGATGGATTTTAAGCGGCCCCATAGGATTGTGATCGGCGGGACTAATCCAGAAGCGATCGCAATGTTGAAAAAAGTATATGAACCGGTCGGGGCTCCGATAATGGTAACCACTCCGGAGAACGCGGAAATAATCAAGTATGCGTCAAACTCTTTCCTCGCAATGAAGATCTCGTATATTAACGAAATTGCTAACCTATGTGAAAAATACAATGCTGATGTCAAAGAGGTTGCCAAGGGAATGGGGATGGACCCCAGGATTGGCAGCAAGTTTCTGGATGCGGGGGTCGGATTTGGCGGTTCCTGTTTTCCCAAAGACGCGAAGGCATTGCTGCACAGCGCAAAAATCGCCGATTATGATTTTAAACTTTTAAGTGCCGCATTAGAGGTGAATGAACGTCAGAAGCTTATCGCGATCTATAAATTAAAAAAATATTTAGGTGATCTAAGAGGGAAGACGATTGGTCTTTTAGGGCTCGCCTTTAAAGCGGGGACTGATGATATCCGGGAAGCTTCTTCGATCGTTTTGATCGAGGGATTGCTGGAAGAGGGGGCCAAGATCAAAGCGCATGACCCCAAAGCGGAAAAGAAGATGCGTACCTTGTTCTCTCAAATCCAGTATTGCGATGTTCCTTACGACGCTGCTGAAAATAGCGACGCCTTAATAGTTGTTACCGAATGGGATGAATTTAAAAAATTGGATCTTGCAAAGGTCAAAGGGCTATTGCGTAATCCGCTGATTATTGATGGCAGAAATATTTATGATCCGGAGCATGTAAAGTCGGCTGGATTTACATACGAAGGGATTGGAAGATAATGGAGAAGCTTAGGTTTGCTTTGCTCGGCTGCGGTCGGATATCAAAAAAACATGCTGAAGCGCTAACCGCGTTGGATGAGGCGCAGATCGTAGCGGTTTGTGATGTCGATCAGGCGCGGGCAGAAAAACTAGGAAATAAATTAAAGGTCCCTTTCTATGTTGATTATGACGATATGCTAGCGAAAGAAGCGATCGACGTTGTTAATATTTTAACTCCCAGTGGGCTTCACGCAAAGCATACCACTGATGTTGCTGTTAAATATAAAAAACATATTGTTTGTGAAAAGCCGATGGCTTTGACTTTAAGCGATGCCGACCGGATGATCGAAGCGTGTAAGAAAAACGGCGCGCATCTTTTTGTGGTTAAACAAAATAGATATAACCTTCCGGTTATGAAATTAAAAGAGGCGGTTATTGCAAAACGCTTCGGTAAAATGGTTTTAGGTACAGTACGCGTTCGCTGGATGAGAGATCAAAATTATTATGATCAGGATGCTTGGCGGGGCACCTGGGCGCTGGACGGCGGAGTTTTTGCTAATCAGGCAGCGCACCATATCGATCTTTTGCAATGGGTGATGGGAGAACCGGAAGAGGTTTCCGCGCATATAACCAGCAGGCTGGTTAATATTGAAGCTGAAGATACGGGAGTGGCGGCGATAAAGTTCAAAAACGGAGCGTTAGGAGTGATCGAAGCGACCACCGCAACCCGGCCGAAGAATCTGGAGGGCTCGATCTCTGTCCTTGGCGAAAAAGGGACGGTTGAGATCGGCGGTTTTGCGGTAAATGAGATGAAGCTTTGGGAGTTTTCTGATGATGAGAAGGATAAAGAGAACTTAAGTGAATTTAAGGAGAATCCTCCAAATGTTTATGGCTTCGGGCATATTCGCTATTTAAAAGATGTAATCGATTGTATAAAAAACGGCAAAGGGAATCCGGTTGATGGGAAGGAAGGGAGAAAATCCCTTAAATTTATTATTTCGCTGTATGAATCTGCAGAGAAAGGGAATCCTGTAAGGCTTTCCAAAGCGTTGGGTCATAGTAAGCTGGGAAAATTGAGTGGAAAATAGAAAATTATATAAAAATGTAAAGATGGGGGCGAATTCTTTAATAGGGGATTTTGTGATTATTGGAGTGCCGCCGAAGGGGAAGAAAGACGGGGAGCTCGAAACCGTCATTGGAGATAATGCGGTCATTCGCTCGCATACCGTTATCTATGCAGGAAATCAGATCGGGGATAATTTTCAGACCGGCCATGGGGTAATGGTCCGTGAATTAAATACAATTGGGGATGATGTTAGTGTCGGAACAGGGTCGGTACTTGAACATCACTTAAATATTGGTAATGAGGTAAGGATCCATTCACAAGTATTTATTCCTGAATATTCAAATTTAGAGGATAAGTGTTGGCTTGGACCCAAGGTTGCTTTTACCAACGCGATGTACCCACGATCGAAAGATGTAAAAGAGAATTTAAAAGGGCCGACGATCATGAGGGAGGCAAAGATCGGCGCAAATTCCACATTGCTGCCTGGCATTACAATCGGAGAGAGGGCGTTGGTTGGAGCTGGAAGTGTGGTGACAAAAGATGTTCCGCGAGAGAAGGTTGTCGCTGGCAATCCGGCGAAAGTAATTAAAGATATAAAGGAACTGCCGTATTAATGAAAATACCATTCGTAGATCTAAGGGCTCAGTATCGGCTGATCAAAGAAGAGCTCGACTCAGCGATAAAGCGGGTCATTGATAATACCAGTTTTATCATGGGTGAAGAAGTAAGAAGCTTTGAAAATGAATTCGCAAAATATTGTGAAGCCAAGTATGCGATCGGGGTAAGTTCGGGAACAGATGCTTTGCACTTAGCATTACTGGCCTGCGGTGTTGGGGCGGGAGATGAGGTTATAACGGTGCCGAATACCTTTATCGCTACTACCGAAGCGATCTCTCATTGCGGAGCCAAACCTGTTTTTGTAGATATTGATCCAAAGACTTTTAATATAGATGTCTCTAACATCGAAGAAAAGATAACCGATAAAACAAAGGCAATTCTTCCGGTCCATCTTTACGGTCAGCCGGCGGATATGGATCCTATCATGGAGATCGCCCGTAAACATGGCCTTAAAGTAATCGAAGATGCCGCGCAGGCGCATGGAGCGGGATATAAGGGGAAGAGAGTTGGTAATCTTGGCGATGCCTGTTGTTTTAGCTTTTTCCCGGGAAAGAACCTAGGCGCTTTTGGAGATGGAGGAGCGGTCGTTACAAATAACGGAGAGATCGCTAAAAAAGTACGGTTGCTTAGGAATCACGGGCGGGAAGCAAAATACGAGCACTTGGTCGAAGGTTTTTGCAAACGGCTCGACGCGCTTCAGGCCGCGATATTAAGAGTGAAACTGAAAAGTATTGAAGAATGGACCAATAAGCGGCGGCAAGCTGCCAAACTTTATAACGAATTGCTTAAAAATGATAAGATTGCTACCCCTTTAAAGCTGGATGCAGCTGACCCGGTTTATCATTTATATGTCATCAGAATCCATAATAGGGATGGAGTTAAGAACAAATTAGAAGAGAAGGGGATAGCATCTGGAGTACATTATCCTGTTCCTCTTCATTTACAGCCCGCTTATAGGCATTTGGGGCATAAAGAGGGAGATTTTCCTCACACCGAAAAAGCGGCACAGGAAATATTGTCCCTTCCGATCTATCCGGAAATCAGCCGAGAACAGATCGAATACATAACAACGGAGGTAAAAGCGAATGTCCTTTAAGTTCAAAGTCTCTACAAATCTAAGATACGGTGTTTCAGAGAGTGAAAAGGTCGGGGAAGAGATAAGGGCGCTCGGTTTTTCGAAGCCGGGAGTAATTATCGATCAGGGAGTTTTTGAGCATCTGCAGACTAATAAAGTTTTAGAGAGCATAAAAAATGCAGATTTAAGCTTTGAAGTGTTTAAAAATGACGCGGTTGAGCCCGATTATGATCATTTAGATGAATTTAAAAAGAATTTTTCCGGTAAGGAATTTGACTGCCTGGTCGGCGTTGGCGGCGGCAGTGTGCTCGACCTTACAAAGGCGATGGCGACCCTTATAACAAATCCAGGGCCGGCACTTGACTACAAAGGTTTTCCCGATCTTAAAAATCGCCCATTGCCGGTGATCGCGATCCCGACAACCGCAGGGACAGGGAGTGAAGTTACTTATAACGCGGTGTTTACTGATAGCAGTATAAAAAAGAAGTTGGGGATAAATTCAGAATTGAATTATCCGGTACTGGCAATTATCGATCCACTCTTTACCGTGAATTGCCCAAAATCGGTAACCGTTTCTTCGGGTTGTGACGCTCTGGTCCATACATTAGAGAGTTATGTCCATAGAAATAATACGCCATTGTCGAGGATGCTATCGAAAGAGGCCTTTAGCTTATTGTTTAACAGTTTGAATAAAGTGTTGGATAATCCTGAAAATGTTGAAATCAGAGGGAAAATTGCTTTGGGGGCCTATCTTGCCGGAAAAGCGCTGGTTAATGCCGGATCCGGCCCTTCGGGAGCCTTTTCTTATCCATTAGGTGCGGTATACAAGGTTCCTCACGGTTATGCCGGAGCAATATTTATCCCGCATATCACCCGGATCAATGTTGAAAAAGGATATCTGGATTATGCCGATCTTTACGATCTTATCGAAGGGGTTGATAAGAATATTCCCCACGAAGAAAAGAACAAACAGTTTGCGGAAAAAATAAAGGACCTGATGGAAAAGTTGGGTGTTCCAAAGAGCCTGAGCGAATATAAGTTAGGAGCGGAAGATATCGAGTTCATGATCGAGCAAACTGATGTCTTGAAAGCAGCGATCGACCAGAACCCGATCGAGATTACCAAAGAGGATGTCCGTCAGATGATGAACCAATTAGCATAAGGAGGAATAAATATGCCAGGATTTGAATTGATCGGTGAAGAAGAAAAAAAATCGGTAATGGATATATTTGATAAAGGGGGGGTCTTGTACCGTTATGGGCTAAATGCTAAACGGCAAGATATTTTTCGGGTAGATGATTTCGAAAAGAAAATAGCCGAAAAAGTCGGCGCAAAGCATGCGCTATTCGTTTGTAATGGAACTGCAGCTTTGAAAGTTGCTTTGGTTGCTTTAGGCGTTAAAGCTGGAGACGAAGTTATTACCCAGAGTTTTACATTTATTGCTACCGTTGAGGCGATATTAGAATTAGGTGCGATCCCGGTGATTACTGAAATTGACGCTTCATTGAATATGGATCCAGCTGACCTGGAAAAGAAAATAACGAATAAGACCAAAGTGATCATTCCCGTACACATGGGGGGTGTTCCTGCCAAGATGGATGAGATTATGGCGATTGCCAAAAAGCATGATCTTAAAGTGTTAGAAGATAGCTGTCAGGCTTTAGGTGCTACCTATAAAGGCAAACCATTGGGAACAATTGGTGATATTGGGGCATATAGTACCGATGTTGGGAAGATTATTACCACGGGGGAAGGCGGAGTAATGGTTACAAACGATCCTGCACTATACCAAAAAGCGCGTGAATATTCTGACCACGGCCATGAGTGTAATCCGGATGTTCCTCGCGGAGAAGATACCCGTTCAATTTGGGGTTTTAATTACAAAGTTACCGAAATGCAGGGAGCAGTCGGTTTGGCCCAGTTAAAGAAACTGGATCATATATTAGATAAACAACGCGCGAACAAGAAGAGGATGAAAGATGGGATATCTGGAATAAAAGGGATCGAATTTAGAGAGCTTCCGGATGCTGCCGGAGATGCTGGTGATGTATTGATATTCTTTGTGGAATCAAAACAAAAAGCGCTCGATCTTGCGGGTGCCCTGAAAGCGGACGGAGTGGGGACCAAGAATTTGCCGGACGCGATCGATTGGCATTACGCGGGGACCTGGACCCAGATCTTTGGGGAAGACCATCTCGAAAGTAGATGGTCGCAATCGACTGACCATTTAAGAAGAGCAATCGCATTACCGGTAATGGTTAATATGGCAGATGAACAGATCGACAAAGTTGTCAATGCGGTAAAAGGAGCGGCAGAAAAAATACTATGATATTAGGGATAATCCCGGCAAGAGGCGGGAGTAAAGGGATCCCCCGGAAAAATATTAAGATGATCGCGGGCAAACCGCTGATCGTCTGGACGATCGAAGCGGCCAAGAGGTCCAAATTAATGGATCGCTTTGTGGTATCGACCGAAGATCCGGAGATCGCCAAAATAGCCAGAGAACACGGGGCCGAAGTCGTTATCAGGCCGGCAGAGCTGGCCACCGATGAGGCAACCACGATTTCCGCGCTGCAGCATGTTCTTTCGCAGATCGACGCGAAAACGGTTGTGCTGCTACAGCCAACTTCTCCGGTAAGGGAAAAAGGTTTAATCGATCGGTGTATCGAAAGGTTTAATGAGACAAAGGTAGATAATCTTGCTACCGGTTTCATTTGTAAATTTATGGAGTATGGTTCC
>JAYEOW010000043.1:0-29467 GCA_034723395.1 Candidatus Margulisiibacteriota bacterium
TCCCGCCGGCTACCGTAGGACGGAGAAAAGGGACGCCTTTATCGGAAAACGGAGAGAGTTCGAAGTAAAGATTGAGCAGGCGAGAAAATTGTTAAGCCAGGGGAAAGGGGCGAGGGTAGAAAATTTAGATGTCCGCGAACTGACCGTTTATCACGCTAATCGGGCAAATCCATCCGGAGGGAGTTATGAGGGGAAAGAGAGATATCTGATCATCAATAAGATCGGTTCGGGGGGGATGGCGTCGGTTTACAGCGCGTATAACCTTAGCCGAGACAGGCATGAAGTATTGAAGATCGCCCGACCGGAGTATGCCGAAAATACGGAATTTAGGGCGCGTTTTTTTAAAGAAGCCGAAAGACTGGAGTTTTTCCATTATCCCAGCAAACACCCCAACGTTGTGCGTGTTTACGGTTCGGGAGAAATTGATGGTACCATTTTTATCGCGATGGAAAAGATCGACGGGATAAGTTTAGCGGACGTATTGGGAATAGCCGGCAGATTGCCGATCTTGGAAGCGACCAGGTTAATGGGGGTGATCGCTGCCACTTTTAAAGACCTTCACCAGGGCGGAATTGTCCACCGCGATATCAAACCCGAAAATATCATGCTGCAAATAGGGGAAAAAGGCAAAATAACGGTCAAGATCATCGATTTCGGGATTGCCAAGGATACGAGCGTGGTCAAGACCCTTACCCAGGCAGGGACAATATTAGGAACTCCCGAATATATGCCGCTGGAACAGCTTTTAGGCAGAGAAATCGATCACCGCACCGATCTTTATTCGGAAGGGGCGCTTTTTTTCGAAATGCTTACCGGCTCTTGCCCCATTCCCAGGGGTAAAACAGAATCATCAACAGCTTACCTGATGCGCGCCTTTGAGCGGTTAACAGTAGGGGCTGTTCCCGATGTTGCCACCTATCTATATGATATAGACAAAAAGGGATTGGCCGGGGTGATCGGACAGATGAAAAATATATTTTTTAATACTTTAGGGCTCCAAAAGGATAGATACAGCGATGAAAATGTCTTTATCGCAGACCTGGGGAGATTAGAGGAAGTTTTTATCAAATACCAGGACCTAAAAAGGTCAGCCAACACGCGAACTTAATTATTTATTAAAAACATGAAAAAAAGTGAAATTTATTCCGAAATGTGCCGAAAATATAATTGAGATGAAAATGTCATTAATGAGAAGAATAATTCTGCCTGCGGCGCTCGCGTTAGCGACCGTTTCGGTGACCGCGTGCAAGACCCGGGAGCAGGCGGCAAAAAGATATCTTGAAAAATGCGGCACAAAGCCGACCCCGGCGCTGATCAATAAATATTCAAAATTAGCAAGACCGCGCTGGTTCAATAAGCTCCGCGGATTTTACATTAATGATAAGTGCCTGCCTAATGTTGTAGTTAGAGAGAGAGTAGTGGAAAAGATAAAGACGGTTAAAGTCCCGAAAGAATGCCCGATGTGCCCGACCGAAGTAATGCCGCAGCCCGATCCGAAGGCTCCCGATCGGGGAATGCGTCCGTCGAGGCGCAGAAGAAGGCGAAGGAACGGCCGGCCAAAGCCGATGAGGCCGGTAGACAGTGGGATGAAGCCTGCGATGAGGCCGGGCGGAATGATCGAGATCTAATAGGAGTGATATTAAGATGAGCGATATAATTAGTGTATGTTCAGACCGGGGAGTAAAGGTTGGCTCGAACGCGCCGATCGACCGGCAGGCGTTCGATCTTTTGCTCGATCTCGAAAACCTTTTTAACGCGCTGGCAATAACCGCCGCGGGATCAAAAAAGATCCTCGGGACGATGAATAATGGTGATAGCGCAAACAATCTCAAACCGCTTTCGGCCGAGGGTAAACAGATCGTTTATAATGTTTTTGCTAACTACCGCAATGAGCCGGCTTCAAAAATATTCGCCCGCGCGATAGACAAGCGTAAAACTGATGGGCCGAAAAGCAGCCGGCTAAGCGACATCGAAACTTTGGCCGCGATCGTTGATGCGGCTAAAAAAGTTGAAGCTAAAGCGGGTAAGTTTTTAGTGAAACTTTCAGCCCGCGCCAAGCGGTTGCACGGAGCGATGTCTTCGGGAGTTTCGGTGTCAAAAGGGATCAGATTAACCATTAATCTGTTAAAAAGAAAGGTCCCGGCAAAATTTAAAGTCCGGGTTAACGCGGCAGCCAAAGCGGGGGATATCTCGGTAATTATCCTTGGTATCTGCGGTAAGCATAAATATATCCCGCGCCGGGTGGTAAAACCCAGGAACGGGGGGCAAAAACCAAAACCAAAACCAAAACCAACTCCCCCTCCATGGTATTCGAAGCTTGATTACAGCGCGCGTTTAGGCTCCGGGTTTGCCCACATGATCACACGCCCCGAATCAATGGAAACTCTGGCTGCGGAACCGCGCGGAGCGCTCGCCCGCGGCGGAATAAGCGCCAGTTACCGCTTTAACCCGAAATACAAATTACAGCTCGATTACAATTCCGAGGTCCCGTTCGGGGTTATCGGCGATGACAAAGAGGACCGGGTTGTTTCAAATTTCGATTCGGCTCGGATCTCGGCGATGATGAACCCGATCAACCGATTAAAAATGCTGGCCCAGCTTGGCTGGCAGTATTACCGCAATGACTACCCGGGCGAAAGGGTCGAAGACCTCAACGTTTTTACCCAAAAGCTCCGCTTGAATTACGAACCGATAGATAATCTATCGGTCAACATCGATGAGAACCTGCAGGTGGGTTGGATAAACCAGTCCTTCCCGGCAGATAAGCAGTTTGCCGTAAGGGCATTGTTTAACGCGGGAGCCTCTTATGCCGTAAAACTAAAGGCTTTAAGCCTGGTCCCGTTTGCCGGAGGCACGATCGGGTATCTTATGGACCGCGAGCTGTTGGCTTACGGAGGATATCTGGGGATGGGGATCGAGGCCGACAGCCACGAGGCGAATGTCCTTGCCTCATATAATAATGTAAAAGGGCTCACCACGACCGCCCGCTATTTTTACAATACCAGACGTTGGGGGGTAGGGGTCGAAGTTTTTTATAATCTGTATAAAAAAGGGCTGGTTGATACCGAGCTAAAAGAACAGACGGTTGGAGCGACTATTACCGGACGGGCCGATTTGCTGAAAGTTAAGTTGTTGGGCGAAAAACATTTTGGAATAAAGCCGTTTGTAAGATATGCCCACGAGCTTAACTCGGGAGCTAATGTAGCGCTCGGCGGACTTGAGTTTGCTTTCGGCGGATTGCTCCCGGCGCGGCCCTCAATGTTAAGGCCGTACAGTTTACAGGCGTTTCCGGAGGAGAAATAAATGGTAGTTTCCGGCCCACCACCGAAAATAGGATCGACCCAGATCGTGGATGCGGCAAAACAGAGGATGGGCTTTTTGCAGCGGCATCCGCGTTTTAGGAACGCCCTGCTCAAATGGGCTCCGGCCGGAGGCGTTTTGGCTTTTGCTGCCGACCGTGCAGCTTCGGGGCTAGCTACTACTCCCGAAAGTTTGCTCTTTTCGGCCCTTGTCGGCGCGCTTGTCACGCTAGGCCTCGGCTGGATGGTAAATGTTATCGGTGGTGATAAACTGGTTGCCCAAGAGATGCAGTTACTGCAGGGTGAACTTGAAGCGGAGCGGGTGCGTTGCGGCGAGTGGGAGACTTACGCGGAGGAGCTGAATGAAGAACTTGGCAGGACGGGCGGAGAGTTTAAGCCCGAAGCCTTGATCTATTTACACGGTGAAGCAAAGGCGAAGTATAAAGTAATTAAAGTGTTGGGGGAAGGGGCGTTTGCAGTGGCGGTATTGGTCCACAATGAAACGCTGGGCAGGGAAGAGGTGTTGAAATGCTATCATCTTCAACATCTGGATAACGAAAACGCCCTGAAAAGCTTCGATAGGGAATGCATGACTTTAGCCGGTTTGTCGACAGGTAATCTTCATATACCGGAAATTTATGAGTATTTTTCTTATGATCCGGCGATGGACCCCTCACGGCAGCGGCTGTTAAATGGCCGCCCGGGTTTTTCCATGCAGTATGTTAAAGGGGAAGAGTTAACAAATTTAATTAGAAAAGGCCGGCTGAGCGTTGAAAAAGCGATAGGAATTACCCTGCAAATTATAGAGGGGTTGGAGCCGGTCCACGCGAAAGGGGTTATTCACCGCGACCTGAAACCGGACAATATCAAAATTACAAAAGACGGGAAAGCATATTTGTTGGATTTTGGGATTGCCAAGGCGGTATCCGGGACGACCGTCAACCGGACCCAGCAGGCGATGGGGACGCCCGAATACATGTCCGTAGAACAATGGGATACTACAAAAGGGATCGACGGGAGAACGGACCAATATTCGATAGGTGTAATTTTGTGGGAGATGCTGCACGGCGTTGTCCCTTTTCCAGCCAAAAACATTAATGAAGCGATGCATAACGCGTTTCACGCGCAAATCCCTGAAATTGGCGATTTTGGGGATGTCACGGCACATTTGAAGCATATATTAACAAAGATGCTGGCCAGAGACGCGGGGCAGCGTTACCCGTCCCTGAGTTTATTAAAAGAGCATTTAAAGAAAACGCTCGGAAAAGTCCAGGCAGTCAGCTATGAGATCGGAAACGAGGATACAAGGTTAGGGCCTAATCCTTTACTGACCAAACAAGGGCGATCTGAATAAGTGGGATAAATTATGATGGACATGATAGCGCCGGTACAAAATTTAATAATACAATCAGATCCAAAGCCTCACAGCGCGTTATCTGCAGATAAGAAGCAATCTAAGCACTTCTGACGATACAATAGCCGACGCCGATCATTATTATGTCAGCTACATAAGGCCGGCAATGGGCGGAACGCTTGGAATATCGTGGATCCAGGTTGGCTTGGGAGCTATAACCGAAACATCTTCATAACTCGAAAAGCCCTTGACAGATTAGCAAAAATAAAGCACACTTTAGATATGCAAGGCAAAAGTGAATATATATTTAGATACCTGGAAAAAGCCCTAAGAAAGCTGATAAAAAAGAGATATTCGGCTTTGATCTTAGGTCCCCGACAGGTTGGGAAAACGACCACCGTCAGCAAATGCCTTGAAGATGTTGGAAATACTATTGAATATCCGCTGCAGGATCCATCAGTAAGGATTGAGCTGGAGGCAAACCCCTCCAGGATTATCGGCCAGGTTCAGGCACAAAAAGGTAGGCCGTACCTCTTTATCGATGAAGCTCAGAAGATACCAAAGATATTCGACGCGGTCCAGTTCCTGATCGACAATAAAAACGCTCAATGTATTTTAACCGGCTCTTCCGCCCGCAAATTGAGAAGGCATGGGGTAAATCTCCTTCCGGGAAGGGTCAAATATTTTCATATGGACCCGCTGGCATGGGGTGAATTAGGATTAGTAAAAGAGAATAATATCCTTCCCATTAAAACGGCGAATATTAATAAAAAGGGCGATTACTCATTTGAGGAAGTCCTGGTTTATGGCTCTTTACCGGGGATCGCCTGCCTGCCCGAAAGGGAACGCAAGGATTTCCTTAAATCCTATGCCAATATTTATCTCGAAGAAGAGATACGGGCGGAGGCTTTAAGCCGGAAGATCGGCGCTTTCTCAAGGTTCCTTGAACTTGCCGCGGCCGGGTCGGGTTCGAGCCCCAATTTTACAAAATTATCCAATGAAGCCGGCGTCAGCCAGCCGGCGATCAAGGAATTCTACCGCATACTGGAAGACACCCTGATCGTAGAGAGGGTGGACCCGTATTTAAAAAGTGCGCGTAAGAGGATATTGTCTTCTTCACGCTATTATTTTTTTGATATAGGGGTCAGGAACGCCCTCGCGCGGGTCCCTCTGACCCGTCGCTCTATCAACGCCCAAAAAGGGGTTGTATTTGAACACGCGGTAATGCTTGAGATTATCCGGAGGATCAGGATCCTCAATAAAAATTACAGGGTGTGCTACTGGAGGACCTCCGGCGGGGCCGAGGTGGATTGCGTTATTGATCTCGGGAACGCAATTATTCCGATTGAGATTAAAAGTTCGGCTTCTGTGGCCCTTTCAGAGATAAAAGGGTTAAAAAGCTTTCTGGATGATTATAAAAAAACGGCAAAGCATGGTTATGTCATTACTATGGGAAACAGGAAGGAAAAACTATCTGATAATATCACCGCCTTACCCTGGTCATGCTTATGATCCCCGGAATATCTTGTGTTCCATAAATTCCTGTTGGACTTCCTCTTTGAGATAAGTTTCCACACAACTTTTTAACAGGCGAATTTTAGCTAACAGGGATGCAGGGGCAGGGTGATTGCCCGGTCTCCCAGCAGATTTACGCCGGCGCGCTTTAATTTACAGACAATATTTGCGGGGCGAGATTGTTTGTTTCAGTCGGTTACGAATAATGTTCATCGGATATCGCTTACGGGAAATTTTTTAAACAATTTGCTAAAAAAGTGAAATCGGCGCCAAAAGATGATGATAATGATATAGGAAGAATAAATATTGCGGCAGGGGGATAAATTATGATGGACATGATAGCGCCGGTACAAAATTTAATAATACAATCAATCCAGAGTGAGGATGGCGGGACGGCGGCAGCTGCCGGGACGGTAGAAAGACCTGCCGCTTATGTTACGGCGGACGCTTTGGGGCATTTTGTCGCGGTCGAGACCCCATGGTATAAGAGCGCGATAAACTGGGTTTCTGACGTCTGGAGGGCCAAGTCTGACGGCGCTCCGGGCTGCGGGATTGGCGCGGAATTAATGTTCGACAAAGCGCGAAGATCGGATGGAGGGGTAGGTCCCGACGCCTCTGATGGCGGGCCGGACGCGGCGGACAGCGGCCCTGACGCGGCGGACGCGGATGCCGGAGTTTGTGTGGACAACAATCCTCCGGGCGTTTTTGGCACTACGCAGCCGGAGGATAACGCCAGCGATGTTTCACTGCGGCCGACCTTTGAATGGGCCAATTCGACCGATCCGGACGGCCACACGGTCACATACGACCTGATGATCGACACCAACGCGGATTTTACCAGCGCGGTTACTTATGACGCGAGTACGCTAAGACAGTACACATTGACCGATCCTCTGGCCGCGGACACGACTTATTACTGGAGGGTAGTGGCGAGGGATGTTTGTGACGCGGAGACAGTAAGCCTGCCGAGCCCGGCTTTTAGTTTCAAGACTTTGGCCGATTGTTCGACCAATCCTGGGACGTTTGATTTGGTCGATCCGGCGGACCAGGCCGATTGGGTATCGCTTACGCCGACTTTAGACTGGACCGATTCGCTCGATCTTGATCCCGGGGATACGGTTACTTACCGGCTGGAGATAGCCGATAATGCCCAGTTTAATAATTCGACAGTTTACTCCGGTTTAACTGAGAGCGCTTATACATTAAATGCCGGGGAGGCTTTGGCAAACGGGCAGACATATCATTGGCGCGTTTTTGCCGAAGATGACTGCCAGAATGAGGTTGCGAGCACAACTACCTATGAATTTACCACCGAACCTGCCTGTATCCCGCAGACGATCCTGGAAACCGATTTTGTGACCGGGGATGGGACGGATGTGGTGGTGAATGCGGGAAGTGTTTCATTAGGGGAAGACTATAGTGCTTGGACAGCTCATTATGAAGGAGATGTTGATCCAACTACTGTTGGCTGGTCAGAACAGGCCTCAAGTGGATGGGTTATCAACCAGATTAATTCAGGGTCTTTGCATCTTTCAACGATTGGATTGAATGACTCTGGGAGATATGAAAGAAATGCTGTTCCGTTTGGAAATACAAACGGATGGATCATTGAAACAAAAATGAGAGTAGTTACGTCAGAACCTGAGGTTGGAAGCGATTATGGCTGTGGAATGGTAATTGGTGATAATAACCGGGTTTTAAGGCCGAGATTTTATACGGATCGAGTTGATACAAATGATTATACAGGCCAATTCCTTCTTGATGGAACACAAACCCACACATATCGATTTATAGGGCAGGGCGATGACTTTTTTGTTTATGTTGACGGAAATCTTGCTATTGATGGAACAGGCCAAATGGTTATTAATGCTTTAAATAATCGTCTGTATTTTGGTGATATCGGCTCTGACCCAGATTGTGATGCGTATTGGAATTATATTTATTATTATACATTGGGTACTTCTTTACCATATGCACCGACAGGAGAATACATCTCCTCAACCTACGATCTCGGAGCCAACCCAAACAACATCGGCTCCGGCGCGACGCTGGTCTTTAACGGAAGTGTCCTCCCTTCAACAACAATTACGATCGATACCCGCAGTGGAGATACGGCAATTCCTGACGGTACCTGGTCGTCCTGGCAGGGATTGAGCGGGAATCAGATCCAAAGCCCTGAGGCACGTTATTTGCAGATAAGAAGTAATTTAAGCGCATCTGATGATACAATTACGCCGCAGTTGGATGATTATACGGTAGATTATTGCGCGTATTAAATTAAGCCTCTTATATTTTGCGCCACCCCGTTCCTAAGGTATATAATACCCTTGATGCCTTGGCACCTGAAAACCTTGAAACCTTTTCCCATTTCAGCGAAATTTTCGCTAAAATGTGTCGATATATAGAAAGGAGAGAATGAGATGAAAAAAATAGTAGTTTTATTGGTTATCGGATTGTTGTTATCTGGTATCGTTTTTGCGATGGGGGAGAAACCTCCAAAAATGGATCGAACTGAAATTCCACAAGAATGGAAAACTTATGTCAGCAAATATGGATTTTCAATATCATATCCTTCAAATTGGCAATTAACGCCGGCTGTAAATGCAAAGTCAATGGAGGAGAGCGAGAGATGGGCAAAAGAGGGATATGATTCATTCAGTATTTATTCGCCTTCTAATAATTCTAATGCGGGGTTAGCAATTGAATGCTTTACTGATACGGACACAGTAATACAATTGTCTTATAAGGATATATCTATTCCTGATGACCCAGCAGGGCGGATATTGTTTTTAGCGAAAGAATCTCCCTTCACCATAAAGTACAAAAAAAATATGATTAATAATATAGAAGAAATAAAAGTAAACGGAGGTCAGATATATCTAGTTCATGATAATACCGAATTTTCAGGGACAACAGTACTATTTTATTTAGAAAAAAAGAAGTTTTTTTGTGTTTTAGATGCCTATTATCCAAGCTCGACCCCAAATAAAGAAAAAGAATATAAGGAGATATTTATTAAGATTGTTAAAACAATGAGTATTTTATGATTAAATGTTTTAAAGTTATTTTAATATTATTCGTTTTATTTTGTAGTACGTCAATGGCGATTGCTGAATTTTCTGTAACCAGGGTCAAGCCAATTGACTACAACCCCAAAATAGAAAAGTATGGAAATTATATAAACCATAACTATGGTGAATATCGTGGAGGAGCTTCTTATAAATATCACGACGGGTTCGATTATTATGCAAGAGGGGATCAGGTACTCCCCGTTTCCCCTGGCACTGCCCACGTTTACCCTGATCTAACAAAGAAAGTAATAAAGTCAACAATTCCGGTTAATGAATTTGTTGCAGTTGAGAATTTATTTATTGATCCGACAAAAACGACCTTGGTGTTTAAGCCCAATATCACAGTTGCAAGCATTGAGAGCTGCTCTATCGTGGATGGAACAAAACTTATTTTGAAACAAGGCTTGGCAGGGGAAAATGAAGGCTGGGGGCATTGTGTTATAGTTGATCATGGAACATTCCAAACTCGCTATGCTCATTTAAGCAGGATTGATGTGTCAGAGGGGCAATGGGTGGATACTTCAATTGTGTTGGGGTTATCGGGGAACACGGGAAAATCAAGCGGAGAACATCTTCATTTTAGCATGGGAAATAATGGAGCGACTAAAAATAATCTTGCTCCAACAAACACGGAGAATCCCATACTCGCGGGGTTGAAACAGCCAAAATACGGTAAGATTGAAAAAGTTGCCTGCCCTAATGGTTTTGACATAAGATTATTAGCAACAGGAAAAGACGGGACATTTGGCGGATCAAACGGTGTGATCTTGAGCGATGCGAATGAAACGATCAATATTCCGAAACCTGGGCAACCACTAAAAGCAGTTATTAGTGCTTATCATTATACAGGCAGGGCTTATACAACTCCGTACAAGATCGAATTTGAAGTTGAAAAGATTAGAGGGGCAAATGATTTTGTTAAACGGAAACGGGAGATTGTATTTGATTCAATTGCCAATATTAACAAGATGACCGTTCCGCCGTATGACTTTTCCCGACCTTATGTTACTCAATCTAAAAGGACAGAAGATTATTATTCGGTTAAATTTACGCCGACAGCTGGAAGATATAGAATTACTGCAAAAATATATTCCTGCTATAGAGATGGTCCAGGCGATACCGGTTTTCATCTGTCTGATCCCCTGGTGGCTGAAAGGGAAATAACCGTTGGTTTGAATGGCGCCAATCTCGATTGGTACGATCCTGCTGTTTCCTATGCCTGGTTACCGGACGATATCGCAAGCCGGGGGATTATGCTGGCCAGTGTGCCGACGCCGGTTGGGGCGGCGGGAGTGACAGCGAGTGATGCAACTGCTACATCAATACCGGAAGTATTCTATGCTTACGCGAACAATAATATTATAACCAGTAACCTTATTGACGTTGATCAAAACCTCCAGCAGAAAGCATTAATCGAAGCGCGATCGACGCCGGAAGCGGACTGGCTAATTGAGATCAGGAATAAATCCGGAGGACCTCCGGATCGTATTTCTGTCCCCAAATGCGGCTGGTTAAAACAGGAATGGGGCGCCGGGAAATCTGCTGGAGAATATACCATTACAGTTACAGCGAGCAACTCCGCGGGGATAACAACTTATGAATCTTATGACACCATTACGATTGATAATACCAAGCCATCCGCGCTGGTTTATACCGTCACAAACAGCGTATCGACTGCGGAGCAAACAATTTCAACTCGGATCAGGCCATCTGAAAATTTAAGAAGCATGCTTGTCAATGTGGTCAAAGATGGAGATTATAATTCTTTAGTTGAAGAAAGGATCTATTCGACTCCTTTTGCCGAAAAGGATAAAGAAGAAGCGGTTGATTGGGAAGACGCTATTGCTTACCCAGATGGCTTTTATCGCCTGCAATACGTAATGACCGATGTGGCGGGAAATATTGCAAAGGCCTATTCGCCGATCGTATCAGTTGATAAGAGCGGGGATTATACCGCGCCTTCTACCACAATCGAAGTGTCTGAACCCGCGCTGCCTGAATTGCCGAAATGGGAAGAGCGGCCGAAAGTGTCGGATGTCGCGTTCGACGATTCAGGCAATGAATATGTGTTATATGGACGCTATGATAAATTAATTAAATATAATTCAGCAGGCACAATGATTGCCTCAGTTGAAAGCCTGCGCAATCCCCTTGGCCTAGCCGTTTCCCCCTCCGGCGACCGAGTCTATGTAGCGGATACGTATAATAATCGGATGTTGATTTATGATGGGAAGTTACAGCCAATCAAGGAAATTAAAGGGAAAGATGTTTATGTTATCTATGGTGATGTGGATTCATATAGTTGGGGATTGGGCGGCATGAATCATTCAGGCGATGCTGGGGGTGGCGAGCATAGTTATTGGGGAGAGCAATTTGGGTTGCCAGAAGATATTGCGATATTAGGTAATAATGTTTATGTTGCAGACAAAGAAAAACATCGCGTCCTGAAATATGATCAAAATGGCAAGTGTGAGGTCTTCTCGAAATTAAAGGCCGATTTAAAGAATGAAGCCCGTAATGCTTATAATCAAAATAATGTAATTTCCGGACGAACTGTTGATAGAGCGTTATTTTATTCAAATTCTCTGAACGATCATATTTACTTTGATAAAGGTTCGGTTGATAAAAGCTCTTATGATCGCGGATGGATAAAAGAAATGTATGGACATGATAATCCTCCTGGAGCGGGCGATAGTCAATTATTTTTACCAGAGTCGGTTATCGTCGATAATTATAGCTACATCTACATCCTCGACACCGGCAACCACCGCATCCAGAAATTTTCTCCTGATGGCTCTTTTATTTCCAAATTCGGTTCTGAAGGAAGCGGTCCCGGCCAGTTTAAATCACCTCAGGGGATATTTATAGACGAAGACAACCACATCTGGGTGGCTGATACCGGGAACCGGAGGATCCAGGAGTTTAAAAATGATGGGACATTTCTTAAATCCTGGGGTAACGCGGAGCTGTTAAGCAAACCGTTAAAATTGGTTGTAAGAAAGGTCGGCAAGAATAAGGCGGTCTATGTGGCGGACGGAGATAAGGACGAAGTCCAAATCTTCGGGGCTTCGCCGCCTACGGACTTTAGTTTGACGGAAACAGGAGAACAGTTCGTTTCCGGCCGAACATTCACTATCAGCTGGGCAACTTCCGAGGCCGATTGGTATGGGCTGAAGAAATATGAAGTTTACGGCAGGACTATCTATGAGGGTATGGACGAAAGCAGTGAAGAATCATGGGTATATCTTAAGAAAAACATTTCTCCCTCGGAAAATTCCGTGGAAATAACTTTGCCTTACGATGGGATATACGATGTTAAAGTAAAAGCTGTTGATAATAATGGAAATTGGAGGGATTCCGATGGGGGGTCATCTTCTGGTGATTCAAGAGACTCATCTCGAATCCTTAGGGCGACAATTGATGCTATCCCGCCCCTTGGCTTTACCCTCGAAGATCCGCCAGATGGTTATTTAATTGACGGTAAAGACGTAAGGATTGCCTGGAGTGAAGCGCAAGACGAGAATCTTGATTATTACGAGCTTGTGGTCGGTATTGATATTGATGATATTCACGAATCAGCAATCTATTCCGCGACATTTGAAGCCGCTGCTACCAGGGAAGTCTGGTTGAAAGATTTGCCCATAGGAAAATATTATATTTTCATGGCCACTTTTGATAAAGCGGGACATTATTGTCAGGTTAACGGAACAACCGACGTTGCGGGATATAGCTGGCCTGATCTTGCTTCTAATTGGGCTGGCAAATGGCCGTCCTTTGAAATCGATCCCATTCCTCCCTGGGCTTTTTCCATTTCAAATATCTACGATGGCCAGTATTTTGACGACCGTGATGTAAAAATTGAGTGGAATGAGGCATATGATACGAATTTAGACCATTATGAAGTATATATCGGAACGGAACAGAATAATATAATGGGAAGCGCGGTATTTACGGCATCTATTGAGGCTTCAGCCAGCAGGGAGTGTTGGGCGAATCTTCCCGGAGGGACCTATTGGATTTATATGCGCGCCTGTGACGATCTTGGCAACTATCGCGGCCTGGATGGAAAAACCAATAGTTCAAAACACGATCTGGATCGAACAGATAATTTAGTGTGGTTTGAAATAGACCATGAACCGCCAGATATTGCTTACGATCCAACAGTTGCCCCTCCGGCAACTAATCCCCATTTCTCACCGAATAATGACGGCAAGAAGGATTCGACCATTATCAATTATTATGTTGGCGATGATTCCTATTGGAAAGTTAACTATCTGCGCATGGATGAGGTTTTGATAGATATTGAAGGAGAGATCATAAAGGATGGAGAGGTTGTAAGGAGCTGGACATCCCGTTCGCCGCCTGGCTGGAATGAGTTTATCTGGGATGGCGGTTCCCCTCTCCCCCTGGGAGAGGGGGCAGGGGTGAGGGCGCCTGACGGCACTTATACTATTAAAATCACAGCTGCCGACAAGGCCCTCAACACCGCCGCTGATGAATCGCTTACCGTAGCAGTCGATACCACTCCGCCGGAGATTAATAACATTGTTAACTCCGGAATATTTTCTCCTAATGGGGATGGGGAGTTTGATATAGATACTTTGAGCTTTGAACTATCGGACAATTTAGCAGAAGAACTGGCCACAACCATTGATGTGTTAAATCCGGCAAATGTTGTAATAAGGAGCGTTGAGGAACCGCGACGTTTAGTCGCAGGTTCCGATTCCATGTCCGTGGTCTGGGATGGCAAAGTGGGTGAGGTGGTACCTGACGGTGATTATACCTATCTCATCACCACCACCGACCAGGCTGGCAATCAAACCATCAACGATTCGGCATCAGTAACAGTTGATACTACGCCACCTGCTTTTTCAGATGTTTCAACCTCTCCAAAGAGAGAAGTTGCTTTTACAGAAGACTCAGGCGCCCTTGATATCAATTTTACCGTTTCAGAAACAGCCAATGTCAGGATGGGAATCTATGACAGCAATTATTCTATGATCAGAGATTATCTGATTTCTGCTGAAACTGGAATAGCCAATACAATCTCCTGGGACGGGAGAGACAGCTTCGGTTCGCTTGCCCCGGATAATACTTATATAACCTACGCTTTCTCTGCCACAGACCGGGTGGCAAACTCTTCAGGCTACGCGTCAACCGATATTGTGAGGGTTAAAACTCCGGTTACCGGCATGGCTGGAAATATTATATATAGTCCGGATGGAGCGGTGAAGATCATTATCCCCGCGGGCGCGGTAGCGGAGGGAACAGAACTATATCTTGATATTTTTGATACCCCCCCTGAAACATATACAGTTAACGAGAAGGATAATATTACGTTAACTTATAAACTATATCCTGAAGACCTTGAATTAAATAAACAGGCGACCATGGTTATCCATTACGATGAGAGCGTCTTGAATTTTGAGCATCAGCCGGTTGAGCTCTGGCGAAGGGGTTCGGCCTGGACAAAACTATATGGCAATACTCATAGCGATACCTTTACGGCGTATATTGAGAAGAGCGGAGAGTTCGCGTTGTTTGCTGATCTGACTCCGCCGGCCCCGCCGGTTATTGGTCAGCCGGCTTCTCCAACCAAGGAAGAGTCGATAATCATTGCTGGAACAGCCGAGCCTTATTCGAAGGTAGATTTATGGATCAATGGGCTCAAAAGAAGTCCGCCGGTAAATGCTGGCGTTGACGGTAATTTTTCCGCGGGCATAGTCCTTTCGGAGGGCCAGAATTCTATCTATGGACAGGCGACCGACCAAACCGGTAATGTAAGCTCCGATTCAGGGATTATCAATGTTGAATTAGACACCACCCCTCCGGATATCACTTTAATCTCGCCGCAAACCATTTATATCTCGCCCAATGGGGATGGAATAAACGATGAGGTGGCAATTTCCGCGGATACCGACGGTGTTTCGATTGTAATCTCCGTGCGGGATAGTCTTGGAGCTGTTCTGGCTTCAAGTAATTCGGATACGCTTACCTGGGAAGACCCGTCGGTTGGCGAAGGAACTTATATATATGTGGTTAAAGCCTTTGACGCGCTGGGAAATGAAGCTAGAAAGCAGGGAGAGATTATTGTTGATAGGACCCTTCCGGAGGCATACCTGGAAGCATCTCCTATAACTTCTATCATCTCAGGCAATCTTGCCCTTTCGGGAATTGCGGAAGACAGCAATTTTGAAAGATATATTCTGGAATATGGGGCGGGAGGAACTCCATCAAGCTGGACCGAGATCAAACAGGGTTTTGTCTCGATTAATTATCAAAAATTTGATGACTTTGATACAACTATCCTGGCGGATGGAATTTATACCTTTAGATTAAGGGTCTATGATAAAGCGGGAAATTCAAATTCTTCTTTGCTGAGTAAGCGCGCCATCAATTCAGAACTTTATGGAGAGATATCATCACCTGTATTAAATCAGGTGATTACGGGAACGGCTGAGGTCCATGGAAACATCACCGGAACATATTTTGCGGAATACAGAGTAGAGTATGGAGTTGGGGCAAGCCCCGCTTCCTGGATTACGATTGTGCGCTCTACCACTCTCCCGGCAACATCGCTTCTGGCAGCCTGGGATACAAGCCGGGTTCCTGATGGTAATTATACTCTAAGGTTAAATGTGATAAATATTGGTGGGCGTTCTACTTATAATACTATTCCGGTTGTAGTAGACAACGGAAATCCAGGAGTTTCTATCACTGTTCCGACTTCAAACGCGATCCTTGGAGGAAATATCGAAGTCGGCGCGGAGATTTCTGATCCGAATTTCTCTTATTATCAAGTCGAATACGCGAGTTCGGATGACCCGAACAATTGGCAAATCATTCAGGATCAGACTTATACGATTTCAACTCCTCTGGCAACCTGGGAAACAACGGGGTTAAATGGTGATTATATTATTAAGGTGACAGTGGTTGATGTAGTGGACAATAGTTCATTCGGCACGGTTATCATCACGGTTGACAATACGACTCCGGAAGCGGCAATTACACAGCCGACTGCGGGTCAGATTTTGAATAATACTGTCCAGATTTCAGGCGCTGCCAACGATCGGCATTTTTCAGATTACAAATTAGAATATGGTTTTGGGGCTAATCCTGCAAGCTGGACAGAAATCACAACTTCAACTATTCAAGTGGCTGCTGGAGAACTCGGCAGTTGGGATACGTCTACCTTAGGAACGGATGGGATTTATACCATAAAGCTTACGGTTACCGATCAAGCCGGGAATAGCTCGACCAGCCCGGTGTCGTTAACCATTGACAATACCAATCCGACCGCTTCGATTGCTTTTCCAACCAATAATCTGGTTATCGCGGATACGGTAAATATTCTTGGAACAGCGATTGACGAGGCGCACTTTAAGGAATTTAAGGTTGAGTATGGGGAGGGGGAGAATCCTTCCAGCTGGACGCAAATCGGAAACATACACTCTTCCTCAGTCTTTGGTTCTACCCTTGAAGCTTGGGATACGACCGCGGTAACAGATGGGACCTATACTCTGAAGTTAACAGTCGCGGACTTGCCCGGTAATTCAAGCTTGGATCAGGCGCCGGTTATTGTAGACAACACGCCGCCGACGGTCTCTATTTCCAATCCTTCTTCCGGAGATATTCTTGCCGGCGCCATAAACATTGCGGGAACAGTTTCTGATGACAATCTTGATTCTATACTTTTAGAATATCGGGAAGCTTCCAGTCCCGAATCCTGGCAGGCGATAGCGGCCATAAACCCTTCAAATATTGTGAACGATACTATTTATGATTGGAGCGCGTCCAGTCTAAATGGAGATTATATCGTCAGAGTTACCGCAACCGATAAAACCGGGAAAACCACCAGCGACGAAGCGGGAATTCGACTGGATAATATTGATCCGGTTATAAATATCACAGCGCCAACCAACGAGTCGATCAATACAGGCGTTGTGGACTTCACTGGAGAAATCTCTGATCTAAACCTGGATCAATATACCATCAAATACGGTTACGGTATTGAGCCGACCAGGTGGTTTAGTTTGGCTTCTGACACTGCGTCAAAGACTGGAACTATATATTCCTGGGATACGCCGAATGTTAAAGATGGTTACTATACAATAAAGGTTGACGCGGCTGACAAAGCAGGAAATTCGTCCAACCGTGAATTTGTAATAACTATTGATAATGCACCGGCAGTTGCAAAAATTCATGAGCCGACAGCTAACCAGGTTGTAAAAGGAACTGTCGCGGTATCCGGGATTGCCTGTGATGCTGATTTTACCACGTACAATTTTAAAAAGTATGAAATTAGTGTAGGGGCAGGGCTTGTCCCTGTCCAATGGACAACTATCGAAAGCCTCGTTGTTCCTAAGATCAATGAGACCTTAGCTAACTGGAATACTGCTCCACTTGCTGATGGAACTTACACTTTGAGGTTGAGAGCGGAAGATATAAGCGGGATAACCGAAGATACTAAAACAATTGTTATCGACAACACCCTGCCAACCGCTTCAATTTCTTCTCCATCTCAAGGGCAAACCGTAAACGGAAGCATTGAAATAACCGGCACAGCTTCGGATACTAATATTGCTGAATATAAAGTTTATTACAAACAATCTAGTTCCAGCACCTGGACAGAGATCGGCAGTGGAACCTCGCCCCTCGTTGCTTCGACCCTCGCCGCATGGGATACAACAAATGTTGGTGATGGATCATATTCGATAAAGCTTTTGGTAAAAGACCAGGCCGGAAGTGAAAGTGAAATTACAAGAGATGTAACGGTTAATAATGATTTAGCAATTGTTAATGACTCAGCATCTCCTGCAATTATATCTCCTAATGGTGACGGAGTAGATGATGTCGCGGAAATCGGCTACACTCTTTCTGAAAATAGTCCGGTAACTGTTAAAATCTATAAGAAGCCGCAGTATGATAAGTTTAAGTGGGAAGCGAAGGGGTTTGGGACTTATTATCCATGGCAGGACTTTTCTTATACCATTAACGCATCTGGGACCAATCATCCAAACCAATATTTTGATTATACTTTGAGCGCTTCAGGAACAGAATATCCGCCGCAGGTGTTTGATTGGAAGGTGAATGGGTATGGGGTGGAAACTTATTATACTTATTCGCCAAAGACTAGTCCTACCGCATATGCTTATGCAGATGATGACAAAGGAGTAGGAGAAAGCTCCACATTTTATCTAAACCATGACCAAACACCAGGACGATTCTACTTTAAAGCTATAGCTGATGGGAACAGTGGTTGGGATGATGCAAGGAAATATTGGGTATACAGACAAAATGGAAGTGCGTGGGAGGAGGTTTATTACCACCCAACTTATTGCGCAGGGGAATGGAGTTACATCGGAAATGCTTCTATTGCAGATAACGGAAGATCGCCTGAATCCACTTTTTATCTTTCGCAAACGAAGTCATTACCGTTTTATGTTGGGACGGATAATAATTGCAAAACTTCTGAGATATGGATATACAGGAAAGAAGGAGCCTCCTGGATCACATTTCATCATGAATTAAACCCCGCCGCAAATAAGTGGTTTTGGAAATCGCTGACAGGAGGATACCTGTATAAGATTAAGCTTCGAGTAGAACCAAAAAGCGGCACTTATACCAGCGGTGGATTTTACGTGGATAACTTTACTTGGTCCGCAGGGACTTATAAATTAAAGGTATGGCTCGATGTAGGAATGTGGGATAGTTGCCATGTATATATGTGGATGGATTATAAGCAGAAAAATACATTATATTCAAATGTTTCCGACTCCGATTCAGGAAAAGCTACAGTTGATCGAAATAACAATATTGTTTCAGGAAGTGGTAGTGATGCCTATGGCATAACTCTTTCGCCTCAACATCCGGGCGGCGCCATCAGCGGACATGAGATTGGTCGGGGATATGGAAATTATTATCATGACTATGCAGCCAACCCCTACGTTTCAACTTCTATAAGCAACACCACATTTAGCGGAAACACCTGTTCTGGAACAATCAATGCCAGTTATAATTATCCTGGCCATTTGTGGAGTAGTAGCGTGAATCCAAATAACAAGAGCTGTAGATCGGGACCAGGCAGTCCTGTAAATTATTCCGAAAGTATAAACAGTCTTATTGCTGTTGATCCGGATGTTCCTAGTCCCAACTTTGCTCTTTCTGGTAATACGAACTCAAGGGTTTCTCTACACTTCAGTAACGATGGGGCGTCTGTTGTGGGGAGTACTTCTTATGCTCCATCTTGGAGTGGTTCGGACAATGATCCAGATTCCTGTAATGCTTTGCAAGGAACAATTACTGTTTCAGAATCGATGTCTAATAAATTTGGCGCTCCAAACGCCTATCCTGATTACAGAGAATATTCAAGCTTTTCAGTCTCCGATAATAATCCAAATGTTTCGGTTTGGTTTAACAATAGCGGCACAACTTCGACCTCTGATCCGAGTGATTATTTAAGAGCGAGCACTACGTATTCCGAATCCTGGGATACCTCTGATGATCCGGCGATAGGGAGTGCTGGCTGGATAAAAAGCGTAGAAATTTCGGCGCCGTTTAACTACGACGAATCGTCTCAATCGTTTTCAACTGAATATACGCCTCCTTCAGATGTGGTTCTGAGCAGCTGGACGGTAAACCTTAAGAACCCCGATGGAGGAGCAAGCGCAGATGTTGCGCTGGATGGCACACCAACCGCAGCCGGAGACTTTAATGTTAAAATCTCCGACAGCTTATTGGTCAAGACCCTACAATACAATGCTTCAACTTCTCCTGGCAATCAAACAATCGAATGGGACGGCAAAAATAATAGCGGAGCCTATGTTGACGACGGAGAATATATCTATTACATTTACGCTGGACCAAACATTGTTAAAAAATCTGGCGTGATTAAGGTCGAAAGGTCTTCAGAAATTAGCTCCACTTCATTATCAGAAGAATATATTTCTCCGAACAGTGACGGGATAAAAGATAGTACAGCTATCAGCTACACGCTCTCAGAAAACGCTACAGTTAATATTGAAGTATCAGACAGTGATGGAACAGTTGTTAAATCTTTCTCTGCTTCTGGGAATCAAGGTGCTAATTCATCTTCCTGGGATGGCAGGGATAATGGTGGAACTGTAGTGGAAGACGGAGAATATTTGGTTAAAATAAACGCGACTAACGGTAATGGCGCTTTGCGTACCAAAGAACTTGCAGTAACTAAAGATAACAATAGCTTGACAGCAGGGGATGTCCCGGCAGAACAGCTTACATCTTCAGGCAATGATCCGGTTTACTCCCCGGACAAATCAAAAATCGCTTATGTGAAAGATATATCCGGCAAGAAACAAATACACACAATGAATCTACTTACAACTAACAACTTACAACTAACAACTGACGGCAATAACCTGCAGCCAGCATGGTCTCCGGATGGAACAAAGTTAACCTGTACTTCAGACCGTTCGGGTAACAATGACATTTGGATTATGGATGCTGATGGAGGCAATCAAAGGCAAATAACTTCCGATAATGATTCGGAGACTTCGCCGGCTTTTTCGCCGGACGGACAAAGGATTGCTTATGCTTCAAATCGAACCGGAGAACTTGGTATTAACAAATGGAATATCTGGACGGTGGATCTGGACGGCACAAATCCAGCTCAAATAACCGCGGATGAGAATACGGCCAAAGATGACTATCCGAGCTTTTCGCCGGACGGGAAAAAGATCGCTTTTGCTTCGGACCAAAGCGGGAATTTTGATGTTTGGAGTGTGAATCTCGATGGCAGCTCTAAAGCACAGATAACATCAAGTTCGGAAACAGAAACAATGCCTGCCTGGGCTCCAGATGCCTTAAAAATTGTTTACGCGAGAGATAACGATATATATCTTAGAGAGCTTTCAGGCGGGAGCGAAGTAAACATCGGAAGCGGAGAAAATCCTGCCTGGTCAAGAGACGGAACGGAGGTTGTCTATAACACGACGGACGGCAAAATCTACGCTAAAAAAGTTTATACAGGAGCGCTGACCGGGGTTATAACTCAGCCTATCCTAAATCAAACCCTAACCGGCCTGGCTGAGATTCGTGGAACGGCGCTAGACACGAATTTCGAAAGCTATCAGCTTGAGTTCAGTCCAAACAGCATGCCCTATAGCTGGACAGAACTGGCTAATTCAAACACCCCAGTCAGCAATGGAATTCTCGGGGTTTGGAATACGGCAGATGTTCAGGATGGAGAATATATCCTGCGGTTAACTGTTAATGATAAAGCGGGAAATAGTTTGCAGAATTCCGTTGTGGTGAATGCCGATAATGACAACTGGAAACTGACCATAACCGATCTAAAACAGTTAACTTCTGATGAAGCCTGGGATATTGAGCCCGCCTGGTCGCCGGATGGAACCAAGCTTGCTTTCTCTTCAATCCGATCCGGTAACTATGAGATCTGGACAATGAATGCGAATGGGACCGGATTGCAGAATATTACCAATAATTCAGCTTTAGATGTTAAACCATCCTGGTCGCCGGACGGAACTAAGGTTGCCTTTGTTTCAGACAGGTCAGGAAATAAAGATATCTGGGTAGCAAACGCGGATGGCTCCGGAGTTCCGCTGCAATTAACTGTACTTACCATAGTAGATACAAATCCAACCTGGGCCCCTGATGGCTCAAAGATTGCCTTTGCCTCAGACCGGTCGGGTAACTTTGATATCTGGCTGGTTAATTCCGACGGGACCGGGACTCCGGCCAAACTTACTTCCGGCGAAGCCTTTGATAAAGAGCCAAGCTGGTCGCAATTTGGAATTGCCTTTACTTCGGACAGATCAGGCGATAAAGAAATCTGGATGATTGAAGATATCAATAACCCCAATCCATTCAGGTTGACCTATAATTCGGCTGAAGATAAAGAGCCTAGTTGGGCGCCAATTGCTATTCCGCTTTCTGATGGAACCAGCCGCCCGCTAATAACATTTACTTCCACCCGAAATGATAATCTCGATATCTGGGTGATGGATACAGACGGGATCGATCAGTCAAAGTCACTGACCGATTATACAAATGTTGATTGTAATCCCGCCTGGTCGCCGGATGGGTCCAGAGTTGCCTATGCCTCTTATAAAGACGGCCAGTACGATATCTGGGTGATGAATTTTGGTATTAATGCCACGGTGTTGGGCGTCGCGCCGCAGCAATCCACCACCCTCGAAACCCCAACCCTTGTCTCGCCGGACGACGATTCAGATGTAACCTCCCTCCGCCCGACTTTTGAGTGGCAGCACAGAAAAGGAGACACCCAGGAATATACGATCGATCTGGCTAAGAACGATAGTTTTGCGATCGATCACCAAACCTTTACCAAGTCTCCCAATACCGGATCGGTCGATGAAAATGATCCGACCCTTTATCATTACACCTACTCGATTCATGAATTCGATCCGGGATTAGACAGGGATACGTATTACTGGAAAGTTACCGCAACCTCAACCAGCGAATCAGCAACGTCCGAGGTCCGGTCATTCACCGTTGCGCCGCAACTGACCCTAACCGGCGTCACCAACTATCCAAACCCGTTCAACCCGAATAACCAATCGACCAGTATCCGCTATCGGTTGGGCGCGGACGCGGACAGCGTAAAGATCAGGATCTATGATATTACCGGCTCGCTGGTCAAGCAGATCGATAATTGCCCGACCGACGGCGAAGGATCAAGCGTATGGAGTAAATATCAGGACGTTGATTGGAACGGCCGTAACGGCCGCGGAGATTTGGTGAGGAACGGGATCTATCCTTTTGAGATTATTGCGCGATTGGGAGATAAGTCGGTCTCCGCGAGAGGCAAGGTAGCGGTGCTGAAATGAGAAATAAAATCCTAATGACCAAATCCCAAATCCCAACAATGTATGTCCTGCGGGCATTTATTATAATAATTATTTCATTGTTTGGATTTTTGATTTTTGATTTTGGATTTAATATAGCGTACGCTCAAGCTCAGGGAGGACAAGACATCGCCGTCCTTAAGGCCGGCGTAGGCGCCCGTCCCTTAGGAATGGGCGGCGCATTCACCGCCGTAGCTGACACCGCCGATGCTCCATGCTGGAATCCGGGCGGCCTTGGTTTTGTTGACGATAACGAGATTACGTCAATGCAAACTAAGCTTTCAACCGACGCCGATCATTATTACGTTAGTTATGTACGGCCTGCATTTGGCGGAACGCTTGGAATATCGTGGATCCAGGTTGGCTTGGGAACTATAACCGAAACATCTTCAGAAGTAGATGAACACAATGAAGTAATCGACCTGAGTACTTTTAGCTATTTTTCAAACGCGTATATGCTCTCATACGGTAAAAAGGTAAGTGAAAAACTATCTCTCGGATTAACCGCGCAATATTTGACTTCGGATATGACAAGTATCGACGGCGGACAGGCTTCTGGTTATAGCATAACACCAGGACTGCTTTTGAGGACAGGAAAAGGGTGGAACATCGGATTAAAAGTTGAAGGGGTTATCAATTCCTTGCAGTGGGGGACGGGGACGGTTGAGCAGGCGCCTGCCAAATTATGCTTAGGGTTTGCATACCAGAAGTCGAACCCTGGATTATTCGCGATCGATATTTCGCAAACAATGAAGTCCGGTTATGTTCCTGAAGCTTCGGTTGGCTACGAATGGAATAAAGATAGTTTGTCTCTTCGGCTCGGATATGTCGAAAGCGGTTTAACTGCCGGAGCTGGATTTGTTTCAGGGAATGCCAGAGTCGATTACGCTTATATCACCCAGAGGAATCTTACGACCTCTAATGTGCATAGGATTTCATTGACTGGGATTTGGTAAGAAAGGGAAACAACCCCTTCTTTCTCTCCCCCTTATAAAGGGGGAGATATCCGAAAAGTGTAGTGCAGGTCTTTAGACCTGTTATGAGACATCGACAAGTTTACTTTCTTCCCCTTAATAAGGGGAAGATGTCCCGACGAAAAGTCGGGGCAGAAGGGGTGGTAATAATAAGCTTGCAGACATTTCCCCTTCGATATATAATTCCCCCAGAGTGAAAAGGTTAGTTGTATTACTTACATTATTGCTAGTTTCCTCAGCCGCCTTCGCCGCTTCAGGCGCGAGCTATAAGATAAGCCCCGAAGGGCTGTTGCCAACGGCCGGAACTTCAGAAGGGACAACCTATTCTGTTCAGCATGCGTCCGGCGATGTGTCAGGAATAACTTCCAGCGCTGCTTACTCGTCTAACGCCGGCTTTATCGCCTCATCCGTAACTTACGCAACCTCAGAGGCCGGAGTGCCCAGGATCGAGAACCTGCTCTTCGATGGCCGTGCGATTGTTGCTGACGATTACGTTAACAGGGACGTAACTATCACTGCCACCGTTACCGATGATGCCGGTTCCATTGATACCGCCGCCAGCTCGGTCGAAATCGACTCTGCCGTGATCGCATTTGACGCATTGAATGGAAACTCAACCTACGATGCAGTAACCGCCCAGCTAACCTATTCACCCGCGACTCCATTTGCTAACGGTACCCATACTTTTACGATCGTTGCCCGTAACGATGCCGGGAATTCTTCTTCGGGCACAATAACTTTTACCGTTAATAATAACGGCATCGCCCTGGTCGACGGCACCGTATTTAATTTCCCCAATCCTTACGATCCAGGGACCGGCAATACCGAGATCGGTTACCGCCTGAATAAAGATGCAAATATAACGGTCTATCTTTTTAACAGTCTCGGCCAGCGGGTCTGGAAGAGAGAATATGCGGCAGGGAGCGAAGGGGGCCACGCCGGCTATAATTTTATCCTTTGGGACGGTAAATCAGATTTTGGCGATATGGTTGGTAACGGGATCTACTTTATCAGGGTTGTTGCTGGCGGTTCGATAGTCGGGAAAGGCAAACTGGCGGTAATTAAGTAGGCTAGAAGTTCAATGTCCCGTCAAATGTTACCATCTGCGCGTGCAGGTCATCTTTATCTCCGCCCGGGAGCCGATTGTCAAAGCTTACCGTCTTATATGCCAGATTAAAAACGATTGCCGAGATGACTGGGTTGTCCTGCGGTACGGTAAATTCAATATTGATTGTCCGCGTCTTCTTTATATAGTCGATGTCGGGGGCCATCCCACCTGCCAGCACCTCTCCGCCATTATACTCTTCGTCCTGGATTACCGTTACCTTTCCCCAATCAAGAACCTTATAACCCGCATCTATTCCGAGATTCGCTTTGTGGCGCGGAGATACAGTGGGGATCGAAGTTATTTTAAGGTCGTAGTTGGCCGATGCGGAAAATGGACTTTCGGGAGTATAGTCAATCCCGATTCCAGTGGTCTGCGCAGTTGCTTGAAGCGGCGAATCGATCGTGCTAGTAAATTGGTAATTGGTCTTACTAAATACTGGAGTAATCGAAATAACCGGGGCAGGGGACAAAGTTAAACTATAATTTTGGCTAAAACTATCGGTGGTAGTAGTAACTGCTTCAATACTCCCTGAAGGAGCAGTTTCAACCCGGTAATATTTGCCAAAACTTGTGTCAAGGCTTGCTTTTTCAAAGGTAAAAACATTCCAGCTTCCTGAATAATTATCTGAGTTACCGCTGCTCTCTCTTCCCGTATCATGGATGAT
Source organism: Candidatus Margulisiibacteriota bacterium (assembly GCA_034723395.1). Taxonomy (GTDB): domain Bacteria; phylum Margulisbacteria; class WOR-1; order O2-12-FULL-45-9; family O2-12-FULL-45-9; genus JAYEOW01. The sequence continues at coordinate 25,851 of JAYEOW010000043.1, forward strand.
CATATCTTCGGTGTGTACCCATCCGGTGGAAAGATAATCCAGTGGGGAGAGTTCGACCTTGGTGGTCCCGGTTTCGCTCATCGGATTTTTGCCTTCTACGATAACTGTCGGTTTTTCCGAGCGGGTAAGGTCGTAGCTTAACGCGAGTATATTTATCGGGACCAGATCGGTGTGGTAGGTAACATTCTTGCTGACTTCGTTCCCTTCGGTAGTTGAGAAATAATTAAATGTTTTATGCTCTAACAATTTTGCGTAGGCAATCCATTTTTCCAGGGTGCCGTGAGTCAGGTCGAGGGCAAGGTTATATCCAAGGTCTTTAGTCGTGCTTTTGCTGGTTAGCGCTTCCTGGCTGGTCCGGTATCCGGATATCGTGTAAGGTTCGTTGAACTGCCAGTCGAGCCCGCCCTTTATTCTTTTAGTTAATCCTACTCCCTGGGTAAGATGAAAATATTTGTTTCTGGAAAAGGTGTTGGCCAGAAAATCGCGGCCGTCAGTCAAGCTGCCATTGTAAGAATGGACATAGGATATCGGGCCAAAATTTAATCCGGCCGGATTAAAACTCCCATTGTATTCATTTGTTTCAGAATGCGCGCTGTACGATCCTCCGGTGGTTAAGGGATCCCCCTTATTTTCAACGTTCCGCAATCCCATACTAATCCCCGCCCATCCGAAAGGATTGAATCCCATGTTGTAAGAGCGGTCAAAACTCCGGTTAAACGATTCGCGGCTTCCGCTGACCGGCGAATTATTTTCGATGTAGGCAAAACCCATTGTAAGATCGTGAAGATTGGCGCGTGTATAGTTGGCTGATAAATCGCGGCGGCTGGTCCCGGGGCCGATCGCAGTGCCGCCGAGCGGGGTAAAGTCAAGCCCGATCGCCCTTTCACTATATTTCATCGTCAAGTCGCCCAAGTTGGTTTCAAGCCCGTATTTATAGGCTATATCGACCGTTTCTCCGACCCGGGCAATCCCTCCCGGATCGGGATAATCGTATTCCACTACTACCGCGTCCGGAGTTCCCAGCGTTATGTAGAAAAAATTGATCGTTCCTGTCTCATAATCGATAATATAATCGATATCGCGGTTGCGCAGGTAGTTATTTACATAAACTTTTTCGGTCCCGTCAATAATTGCCGGGGTGTTATGTTTGATTACACTGACCGTGTGGGTCGGAGGGATAAAACTTACCGCCTCGATTGTGTGTTCGGACACGGTTACGTTATCGGTCTTACTGGTGGCAAAGTTGCCGGTAAATTTAAGGATATCGCCGAGCTCATATTCGGCATCAAAGCCGGTGATATCCTGTTTAATATTGTTTCCGATCGGTCCTGCCGGCGGGATGTACTGGAAGTGGGCCGAATAACTTTTTTCCGGGCCCAGCTCTCTATTAAATGTAATGTATGGGGTATCTTTATAATAATTGATCGAATAACCGAGATCACCCGCGTCCATTTCAAAAGAGCTGTTGCGGGTATAGACTGTTGTATCGGCCGATCCGGTATCCCAGACCTCGACATTTTCGCTTCCCGGGACCAGGTTGCGATAACCGCGGATGTAATACGGACCACGTCCCCCGTTCCCTGTCCCGGTGTGCCGGCTGATAATGCTTCTGCGATAGGTATAATTTACGGAAACTTCCTGGGTCGCCTCGATCGTAGCCAATAATTTAATAGTTCCGGTATAATACCCGTCAGTAAGGTCATTGCGATCGTTAATATAAGCGAGCCTTGCGTTTGGGGTAACCTTTGTGTAGCCGGTCACCGGGTCGGCTTCGGTCGAAGGGACGGTGTAATCAACTTCCGGGGTTAGAATTCTCCCGCCAACCGATATATTAATTGATCCTCCTTCTTCGGTCGGGAGGATCGGGTAGCGGGAGAGATAGATTGTATTATTGTTTGCGATAATATCTGCTGCATTCAAGCTCTCGGAGTTGGTGGCGCTAGCTGCCCCCAGGCCGCTTTTGGCCGACTCTCTTAAATAGGTCATGCCTACGGTTAGTTCCTGTTTTAATCCGCCAGGAGCTTTTTTGTAGGGAGATATTTTTACTATATATACGTAATCAACCTTGATTGCGGCCGTTTTGGGAACTTCATAGTTGAAGATCAATCTCCCGTTTTCATAATCGATATGATAGTCGAGGTCTGGAGTAACCGGGTGGTCGTTAATAAATACCTGTTCACTGCAGGGAATAATATCGCTATTATATAGTGTGTAAGGCCCGCGCCCGCTGATGGCGGGTAAAACCTCTTGTACGTGTTTGGTCTTTAGGTAGCTGTAACTTACCTGAAGCCGATTTTCTTTGGCAGGAAGGGTGGGGAGTAATAGGGTGATCATGCCGGTATCATATCTGATTGTATAATCTTTATCTTTGCTAAGGACCGCGCCCTGAAAGATCAGGATTTCGGAAAAAAGGGCAATCGGGCAGTGCTTTAACCGGTAGTGACCTGACTCTTCTTCCCCTTTTATATCTTCTTGTCCCGGCTGGGAAATCTCTCCGAAAATTGAGGGGAATACTTCGTACCCTTTTAAGTAGGTCTTTTTAAGCCTGGGGATGGGTTTTCCCCAGGTGGCGGGATCGGTTTTTATCCTGGCCTGAAAGCCGAAGAAATCTTTTTTGCTAAGGGCGGGGAAGAAAATATCCGATATATTCGTATATTCGTAACTATAGGAGAATTCATCGGTCTCGTTTAAGATCCGGTCGAAAGTAATTGTTCCTTCGAGGTAATCAATAATGTAATCTTTCCCTTTTTCAAGGGGTACATTGTTTAATTCTACGATTTCAGATCCCTCAATGATCGAGCCATGGCCCAGGCTGTAAGGGCCCTTTGTGTTGGCCCCGTTCTGGGTGGTATAGCCCTGGACCTCACTTTTCAGCTTTGATGACGGGACTATGATTATCTCATGCCCTTCGTCCCGGCTGGTGAACATCATCCCATCTAATACTTTGGTGGTGTTAGCGAATTCATTTCCGGAGAAAGTGGCGGTAAGGTCGCCGAAAGTCAGCTCGTGTTTATTGTTGTAGTTTAGTTTAACATTATACCGGTCCGGGGATGCCGGTTCCTGCTGGATATCATAGGTTACGGTTAGCTTTTCTGAGAGCTGGGTCAATATTTTTAAAGATAACCTTTCTTGCCATGGGGCTCCTGTCGCAGTAGGAGAGTAACCGCCTAATTGGGTTAGCCCGGAGAAATAATTTGTGCCGGGAGAGACTTTTGCTCCGCGGTATTCCCATTTTTTATAACCGGATATGTCAAATTTGGGATAGGTCTCAGCTAAGGCGGGGAAGCTAGGGACTAAGATAGAAAAAATTAAACAGAAAAAGATGATCGATCTCAAAGCCCTCACCCAACTTTTTATCATGCTTTTGGACATCCATTTTGTCCCTCTCCCTGAGGGAGAGGGAGCTAATAAAAAACCGTCGGCAAGAGAACTCTTGGGTGAGGGCGGTTTAACGCTCTTCATTGCGCAAATAGTAACATAATAAAAAACGCTGTCAAGGCAAAGTAAAAATGTCCGGTTCTTAGCAAAATGAAAATGTCCGGTTTTTAAGCATGAACAAACCTCCTTCTTGATACGCTGAATCTTCTCCAAGGGTGGCTTTTAGGTAGGGGATAATA
>JAYEOW010000044.1:0-27261 GCA_034723395.1 Candidatus Margulisiibacteriota bacterium
TAATTGCCTCCGCTGCCCGGTTTTCAATTCCCTTTGGACCGCGAATCTCAAGAGCTAATGCCCTTCCCCGAAATTTAATATTTCTTGACACCTGCTGTACAAAAGTCAGTCTTGCTCCTGTAATTGCTATTTTATTTTCCTCCTATATTTTGACTTACAGTTAATTAAGCACTATAATATTATCGTAACATTTTACGGGAAATTTCACTTTTTTTGTGATTATTTTCAATTATTTTTATTAAAATCGCTATTCGCGGGGTGTGGGGCGCGAATAGCGATTTTTCCTAGTTTCCACATTCTATATAAATCCTTCTTCTTGCAGCCATGAATAGTGTTGGGGATGATCAGAGAAAAGGTTCGGAAAGGGACGACTCGAGCCATTTTTTTCAGCAGTCGAACTCCCAAGGTGGGGCGGCGACCTTGAGTAAGTAAGGAATAGAAGACCCCACCCCTAAAAAGACTGGAATCAAGTTAATTCTTATCTAGAGGTGACTTTATCCAAGTATCACTCAACTCACGAATAACTCTTTAATTCTATCCGATCCATAATAATAAACATTTCGGCCCTGTTTATTTGAAGTTAAAAACCCTTTATTAACCAGATCTTTAGTTGCTGTCATGCGGGTTACCTGATTAATGTTTATATGCGTTTTTAATGTTGTATATTCATCTGGGGTGCTATGTAGATATTGCAGCAATTGAACCTGGCGAACATTAAAGAATTAAAGGGTAATTATTTGTCCTCAACAAAGACAATCGCACGGCCGTTAAAACGATAACTAGGATTGCTGTAGTTTTGGTAGGGAAGGCCCGAACGGCGGAGAACAAAAGTATCGCTGATTTCTGTTTCTGTCCACACCCAGTTTTCCCCGGATAATTGCCCTTTCGCCTGTCCCTGTTCCCACTCTGGTTCAGTTGGAAGCCTAAACTTTCTGCCGGTTTTCTCGCTTAACCATTTTGCAAATGCTTTGCCGTCATGTAAATGTACAAAAGTTACGGCTTTCCCCGCTTGCGACGGGTCATCAAGAACGGCCCGAAGTTTTTCAGCATTATGGCCTTCGATCTTATATCCGCTCTCCTCCACAAACTGCCTGAGTTGGCCAACGGTTAATTCGTGTTCCATGATCCCCAGATTTTTTGAGATCTCTATCGTTTCAGGGACCTCTATTTTAGCTTCCCGGGACAAGACTTCAGCCCCCCGGGATGATACTGCGGCGGTAACCTTCCCAATCTCACCCGCGGTAAGATTAGCCATATCTGCGGCACGGGCCAATCTATTAGGCTTTTCCGACAACCTTTTGCGCAATTTTTTATACTTATGCTAGAATAATCCATGCTTCACAAGATAATTGGCGCATTAACTATATTGTTCGCTTGTATTTCCATTGCAAACGCAGAGATCTCTAATGCCACAAAATTCCCTACCGCCGAGATACAAGGGAAAGGGCCTCTCCCCTATAATTACCGGATAATCGACAAGTCCTTACACGCAGGCGGACACCCGCTAAATCCCCGGACAAAATTTAAAAACAGCGACGAACAGGTATGGGCGATCCTCGACCATTTAGTATCTTATAATGTTAAAACAGTCATCGATTTTGAAAACAGCTGGGCGATCCAGAACAGGTATAAATATTTCCTTAAACACGCCGGGATAAACAGGGTCCATGTCCCGATGCACGCTTTTAAATTACCAAACAAACAAGAATGGAAAAAGATAAAAAAAGCAATAAATGAAGGCCCTGTCTATATCCATTGTAAGTGGGGCGCCGACCGCACCGGGTCGGTAATCGGCCGTTATCTGGTTGAAGAAAAAGGATATGCGCCAGAAGAGGCCTACCGGGCGGTCATTTCAGGCGGGACACACGCCGGCTATTTAGGAGGGCTCAAGACCAGCTGGCCCTTTGAAAAGATGAAACAGTTTATCTGGCTGGGGCCTTAGTCGGTCAAAACCTCCATTCTGCCGATATTTTTCCAGATCTCTTTCTCGTACACCTTAAAGACCTCCAAATCCTTCCCTTTTAACGGTTTCCTCTTCGGTTGGTTAAAGCGTAAAGGATTAAGCGTGCGGCCTCTACTCCTGATCTCATAATGGCAGTGCGGGCCGGTCGAGTGCCCGGTGCTGCCGACCAGCGCAACGACCTCCCCCTGAGACACTTTTTTTCCCGGCCGGACATTTATCCTTGAACAGTGGCCGTAATAAGTCTCATAACCATTTGCGTGCCTGACCTTCACCAACTTCCCGTATGCCCCTCTCCACCCCGCGTAAGAAACAATACCTCCCGAGGTTGCGACGATCGGCGCCCCGTAATGGGAGGCAAAATCAACCCCGGTGTGGCGCCCATGCCTGTGGGTAATCGGGTCCCTTCTCGGCCCGTAATAAGAAGTTATCCTCCCGGTAAATTTAAGCGGGGATTTTAAGAACATCTTTTCGGCAGGATTCCCCTTAAGGTCGTAATAACCCGCTAGGTTATTCTCCGGCTCAAAATATACCGCGTCAAACGTTTCCCTCCCCTTATATTGCGCAGCCAGGATCTTGCCGTATTTAACAAATCTGCCGTCCTCGCTAAAGTATTTTTCAAAGTAGAGCCCTATCTTATCCCCCGCCCTTGGATAAAGATAAAAGTCGATGTCCCAGGCAAAGATATCTACGATCGAAAAAAGCAGCGCATCTTTTTCTCCCTGCTTCCGGACCGCGTCGAATAAAGAGGTTTTAATGATAAGCTCTTTCTTGCTCATCTCTTTTTTTAAAAATATGGAGGGGATAAAAGAATTTAGCTCATCATCTTCCCCCCGCACTGCAAAATAGAGTTCAACCGGCGATTTTTCATAGATAAATTTCTGGACTTTATCGCTCTCATCGGTATAAATAGTGTATTTATCTTTAGCGCGGAGCTTCTGAAGGTTGAGGATGTCGCCGATGGAACCGATGATCTCATTGGCCGCTTCCCTGCTTATCCCACTTTCAACCAGAGAGGTAAAAAGGACCTGCCCCGGCTTGATCGATCCCCCGATCTTTTTGATCTTTGAATACTTGAGGTAGTTTTGATAGCGCTGGGCCCCAAAACGGACCGCAAAGATAGCGCTTACAACTAAAAGAACGGAGATGATCACTATTATTACTCTTCTTCGGATATAAACCGAACGATCGGGCATTGTTTGATTATAGCAGAATTATCGGGGGATTATTAATTAGCTAGTTTCTTGTACGGTATCGTGGGGATATTAAATATTCCGCCAACCAGGATCGACCACCACATATCAGCGACCGAAAACTGCCCGGTGGTCATAAAATACCAATACGAGTAGAGCATAAGAGGAATAAATATCAATACGCCCGACATCGTCCCCGAAGAATACTTCCGATGCAGGACCATTAATCCGAGATGGGCCAAGGCATTAACAAAAAGCGCCCACATTACTCCGAGACTTATGATCAGCATTTTACTGCCGATCAGGGCGGCAATGACCGTTCCGGGGAGCGCCCAAAGCAGCATCACCGAGTAGAGCCACTGGAATGATTTTGGCGCCCTGCCGATCTTGATCAAAAACTCATTATAGTTTTTTAAAAACCCGCCAGCAGTGAAATGCTCTTCCAGCCCGTGGATTATAAAGCCGGCAACCATCGCCCAAAATACCCAGTCTTGGCCCATGCTTTTATTATATCACAACCAGTTATCTTGCAAAAACAATTAATAGTTAGTAAGATAGGGCAACTTCATGGCCACGACAAACGAAACGACCAAAAACAAGCTCCTCTCATTCCAAAAGAACGAGATAACCGAGCATTTTATTTACAAAAAACTCGCCCGCATCGAAAAAGGCGGGCACAACAAAGATGTTTTGCGCAAAATTTCCAAAGACGAGCTCCGCCATTACAATATCTGGAGAAAATATTCGGGGGATGATGTCCGGCCGGACAAAATAAAAGTTGCCTGGTATTTATTCATCGCGCGCGTTTTCGGAGTCACTTTTGGGATAAAACTGATGGAGGCCGGCGAAGAAAAGGCCCAAGATGCTTATCTTAAAGTTGTGCAAGACATTCCCGAGGCTGCCGGCATTAAAAACGAGGAAGAGCAACACGAAAACGAATTGATCGAAATGATCGACGAAGAGAAACTAAAATATATCGGTTCGATCGTGCTTGGATTAAACGACGCCCTGGTCGAGCTTACCGGGACTTTGGCAGGATTGACCTTCGCTTTGCAAAACGCGCGCCTAGTCGGCGTCGCGGGACTAATTACGGGGATCGCGGCATCCCTTTCTATGGCAGCATCGGAATATCTCTCCACTAAAACCGAAGGTGGAGAAAAAGATCCGCTAAAAGCCTCCTTTTATACCGGAGCCGCTTACGTGGCGGCAGTTACGGTATTGATCACCCCTTTCCTTGCCCTTAACAATCCGTTCTTGTCGCTCTTACTCGCGCTAATCGGGGCGGTCTTTTTAATCTTGGTCTTCACCTTTTATTTTTCGGTAGTAAAAGGGGTCCCTTTTAAAAAGCGATTTTTAGAAATGATCGCGGTTAGCTTAGGAGTGGCATCGCTAAGCTTCATTATCGGCTTAGCGGTTAGATATTTTCTCGGGATCGATATTTAAATCGGCCTGATAAGGTCGGAAATCCGCCCCGCGAAACAAGCATATGCATTGACTCGTCCCCATAATGAGCTATAATAACAGGATAAATTAAAGGGAGGAATAAGTATGAAAAAGTATGTGTATTTTTTGGCAGGAATTACCCTTATCGTTGTTAGTGTGGCCTTTTTGGCATCTTGTTCAAGCACCTCATCAGGCGGGGGCGGAGGGGCAGAGATTTCGGTCCTTGGAGAGTTTTCGTATCCAAACATATACGTGACCGATGGGGACGTGGATTTTTCTAATTACTCCGAACCTATTAATGGGAATGACGTTTCCGACGCAATTGTTACCGTTTCAAACGAAACCACCGGTGTTTCAACCGTGCTTGCCTGGCGGGCTGGAAACCCCATGCAGCATGGTTACTACGGCGGGCTTCAAGCCCTTGCCCATGGAACCGGAGAAAAAGTCTCCCTTCGGATCGAAACGGCTAGTGGAGGCACGGTTACCGGAGACCCCACGGAAACTTCTGATTCAACGATAAGCTACACGGGCCCTGCAAGCGGGGCTTATGTACATATCCCTTTTACAATTACCTGGGACTTTACCGCTGGCACAAATCCCGCCTCCCATGTTTGGCTGCAATTGTATTCCGTATCAACACTTAATGAAGGTCATCAGGTAGTTTTACCCAACACCACCACCTCCCTTAACATAACTTCTGCGGAAGTAAACTCTTCAGGCAGTTATGTAATCAACATCGAACCGGTCACCTCTATGACCATAAATGGGGCAAAGGCCGGCTCCGTTGCTTATGTTAAACCTGCCATAGGAGGGGCTGGCTCCCGTTCGATCACAGTTTACTAAGGAAAATGTAATTATATAAACAAAAGCCCCGGAAAATCTTCCGGGGCTTTTTACCATCCCCCTAAAATAAGGAGAAAATAATCATGGCAAAACACTTAGAAGTCTATAAATGTGAAATGTGCGGAAATATCGTTGAAGTGTTACACGGCGGAGAAGGAGAACTAGTTTGCTGCGGAAAACCGATGAGATTAACGAAAGAAAACACGGTCGACGCAGCCAAAGAAAAACATGTCCCGGTTATCGAAAAAACTAATGATGGAATTTTGGTTAAAGTCGGCTCTGTCGCCCATCCCATGGAAGAAAAACATTATATTGAATGGATAGAACTTTTAGCCGGTGGAAAAGCCTACCGGCAATTTTTAAATCCGGGGGAGAAGCCGGAAGCGCTATTCACGATCAAAGCAGATAAAGTTGAAGCACGAGAATACTGCAACCTGCATGGGCATTGGAAGGCATAATCATGAAAAAATATGTATGTAAAGTATGCGGCTATATCTACGATCCCGCCGCGGGCGATCCCGACAACGGGGTCAATCCGGGAACCGCTTTTGGGGACGTTCCGGACAGCTGGGTTTGCCCGCTATGTGGGGCAGGCAAAGACCAATTCGAAGTGTATGAATAATAATGAGCGCTAAAGAATTAAAGAAAAACATCTATTATGTCGGCGCATCGCACCGGGAGAGAAAAACGTTTGACGAGCTCATTCCCCTTCCCGATGGAACCAGCTACAACTCCTACTTGATCAAAGGGAGCGAAAAGACCGCCCTGCTTGACACAGTCGACCCGGCAAAAAATAAGGAGCTGGTCAACAGCCTGCGCTCCTTAAAAGTCGACCGCATCGACTACATCATCTCTCACCATTGCGAACAGGACCATTCGGGAGCGATCCCTACCCTCCTTACCCTTTATAAAATGGCCAAAGTAGTCACAAACCCAAAATGTAAAGAACTACTAAAAGAACATCTCTTGATCCCGGAAGAAAAATTCATCACCGTTAACGATCGGGAAACCCTCTCCCTGGGTGATAAAACATTAGAATTTATTTATACCCCTTGGGTCCACTGGCCAGAAACAATGTGTACTTATCTTAAAGAAGATAATATTTTATTCTCTTGTGATTTTTTTGGCTCCCACATGGCAATCAACGACTTATTCGTAAAAGACAAAGAACATGTTTATACAGCGGCCAAAAGATATTACGCGGAGATCATGATGCCCTTCCGTCCCAATATAAGAAAGAACTTAGAAAAGCTCCATGACCTGAAGATTAAAACAATCGCTCCCAGCCACGGCCCGATCTATGATGACCCATCACTGATCGTTGATGCCTATAAAGATTGGGTTTCGGATAAGGTAAAGAACGAGGTTGTGATCCCCTACGTTTCAATGCACGGAAGCACCGCCAAGATGGTCGATCACCTGGTTGAATCTTTGGAGAAGGCAGGCGCTAAGGTAAAACCTTTTAACCTTGGAGATATGGACCTTGGCGAGCTTGCCATGGCCTTGGTTGACGCGGCTACCGTTGTTATCGGATCCCCGACCGTCTTGGTTGGCCCTCACCCATTAGCGGTATACGCCGCTTACCTGACGAATGCCCTAAGGCCAAAGACCAGGTTCGTTTCAGTCGTTGGCAGTTATGGCTGGGGAGGAAAAATGGTCGACAATCTAAAGAGATTAATCCCAACCATGAAAGTTGAATTGATCGAGCCGGTGGTCATTAAAGGGTTTCCTAAAGAAAAGGATTTCAAGGCTCTGGAGAATTTAGCAAATACAATTAAAGAAAAACATCAGGAGGTAATTTAATATGGGAAAAAGCGTCAAAGGGACCAAAACCGAGAAAAATCTGCTCGCTTCATTTGCCGGCGAATCACAAGCCAGGAACCGCTATACTTATTTTGCCAGCGTAGCTAAAAAAGCTGGTTACGAACAGATCGCAGCGCTATTTCTTGAAACTGCGGAGAACGAAAAGGAACACGCGAAAAGATTCTTTAAACTTCTCGAGGGAAGCACGGTCGAAATAACCGCCGCCTACCCTGCCGGCGTTATAGGGACCACCGAAGAAAACCTGGCAGCAGCCGCCGCGGGAGAGAATGAAGAATGGACCAAATTATACAAAGAGGCCGCCGATACCGCCCGGGCCGAAGGCTTTGAAGATATTGCCGACCAGTTCGAGCAGATCGCAAAAGTCGAAAAGCACCATGAAGAGAGATACCATAAACTTTTGGCCAACTTAAAAAACAACTCAGTATTTAAAAAAGATACAAAGGTAACCTGGAAGTGCCGTAATTGCGGGTATGTAATTGAAGGGGCCGAAGCGCCGGAAAAATGTCCAGCTTGTGCTCACCCTAAAGCTCACTTCGAGTTACTTTGCGATAATTTCTAATATGAAAAGGATTCTTTTTGTTTGCATAGAGAACTCGTGCCGTTCCCAAATGGCGGAAGGTTTTGCAAAAAAATTGGGGGCCGGCAAGGTCGAAGCATATTCTGCCGGCTCAAGGCCTTCCGGTGCGGTTAACCCGCACGCTGTCGCCGTTATGCAGGAGATCGGAATCGATATTTCGGCACAAAAATCTAACGGTTTTTTCGATCTCCCCTACCAGAAATTCGATTACATTATCACCATGGGATGTAAGGATAGCTGTCCCCTCTATCCATCGAAGGAAACGATTGACTGGGAGATTGAACCTCCACATGGAAGCGATCTGGATCTCTTTCGCCGCATTCGCGATGAGATTCAAGAAAAGGTTAAGGGATTCTTAAATGCGCTCAAGGCGTAAAAAGAAAATCGTATTAGCCTCCACCTCCCCACGCAGAAAAAAACTGCTAAAAAAGATCTGTAGGAGCTTCCAGGTTATCCCCAGCCACCTTGACGAATCGAAGCTAAAGGCAAAGAGCCCTGAAGGATTTGCGGTTAAGGCAGCCATTGCCAAAGCCGAAGATATCGCCCTAAAAAAAAGGGGGACATTGGTAATAGGGGCGGACACCATCGTTGTCCTCGGAAAAAAGATTTTGGGAAAACCAAAAAACAAAAAAGATGCGATTCGCATGTTAAAAAGCTTATCTGGAAGAATCCACCAAGTTATTACCGGGATTGCCATCATTGATTCGGAAACCTTTAAAACCTCTGCCGATTATGTTGTAACTAAAGTGCAATTTAAAAAGTTATCAGACAAAACAATCTTCGACTATGTCCAATCGGGAAAACCCCTAGATAAAGCCGGCTCATACGGGATCCAAGAAATAGAAAATGAATTTGGCATTGAGATTAAAGGGGATTATAATAACGTAGTTGGCCTGCCATTAAAAGGGCTCAAAAAACTACTATGCCAAGTAAAATAATAATTCTTATCTCCCTTTCTATTATCCTTGCCTCAACTTGCATCGCAAAAGATATCCCAAGCATGCTTTCTGATGCCAAAAAACTAAAATATGCCGAAAAATTAAATAAAGAAGTTGATGCGCTAATTGTAAAAGCGATCAGCAAGATAGAGCGCGGACTCAATCCAGAGAGGGTTTATCTCGACACCGAAAGAGAACTTTTTGATATGCAGAAAAGTGCTAATCAATCCTGGAAAGGCCATGGGCCAGAGATATTGAAACCAGCGATGGAGAAATTGATAAATTATTACGACGAGAAAGAGCTCCCCGACCCCTCGGACCCACTCTTGCTATCAATTAGTGCCTCACCCGAAGTTACCCAAGAAGGAGAAGTTTCCGAATTAACCGTTACCATAAAAAATCGTTCTTCCCTCCCAATTATTTTGATCGATTTTCAATTCGAAGGATTGGATTATTTAACCTTTGCCTGGCAAAAATCGATGCGTGGGGATTTAAGTTACGACGGAACAAAAGATGTTTTTGTCTATAACCCACTCGCCCAGCAAGAGACCTATCATCATTTTAACTTAGGGCTCCTTTTCCCAGGACAAACAACTACCTTCCATAAAACCGCCCGCATCCCCGAGCCAAAGCCGACTGCCTACCTCCGCTTTGTGCCGGTTAGCAGCTATGACCTGAAAAATATTTACTCAACCACCGATAGCACTATTTACTCTCAAGCCGACATATTCGAGCTTCAGCGCAATGCCCCGGTAGAAATCACTCTTTCCGATAAGAACACATTCCCGGGAAAAGGAACAATTATTTTTGATACTGAAGAAAGCATAATCCGGATGCAGTCCTTCACCTTGGATTTGGGCCCAAAATAGGGTAAAATAATTCCATGCAGCCCCGTATTCAGCTACTCCCCGAAGACCTTATCAACAAGATCGCTGCCGGTGAAGTTATTGAACGACCTGCCTCAGTGGTAAAAGAGCTGGTCGAAAATTCGATCGATGCCGGGGCTACCCGCATTACGGTCGACATTCAAGGCGCCGGGGGTAAAATGGTCCGTATTTCCGACAATGGTCATGGAATGACCAAAGAGGAGGTCGAAATATCGGTCCAAAGGCACTCTACTTCGAAGATAAATTCGGTCGATGACCTTTTTAATATCCAAAGCCTCGGATTCCGCGGTGAAGCGATCCCCTCTATCGCCAGCGTTTCAAAACTTAATATTCTAAGCCAATCTAATGGATCCGGAACGAGGTTAAAACTTGAAGGGGGAAAACAAACCTTACTCGAAAATGCTGGAGCTCCCCAAGGAACAACTATTACAATCAAAGATCTATTCTTCAACACTCCGGCAAGAAAAAAATTTATGAAGTCTCCCGCGACCGAAATGGGACATATCGGAAATATCGTCTCAAAGTACGCGCTAGCCAACCCGAACATCTCCTTTAAGCTTATCTCCGACGGGAAACCTCTCCTCACCTCTCCTGGATCAGGAAATCTAAAAGACGCGGCAGTTGCGGTATATGGAATTGATCTAGTAAAAGGGCTGGTTGAAACTGAATTTCAATTTCGCTTAGGAAAGGTTCATGGGTTAATCAGCCTTCCTACCCTAACCCGGATTGATAAAAACTACGAAACCTTTTTTGTTAACAAAAGATATGTCCGTAATTTTCTCCTGAACCGCGCTTTGGAAGAGGGGTATCGAACATTAATTCCAGGGAATCGTTATCCGGTTGCGATTCTGTTTATCGATATCGACCCCAAACAAATTGATGTTAATGTCCACCCCACCAAGCGGGAAGTTAAGTTTGTGAAAACGAACGAAGTGATGCAAGCGATTTCTGATGCGGTTAGGAAAGCTCTTGTTAAAGACGATCAGAATATCGGAACATCAGAGCGAGATGATCAGATGATTAGAGTATCAGAGGAGCCGAATTTTCTTTTTAATTCAGCCCCTTTTATTCCAAGCCAAGAAATCGAGCTGGAGGTTTCCGGGATCCAACCACTATTCCCAATTTATCAATATAAGGGTACATATATTATTTGCACCGATGGCGAAGAATTGGTGCTTATTGATCAGCACGCTGCACACGAACGGATTATCTACGACCGCCTTAGTAAATTAAAAACCGAAAACAACAAACAAACTTTGTTAATCCCGGAAAACGTCGAGCTAGCTCCAAAAGATAAAGCTACTCTCGCCGCAAATATTGATCAACTTAAAGATTACGGATTCGAGATCGAAGATTTTGGGAATAATACTTATATAATCAGATCGGTCCCTGCGGTTTCAGCAAAGAGCGCCCCAAAACAGCTGCTAATCGATCTTGTTTCCGATCTAGGCAATCTTGGCAAGGCTACTCAATTGGAAATTAAAAAAGAAAACATTCGAAAGTTGATCGCCTGCCATAGCGCAATTAAGGCTGGGGATAAATTAACCGCTGAAGAGATGAATCAACTGATCAGAGATCTATATACTACCGAAACCCCCCTCACCTGCCCTCACGGCCGCCCAACAATGGTAAAAATCGGTAAAGAGGAATTAAAAAAGCGCTTCGGACGGACGTAACTGTCGACAGCTCGACATCCCCTCGACTCACTACATTCGCTCGGGGTAAACCAAAAATTCCTACTATTGTGGCAAAAACTGCTTGCACCGAGCGTAGCCACGAGCGCAGCGAGAGGCGGAGTCGAGGTGGCAATAAGATTGCTCTCTTCTTAACGATGAACAATTTAATCCCGGCGGAAAGCATAGAAAGTAAAATTTTCCTGATCAGAGGGGAAAAAGTATTGTTGGATAAGGATATTGCTGAACTTTATGGTATCGATGTAAAAATATTAAATCAAGCCGTAAGCAGAAATCTATCACGCTTTCCCCATGATTTCGCCTTTAGATTAACAAAAAGAGAACACAAAAACTTGATGTTCCAAATTGGAACTTCAAACTTGAAGTCACAAATTGTGACTTCAAGTTGGGGCGGAGCTCGTAAACTCTCAAGAGTCTTCACTGAACAAGGAATCTCCATGTTATCAAGTGTTCTTCGTAACAAAAAGGCTATACAGGTAAATATTCTAATTATGCGTACATTTGTGAAAATTAGAAAATATCTCTCAAGTCATGCCGATCTAGCAAACAAATTAAAAGAGCTGGAACAAAACTATAAAAAACATGATCATAAAATTCATTCTATTATTAATACAATCCAGAAACTAGTTGCTCATGAAGAAAAGCCAAAAAAGAGGATCGGCTTCATTACAGAAAAAGAATAAAAAAGCTATTAGTTTGACAGAAATTGTCCCCTCTGTTAATATGACCCTTACATTATATGGCAAAAAAACTTGTAATCGTTGAGTCGCCCGCAAAGGCCAGGACCTTAAAGAAATTCTTGGGTAAAGGTTTTGAAGTTAAAGCGTGCGGCGGGCACATCCGCGACCTCCCCAAAAAGTCTATCGGCGTAAAGATCGATAAGGACTTTGAACCCACCTATAAAGTAATCAAAGGTAAAGAGAAAAACATAAAGGAGCTAAAGTCCTTCGCCCAAAAAGCAGAGATTGTTTTCCTCGCACCCGACCCTGACCGTGAAGGAGAGGCGATTGCCTGGCATCTCAAATACTTGATCGGCAAAGAGGAGAAGGTGAAAAGGATCGAGTTTAACGAGATCACCAAAGAAGCGGTCACTAATGCAGTCAAAAATCCTCGCGAGATCGATATGCCCCGCGTCAACGCCCAGCAGGCCCGCCGCATTCTCGACCGGATCGTCGGTTATAAATTAAGCCCGCTCCTTTGGAAAAAAGTAAGGAAAGGGCTCTCCGCCGGAAGGGTCCAATCGGTCGCGGTCAGATTAATCTGTGAACGCGAAGTCCAGGTTCAAAAATTTAAGCCCCAGGAATACTGGGATATTATCGCCAACCTGGCAAACAAGGATAAAACAGGATTCCCCGCAAAGCTCATTAAAAAGGGAGATAATTCTTTAGGCGTCCGGCCCAAAGAGAAAGGAAAGATTATCAGCTCCAAGGCCGAAGCCGAAAAAATCATTAAAGATCTTGAGGGCGCAAATTATGTGATCAACAAGGTCAACCGCAAAGAGCAAAAGAGGCATGCGGCTCCTCCCTTTATCACCAGCACCCTCCAGCAGGAGGCTTCCCGAAAACTGGGCTATTCAGCAAAAAGGACGATGGTTATTGCCCAAAAACTTTATGAAGGGATCGACCTCCAGGGCGAGGGTCGCGTCGGTCTCATTACTTATATGCGTACCGATTCGGTGAGGATCGCCAACGAAGCCGAAACCGAAGTCAGGAAATATATCAAAGAGAGCTTTGGGGATGAGTTTCTCCCGGCAGCCCCATTACATTATAAAAAGAAAAAACAGGCTCAGGATGCTCACGAAGCTATTCGCCCTACTTCTGCCCTCCGCCATCCTGAAAAAATTAAAGACAGCCTAAGGCCTGACGAATTAAAACTTTATGATCTCATCTGGAAACGCTTTGTCGCCTGTCAGATGAATTCGGCCGTCTTCGACCAAACCTCAGTTGATATTGGGGCTAAAGATCACACCTTTAGGGCAACCGGTTCGGTCCTAAAATTTGAAGGATTTATAAAAGTATATCTTGAGGACGAAGACGACGAAGGGGAAAAAGAAAAGGCTGGAACCCTCCCCATGTTAAACGAAAAAGAAGTCCTTAACCTTATTTCCCTTATCCCTAGCCAACACTTTACCCAACCTCCCCCGCGCTACACCGAGGCGTCCCTTGTAAAGGAGCTCGAAAAAAAAGGGATCGGCAGGCCTTCTACTTACGCCCCGATCATCTCAACTGTCCAGGATCGCGGCTATATCGAAAAAGAGGGAAAAGCGCTCAAGCCTACGAAGATCGGAACCGTCGTTAACGGCCTTTTGGTAAAACATTTTCCGCAAATCATGGACTACACGTTTACCGCCCACATGGAAGACGACCTGGACGATATTGTTGCTTCTAAAATGGACTGGGTCGATACATTAAAAGAATTTTACGATCCGTTCTCGAAAGCGCTGGCCGACGCGGAACTGAAAATGGAAAAGGTCAAAAAAGAGATCAAGACCGAAGAGATCTGCCCGGAATGCGGCAAGCACTTGGTTATCCGCGAAGGTCGCTATGGCGATTTTATGGCTTGTTCCGGTTACCCAAAATGCAAATTCACCAAGAACCTGAAAGAAGAGGAAGAAAAAGCCCTGGAGGGTTCGGAAAAATGCGAGAAGTGCGGAAAGCCGATGGCCCTAAAGCATAGCCGTTATGGCAGCTTCCTCGCTTGTTCCGGCTATCCCGCATGTAAGAACATAAAACCCCTCCTAAAGAAGATTGGGATCCCCTGCCCAAAATGCGGGGAAGGAGAACTGGTCGAGAGAAGAACCCGTCGCCGAAAGATCTTTTACGGCTGCAGCAACTATCCAAAATGCGATTACGCCACCTGGCAAAGGCCTACCACCCCAAAACCGGACGTGGAAGGAAACCAGAAGGAGGATAAAAATGATTAGGGACTTTTTTACTAAAAATATTCACATCAAGGTCCTCGCGCTGGTCCTTGCTATTCTCCTTTGGGCGATCGCCCGCTTCTGGCTGATAAAATAGTAACTCTTATTTAATATCATGAAGCTAATAAAAACCTCCAAAGAGATGCATGAGCTCGCATCCAATATCCGCGTAAAAGGCAAAACCATCGGCCTCGTTCCTACCATGGGATATCTTCACGACGGGCACTTATCACTGGTTGAAGAGGCAAAAAAAAGATCGGACGTAGTTGTGGTAAGCATTTTCGTAAACCCGGCACAGTTCGGCCCGGGAGAAGACTTAAAAAAATATCCAAAAGACCTTGCCAGAGATAAAGCGCTGCTAAAAAGCTTTGGTGTCGATTTCCTGTTCTGCCCAAAAGTAAACGATATATATCCCGAAGGTTTTAACACTTTCGTCGAAGTAAAGGACCTGCCCGATAAGCTTTGCGGAAGAAGCCGCCCGGCTCATTTTCGCGGAGTAACCACAATTGTTGCAAAGCTTTTTAACATTATCTCGCCAACCTGCGCTTTTTTTGGCGAAAAAGATTACCAGCAACAGTTGATCATCAAACGGATGGTAAAAGATCTCGGCTTGCCGGTCGAAGTTATTTCGCTCCCAACAGTCAGAGAGTTTGATGGGCTGGCCATGAGCTCAAGGAATAATTATTTAAGCAATAAACAAAAGACCTCCGCCGCCTCACTTTATCGCGCCCTCTCCTTTGCCAGGCAGGAGATCGAAGGGGGAGAAAAAGGGAGCGGGAAAATAATTTCTCAGATGCGGGCTTTGATCAAAAAAAATCCCGGCATAAAGATAGATTATCTCGCAATTGTTGACCCTCAAACCCTTCGCGACGTTAAAACCATCAAAGGGCCCGCGCTCATTGCAATAGCCGCTTATATCGGAAAGGCTCGCCTGATCGACAACATACTAGCTTCAGTAAAATGAAAAAAAACATATCTGCCGGCAGGCAGGGTTTTACATTAATCGAACTGCTAATTGTGATTTCAATCGTGGGAATTACCCTCTTTGCCTCTTTCCCCGGTATTAATCGTTTTTCAAAACAGCTTTCTTTGAGCGGAGCGGCAAAAGCGGTCGTCTCTGAGATCAGGTCTATCCAAAAAAACGCCCTCTTGCGACATGAGACGCTATCGCTTAATTTTAATAAAATATCGCTTCCCCCGGGGATAAATATTATAAAATCCAGCAATATCAAGTTTGCCTCTTCCGGCTATCCCCCTCCGGGAGGATCGGGAAGCATAATCCTGCAAAACCAAAACGGGCAGACAAAAAAAGTGATCATCTCTTCTTCCGGGAGGGTGCGCGTTGAATAAGCGGGGTTTTACTCTAATCGAACTACTGGTCGCTACCCTTCTTTTTCTTATTTCTGTCCTCTCCTTCGGCTACATATTAAAAGTTGGCATGGTCTCGGTTGAAACCGCTTCCCGGCTAAACAATGGCTTATTCGTTCTTCAATCTAAGGCCGAAGAGCTCCGCGCCCGACCTTTTACTTCGCTAATGTTACTGAACGGTAAAACATTTGCAAACGGCAAAGGAAAGATCAAGGTTGTAAGCGCGCTGGCCGACCTTGCCAAGATCGACTTCGAGCTTTATTGGGACAGCAACAAAGCCCCAATAAATTTCACCACATTAAGGAGCAAATATTAGGATGGGCAGGAAGGGCTTTACTTTAATAGAATTAATCGTTTCTCTAATCATTTTTAGCGTTTTTATAAGCGGCCTTTTTTATTCATTCAAAGTGAACCTCGGATTTTGGGAAAAAATTACCGGCCAGTGCGAAAAAGAGCAAATTGCCGGATTCGTACTAGCTAGGATAACCCGGGATGGAAGGGTAGCGAAAGAGGTCCTCCCGGGATCCAGCCAGCATATGCTACGGCTTCAAATAGGCGCTGATATTATAGAATATTCTCTTTACAACAATAAGGTAAAAAGAAAAAAGAACAATTATTCATCATATCTCACCGATGTAGACGACATAAACAACTTGGGCTTCTCCTTCCCGAGCCCAGGACTAGTTGCCGTAACCATAGAAGACCTCAGCACGACAATTTATTTGAGGAATTAAAATGAAAAAAGGTTCTTCGCTTTTAATAGTTATAACCATAATCTCTGTATTTTTAATACTAGCTGTATTCCTTACCAAAATAGTCTATAATAACTATTCGGCGGTAAGGAATTCCGTTATAAGGGAACAGGCATTTTACCTGGCCGAGGCAGGGATTGAAAAGGGAAAGGCTGAGCTTTCACACAACCCTGGATGGTATACGGACCTCCCTTATTATCTGTCTGATAATGATAAATGGCTTATCGGCTACGCGGTCGGGCAGCAGGAAAACCTGGGTGAAGGAGCTTATAAGATCGTTCGTGAAAAAGGAAAGAACAGATTATATTCTATCGGCTATAAAGGAGAGGGGATCGTGGTCTTAAAGCTCACATTTACAAATCCCCCTTTTAAAAACCTGGAATGGTCTGAACTATAATTCCTCCCCACCCCCCAAACTCCCTAACAAGACAAGGAGGGGATGAGGAAAAAAAAGGAGAAATAAAATGACAAACTATTTAGTTTTGGGAGTTTCGATATTACTTGCAGCCATCGCACAACTTTTAATGAAAAAGGGGATGCTTCTTTTCGGAACGTTTCCGGTCAATCAGATCTTTATTAAAATCTTCCATATTTTCCTAACTCCCTATGTTTTTATGGGGCTCGCCTGTTTTGCTTTAAGCTCGGTTTTTTGGCTTTTTGTTCTCTCCAGGCTTGAGCTTAGCCTTGTTTATCCGATGGTAAGCGTCGCCTATATCCTGGTTGCCCTTGCTTCAATGTTCCTGTTCAAAGAACAGGTAACTTTGATCCGTTGGACGGGAATATTTGTTATCATTTTCGGGGTTTTTCTAATCTCGCGGAGTTAGTCTTTTTTATAATATTTGGTGAAATCTTCGGGCTTCATGTTCTGGATAAAGTCTTTAAATTTCTTTGTCTCTTCGGCATCTTTTTCGGCGTTGATCAGCTTTGCCTGCATCATTACAACCTCTGAAACCATGATCGGAACATGGGTACGCACTGCAATGGCGATTGCGTCCGAAGGACGCGAATCGATACTAAGCTTTTTTCCGTCATTTTCTACTTCGATATTAGCGTAGAAGGTCCCATCTTTAATGTCGTTAATAATAACCTTTTGTATCTTCCCGCCAAGTCTTTCTACGAAAGTCGCAAGCAGGTCATGGGTCATTGGCCGCGGGGGTTTTGTGTTCTGCAGCTCCATCGCGATCGCCGCTGCTTCGAATACGCCGATCCAGATCGGCAAAAAGTTCATCTCTTCCTGATCGCGCAAAAGAACTATTGGAGATAGATTGCGGGGGTCAAAACCAAGTCCCCCGACCTGCATTTCGATCATTAACTTTTAATGGCCTCTAAAATTTTTTCGAAATCTTTAAGGTGGTTAGTTGCCAGGTCGGCCAAGGACCTTCGGTCAAGCCCGATTTTCTTCTTCTTTAAGGCTGCGATAAATTTGCTGTATGATATTCCTGCCGCTTTCGTAGCCGCGTTTATCCTGACGATCCAAAGGCGCCTCATGGTCCCCTTCTTCTGCCTTCGATGCCGGGTAGCGTGAACTCCGGCTTTATAAACGGCGATTTTAACCCGCCTGGTTTGGGTCCTTACCGTCCGGCGAAACCCTTTCGCTTTTTTTCTTACCTTTTTTCTTCTTCTGCGGGCGACAAACCCTCTTTTTACTCTTGGCATCTTTAACTATCCTCCTGGAAGCATCGCTTTTACGCGGGCAACATCTGCTTTCGCAACTTGTCCGCCGCGCTTGGTCTGTCTCATCTTTTTTGGCGACTTACACTCTAGAAGATGTCTCCGGTTTGCGTAACTGCGCATGACCTTCCCTTTTTTTGTTATTCTGAATCTTTTTGCTGCTGCTCTTCTTGTTTTTTGCTTCGGCATCTTATCTCCTTGCCCTGAGTATCTCGACTCACTTCGTTCGCTCGGTATCGAGGGGCTACTTTGGCGAAATAACTACGAACATATTTTTCCCTATTTTCCTTGGCGGCGCTTCCACCCTTCCCAAATCTCCTACCGCTACGATCAATTTCTCCATTACCCTTCTTCCAATATCGACGTAAATATTCTCACGCCCGCGGAAGAACATAGAAACTTTTACCTTACATTTCTTTTCCAGACACTCTCTGGTCTTCAGCAAACGCACATTAAAATCGTGTTCGGCAATTTTGGGGGAGAGTTTTACCTCTTTTAATACCCCTGCCTTTTGCGATTTACGCGCCTCTTTTAACTTTTTGTTTAATTCGTACTTCAACTTCCCGTGGTTTGCTATGCGGCAAACTGGGGGGCTGGCGCCCGGAGAGATTAATACCAGATCAAGCCCCCGATCCCTCGCCAGACTCAAAGCCTCCGGAGTTGGAACAATCCCTAATTGCCCCCCCTGTTCATCGATCAGCCTGACTTCCCGACCTCGGATGCGCTCGTTAATTATATAGTCTCTAATACTAAAAAAACCTCCGTACTCCTTGTATTATAGTCGATTTAGCCCTTATTGTCTATCTCTTTTTGAAGGGTCGAAAGGAAATCTTTAAGCTCTTTAGCTCCGAGGTCCCCTTGACTGCGCGAACGGACCGCAACCATTTTCTCGCCCTGCTCTTTATCTCCAATAATCACCATGTAGGGGATCTTTTGCAACTGGCCATTTCTAATTTTTGCCCCTATCTTCTCTTTTTTTAGGTTAAGTTCGACCCGAATCCCGTTTTTCCTAAGCTCGCCAGCTACTCTTTCGGCATATTCGTTATGCCGATCGGCAATTGGGAGGATATTGACCTGAACCGGAGCCAGCCAAAGTGGAAATGCACCGGAAAAATGCTCGATTAACGCGCCCAAAAATCGCTCCAGACTCCCCAAAATCGCCCGATGGACCATTACCGGCGTCTTTTTTGACGCGTCATCCGCAGTATAGGTTAAGTTGAATCTTTCCGGTAAGTTAAAGTCTACCTGAACGGTTGGCCCCTGCCACATTCTCCCCAGCGCATCTTTTAATTTAACGTCGATTTTGGGCCCATAGAATACCCCGGCTCCCGGATCGATCTCAAAGGGCACTTTTTTATCTTTTAGCGCTTTTTGAAGGATTGCGGTGGCTTTCTCCCAATTTTCTTCGGTTCCGGCAAATTTTTCTGGCCGGGTTGAGAGATTTACTTCGTATTCAAATTTAAAGACTTTCATCACATAATCGATGAATTCGAGAACCGATATAATTTCATCTTCAAGCTGGTCTAAGCGACAGAAGATATGGGCGTCGTCCTGGGTAAATCCGCGAACGCGAAGCAACCCATGGAGCACTCCCGATTTTTCGTATCGATAAACCGTTCCGAGTTCAAAATAGCGGATCGGCAAGTCACGATAGCTGATCAATCTCCGTTTATAGATCAAGATATGTCCCGGACAATTCATCGGCTTTACGACATAATCTTGCTTATCAATTTGCATGAAATACATATTTTCCCGGTAATAATTTGTGTGGCCGGAAGTATTCCAAAGATCTATCTTTGCAATGTGGGGGATAGAAACCAGCTCATAACCCCTTTTAAGGTTCTCATCCTTCAAAAAGTTTTCCAGCAGATTCTTAACCATCGCCCCTTTAGGGTGATAATATACAAAACCTGTTCCGGCCTCTTCGTGGATAGAAAAGAGGTCCAATTCTTTCCCCAGTTTTCGATGGTCTCTCTTTTTCGCCTCCTCCAGACTTTTTAAATACTGGTCGAGCTCTATTTGCGAATTGAAAGCGGCGCCGTAGATCCGCTGCATCATCGGGTTCCCTTCGATCCCGTGCCAATAAGCGCCAGCAATTGATAAAAGTTTGAATGCTTTGATTTTTCCGGTCGATTCAACATGCGGTCCGCGGCAAAGGTCGACAAAATCCCCGTTTTTATAAAGGGTGACCCTCCTGTCTTCAATCTCATGGAGCAGCTCAACCTTATATTTCTCCCCTTTTTCTTCCATCAATTTAATTGCTTCATCTTTGGGCACTTCAAACCGCTCAAATTTATGGTTCTGGCGGATGATATGCTTCATTTTCTTTTCGATCTTAGGCAGGTCTTCAGGGGTAATTTGTTCCGGCATCTCAAAATCATAGTAAAAACCGTTCTCAATCGCCGGACCGATCCCAAGCTTTACGCCAGGAAAAAGCTCAATCACCGCTTGGGCCATAATGTGGGAGGTTGAATGTCTTAGCGTATCAAGACCAGTTTTCTTTGCCATGATGGGGAATAGTATATCATGCGAGGAAAGCGCAAGTAAAGTTTAAGCTAAAACACTCTCCCGTGACCACTTGTCTGCCGCCAGGATATCGTCAAGGTTTGGACCCTCTTTATTCTGGTGCTTGTCCATTATCTCTTTTATTTTTTGGGGGAATTGTGCAAAGTTAATCTTTCCCTTAAAGAATAACTTTACTGCCTCTTCATTTGCCGCATTTAAAACTGCGGGTAAAGTTCCGCCGGCATTGCCTGCATCATAAGCGTACTGCAAGCAAGGGAACTTCTGTTTATCCGACTGAAGGAAGGTCATTTGTGAGATTTTCGAAAAACTCAACCGGCTCCAGTGATTAGCTGCTCTTTTATGTTCAAGCAGCGCGTATTGAATAGGAACCCGCATGTCGGGAGCGCCCAATTGCGCCTTAATCGACCCATCGACAAACTCGACCATAGAGTGAATAATGCTTTGCGGGTGGACAACAACTTCGATCTTTGAATAGTCCAGGTCGAAAAGATGATGTGCTTCGATAACTTCAAATCCTTTGTTCATTAAGGTCGCGGAATCGATCGTGATCTTTGGCCCCATCTTCCAGGTCGGATGTTTTAACGCTTCCTTAGCAGTAAGCGAAGCAAATTTTTCGGCCGGTGTTTTTAGAAACGGCCCGCCGGAAGCAGTGAGAATAATTTTTGCGATCGTATTGTTATCTTCTCCCTGCAGACATTGCACAATGGCGCTATGCTCAGAATCGATCGGATAAACTTTTACTCCGGCCTCTTTGACCGCACTCATAAAAATGTCGCCGGCCGTGACCAGAACTTCTTTGGTTGCTAATGCAATATCTTTTTTGGCTTTAACCGCTTCAAGCACCGGAACCAGAGAAAGCGATCCGGGGATCGCGGCAACGACCATTTTCGCCTCGGGAATGGTTGCGACCCTGGTTAACCCTTCCTGCCCGGTTAGAATTTGGACTTTTGAGGGGCCGAGTTTTTGCTCTACTTTTTGTTTTACATCTTCACTTAGAACGGATGCTATCTTTGGGGAGAATTTCTTGATCTGCCCAACAATAAGGTCGACTTCGTCCTTTGCCGCTAAAGCGACCACGGTTAAACTGCTGGGGAAGATAGAAACAATTTCTAAGGCCTGTTTACCAATTGATCCGGTCGAGCCTAAAATCGCTAATCCTTTTTTCATGGTAGACATATTATAACACATGAGACTTAATGGTATAATAACGGCAGAGGTGCATAGCATGAAAAAACTTATAAAATGGGGCTCAATAATTGTTGGTTCTCTTATCGGTTTGCTAACCATTGCCGCAATCGCCTTCCCTTTTGTCTTCCCGCTCGAAAAAATCAAGGAGATAGCAACTAAGCAGATTTCCGAAACCATTAACCGGGAAGTGACGATCGAAAAAGTCTCTTTTAATATACTTAAGGGGATCAGCCTGGAAAAACTCTCGATCAGTAACCGCCGCGGATTCGCCCGCAAGCCTTTTGTCTCTGCCGACGCCATCATCCTGCGCTACGCTTTCTGGCCGCTCTTTAAGCGGCAGGTACTGGTAAAAGAGCTCCGCCTGGAAAAACCGGAGATTTTGATCGAAAAGTCTGCCGGCGGCGCTTACAACTTCTCCGATATGACTCAGCAGCGAAGACGCCCTGCACCCAAGAAAAAAGAAGAAAAAGCCCCTCCTTTTTCTCTGATCATCGACACCTTTACTATTCGCAACGGAAAAATTATCTATTCTGACCATGGAACGAGAACCAGCAGCGAACTTAAGGATGTTAAGCTAACCGTTTCCGACATCACACTTGCGCTAATTAAGCCGATCGGTCTCGACTTCTCGTCGACCGCCGTCTTTAAAGAAAAAGATATCCCCCTATCGCTTAAAGGCCAGGTCGAAACAAACTTAAAAGAGAACAAATTCAACCTCCCGTCGCTTTCGCTGTCAATCGCCGGTGAGAAAGCGAATATTTCTGCTGCCGTATCAAACCTTAAATATGGACCCAATATTAATCTTTCGATTACTTCAAACAGCCTAACTTTAGATCCGCTCCTCGCCATTTTTTCTGCCGGCGCTACGAAGAAAAAAGAAAAGCTCCCCTATGGAGTCGCTACAAAAAATCTCAGTCGAACATTAGCCAGCCTCCCTTCACGACTAAAGCTTACTGGAAATATCAATATTCGAAATTTAAAATTCCAAGAAGTTAAGGTCGATAAGGTCAATATCGGCGTTAGTGTGGCCAACAAAATTCTTAACGCTGATTTAAAAGAAATTAAGGCTTTTAGCGGTACCCTTTCTGGCAAGGCCAGAATTAACCTTGCCGCCCATGGTCTCTCCTATAATGTAAGCACTTTAAAGCTCGACAATTTAAACGCAGCTCCTTTTTCAAACGCAATGGTCGAGACCTTCCTGACCAAGCTTTCTAATTACAAAGATCTAACCAATAAAGTATATGGAACATTAAGCGCCCGCCTCATCCTTTCTGGTCGGGGGATTGAAGTACAAGATATTATGAAAAACACTTCGGCGCGAGGTTCTTTCCGGCTGGTTGATGGCGAGCTAAAAAGACTTAAAACCATCGACGCGATTGCCGAGAAAATTAAAACCCCTGGGCTCAAACAAGACCTTAAAATATCCGATCTTTCTGCCGGGTTCACCTACCAAAATCAGGTCGTAAACATTAAAGACCTCGCCTTAATAGATCACGATATCCAGATGGGCTTCGATGGAGGGATTAATTTGGCTAGTAAAACTTATGTCTCAGGAAATCGCTTAACCATCAAGGCTTCGCCGCGTTCGACTAAGGGATTATCGAGGGAATATAACCTGTTGCGCGACGATAAAGGGTGGCTGGAGATGACCTTTGAACTCCGCGGATCGCTGAAAAAGCCGATCCCTTTCCCGATCCTCGCAAAGGCCTTTGAAAAAGGGGTAGAAAAAGCGAAAACTAAGGTTCAAGAAAAAGCTCAGGAAGAAATAGATAAGACAAAGGCAGCTGCACAAAAGAAGGCCGAAGAAGAGAAGAAAAGACTTGAGGAAGAGGCCAAGCAAAAGCTAAAAGAAGAAGCCGAGAAAAAAGCAAAAGAATTATTCAAGTTCTGAGTTCCTTACCAATCAAGGAAGACGCAAGTTTTCCCGTCATAAACTCGATATATATAGTAGAGGGTGAGCAACATGAAAAAATGGATTGCCGCTATCTTAATAATCGGGTTTTTTGCCGGCCAGGGAACCTTTGCTTCCCCGCTAAATTACAGCGTAAAAGAGCTTTATGCCAATCCTACCGAAAATTCCAGGCTTATCTATAAAATACCGGTCGAAGTCACCCTATTAGATGTATCCGAAAATGCCAACTGGCACAAGGTAAAGATCTCCTACAATGTCGGGCCCTTCCGCTACGAGTATGTCGGATGGGTCCAAATTCCAATTGGTAAAACCATCAACCTTGCCTCTTTTTAATCCTACTGTTATAATTCTTATAACGTGAAAAATGAATTAATTAAGCTTTTCAAGGATACAGGCGCCTTTAGGGTCGGGGATTTTACCCTCTCTTCCGGAAAAAAGAGTGATTTTTACGTTGATTGCCGCAAAATTTCCCTGCACCCCCAAGGGGCAAAATTGATCGCAAAGATCATTCTGGAAAAGATTAAGGGGCTTAAGGTCGACTCTATCGGAGGGTTAACCCTAGGAGCAGACCCCATCACTTCTGCGGTTGTGACGCTTAGCAATATTCCCGGCTTTATTGTCAGAAAAAAAGAAAAATCGCACGGAACCCAGCAGAAAATTGAGGGCCTGATCGCTCCCGGGCAGAATGTCGTAGTTGTGGAAGACGTTGCGACAACCGGGGCTTCCGCCCTGCAGGCAATCGAAGCAGCTGAGGCCGCCGGCGCAAAAGTTGTAAAGGTAATTTCTGTTGTCGACCGCGAAGAAGGCGCAGTTGGAGCCCTTAAAAACTACGACTTCGACCCCATCTTGAAAAAGTCCGACCTTCTTTGATATACTAGTAAAGTAAGCCCGTGTAGCTCAGTTGGCAGAGCATTTCCATGGTAAGGAAAAGGTCGCCGGTTCAATTCCGGCCGCGGGCTTAGATTGCTTGACAACCCCCGGGGGTAATGTAGTATAATGCTTCGTTGTTCGTAAAAGTCGGAACAAAAATATTTTTTTAGGAGGAAAAAGAAATGGCAAGGGAAAAGTTTGAGAGAAAGAAACCACATTTAAACGTCGGAACGATCGGTCACGTCGACCATGGAAAGACCACATTAACGTCTGCAATCACCAAATATCTAGCAGGTAAGGGGATGGCAAAAGCAAAGGCTTTCGCAGATATCGATTCGGCCCCTGAAGAAAAGGCACGTGGCATCACGATCGCTATCGCTCACGTCGAATATGAGACCGACAAAAGACACTATGCCCACATCGACTGTCCGGGACACGCTGACTATGTTAAAAACATGGTTATCGGAGCCGCCCAGATGGACGGTGCGATCCTGGTTGTTTCTGCCGCCGACGGCCCGATGCCTCAGACCCGCGAGCACATCCTGCTTGCGCGCCAGGTAAACGTACCCGCAATGGTCGTTTTCTTGAATAAAGTTGACATGGTTGATGATGCAGAATTAATCGACCTGGTTGAAGTTGAAACTAGAGACCTTCTGAAGAAATATGAATTTCCAGGAGACGACACTCCAATCATTAAGGGATCTGCTTTAAAGGCAATGGAAGCAGCAGATTCAAGCAGCCCGGACTGCAAGCCGATCCAGGATCTTTTAGACGCCCTGGACAGCTTCATCCCCGAGCCAAAAAGACCGCTTGATCAGCCTTTCTTAATGTCCGTCGAAGACGTCTTCTCGATCACCGGCCGCGGAACCGTAGGAACGGGAAGAATTGAGAGAGGAAAGGTCAAAACCGGCGAAGAGGTCGCGGTTATCGGTCTCGGAGCACACAAGAAAGCAGTCGTTACCGGAGTCGAGATGTTTAGAAAAACCCTGGATGAAGGTATGGCTGGAGATAACTGTGGATTGCTACTGCGCGGAGTCACCAAAGAAGAGCTTAAGCGCGGAATGGTCTTGGCTAAACCGGGCAGCATTAAGCCTCACAAGAAATTCGAAGCCCAAGTCTATGTTCTAACCAAAGAAGAGGGTGGAAGACACACTCCTTTCTTCCCGGGATATAAACCGCAGTTCTTTATCCGAACCACCGACGTTACCGGAGAAATCAAGCTGCCTGATAAAGTAGAGATGGTAATGCCGGGCGATAACATCACCATGACGGTTACTTTGATCACCGATGTCGCGGTCGAAGAAGGATTAAGGTTCGCCATCCGCGAAGGCGGAAGAACCGTAGGCGCAGGAGCCGTTACAAAGATAATTGAGTAAAAGCCCAAAGAAAGATTTTAATTATAAAGAAGGGAGCAGAATTGCTCCCTTCTTTCATTTAAACTCCTTCATGCGCACAACGCTGAAGTTGGCAGGGTTTTTTGCCTTTGCTTCGTTATTGATAGCCGTTTCCATGGTCTCTTATGATTATATCAAGACTCGCGGGGCGTTCCCTCCCAAAACCTACATATATACTGTCGACGTTTCCTCCCTTACTAAAGGAGAGGCAGAGCGTAAGTTAAAAAAAATCCCCTTAGCAGAGCTCTACGCCCCCTGCGTCAGCTTTGAAGCCGAGGGAAAATACTATTCCTTTCCGCCAGATGAGGCGGGAGTATATCTTCTGATTAAAGAAACAGTAGGCAATGCCTTCTCGATGACGCATCAAGACAATTACATTGACGAACTGAAAGAGCGGATCAGCGTAGGGGCAGTTTATGCCCCGCTCATCCTTGGGATTGACGAAGACCAGCTGGAAAAAGTCCTTGAAAAATTCGCCAAAAAAATCGAGACCGAGCCAAAAGATGCCGGGATAGTTTTTTACGAAGATACCGGAGGATACCATATTGAGCCCGAAATCCCGGGAAGAAAAATTGATATTGATAAAACCATTAAACGCTTTAAGGCCTCTCTTTACCAGGAAGGGGGAGCTACACCGGTAAAGATCAACTATTCCTACCCGGCAATTAAGGAGCTTGAGCTTCGGGCAAGCCCGCCAATCCATAAACTTTCTGCCTATACCACTTATTACGGAAGCCACGATTCGCCAAATCGCATTCATAATATTAAGCTTATCGCCTCCTGGATCGACGGCACGCTGCTGATGCCGGGAAAAGAGTTCTCCGTTGCTGAGATTCTAGGAGATGTTGGGCCAGAACAGGGGTTTAAAGAGGCCTTTGTAATCGTGGGGGGGGAGCTAATCCCTCTGTTAGGCGGAGGCGCATGCCAAATAGCCACCACTCTCTATAACGCGGTCGCCCTCGCAGACCTGGAGATTTTACAACGCAAGAATCACTCTTTCTATTTTAATATATACCCTCTAGGAAGAGATGCCGGGGTATACCCAGGACAGGTCGATTTTAAATTTAAGAATGATTCTGGACACCCTCTCCTGATTAAAACCGTCGCCACAAAGAGGAAACTCTCTTTTCGAATATACGGGACCCCTTCAGGAAAAAAGGTGCGCTTCTCTGGAGCAAGCATTTTAGGAAAAGATGGGTCTGGGAAGTACGTACCCATGACCTTAAAAAAGGTCATCGATCTTGATGTCCCCTTTAGAACCTTAGTTACCCGCAAGGTTTATGATAAAAACTGGCGGCTCC
>JAYEOW010000045.1:0-27152 GCA_034723395.1 Candidatus Margulisiibacteriota bacterium
TATTATCCCCTACCTAAAAGCCACCCCTGGAGAAGATTCAGCGTATCAAGAAGGAGGTTTGTTCATGCTTAAAAACCGGACATTTTCATTTTGCTAAGAACCGGACATTTTTACTTTGCCTTGACAGCAGTTATCTATAACCATTCCTCACCCCTTTCTTCGCCTTCGGCGAATTCATTCCCCTCTCCATCAAAGATGGAGAGGGGTGTCCCGAGCGAGCGGAGCGAGTCGAGGGACGGGGTGAGGTTATGATCGTCTACATGCTATAATAAGTCATGCTCACCAAAACCGATCCCGATATAATCAAAGGATATCTCGAAGATAGCTCCAACCTCTCCGGCGGGCACGCTGAGGGAGTTTACATTCCTGAAAACGAAAAAGATATCCGGGAGATCATCACCCGGAGAAATCAGTTAACTGTTTCCGCGGGGGAAACGGGAACAACTGGCGGCTGTATCCCCTTCGGCGGCTGGGTCGTCTCGATGCAGAGACTAAATAAGATCATCGATATTAATCCCAAGGAAAAATACGCGATCGTAGAACCTGGAGTAAGCCTGGAAGAGATCGAAAAAGCGGTGGCGAAAGAAAACCTGCTCTATGCTCCCGATCCTACCGAAAAAAAGGCAACCATCGGTGGTAACGTCGCCACCAACGCCTCCGGCGGCCGCGGCTACCGATTCGGCTCCACTCGAGACCATATCCGCCGTCTGAAGATCGTCACTCCAAAGGGGGAAATATTAAATCTTAGAAGAGAAAAGGCATTCTCGCGTGATCCTTTAAAAAATTCAGCCGGGTATTATTCTAAGCCCGGGATGGAGCAAATTGATCTTTTCATCGGTATGGAAGGAACACTTGGCATAGTTTCAGAAGTCGAAATCGCCCTCGTCCCTGCCCTGCAGGAAACCTTTGACATCGTCGCCTTCTTCCCAAGCGAAGAATTAGCGGTCGATTTTGTTCTGGAAGCCAAAAAGAAAAAAGACCCGACGGTCAACTTCTTCGAGTACTTTGACGAGAACACCCTTCAAATGCTAAGGCCCGCCTACTCTCACATTCCCGAAGACGCTAAAGCGGCGGTTTATATTGAACAAGAAATCACAGCAGAGAATGAAAATAATTATCTCGATGACTGGGCAAAGCTTTTAGAAAAATATAAAGTGGACATCGATTCGTGCTGGCTGGGGATCGAACCCGACCAGAAAGAAGATCTCAAGAAGTTTCGTCACGCGATTCCGGAGCATATTAACGAACTTTACAAGCAAGAGGGAATAGTCAAAATGGCCTCCGACATCGCCGTGCCCACGGATAAATTTAAAGAGATGTACGATTTTTATAACTTACAACTAACAACTTACAACTTACAACTATTTCATATAAAGTTTGGTCATATCGGGGAGAATCATCTGCATGTAAATCTATTGCCCAAGACAGAGGAAGAAAAGAAAATCGCCAAGGATATAATAATGAAATACGTAAAAAAAGGAATTAGTCTCGGCGGAACAGTCTCCGCTGAACATGGAATCGGAAAGATCAAGCATCAATATTTAAAAGAGATGTATGGTGAGGCTGGGATTAATGAAATGATTCAAATTAAGAAAGATTTTGACCCAAGATTTATTCTTAATCGGGGAAATATATTCAACCCGCCTTGACAACAATAATATAGGCGTATAACCTTATGCATATGGAAATTGGTCCTCTTAAACAATCGCAGATAGAAACGATCGAGCTAATGGCAAGAAATGAAGAGACACTCGCTTCGCTCTACAATATTTATGCAAAAAAGTTTCCTGAACATGAATTTTTTTGGTCTGATTTATCGAAAGATGAAACCTCTCATGCTAACTGGATCCGTCTTTTCCTGGAAAAGTTCAAGCAGGGAGAAATAACTTACAACAAAAACCGATTTAAAAAAGAAGCGATAAAAACATTTACGGAATATCTGGAAAAAAACATAGGGAAAGCCAAAAGCGGAGAAATAAATATAATTGGAGCACTTTCGATCGCGCTTGATATTGAAAAAGCACTGATCGAAAAGGATTTTTTTGAAATAATGGAGAAGGATTCGGAATCGATGCAACAAACATTTGCCAGCCTTGAATCGGCCACTAAGATCCACCGCGATAAAGTAGCCAGTCTTATTGACAGTTTAAAAAATTCGTCCTAATACGCCCGCCGCCTAAAACGCATCGGATTGATCCGTTCTGCCCCGCTCATCTCCAGAACATGGCTAAACAAAACATATTGCATCCGTGTTTGAAGTAGGATATTTCCAAGCACTTCCTTAGCAACTCTATCTTCGGCATTCGCAATTAATCGTTCATACTTTGGGATCAGCTCTTCTTCGAGCTTCATTGCGCTCTTATATGCTTCTCTTAAGTTCTTCGATTTTACTACCGGGAAGGATTGGGCTTCGGGAGAAATTCCATATGCATTAAACAACTCTCTGATCCAAATAATGTGATTCTCCTCTTGTGGAATTACCATGTTATAGGGCATCTCCACTTTAAACTTCTTTTTGTCTGCTTCGTATTGTTTTTTTGCGTACTCTTCGTCAACTAATACCTTCTCCAAAGTTAATATCCACTTGTCGCTCTTTGGGGCATTAATCTCGTCGGGAACCGCTTTATAATATGGGTATCCCCCATCCCAATCCTGCCCGCAGAGCGGGCAGCGATCGTTACTTTTCCATTTCCACATCATAGCAGGGCCCTGGGCGAAAACTTGGCCTGAAATCAAGGTAAGCAATAATAATCCCAGCAAAATTCTCATTATTTATTATTATAACCTTATTGATTTACCCTACGCAAGTTGCAGCTTGACATTGAGATAACAAAGCGTATAATCTTTATCAAATTTCCTTAGGAGGAGTTGTTATGAGAAAGACGATCTTATTTGTTTTATTGCTTCTAGTTCCGTTCTTAGCTACCGCCCTACTTTTTGGATGTGGACAATCCACTTCTACAACGACCACAACAACACTACCCAGCGTTAGTACTGACACAGTAAACAAAAGTAAGGCCGGCGCCTTTTTTGCATCATCTGGCAACAGTATGGCCGGGATGGCTTCCGATAGCAAAGTAAGTGTATCCTCGGCCTCCGTATCGTCCATCCGTGCCGCCTCTTCAGGTCCTCCAAGCTCATTTTACAACACCTTGACCGACGTAAACGGTTATGTTTCTGTCCAAGGTTTCCACAGCAGCGAATCGGTTAGCGTAAGATATATAACTGAGGGTGGAACGCCGGTTACCCCCTCCTATCTGGCTAGCAAAGCAATTGCCATCCTGGGAAATTTTGATTGGGATACAATCTTAACTGGAGCTGAACCTACCGCGGGACAGATATCCTCTTTCATTTCGAATCTAACTTATGCCACAGCAGAGAGCCTCGCCGATTATTTAATCTGGTCAAACGTCGCCGGTGATGTAGAAAATGGGGTTCGCATGGATCCCACTGTCAATGCCGCATTAGGAAGCAATCATTTCACCAATCCTACCCCCGAAGCTTCGGACCTGGCTGGCATGATGGAGGGGGTTGTTGTTATTTCCGGCGGATATGCTACCGGGAATATGAGCATGAATATATCCCTAACTTCTGACGCCAATCAATATGCAGTTCCCAATGGAGCGACTGGCTCGGGAACCTTAGAAGTAAACTCAGTAACCTTAGATGCAACTATGGAAGTTACTTTTACATCAGAGGGAAGCAACGAATCGTTAAGTATCACTGGCACCACCAACGATAATAATACGGTATCAATTAATTGTGTTGCCGACGGATCCGGCACGGGGACGATCAAGGATTCAAATGGTACCGCCATTGCCACTATGGAAATCACCACTGCGGGGCAAGTAACTGTAACCGATTCGCAAGGAAGTCAATCGACTTACGACTTGTAAAGATTGCCTAGCAAAACTAAAGCCCCGGTCAATGATATATTGACTGGGGCTTTTTGTATAAAAAAGAAACTCCCCGAGCTGGACTCGAACCAGCAACACCCTGATTAACAGTCAGGTGCTCTACCATTGAGCTATCGGGGAATAACTACTGTTTAGATTCTATCAATTTTAACTTTTTTTGTCTACTATAGCCTTTACTT
The DNA here is from genome assembly GCA_034723395.1 of Candidatus Margulisiibacteriota bacterium. Taxonomy (GTDB): domain Bacteria; phylum Margulisbacteria; class WOR-1; order O2-12-FULL-45-9; family O2-12-FULL-45-9; genus JAYEOW01. Next base: position 4,097 of record JAYEOW010000045.1, read on the forward strand.
CTAAACGCGTCATACTCTTTGCAAACTCCCCAATCGCCCCCCTGAATAAAGAGTAATATTTTACTGAAATCGCCCTAATTTTTATCCGATATATATATAAGATGCTTAAAACTGTTCACTGCATAATCCATCCCTTTTACCGGAAAGGGGCTGAAAAACTAATGCCCTACTACAAAAAACTGGTGGAACGGGTAAAGAACGACAAAACCGCCCATCTGGTCTTCTGGGCGCAAGCGCCTCATCCCATAAAACCTCTGATTGAAGTAAAAAAAGTTAACCAAACAGGCCCCGACCGTGCGGCAAACCTTGAGCATCAACTTCTTTTACACATTGCAAATACCCTTGTCTGCGAGCCACAGCGCGTTTCATTTTTAATTGAGGATAAGGAGGTCCATTTTTCGAGCATTGACCCGCAGCTCATGCGCATGCCCCATCTTCCCGACATGACGCAAATGATTGCTAGTAACGGCCCCCATGCATATTATTCTACCGATCTTTCAATTGCTTACCACAAGTGGACGGAAGACAGCCCTATTTGCATGCGCTACTCTCCCGGATCTAAAGCAGCAGTAATAGATGACAAAGATTACATAATGTTCACCATCCCTAAAGAATTAAGAAAAATAATGCATAGATTGTTTTTTAACGGGGTCGAAGTAAGCCTTAACGGCCGGGAAAGATGGTTGCACGACGGCCAGAGAGATGCAAGCAGCGTAGAACTGATCGGCCATGGAACTTTATTAGCCAGATGCGTTTTAGAGAACACCACAGCGATCGCTTTAACCCTGGGGATCCCCCTGCAAAACATCGAAATAAGCTTGGAGCAAAACGAATATTGGCGGCCCGATGGATGGCTTAATTACCACCATATTTCGCCAGATCAGCTGTCTCACCCTTTTAGGCAAAATATCGGTACCATAGGAAGAAGGCTCGCTGGACATTGGGAACTTTTTCCGGATGTTACGAGAGCATAGCCCAACATTTACCCTCTATTTTCCGGCGAGTTCTTAAATATAATCACCTGTCTCGCAAACGGGATCTCGATCCCTTCGAGATCGAACGCCTCTTTGATCATCTTTCGATAATCGCGTGCAACCTCTAAGTGGCGGCCGGGCTTTACCCTTGTAGTTGTACGGATCGTAAGCTCGGACTCACCAAAATTATCCAACCCTTGAACAACCGTCGGCTCGATCACATCCGGATTCTTCTCTTTTAACTTTTCTCCGGTCTTTCTTAATACCCGATAAACTTGATCGAGTTCCGAATCGTAAGCTACCCCGACTTCCACAACCGCGTAAGTGTAGCTCTTTGAATAATTAATGATTTTCCCCATCAAACCGTTGCGTATAATATGTAATTGCCCATTTGGATCGCGAATTCTAGTGGTCCGTATATCGATCCCCTCCACCTTTCCCCGCGCGTCTTCGCTCTCGATATAATCGTTCACCAGATAGATATTCTCAAAAAGGATAAAGAACCCGGATACCAGGTCGTTGATCAGCGACTGCGCCCCCAGGCCGACCACGATACCGACGATCCCCGCCCCGGCAAGGATGGCAGCCGGATTGATATCAAAGGATCTCAACATTAGAACAAAAGCTATAAAAAAGATCGAATATTTACTGACGCTTTTTACCAGCGGGAGGACGGTGAGCTGCCGCTGCCGGTCGGTCTCGGTCACATTATCGTGCTTCACAAAAAACTTATCGGCAATCAACCCCGAAAGGACGACCGCTGCCCGGGCCAAAAAGAAGATCCCGATAACTTGCACGATCTTAGGGCCGTATTTCGCCAACGGAGCGACAAACTCAACCTGCATGACAACCAGCGTTGCTACGGTCACGTAAATGATGTATTCGAGGGAGCTGCGGAACAGCGGCACTAATTCACGGACATGTTCATAAAAACTCAAGAAATTATCCGGGCTCGAATATTTGACGCTCAAAGCATCCAGGCTGTCGACGATCACCGCCACCGAGCCGACGGCGAGCGAGCCAAGCGAAATAATTATATAGACCTTAAAGATCAAAAATAAATATGGGGATAGAAATGAGAGGTACGGCAGGGTCCAGACCGCAAAGACAAACACCAGCAGCCAGATGCCGTTGGCCATGATCCGGCTTAACGAATGGGAAAAAAGCTCGATGCTCTCGTCATTTGCCTTGATCCCCTCCCAGGCCTTCGCCCTCGCCTCCACATTGTTCAATACTTTCCGGAGAATACGGACAGCAACCGTTGCCAATATAATTACGCCGATTATCTTGGCAATCCCAATCCCGAATTCGATCCAGACATCGGTCGGTATCTTTAAAAGCAGCAGCTGATGGTATGCCAACAAACCTTCCTCCTGGTGTTTATAGATCAAAAAAGCGTTGAATCCAGCCAGCGCCAGAGATATTGCAAAGCAAAGGAAGACCAATATCCATTTAATATTTTGCCTAATTGTCTCGAACTTATCCTTTAATTTTTTCACAAACGGGATCGTATAAAACATCTTAAAGCCGAGATAGATCAGGAAATTGATAAAGATAAATAAGATAATGAGCAAAACAACTTCGGCTCCTACCAATCCCAAGTCCATTAAAAGAGTTTCGCTGTTTAGAAAGTCTGCCATGTTATAATTATAACATATGTTAAAAGAAAAGATTATCCTCGCCCCATTAGCCGGCTGTTCGGACCTGGCTTTCCGGCTGATCGCCCGCGAGCACAGCTGCAAATTTGCATTTTATGAAATGTCGGATGCAAATGCACTGGTCCACAACAATAATCCGCATAAAACACTGCGAATGCTGCAGACTCATCGTAAAGATAAGCCGATCGCCGCCCAGATCCTCGGCGGCGATCCTGACCGAACACTAAAAGCCTCTGAGATACTTTTGAGCGGCTGTAAACCCAAATTCCTCGATATCAATGCCGCCTGCCCGGCGAGAAAAGTGATCAAGAAACGGGCCGGCGCCCATCTTTTACGCGAGCCAAAAATGCTCTACAAGATTATTCATACCCTCTCTCGATCTTTAACTTTACCGATTACGGTTAAGATAAGAACTGGATATTCTACAACTGATATAAAAGAGATCACGACGATTGCGAAGCACTGCCAAAAAGCGGGCGCCTCTATCCTCTTTGTCCACGGGAGGACAATGAAACAGCAGTACTCGGGAGTGGTTGATTATAAAGCGATCAAGGCGATCAAAAAGGCAGTCGATATTCCAGTCTATGGATCGGGAGATATCTTGACTCCACAACTGGCCGAAAAAATGCTCAATGAAACCGGCTGTGACGGGATGCTGGTCGCTCGGGGAGCATTAGGAAATCCGTGGATCTTTAAAAATATCGAAAACTATTTAAAAGGGAAGAAGATTAAGGAGCCAACTTTTAAGGATAGGATAAAGGTTTTAAAAAAACATCTCGCCTATCTCGAAAAATATATGGATTACAGCACAAACAGCAAGATCGGCCATATGCGCAAGGTCGCAATCTGGTATATGCGCGGCCTTCCGCAAGCTACCGAACTGCGCAGAATTATCGGCGCGACTCACTCGGAAAAGGCGTTGATCTCCAATACCTTACGCGCAATGTTATTGGCGTGATCACCGGCACGCTCGAGGTTGGAAAGGACATCCAGGAAGATAACCCCCGCGGTAGACGAACATTCACCTTTGTTCAGGCGCCTGATATGGTTATCCCGGTAATCCTGTTCGATGGCATCGACTTTCCCTTCGATCTCCAGAGCTTTAAGCGCCGTATCTTTATCCCATTTTTCAAAAGCCATAAGCGAAGAGGAAACCGCATCTTCAACCTCCTTAAATAAAGTACGCAGCTCTTTTTGCGCCATTTCGGTGAACGGGACATTCTCTTCACTTTTCATCTCGACGAGGTCCATGATGTTCTCCGAAATATCCCCGATCCGCTCAATATCATGGATCAAGTGGAGAAATCCGGCGCTGGTCTTTGACTGATCTTCGGTAAGAGATTTTTGGTCCAGGCGGATCAGAAAGGAGGAAATATCCTTTTCGAGCTCGTTTACCACGCGCTCCCTCTGCCTGATACTGTCGAATTTCTTCTGCCGGACATTCTCTTTGCTGTCAAAAATGCTATCGAAAGAGAGCCGCAGCATCTGCTGGGAGTAGACCCCCATGCGGGTAATCTCTTTTTTCGCCTGCCCGATCGCGATATCCGGCGTTACCAGCATACGGTCGTCAAGGAACTTGGTCCCGTGCTCGACGGTCTCGACCTCTCCCCTCACAATCTTGCTAACAACGAAAGCCAGGATCCCGGTCAGCGGCAGAAAGACCAAACAGTTCACCACGTTGAAGACCGTATGCGTATTGGCCAGGTGCCTTTCCAGGTTCTGTCCGGCAAACGCATTCCCCGGAGTAATCAGATCGATAAAATAAAGGAAGGCCGGCTGTCCGGCGATCTTTACTTTTAACAGCGCGAGCATATAGACCGACCCCAGGACATTAAAGAGCGTATGCGCCCAGGCAGTCCGCTTAGCGGCAATGTTCGCGTTGATCGCCGCAAGCTGCGCGGTGACCGTCGTCCCAATGTTCGTCCCCAGTATCAGGGCGAAGCCAATCTTAAAATCGATCAAGCCCACGCCGGCCAGGACAAGGATCACGCCGGTAGTGGCCGAACTCGACTGGACAACCATAGTCATCACCGCTCCGGTCAGGACCGCCAGGATCGGATTTTTACCAAAAGTCAAAAATATCTCCTTGAATTCGGGACTGCTCTTCAAAGGGACGAAGACACTGGTCATGACCTGCAGCCCGAAGAAAAGGAGCCCAAAACCAAGCAGCACTTGCCCGAAATACTTCCATTGCTTACGCGGAACGAAAAAATTGAGGAATACGCCGACCCCGATAGCAAGCAAAGCGTATTTATGGATTTTGAAGGCGATAATCTGCGCGGTAACGGTAGTCCCGATATTCGCGCCGTAAATGATGCCGATCGACTGTTTCAAGGTCATCAGACCGGCCTGGATAAAACCGATCAGCATTATCGTGGTGGCGGAGCTCGATTGGACGATCGCGGTAACCCCAGCGCCCACAAAAACACCCATAAAAGTGTTCTTGGTCAGGAATTCGAGGACCTTGCGGAGGTTCTTTCCCGCGATCTTCTGTAAACCTTCCGACATAATCTTCATCCCCAAAAGAAACAGGCCTAATCCTCCTACCAGTCCGAACGCCAATGGGATTTGCATTAATTAAGCCCCCCCAGCACATTTGTAATAGTCGGAAATTCCGCGGTAATACCGAATGTTCGAGGATTTGATACTTTGTAAACAAAATGCCTCTGGTCGAGACAATATTTATCCCATTCAGAAATTCTATTACCGGCCAAACGCTTTACCAATTTCGGCGATATCCTTATCTTAAAATATCTTTTTACTTTATAGTGATCGCAGATAGCTTGAATAAGCTGATCAGCGGTTACCGGACCGTTCCCCAACACTAACTCCCGCTTTTTAAGCTCATTTTCTAGAATATATTTTACCACAAACGCGATATCCTTTGCATGGATAAAATGGAATTCAAAATCGATCGATAAAAATCTAAGGAGCCAGAGCCATTTTTTTGCGCCGAGCAATCCCCCCATGGCGTGAGAATAGCGATGGCTGGCATCCCCGCCCAAAACCCAGGTCGGGAAAAGGGTAACGATCTTATCGTAGACCGGGAGCTCCGGCAGCTTTTTGTGGCAATCGTATTTACCTTTTATATACGAAGTCCCGATCTCACCGACTTTATCGTTGACCTTATTGTCCGGCCCGAGAATACTTGCCGTGGAAAAATAGATGACCTTTTTGATCCTTGCCGGATCAAGCGCGTTAAAAAGATCGATCGTATATTCAAAATTGATCTCCGATGTCCCCCATCCCGCCGCGATATGGATAACATGGTCCATACCTTTTAAAAGATCGGAATATTTCTTAATGTTCATCATCTCATCATGGACGATCGCCACATTCGGGTATTTAGCAGGATCGAAGCTTAACTTGTGCGGATTGCTGACCAGCAGAAATAATTTATATTCCGGATTGCCTAAAATCAGATCGGCAAGGTAACTCCCCACACAACCACTGATCCCCGTAATAAATACATTCTTCATTTTAAAGGCGCGCGCAACCTTTCTCCAGATAATTCCGGACGTAATCCCCAACCCCCTCTTTAAGGCTGGAAAATTGGTGGCCGATCCCGGCCTTATTTAATTTACTAAGATCGGCTTGGGTAAAATACTGGTACTTATCCTTGATCTCTTCCGGCATATCTATATATTCAATATTCGGTCCCATTTTAAGCGCGGAAAAGATCGCATTCGCCAGATCGTTCCAGGTTTGCGCTTTACCCGTACCCAAATTAAAGATCCCCTTGGCTTTTTGATGTTCATAAAACCACCACATCACTTCGATCGCGTCTTTAACATAGATAAAATCTCTCTTTTGCTCGCCGTCTTTATATTCGGGGCTATACGACCTAAAGAGCCTGATCTTCCCATCTTTTTTCACCTGTTCGTAAGCTTTGGCCACCAGGCTTCTCATGTTTTCCTTATGGTATTCGTTCGGCCCGAAAACATTAAAATATTTGAAGCCGACAACCTTATCGCTTAGATCATTGGTGATCAGCCAGAGGTCAAACAATTGCTTAGAGCGGCCGTAAAGATTTAGCGGAGCGAGCTTTAGGGAATTCTCGTCTTCATCCGAATAACCGAGGCTCCCGTCGCCGTAGGTAGCGGCCGAACTTGCGTAATAGAACGGGATGTTTTCTTTCAATGCCCATTCCGCCAATGTTTTTGAATACTCATAATTATTCTTCTCCAGATAATCGGCATCGGTCTCGGTGGTCGAAGAGCAGGCGCCGATATGAAAAACAGCTTTTACTTTCTCAGGGATCTTTCCTTTTTGAAAATCTTTCATAAAAGCGTCTTTCTCAAAATAATCGGCATACTTTTTATTGTCCAGGTTCTTCTTTTTTATATCCGAATCCATATGGTCCACCACCAGGATATTGTTCTCCCCCATCTGGTTGAGTTTCCAGAGGAAACAGCTGCCAATAAAACCGGCGCCGCCGGTTAAAATAATTAAACTATCAGTTTCCCGTTTCTCCATTTAAAATTTAACCTCTTCCTGCCTTTTGTCAGATTGTTGCCGAATACATATCCGGCAAGCAGAGGGAGCGAAACGCTCGGTTCCACCCAGGCCATCGCATAGTTCGCCTTCTTGCCGATCTTCCCCCACGAACGTGCCTCGCTTAAGGTCGAGCTTGAAAGACCGCCATCCTGCGTAACCGCCGTCGTTACCTGGATTGCGTAATCGTGCCCTTTGCTTTTGCCGTAAATACTCCCCATCACGATCGAATCGTTAATATAGTTTTTCGGCACTCCCCCCGCAACATAGATTGCCGCGGTCCTCTTTGAATTCACCACAATTTCTACAATCTCGCAGTTATCCTGGATCGCGTCGATCACCACCCCCGGCTCACCTGCCCGGTCCCGCTTTATCCGGTGCTCGGTCAACCCGATGCCGATCGAAGAATCATTTAAGGCGGGAATAAAAACAGGAACTCCATACTTTTTGCATTGGTATAAAATTGACTCTTTATCATCGATCCTATCAGCCAAAGCTTCGACAAACGCACGGCTCGAATAATTGCCCGGCTTTAACCTATCGGCAGTCTCCCCGCAGAACGAATCAGCCATATATGCCTTTTCATCGTCAATATAGGTATCATAGATCCGGTCGATCCGCAGGTCCCTCAAAATCGAATCATCCGCGTTAGGCGAACCGACAAAGTGCCCATGTCCCAGCGCCGCGTAAAGGTCCTGGTAAATGATCGCTCCGGTCGAAACGATCACGTCCACCGCTCCGGAAACAACCAGGTCCCTGATTACCCGGCGTAAACCAGCCGCGATCAAAGGTCCGGCCAATCCCAGAAAAACGGTCGGTCGCCTTTTGTCTTTGTATAAATTTTTAAGTACTTCCGCACATTTGCCGATATTACGCGCCTGGATCGACATTCCCGCCATCGACTCAACCAGTTTGGCGACCGAAGTCGAACGATCGATTTTTATCTGCTTAACGCGCCGCTTAAGCAGATCTCTTTTCTTTTGCATCCAGCAGCTCCCTTATCTTGGCCAATAGATCTTCGGCCTTGAATGGCTTGGTGATATAAGCGTCCGCCCCCATCTCTCTCCCTCTTTCAATATCGGAGGACTGGACCTTGGCCGAAAACATGATGATCGGTATATTTTTGAACCTTTCGTCATACTTTAACATGCGGCTAACCTTAAACCCGTCCATCTTCGGAAGCATGATATCCAGTATGATCAGGTCCGGTCTTTGGATCCGGGCTATATTTAATCCTTCCGGGCCGTCGCTGGCGACCAGCACTTCATATTTATTCGCCTCCAGCCTCAACTTTATTACATTCACCATATCCGGCTCGTCATCAACCACTAAGATGCGCTTCATCGCTTTTCTCCCTTCGGTAAAATAAAAAAGAAATTTGAGCCTTTCTCCGGTTCGCTCTCCGCCCTGATCTCTCCGCCGTGCATCTCGACTATCCCCCGGCAGATCGCAAGGCCCAGACCGGTCCCCTTTGAGGTTTCATCGAATTTTACAAAACGCATGAATATGCGCGGGATCGCCTTGGCCTCGATCCCCATCCCGTTATCTCTCACATAACAGCGGATCCACTCCCCAAGATCCTCCGTCCCCACCTCGACCTCTCCGTTCTCGTTGGTGAACTTGATCGCATTGTCGAGCAAAATAATAAACACCCGGTAGATCTGTTCGGGATCGACCCAGGTGGTCAGGCCTTTCCCCATTTTATTGGTCATTTTGATATTCTTATTCTTCGCTTTTATCTCCATATCGGTCAGCGCCCTTTCACCGATCTTGCCGATATCCACCTTTTGCAAATCGAGCGCAAAAGAGCGGTTCTCAATCCTGGACAGGTCAAGCAGATTAGTAAGGATGTTTACAAGGCGGTCGATATTTTCCCGGCTCGAAGTCAACAACTTGCGCTGTTTTTCCCCGATCCCGCCGGCAATCCCATCCTCGACCAGGGAAACATTTTCCCTGATCAAAGAGAGCGGAGTACGCAGCTCGTGGGAAGCGTTGGCGACAAACTCATCCTTCAACCGGTTAATATCCTTCATCTCCTCCAGCATTTCCAAAAGCTCCCGGTTCTTCTTTAAAAGCGCCTGGCGGTGCTGTTTGAGCAGTTTCGAAAAATAGTAGATCGTGACCGCAAAAATAAGGAAGGAGAGCGTAATAAAAAGCGATTTATTGGTTATCGAGATTAATATCTCTTGGGGAGTTAGTTTCAGGTCGGTCTGGTAGATCGGCAGATATCCAAGATAAAAAGCAAGCAGCAGGCCCAGATAAAATAACGCGGAGAAAAAAGCAATGATAAAGACCGATAACGAATAATATGAAAACATCCCAAAACCGGACACCAGGATTAAGATCAAATACAGGAACCAGTATGGGCTCTCGACCCACCCTGTAAAGTAGATCAGCAATGTGACTGCACAAACATCGAAGAACAGAAAAATAATATTTAGGGCCATTATCTGCCAGAGCTCAAATTTTTTCTTTAAAATATAGATCAGATGGGCGGCCAGGTTATAAGCGGTGACAAAGATCAGCAAGTTCATCCCCGGACGGATATCCATCCGCAGGAAGTACCCGATGGCAAAAAGGAGCGCAATAACGGCGACGGTTGCGTAGCGGACCAGGATTGCCGAATAAAATTTATTCTTGATATCCCAGATTAGTAAAATATCTTGGCTCATTTGATCCAGAACATCCCGGTAATTTTGCGGTATTCGCGGTATTGGTCACCAAAGGACCTTTCTAAAACAATCTTCTCTTCGATATAGGCCTGCAGCCACATCCCCGCAAGGATAAACATCCCCAGATAAAAAGCATATACCGCCGCCCAGATCCACCACCAACCGACATAAATAAAAATTATCCCCAGATACATCGGATGGCGGACAAACTGGAACGGCCCGGTATCGATCAGCTTATCCCCATCTTTCAAGACAGTTTTATACTCCCTGATCGCCCAGAGATAGATCCCCACCCCAAGCGCGATCGTGATATAACCGGCAATTCTCCACCAGAAAAAATCGAGCTCAAAACGGGGCTGTGGCGGAAAAACAGTCAATATCGGGAGCAGGCTCACTAATGGACCCAAACGAAAGGTCCACCTGAGTTTACCGCTCAAAAATGAATACCACAGGATGGCTGAAAGAATCAGGTAAGCGCCCAGAAGTAATAGTTGAATTTGCATAACATTCCCCTTTCAAACCAGTATAATAATTGTTATGGGTTTAAAAATCAAGTTTATAAGATATTCCGAAAGAAATCTTTTATTACTGTTTTCCAGGGCAAAAGGATCGATATCAATTTGCCATAGACCATTTCACTTTATATAATAGCTTAAATGTTATTAATTGCAATTGGCTTGATCGGCACCGCCGCGATAACTTCCCAGATCTTGTTGGTCCGTGAGATCATCAATTTGTTCGCCGGTAACGAACTATTTTATGGGCTGACTATCTTCCTCTGGCTGGGCCTCTACGCCGCGGGAAGCGGGCTTTTTGGCAGGCTCGCTCATAAGCTAAAAGAGAAATTTAACGCTTTTATTGCTTTACAGTTCGCGATCGCCACCCTCCTCCCGGCCGAGATCTTTATTTCGAGGAGCATAAAAAACCTCTTCGGCATCCCCTTAGGAGCAACCGCCGACCTAAACACAACCTTGATCATTATCTTTATCCTCCTGGCTCCGATAACCATGGTCCTCGGTTTCCAATTCTCATTGGCAAGCACGCTCTTATCGGAAATATTTAAAAAGGATTCAAGCCAGATCAGCCGGGTATACATAGCAGAAGCGGTCGGAGCAATCCTGGGGGGGATAGTCCTTACCTATCTATTCCTCTTCTTTTTAAACGCTTTTCAGATCGCCGCTATTTTAGGCGGACTGATCGCCCTTTCCTTAATCCTGCTTAACAAAAACAGCTCCCGCAAGTTCGGGAATACACTCTTAGTCATTTCGGCAATAATTCTATTAACCTCTCCCCTGCTTGATTACCAGTCTTCGCAGCTGGGCTGGAGAGGGTACAATTTGATCGAAAGCGCTGATTCTCCATACGGCAGAATTTCGATCCTGGAAGACCAAGGAGAGTATAATTTTTTCGAGAATGGATCGCTCTTTTTCTCTACCGCGGACAAAGTCGGCAACGAAGAGGTCGCGCACCTGGCAATGCTCCTCCACCCGAACCCGAAGAAAATCCTATTGATCGGCGGCGGGGTAAGCGGAATAACCGATGAATTTTTAAAATACAATCCGAAACGGTTCGACTATGTTGAGCTTGATTACAAGGTTATCGAACTGGCAAAGAAATTTAAAAGTTTCAATCCTAAAATAAATACCCATACTATCGACGGGATAGAATTTATCAACCGCACCGAAAACCGCTACGATCTGATAGTGGTCAATCTGCCCGATCCCGCGACCGCCCAGATTAACCGCTTTTATACTCAGGAATTTTTTAAAGGCTGTAAAAAGAGACTGGAGAAAAAGGGGATGTTGTGCATAACGCTAAACACGTCCCATTCATATATCGGCAAAGAGCTAAAATCGCTCAACCAGAGCATTAACAAAACATTTTCCAGCGTTTTTAAACATAGCGTGGTAATCCCGGGAAATTCAAATTATTTCTTCGGCTCCGAAAGCTGGATAAATGATAATCGCTGGACCCTGCGCCGGCGCTGGAGGGTGCGGAATATTAAAACCGACTTTTTCAGGTCGGATACGCTGCGCTACCTGCTTTGGCCGAATAAAATAAAATATGTGAGCGAAAGTCTGGAATTTGACGATGCGACCCCGGTTAACACGAACCTTAGGCCAATCTCGTATTATCTGGAGCTCCTGGTCTGGAGCAGCCATTTCTATCCTCCATTAAAGAGAATATTTTATGCTTTAATGCAAATCCAATTCGTTCCATTTATCTCCTTACTGATTGTGTTTCTAGCTGGATTAAAGTTCGCTTCTATCAAAATCAGAAAACTGGCCCTCCCTTCGGTGGTCACCCTTTTAGGGTTCACCGGGATGGGCGTCCAATTGATACTTATCTATGCTTTTCAATCGCTTTATGGTTATGTTTACCAGACCATCGGACTTTTTACCGCCCTTTTTATGGGAGGCCTTACCTTAGGCAGTTTCTTAACTTACAAATTATCCGGCAGGACCAGAGATCCTCTAAGGGCGTTAAAGATGACCATATTTATCTTCCTGCTCATCCTTATCGCCATTTATATTTACCTGAACAAATTCCCGCTCCCCTTAGCATCGCTGCTGATCTCATTGCCGATCGGAGCCGCCTTCCCCCTAGCCGTTAAGATCCACGAAGAACATAAACCAGAGATTGGCGCGCTTGCCGGAATATTGTATGGATCCGATCTATTGGGCGGAGCACTGGCCGCAATTATCACAACCATCTTCTTTATCCCGATATTCGGGGTGGTTCAGACTTTTATGATCGCGATCCTTTTTGGCATAGTCTCCCTTATCATGTCTTTTTCCTAGAATTTCCTGAAATTACCTCCATGAATTCACGATATATTAGAGGATAAGGATAATGCCAATATATCGAGTTCAAAAATTTATCTACGGTCTTTCCCAGAGCAGGTTCGCAAACCGAATGCTGGATGGGTTTGGCGAGGCGGTCCGTCTGCTCCGCATCCCCTATGCTACCAGCTTAACGCGCAATAAGGCCAAAATGTGGATTTCCCAAAGCCCGGATGAAGTCCGGCAGGCTAAAAAAGCACTTCTCAAAGCCAACCGGCTTCGCGCTTATCAGGCGGCCTATAAACTTGGGAAAAACCATTTCAGGGAAATCGATATTCTCACACCTGCACCCGAAGCAAGTCAATTCGCAACACCACCCGTCTCCTCTATCATTTCCATCCAGGATATCGCTGGGGAAATTACCGAAGAGCCCACCGGCAGACCGCTGACCGGGTTAACCCAGATGATCTCCCGGATGCGCGGACCTATCAAAGAAGGGAAGAACGGAGCCCAAGTGTATAAGGTCAGCGAAGGAAGCGTGGTGAACGATTTTCGGCTACAGCAGGCAAGCAGAAAAATAGTATTGGACGATGCCAAACCCGCAAGTCCTGAACAGCTAAGAGAATTCTTGGGAGATGCCGCATTTGAGCGGGCAATCGACGGATTAAAGCAAGCCATCGAAAGCGGAGAAAAAAATCCCCGCATAGGCAAGGAGCTGGAACAAGACATCATCGAGGCATGCAAACAGATCCAGGAAAGAAAACGGGCGGAATTAACTGTTTTTTATAGAGAAAAGGGGTTCGATCTTGCCTTTGAGAATCATTCCGTCGCCAGTGTTTTTTACTGTTGGCTGGCAGAGGCCCACAAACAAGAATTTATCCAGGAATGGACCCGCACACCTTTTAACTATGATCGACTTATTGACATAGCTAAAACATTTTACCGCCACCTCGTTTCTTACCATGCGGCACGGGATAAAGCTTCCGAAGGCCAGCTTCCGGCGCTCGAGGAAAGATATGAGCGCATTGCGACCCCGCGGGAACCTTTTTATGCCGACCTTCTAATAAAAGACAGGATCAAAAAATTGTCCGACACAGCACAATTGGCAGCCGTCTTAAAGGGGCTGGTTCATGAATGCCTGGCTCCTTCGGGCGTAGCAAAATCAGACATTGATAAACTTCCAAATTCCCCTGCTAAATTAAGAAGTTTCTTCAAGGCTTCAAGCCGGGCCGCGCGTAAAGCCGCTACTCCGGAAAAAAGCGCCGAAGCGATAATGGAATGCCTGTGGGACGAGACAAGCGACAGGAAATATATCCGCACCGCGGCTTTTGCTGCCGCCGCAGCCATCCTTGGCGGCACCAACTGGGGTATCCGCTGGGGGCTCAGTAACGGTTACATAAAAGATAAAAAACAAAAAAGAGCTCAACACTTAAATGAACTAGGGAAATCCTTACTGCAAGGCGCCAAAATTACGCCAGCCCATACCGCAGATGGTGATTTTTACTTTTATTTTCGCATCCACAGCACAAAAGATTATTACGCTCCCGAAAGGATTAGGCTGGGACAAAAAACAGTGAAGGAGCTCCACAAAAAATTCCCAGATTTAATATTTGCGCCGGAATTGATGCTTAAATATTCATCAAAAACCAAGGGTTTTGTAGAAAAAGATTATAAAGATCATGTCCAAGACTTAGGCATGATGTCCATTTCAGGAAAATCCTCAAAATATATAATCGAAAACAACATTCCACTACTAATGCTGGACGCAAGACTCCCATCTTCCCTGGATACGGGCGCCCTAGATAAACGCGAAAGGCCCTTCTCCGCCAGGGACTGGGCATTTTACGCCCCGCCACTGGCCTGGGGAACAGCACTTGCCCTTCTTTTCACCAATAATAAAGGCGACAAACCGGCGATAACCCGGAGAAGATTTCTGGGGGTCCTGGGGTTTGGAGCAGCAGAAACTATCTTCAATACCGCCCATTACCGGAGAAACTGGGGACCTGAAAAATGGCTGGATCCATTCACCATCCAATTCAGGAACGCCCTATTTGCCTACAAATTACTGGTTTGGTCCAGAAGGTATAAAGAAAAACACGGCAAAAAACCCAAGCTTCTTATTACATTCGGCGCGGCTCACGGCGATATCGTAAAAAACCTAAAAAAAGGTGAAGAATACAATTTAAAAATTATCCGCAGGCTGGGAAAGACTTATGGATACACCCAAAGTTTACTCGGAGACCAAATTTGCAGCGCCCACTATTATACTCCCAACAAGGGAAAAGTTCAGGACAAGGTAGCCAGGTTCCCAAAACTCAAGTCCGCCATCCCCCACTAACCATCATTCGTGGAAAACCTCAGCAGAGAACCGATATAAAACCGCATTCTTCTCTTTCCAGGAATCCTTGGCAAGACGGGCCTTATAACAGACATTTTCCAAAAACTCTTCCCTGCCCCATCCCTGATCAATTGCTACCTGAGGAAGGAGCAACCCGGAATGATCCCCTTTAATAATATAAAGGCCATCTCTTCCGGTCTCGATCTCATCAACATCATAAACTCTTTCCAATCTTGAAAGAGCGGAGATCTCTATATTGATATCTCTCAATTCACTTTTCGTAACCTCAGGAAAACGCGCATCCCTTACCGCTGCAGCGATCACCATCTCCTGGACCGCCTCCGCTAACGGTTTACGCGGCTGGATATATCCGATACATCCCCTTAACTTCCCGTTTTTATTTAGGGTGACGAATACACCCCGCCTATCAGTTAAGGGCCCATCAATTTTAACCTCAGGAACTTCGTTTTTCGTTATATAGTTACTCAAAGTCCTCCTGGCAATTCTCAACAGCTCTCGCTTATCACTCTTTAATAAAGGTGCCGATTCATAAAGATAGGCAATCGAGGCATATCCGACCACTTTCGATTTGTCACCTGAAACATCACCTGAGTTTGCATACTGCAATAAGACCGTTTTATTCGCCCCCAGCGTTGGAGCAAGCAGCATGGTCGTAATAACCGCCGGAGCAGCACACGCCTCGCTGCTCCTCCTCCCTATTAAATTTATAAATCCTTCGACATCGTTATTTAAAACCGCCCTGATCCCCTTTTTGTCCATTCTGACCGCCGTATCGTAATCATGATAATGCGACCAATCGGTGCTGCAGATTATTAGTGTCTCATCGTCCGCATATTTTGCCAGCGACATAGCAAGGACCTGGCAGTTCAGGAGAGAAGGGTTGCCAAAAATAATTGGAACGATTTTATAACCCTTCTTCAATACCTTCTGCAGAAAAGGGAGCTGGACCTCCAGTGAATGCTCCTTTTTATGCGCCTCCGGAAGGAAACCTATCTTCGGACTGCTTTCGACCAATTGCCTGGCAAATTCACGGTCAACTTTAATCCTTCCCAGCGGAGTTTTATAATAATCATATTCCGCTACCGAAATCCCGTCAAAGCTTTGGTAATGGCTCGAACCCATCAGGATAACTCTTTTATATTTTTCCCCTTCGAGCTCCTTATACCCATAAGCGGCAATTTGGCCGGAATACATTAGGCCGGCGTGGGGAACGATCATAGCAATGAGCCTCCCTTTCAACCGCCGATACTGGACATTCTCCAAACAGTAATCGATCTGCTTCGAAAGGGCCTGCTTATCTTTTGGATAGAACATGTCCGCTACAGCTGGTTTACGAACATCGGCGAAGAAGGCGTCGGCTTGAGAAGCGAACAACCAATACAAAACGAAGAAAAAAATTGCAAATCCTAACCGTAAATCCCTCACCCAGAGTTTTTCCTGCCGTCCAATCATCCAATACGTCCCTCTCCCTTTGGGAGAGGGAGAATAACTATTGGCTAAAGAATTGTTGGGTGAGGGCTTTACGTTTATCAATTCCACACCCCCGGTATCCTCTCCCCGCAATATTTACATCTTCCGTTTACCAAATTATTCTCGATAACCGAAAATCCTTTTCGTTTGATCACTACCCTCTTGCAGTTCGGGCAAACCGTATCTTCATGGATATGGCCATAGACATTTCCGATATAAACATAATTCAACCGCTCTCCCTTCGCGATCTTATAAGCCATCTCTAATGTTTTTATGGATGTCGGAGGAACACCTTTCAACCTATAATTCGGATGAAAAGCGGAGAAATAGATCGGGACATTGGGCCCCAGCTCCTTTTTGATCCATTTACACATCTTCCTGATCATCTTCGGGTCATCATTTTTACCTGGAATAATTAAATTGGTGATCTCCAGCCAAACTCCTTCCTTTTTGATCGTTTTCAAAGTTTCCAAAACCGGCTGCAGCCTTCCATAACACATTTTCTGATAATACCCTTCGGAAAAGCCCTTTAGATCGACGTTTGCAGCATCCATGTACCGGAGCAATTCCTTCAACGGTTTTGGATTAATATATCCGCACGAGTGCATAACATTCTTAATCTTGTGTTTCTTTGCTAATTTAGCGGTATCCAGCATATATTCATAAAAAATGGTCGGTTCAGTATAAGTATACGCAATCGAGGGTGTTTTATATCTCTTAGCCAGCGCAACTAGATCATCCGGGAAAAAATTTCCATGCTCAGTATCTTCCGGCAGGGTTTGTGAGATCTGCCAGTTCTGGCAAAAGATACAGCCTAAGTTACAGCCGGCGGTAGCGATCGAAAGTACCGGGGTTCCTGGAAGAAAATGAGATAATGGCTTCTTCTCGATCGGATCGACATGCACCGCGATCGGTTTTCCGTAAACCAAAGAATACAGTTTCCCGTTAATATTGATCCTAACCCCGCACTTCCCTCTGGCAAGATTGGGGAGAACACACATATTTGGACATAATTGGCACTGAACAATATCCCCTTCTAGTTTTTTCCAGTATCTGGCATCAAACTTCGAAAGATTATTCTCCCGGATCATTTTGAGAGCATCGGAGGCCTTTGAAAACGGGGAGGTGAATTGGATGGCATAAACAACACCGACCGCGATAAAGATCGAACAAATTACCGCTATTACATATCTGCGCATTTCCCGTAAATCATAGCATTTATAAAAAATAATGTGAAATCCCCGCTTTTACTGAACGATAATAGGGAGAGGCAAAACAATGATAAATAAAACAAGTATAAAATATAATCCACAAATAAAGCGCTTAAAACCAGGATTAAAACGCAAACCATTACACTTGTCCGCAAAATCAACAAGACTTTTAAACCTTATTTATAAATATTCGCCTGCAGGCAACTTAATCGACATCGCCAGAAACCAGAAAAGGCTTGCAGAGTTTAATAAAGAGGCGGCAAAACTAGGATACCAGCTTACGATTGATCATGATGCAATCGTCCCCCCAAAGGCATTAACCCCGGTTCGCTTAAGTAAAATCTAACTCCCTGCCCACTGTTGAGATCTCGACACCATAAATTAACTTACAACACGCTCACTACGTTCGCTACAACTTACGACTCACAACTATTTATTATAATATCAGTAAATAATAGTTGTTGGTTGTAGGTCCGCCTTTGGCGGACCGTGTCGTGAGTTGTTAGTTAATATTGGCAATAAGATTGCTTATACCCTACTAATAAAGTATAGAGGGGGTGAAAAACATGGGAGGTTTAAACAGATCGATCTTAGCTGGCAGGCTGGTGGCAGATCCGGAGGTCCGTTATACGAAAACAGAAAAAGCAGTTACTCATTTCCGTTTAGCAATTAACGGCAGAAAGAACGAGGATGCAGTTTTCGTCAATTGTGTAGCCTGGAACGGATTAGCCAAGATCTGCGGTGAATACCTGAAAAAAGGGAGATTAGTCGCGGTTGAAGGGAGGCTCCAGATCAAGAGCTACAAGGACAAGAATGGTCAGCAAAAACAATCTACCGAAATAGTGGTAGATAACATGCAAATGCTCGATTCCAAGTTCCACAAAGCTGCGTCCAAGGCGAACGATAAAGAAGAGCTCGTCCAGATCTAACTCACCTACCCCCGGATAGTATCCTCACTATTCGGGGGTTGTCCCTTCATAATGTGGATGTTATAATTTTACGATGCTCCGTAAATTAATTATTGTTTTTCTACTTACCGTCCTAACGGGAGGTTTTGCCATGGCGGCAAGAATTATCGACCTTCCAAAACCAAACATTATCAGCAAAACCTCACTGGAAGAGTCGATCTACCGCCGCCGCTCCGAGCGCAGTTTTTCTACTAAAGAGATCTCTGACCGACAGCTTTCACAGATCCTCTGGGCGGCACAAGGGATCACCGACACCTCTTTTGGTTTTCGCTCTGCCCCCTCTGCCGGCGCTTTATATCCGCTCCACATTTATGTAGTAAAAAAAGATGGCGTTTTCCGATATATCCCCGACGGCCATAAGCTGCTTCAACTGGCAAGTGGAGATAAACGCCCTTCAATTGTTCGTGCATCACTCGGGCAGTCGGCAATCAAAGAGGCCCCGGTAAGCCTGGTCATCTCCGCCAACTTTGCCGTTACCCAGGCAAAATACGGTCCGCGCGCTTTCCGTTATGTCTGCATGGAAATCGGACACGTCGCCGAGAATGTTCATTTGCAAGCCGTCGCTCTGGGTTTAGGTTCGGTGCCACTGGGCGCTTTTTGGGACGATGTTATAAAAAGCACCTTAGAGCTCCCCGAAAACCAGGATCCGCTTTATATTATTCCAATCGGCCACATTAATAGATGAAAAAAAGACGAAGCAAAATAGACTTCGCGAGAGTTCTTGCGTTTTTTGTAGTTCTGATCGCAATTGTGTATTTCTATATCAATATCTTCTCCCCGACTTCGGTCCCCAAGGCATTTCGCATCGGCCTCTTGAGAAAACCGGTCAATATCTTAGTACTTGGAACTGATATTACTTATGATCGCAAGACCCTAAAACCGATGCCCGACCGCAAAGGACGCGCCGACACAATCTTATTAGCGCATATTGATCCGGCCAAAGAAAAAATCAGTGTCCTGTCGGTCCCGCGCGATACGCTGGTAGATATCCCAAGTTATGGTAAACAGAAGATCAATTTCGCCAACGCCTGGGGCGGACTTGAATTGACCAAACAGATCATTACTGAGATAACTGGCAAAAAGATCGATTATTTTGTCGAAGTAAAGCCAACCGCAGTCACTAAATTGATCGACGTTCTAGGAGGAGTTACCCTTTATGTCGACGTTAATATGCGCTACCGTGACCGGGCCCAAGGGCTGAACATCGACCTTAAAAAAGGCTGGCAAAAGCTCTCCGGCAAGCAGGCGCACGATTATATCCGCTATCGCGATAATTTCCGCGGTGATATTGTAAGGATCGAACACCAGCAGAATTTTATTAAAGCGGTCGCAAAAGAAATTATAAAACCGTCTAAAATTTTCAGGGCCCCGCAGGCGCTATACACCGCGATGCAGGAAATCAAGACCGACCTGCCGGCATCAAAGATCATCCGCCTGCTCAATATGTCGCGGATGCTGTCGATCGATGACATCTATACGGTAATGATCCCCGGCGACGTAACAATGGAAGCCGGGGTAGGATCAGTCTGGGTCCCCGACCAAGTAGCGTTTGAAAAAGAGCTTAACCAATACTTTTGATCGAGGGGAGATTCCTCATCTTCTCGGCAAAATCGAGCCCGTATCCTACAATAAATTTGTCCGGAACTTCAAACCCTTGGTAAGCGATCGAAACATCCACCTCCCGCCTGCTCGTTTTATTCAATAACGTGCAAACACGAACACTCCTGGCCTTTTTAGATTTAATAAACTTAAACAAATAATCCATGGTATACCCATAATCAACAATATCTTCAATAATTAAAACATGCTTCCCCGCGATTGGCAGGTCGATATCCTTTTTTATCTTAATGGCCCCGGAGGATGTTTTGGATGTCCCGTAACTCGAAACCTGGATAAAATCAAGTTCGACCGGAAGATCGATCTCCCTTAAAAGGTCCGCCAAAAAAATAACCGACCCTTTAAGGATTCCCACCAAGACCAATTTCTTGCCCTTATAATCACGGGAGATCTGACAGCCAAGCTCTCTTACTCTTTTTCTGATCTTTGATGAACTGATAAGTGTTTTTGCGGGCCTATTTTTTTGTGCCATTATTCGAATAGATCAACAATCTTGCGTTTGTTCACGTCCATCAATCCATTAGCGGTTATTTTCAATTCCGGGATATCGGCCAGGGTCAAGAAAGAGAGCGCCCCGAACGGGTGATCGATCTTGCTCCCAAAGTCCGCGCAAACCTTATCGATCTTCTTCTGTTCAACCGCTACCTGGATCAGCGGCTTGTCCGACATCAATCCGGCGATCGGCAGGGGCAATTCTCCCAAGACCAATCCTCCGCTGACCACGACCTTCCCTCCCCCCA
This sequence comes from Candidatus Margulisiibacteriota bacterium, assembly GCA_034723395.1. GTDB lineage: Bacteria > Margulisbacteria > WOR-1 > O2-12-FULL-45-9 > O2-12-FULL-45-9 > JAYEOW01. The sequence goes on from JAYEOW010000045.1 coordinate 25,043, forward strand.
ATCTTTCCACCCGCCTGATCGCGGAGATCATGTCCTCATCATCTACCCCGACGCAAACGATATTATGCGCGTTATGGGCAAAAGAGGTCGCGATCGCCCCTTTCTTAAGCCCAAATCCCTTCACTAACCCGATCCCGATCCTGCCGCTGGACCTATGTCTTTCAACTACGGCAACTTTAAGGATATCGCTTCCCGGATCGGAAACCAGAAGCTTATCTTTTTTCTTCACTACCGCAACAATCGCTTTGGTTACAGTCTGTCCGGGAATAATCTCGATCGCCTTAGCGTAATCTGATTTTGCGGTGACCTGCAGTTCGTCAACCTCAAAAGGCTTTACATGCATGGTCTCACGCACCGCTTTGTTCTTTTTTACTTTTACCTCAAAAAGCGCTCTCCCTTTCGCCGCGACCTTCTTCCCCCGCTTAAAGACCATGTCCACTCCAAAGTCCTCCAGATTAGAAAGGACATTAATATCCGCAAAATATCCGGGGGCAACCACGCCATACGCGGTCAGGCCGTAAAACCTCGCAGGATTGATCGTGACCATCCGGATCGCGGTCATCGGATCGAAATTATACGAGACCGCTTTTTTTAAAATTTCATTGAGGTGCCCCGCCTCCAGGTCGGCCGGATAGATATCATCCGTGCAAAAGCAAAAAAAGCTCTGGTTGACCTGATCGATCAGCGGAATAATCGCCTCCATATTCTTAGCGGAAGACCCCTCCCGCACCAAGACTTGGCTCCCGGACCGAAGTTTATTCTTAGCTTCTCCCGCGGTTGTTGCCTCGTGTGCAAAAAGTAACTCATCAGAAACTGAAAAATGTATGTCAAGCGGAAGCTTAGCGCTTACTTCCCGAATATATTTGAATCCATCTTCTCCCATAATATTGACGATCTCATGCGGCCCTGCGATTACCGTGGTCGTCCCGTGGGGAACGACCGCGTGGGCAAGCTCGGGCGGGGTCAAAAGAGAACTTTCAATATGAACGTGGCCGTCAATGAACCCGGGAGCGACATATCGTCCGTTAAGGTCGATCTCCTCTTCCCCTGAATAATCACCAACCCCGGCAATGCGCTCCTTATGGATCGCAACATCGGCTGGATATATCTCCCCCGAAAAGACGTTGATCAACTGTCCGTTCTTTAAGACCAGGCCCGCTTTTTTCTCGCCGCGGGAAACCGCCATGCGCTCCTTTAAACCGTTCATACCCGCACAGTCTAACAAATTATGTTATAATCGGCAAGGATGAAATTATATTTTATCGAAGCTATCTGTTCGATACCGATCGTCGGATTAGGACAGATCATAAAAGGAAAAAGCAGGAAGGGACTGGCCCTTTTACTCGCTTTCTATTTTTTTCTACCGGCCCTTTTTTATTTTTCCCTGCTTTTCAATAACAACTTCCCGATCTTCGCGTTGGGTTTCACCCTTATCTTTGGTATAATCCTTTGGTCTTACAGCATCCTTGATGCGTTGCTGAAAAAATGAGAAATTCGTTTAGATTAACAACATTATTTAATATCCCGGTAGAGATTAACATTTCCTGGTTTATTATTCTGGGACTGGTCGTATTCACTCTGGCGCAAGGCTACTTTCCGGTGACCAATCCGGAGCTGTCCGAAGGGACACATTGGTTCATGGCGATCATTGCCGCCTTGCTCCTCTTTGCATCGCTTTTAGCTCATGAGCTATCTCATTCACTAGTAGCAAAAAGGAATCGCCTGCCAATCCATGGGATAACCCTATTCGTCTTTGGCGGGGTCGCCCATATGTCAAAAGAGCCGCAATCTCCCGCAGTAGAGTTCAAGATGGCGATCGCCGGCCCCTTAATGAGCTTTTTCCTTTCGGCCTGTTTTTTTGCTTTATCGCGGTCTTTTTATTTTCTTGGGTTTCCGGGAGCGGTAGTTTCGATCACCAATTATCTTTTTATTCTCAATCTGGCAGTCGGTATTTTTAACTTGATCCCTGGCTTCCCCCTGGATGGGGGGAGGATATTTCGTTCTATCCTCTGGAATTATTACAAAGACATTAAAAAAGCGACCGCCATCGCCAGCGCCTTTGGCAAAGGGTTCGCATTCTTCTTAATGGGGATCGGTTTTCTCAATCTCT
>JAYEOW010000046.1:0-61464 GCA_034723395.1 Candidatus Margulisiibacteriota bacterium
TCTTTTCTTCTCTAACCCTAAGAGATCACGAATCCTAAAAGAGAGCTCCAAATCCTTCATAATTTGGGTTAGATATTATATGATTTAACGTATAGGGCTATGGTTAGATTTTAGATGATTTAATTCGATGGGTTTATAAATCAAAAGAATTACGATATAATGATATCCCAAGCCGAAAATATTGTAAAACAACTATCCGGTTTGCGAAAATCATTAAATTAGTTGTTAGTTGTAGGTCCGATGAAATCGGACCGTGCTGTAAGTTGTTAGTTGATCAGGTGGCATGGCCGAGTGGTTAGGCAGTGGTCTGCAAAATCACGTACCCCGGTTCGAATCCGGGTGCCACCTTTATAGACAAGATCCAAGAGACAAGATACAATAACCAAATAATAATCAATGACCAATAATCAATAATCAAACATTATTTTATTTGATTATTGGAATTTGAAATTTATTTGTACCTTGTATCTTGATGATTGGTTATTGCCGCGCAGCGGTTGGGCGCTTAGCTCAGTTGGTTAGAGCACTTGCTTGACAGGCAAGGGGTCAGAGGTTCGAGCCCTCTAGCGCCCATTGATGAGTGAACATTATCGGGACTTGACAGGTGCCTCGACAGGCTCGGCACAGGCAAGGGCTTGTCCCGAGAGAGCGAAGCGAATCGAGGGGCGCGCATTCTTTTTTTATGTAGATGCTTCAGGCCGTAAAGCGGAGCGAAGTTTTTTAGTGGTATCTTTACAAATCCGGCTGACCTGCGATTCGGACAACCCGATCTCTTTTCCGATCTCCTTAAATGTCTTATCCTGCCGGTAATATCCTTCGATAACCGATTTTTCTTTATCTGTAAAATCTTTCATCGCCGAATCAAGATGGAGCATTTGATCGACATCAACATGCGCGATCTGTTTTTTATTAAATGCCATATAGACATTGGCCGCGTTAGCGACATATTCGTAAATACCGGCGACCGGGTCCCCGCCGCGTTTTCTTAGATAATCCTGCATCGATCCTTTTAATCTAACCGAAACATATGGCCAAAGCTCGCCTTTTCTCGGATCCCAGGTTTTTAAGCATTCCATAAATGCAATTTTAGCTTCGGATTCCAAATCGTGCGCTTCAGAGCCAGCGATATGGCGGGGGAGGGACGAGATGTACCAGCGGGCGGTCGATTTTATCTGCGGCAGGTATTTTTCTAAAGTCTCTTTTGAATGTTTAAGATATTCTTCTCTTAATATTCGAACAATTCTATCCTGAACTTCTTTTTTACTGATCATGTGACAAATCTCTTTGATAATTTTCTGAGGAATTCTTTAACGCGCGGTGTTTTCAATTCCCGGCTAAAGCGTTCAGCAATATCTTCGCTAAATCTCCAGGAGGTCCTAAGGACGGGCGAAATTCCGGGGGGCGGGGGTGTTTTGGCGGGGCCGCGGAGGGCCGCTCTTTTGGTCTTGCTTTTCGATACTCTTTTGATACTCATGTTCTTTTTTGTTGTAACGGCTGGCAATCGCCAATGCCTGGCGTCGTAAATCCGGGTTGGTGACAATTGAATCCGCCAGCGTGTTGACCATTTTAGCAAAGCCTTTAGATAATGTAAAGCTCCTGCCGTATTCGGTCTCCAATACCGCGACGACCATTTTTTCGGCGAGTTCTTTCGCGGTCAAATTGGGCGCGATTATTTTTTCTAGTTTTTCTTCAAAAGAATCCAGGTTTGGCATATATATTCTTCGATAGTCTAGCTTAGGGATTTCAGGTTGGCAAGCGTAATCTTTAGTGTCGGATTCTAGACGATATTTGAGGGTAATCTGTAATTTGTAACTCGTAATCCGCGGTGGAGCAATATAAATATTCGTATTGCCAATTACGTATTACGGATTACGCATTACGCATTCCTCCCAAAGGAGCGACAGAATGACAAATAAGATTAGAAACTTTACCGATTTGGAAGTCTGGAAACTTGGTCACGAATTTGTGCTCGATATATATAAAATTATTAAGCAATTCCCAAAACGCGAAATGTACGGTATTACGAGCCAATTGTGCCGTTCTTCTGTTTCGATAACCTCAAATATTGCGGAAGGATTTAGTCGATATCATTTTAAAGATAAAATAAGATTTTATTATAATGCTAGGGGATCGGTCAGCGAAAGCCAGAACCATATTATTATTGCACGGGATGTTGGATATTTAGACGGGGAAATTTCCCAGAATCTTATATTCAGGATAAATAAAATAACACAAATGTTAAACGGTCTTATTCGTTCTGCACAAAACCAGCTCTAAATATTTACCAACTACCTATTTCAGATTACGAATTGCGCGTTACGAGTTACGTATTACGAACGAGCCAAAATATGGTTGACAAGTCTAATAACCGTATAATATAATGTACATGTAATGAAACCTTTTAAAAAAGGGGGCATAAATAGAGCCAAATAGGTTAATTTAGAACCAGCCGGACGGGCTGGTTTTTTTGTTTTAAATTATGATTAAACAAGAAGATAGACTGGGTATACTGCTGGAAGAGATGCGCAGTAATTTTAAGCTGGCTTTCGAAAAGATAGATGCTTTGGGCCAAAAGCTTAGTGCTGGCTTAGAAAATGTTCATTCTAGCCTGAAACAGGAAATAAGTGTAACAGCAAAGATATTTAGTCATGAAATCAAGGATATTGATAGTAAGTTAGAGAAACACATGCGACAACCAGCGCATGCCTGATTCCGTGTATTAAAAGGAGTACAAAAAATGGTTAAAAAAATATTATTATTCAGTTTCTTGTTTCTTCTGATTTCTGTTTCCGCTTCTTTTGCCGCAGAGCCTTATGTGATAAGTTTTCAGGGAAAGATCGATCCTATTCCGGCAACACCTTTTGACGTTGACTTTGTATTGTACAAAGATGCGGGGGCTACTATTGCAGCGAATTGGCAGGAAACGCATGCTATACAAAGTACAGAGATTGATGCTAATGGCATTATTAATCGATTCCTTGGTAATGATCAGGATCTGGAACAGGTAATTTTAGATAACACGGCGGGTCTTTGGTTAAAGATTACAGTTGACGGTACTCCACTTGATCCAGCTCAGGCCTTAACCGCCACCCCTTTTGCTTTTGTGGCAAAAAGGGTGAAGAATGATGCGTCGGGAGTTATTGTAGATGCTAAAAGCTCGGACGAGATAGCTATTTCCGGAATAACCCAATCAAATGAGTGGGGTAAGCCTGCGGTGTATGCGGAAGCGGGGGCAGTAGCGATCCAGGCAAAATCGAGCGCATACGGAGTTATGGCGGAGGTTGATGGTGCTGGTGGGAATTATAATGCTATACAGGGGACAAATACTGGTGCTGGGAATGGAGTGTACGGGAAATCTTCCGCAACCGGGAAAGCGGGCATTAAGGGGAAAAATCTGATTGCGGGTGGTTATGGTGTTTATGGTTTATCTGTAAATGGACATGGTGTTTATGGTGAGAGTACGGATGGCTATGGAGTTTATGGTTTATCTGTAAATGGACATGGTGTTTATGGTGAGAGTACGGATGGCTATGGAGTTTATGGTTTATCTGTAAGTGGACATGGTGTTATAGGAAGTTCTGAATCAAGTAACAGATCAGGGGTTTATGGGACTGGGCTAGGGTGGGGTGTACTCGGAATAAGTACGAACAGTACAGTAACTCTCCCTTGGTTTGGTGTCCCCATTGGCGCGGTTGCCGGAGCTGGAGACGGACTAGTTGGAATAAGCGGTTTTAGCCAAAAGAATTATGGGGTTTTCGGATTGGCTGATACTAATCCGGGAATATGCGGAAGGGCAAATAGTTCGGTAGGAGTTGCTGGTGTTGGGGCAGATTTGCCCGAAGGCTGGGATGATGGTGATGTGGCAAATAGTAACGCGGGGGTGCGGGGGCTCAGCAGAAATGATCGTGGGGTTGAGGGGATAAGCGACAATGATTATGGGGTTAAAGGCCATAGCAAAAACAATCATGGAGTTGTTGGATCAACCTATGGGACGGATAAAGCGGGTATTTATGGTTCGGCTGTTAACGGACCCGGGATTTACGGATATTCTAATAAATCGACTACCGCCGGCATTTATGCCCATAATACTAATAATGGTCCAGCTTTAGAAATCGGGAATGGTAAGATTAAGATGAGTTCAAATTCTCGAACTATTACGACTAATGGGCAAACAGTTAGCATAAATAGGTCTTTAGGTTCATTTAGTCTGCAAGACATCTCTGGTGGCGTGCAATACTTTAATGTGAATTATGATAAACTCGACTCATCCTCTAAAATTTTATTAACCCTTGAGAGATTTGCCGGTTCAGGGTATCCATCCTATGGGTCCAACACCTTTGTTATGGTAGGAAATCGAAACACTAACAATAAAAGTTTTACGATTTATTTTAGTCGGACAATCGGGATGGCCGAGGCTTACGCGCTGCATTATTTGATTATAAATTAGTGCTTGCATAATATGATAGGGTTGATAGAATTAGTTATATTGGATTGATGGGGGTATAAAATATGAGAAAGATAATATTCAGTTTCTTGTTCCTTTTGATTTTTGTCGCCGCCTCTTTCGCCGCGCCGGTGAACGGCGAACCTTATCATATCAGTTTCCAGGGAAAGCTGGAGGGGGTGGCTGACCCGGCAAATGTATCCGTAAAATTTGACTTGTATGATGCTCCGACAGGAGGGGATTCGGTCTGGACAGAAACGCATAGCGGGCTAACGCTGGATAACGGTATTTTTAACGTGCTGCTTGGTAAAAGCGGGTCGCTTCTCGGTGACCTGGCTGACGCCACGCCGCTCTGGATGGAGGTCGTGGTGGATGGCGGGGATCCGCTTATTCCCCGTCAAGCCCTAACTGCCGCTCCTTATTCCTTTTCGGCCAGGAACCTCAGGGGAGGAAATATCGTTTTTGAAAATACTGGCGCTTATCCGGATCCCCAACCGGGAATGATGGCCTATAATAGTGATAGAGATAAAGTGGCCGTTTACGATAATACTGGTAGTAAATGGGTCGAGATCGATCCGGTGTATGTAAATAATCCTATATTATCTTCACCTAGAATAGGGACGAGTGGAATACCCGGTGCGACAAGTCAAACAATATCAGTACCTAATATTACTGATGCAAGCGATATTATTTTAACCGGTTTATTTGGTTGGAGTGATTGGGGTTTAAATAGCGGAACTATTAAAATTGAAATTTTACGTGGAGCTGAGCCGATATTTACATATTATAATGCTTCAGGAGAGAGAGAAGGGCTTTATTTTGCTTTTCCTATACCGATTAGGGTTCCTCAGGGCACCTCAGTTTCTGTGAGAGGAACGCATCTTAATAATGGCTATGCAAATTTTGCATATAATTTAAATTATATGCAGTTGCCTTTACAATGAAGTATAAAGGGGTTAAGGATTGCTTAAAAAAATATTAATGGTTTAGTTTGTTAGATTTTAGATGATTAGACTTTAGGTGGTTAGGAAAAAAATGGCAGAAAAGAAAACAAAAACAGGATTAGAAAAGATAGAAAAGCTCATTGTTGACGGGCAGAAAGAGGTAATAGGCCGAATCGATAAACTTGAGGATAGATTTATCGGCCTTGAGGGGAGAGTTGATAATGTAGAATCCTCCCTGCGGCAGGAGATTGGCAAGGTGCACAGCAGCTTGAAAAATGAGACATCGACCACGGCAAAAATGCTTGATTATGATATCAAGGAAGTTGGCCGGCCAGGATAGGATTATCAAGGAACTGGAAGCCGCGCGGGAGGACCGCACTCTGGCATTAGGCAAAGACCGGGGCCAGGACCGGCGGATTGATAATTTAGAAAAGAGAACGGGCAGGATCGAAGAAAAAGTTGGGGTATAAAGCTTCGGGGAGCTTCGGAGGGTTTCGGAGGACATACCGGGAGTTGGAGGTTAAAGGATAGGTAAATTATGGCTGAAAAGAAGATAAAAATGGGATTCAAATACGAGCGCAAAAGGATCAAGAGGGTCGTAAAACTGCCTCCAGTTTGTTCGGATTACGAGCCGATCAGCTATGGCGGTTGGTGCAAAAAAGCAGATTTATGTAAAAATGCGTCCGGTGCCTGGGATGGAATGGCCGGGGGAACGTGCCGCGGAGGAACAGATCCTGAGGAAAGAGAAAAAATGAAAAAACGCAAAAACAGAAGCGCTTATGCGCATAATATAGGATTGAGTTAAAGAGGATATGATGGCAAAAGAAAAAGAACGCTTTGAGACATTGCTGGAGGAGATCAGGGCTAAGGTCTCCACTGTGGCCGAAGGGCATGAAATCATAAAGAGAGAAATGCGGGAGATGAAGGGCGAGTTAAAATCCGAAATCGGCGGTCTTAAAAGCGCGATAAAATTTGTTTCCACGAAAGTGGATAATGTGCACGATAGCTTGAAAAAAGAGATCGTATTTACCGCCGAAACAGTAAAGGATGAGCTTAGGGGAGAGATCAGGGATGTAGGCAAAAAACTCGATGAGCATTTAAAGGTGCCGCCTGCCTGGCCGGCCGGCAGGCAGGCATGCGGTATAAAATGATGAAAAGAATAATAATTATGACTACTGTATCAATTTTTATTTTTTCCCTGTCAGTAGGTGCTCAAAAGACAACAACAACTACTACCAGGGGAGGTTTAACTACAACATTTGGCCGTGTAACTACTACAACCGCCGGAACAACAACTACAACTGCAGGTCCAGCCACAACAACAACCACAATCCCGCAACCAGCAGGACCGAGCCAATTTACCCAGCCGTTACCCAACGCGCCGGTTTCGGCCGGTTCAATACTTAATGCCCACGGCAGCGATCCGTCTTTAAATGATATAAAAGGCCAGCCGGTAATCGGATTCAGCACCGGCGGTGGGATTACCGGTTATTGGGGAGCCGGGTATCATTTGTGGGTGGGGGTAGGGCCGGGAGATTATGTGCCGCTGACGATTGAGCGGCAGGGAGATGATATTAAGATTAGCTGGAGTACTGGAACACAGCCGGATATTTACTGCGCGGTCTATACCGCACCAGCAACCGGGCAATATGTTAATGAAGGTACAGATTGGACCGATATTACTGATGGGTCTATTTCCGACCAGTTTGATCTATTTAATGTTTCTTCAGGTTATATTCTGCATAATGACCAAGCTAGTGGGAGTTCCGCATCGTACGGCGAAGTTTATTACAAAGCGTTAAAGCCCGGAACCGACCCGACGGCGGTGAATCCGGATACGAACCAGACCTATCTGTTCTCGGCTGAGGCAGTTGGGAAAATCGACATATCGGTTGATCCTGGTTATAATCTTGTCTCAGTTCCTTTTACGTACGAAGGAGTAGCCGGATTATTAAAAAATGTTTTTGGAGACCAGCTACATGCGGGAAATGTTGATACTGCTGATAGGATTTATACAAAGGGTGATTCTGGATCATGGGGGATGGATAATGCCTATTTATCCAATGATGGAAAATGGTATTGGTCAAACCAGCCTGCGATTGAGTCAACCATATCCGTTGGTTCAACTAAGGGCTACCTTGTTAGAAATAAGGGATCACAAGTTCTGATTACTGTTGTTGGGGACGTTTCAGGCCCACAAACTATTGACATGACACAAGGATTTAATGCTGTAGGAACTGTTCATCCAGTTAATATAGCTTTAAATTCTCTTGGGATATCTGGATTAGCAAATGTTACTGCGGGAGATGTTGCAACCGCAGATAGACTTTACATTAAAGAGGATGCAGGTTCCTGGGGGATGTCGAATGCATATTTGGCATCAGATGGAAACTGGTACTGGTCAAACCAACCAAGCGTGTTGGCTGATTTTACCTTTCATGCACCTCTGGGATATTATTATCGGATGCGAGGTTTAGGTAATATTCTCTGGTTAAGGGAGTTACCATAAGGAGGAGATGTTAATGAAAATTACAATTCTAGGAAAAAGGATGGTGAAAATAGCTTCAATACTACTGTTATTACAGTTAGTAGCTACAGCTTCTTTTGCTGATCTTCAAAATGTGACGATTAAAATTAATGATGGAACTGCAATTGATAATGGTGGATCAGCGATCCCTGATGGCTCAGGTTTTGTTCAAATTATTAAGGGATCTCCTGGGAATCCTCCAACTGGAGTGGCGAATGGCGGCAATGGGCAGTTATCCGGCCCTGATGTCTATGCTATTGCTAAACAAGCACCTTATGCCGATGAAGAAATAAAAAATACAGTTGGTGGCTATCCGGGGACTCCTGCTGATGCCGGAGGATTTTTCCTCGATAACCAGATTGACAATACTATGGGCGCCGCATATTATGCTAGATATTGGGATGCAGCAGGGACGTATTATGGAAACTCAACAACAATTACGCCATGGAGTGGTGGTTTACCAGTTCCAGCAGACATCTTTTTTGGTGGTTTTACCCTTTACAAGGCAGCTGCGCCATACGCGCTAGCTATCTCAACTGTAAACCAAAATGTTACGGTAGCCAAAGAGCTTTATCCTAATGCTGGGTCGGGAACCGATTCTGCGAATATCACAATTAGTTATTCTGGAGGAACGTCAACTGTAGGAGATAAGGATATTCAGGTAAAGGGAGATGCGACACATAATGCTTATGAGGTATATGTTGAAAAGACTATTGCTGGAGGTTTTCCGTCTTGGGTACCGGGACCCGATCTGATCGTAAGGGATACTAATGGAATATCCCTTTCTTACAATACCAAGACAACTTATTCGGCATTTTTTAGCGATACAAGTATGGATTATCATACCAAAGTTGTGGCCTATAACTACTTTGGACCGACCACAAGCCTCACCGTGAAATTTAATGTCCTCGATTCACAGGGCGTAGGCGGAGGCGCAATAAATAAGACTTATAATTTTGCTGTTCTAGCACCTTTAGGTGTTAACCAGTTTATTGTACCTATGGCTACCAATTTAAAATTTGATCCCTCTGGTGTAAATACCGATATTAATGATGTCGCGGATCTGGTTAATGCGATAAATACCCAAGCTGGTTCGAATATTTGCCAGACCTTTGGTTGGTGGGATGAAACTAGACAGGAAATGGTTGGTTGGACCGATGTATCCGGTTCCGCAGTTGCACAAAACAGCCCGGGCGGGGCGCCGTCGGCAGTTGCGCTGGAATTAGATAAGGCTTACCAGATATCGGTCTCTGCGCCGATCACATTTATAATCCAGGGAGAAAGATAAATAGAATAATTTAATGAGAAAGCTTTTTCTATTAGCTTTAATATTGTGCCTGGTGCTGACATTTGGTGTTTCCAAATGTCTGGCGGAGCCGCATATCTACGTTGCAAACTGGATGATAGTAGGGACGGTAACCGATGACCCGGTTACCCCATCCGGTAATGTAAATGGACGTAATGTGGTTTTTTATCAAATGTATCCTGAAACTGTAGGAGCAGCAAGCGGGGCATATGTTCCTGGTAAATACACAGTAAATATATATAACAACGGGAACATCCCGATCGATTCCACCGCGGATTACTATATGGCGATCGAAAATGATAATCCTGCAGATCCGGCCAATGGCTACGGGACAGACCCGGTTCTGGTAAATATTAATGATGAGGGATATCTGGTTGTTGACCTGGAGCTTAAAAAGGGGGCTGGCCCAATTCCGCTTGAAATCGATGAAGGGCCGGTTATGCTTGAACTGGCCCGGGATGGTGACAGCGTAGGAGATGGATTGACTGCAACCTGGGCGGTTAATCCCGATTATATCCCTCCATTCGGACCCAATAATCCGATCGATGTTTATAAGCTAGAAGGAGATGGTTCTGGCCAGTTTGACAGTACAACCGGCTGGACCCAAGTTATAAATAATAATTCGCCGACCGATCCGATCGTAACTAATGTTGACGTAGGTAATAAACGATTTCAGATATCAAATCAAGTAGGTAACGATCCAAAAGAGATCTACTTCAAAGCCTTAATTGCCGGCACGCCTACTAGCGATCCTAACCATGGCTTAGGAGAAACCGCCGCTGTTGGAAAGTTTAATGCAGTGGTAGCGAAGCCACCCGCGGGGAAGGATTATGCTTATTCATTTGTTTCGGTTCCTTTCCTGGTATCAAACCCTTCAGCCCAATCAGTTTTTGGCGATCAGTTATCGTCTGCCGGATCAAAAGCGGAGGCGACCGAGCTTTGGGGTTGGACCGGGACAACGTTTGGAAACCAGATGTATCTAAGTGACAGCACGGGGTGGGAAACTGTCCCAGGATTCAGCGCTGTTTCGGCTACACCAGGATTTGGTTTTGTATTTAAAACAAAGTCTGCTTCTGCCCAAAATGATTCAACATTGTCGATGGTCGGGAAGGTAATAAATGTCGGGTTTGGCCCGATTACCATAGCCAGCAATACATATACATTCCTTGCTAATCCATATCCGGCAACCATGGGTCTTAAGGCGGCGGGGCTTTCTGCCGCAGATGGTGTTAAAGCTGGGGCTGGTTCTGGTCTTGCGGACCAGTTTTGGGGTTGGACCGGGGATACCTTTGGTGAGCAGGCATACTATAATACAACTGCAGACGACTGGCAGGCGATTGCCGGGTTCTCATTAGTTAGTGATTTAGGGCCGGCTAGGACTTTTGTTTATAAACGTAATCCTGATGCTCCGGCTGGTGGGTTTAACTGGAGTGTTGGGCCGTAAATTTTAATTAAGGAGTGGTGAAATTATTATGAGAAAGTTATTATTTTTATGGTTGGGGGTGGTAGTCTTTGCGACGTCAGCTTTTGCAGCAGGGATTAACGTACACTGTACGGGTACCGCCGGAAGTGGCTATGCGCAGGATCACAACGGAAGCAATTTAAATATTTCATCAGTAATCCAATGGGTATATGGCAATCCAGGAGCTCCCGATCCAAATGTAACTCGTTATTTGCATTCAGGTAATTGGCAAAATGATTATAATATTGGAGCAGGGACTGCCGGCCAGGCTGGGACATTCGATATCAATACTTCTTCAACTTCGACCAGCTTTTTAAGAATTTGGGAGAATGGAGGGCCAGCACAGGGAAATTATTATAGAACATTAGGAGGTTACCCAGTGGGGGATCCCCTGCCTAATGAAGTGAACATTGGTACTTTCCAGACCAATTATCTGGCCGATATCCCGCCTGCACCAACCGTAACCGCGGGAGGCTGGAACCTTACCTGGGATGATACCTTACAGCAGTACTTAGTGGCGTTTTCCTTAACTGCGCATGCAGGCAGCGGACCTCCAGTCGAAGTAACTGGTTGGGCGATGGAAGTGAGGAAAGAATCAGATAGCTGGGCTCAAGGGAGAAGCCATCCTGGGGGTTCATGGAGCATAACTGAAGATCCAAACAGCCCGTATTTTATTGCGGGGCAAAATTACGTTGCGCACGCGCGGGCGACAAACTATTTTGGGACTAGCGCATGGGGACCTGATTTTAATTTTACAATCCCTACTGGAGGAGGAGGCGGCGGAACAGCAGGCCCGGTTACCTATTTTCTTCGTGCAGCAGAGGGAAATGCTGTAGGCTTGAATGCGGTATCAGTTGTACATAATGTCCCTTTTAATATTTCCGGAAATTCGATCAACAATGTTGCAGATCTAACCGTTGCAGTGAACAGTGTTGCCGACGCTGATGTCGTGACCGCAGTTGGGAAAATGGTCGATGGGCAGATGGTTGGAGTCTATGTTACTTATGACAATGACGGGAACGCAAGCTATACTCCGACTGCCGGATTGGCGGATGCCGAAAATACCACGTTAGTCCGCGGAGAATCGTGGCAGATTTCGGTATCAGGAGACGTTGACGTAACATTTACACAGTAAAAAGTTAAAAGGGTAAGTATGAAAAGATATCTATCTGTATTATTAATAGTTTTATTCCTGATGGCTGGGATCGGGTCATTGATGCTGGTCCCGCAGGCGCGGGCACAGCTGGTCTATCTGGGAATGTACTGGATCGCCGGTGAAGTTGAGGATCCAGATGGGGTAGGCACCGACGGCAGGCGGGTAGTATTTTTTAAAGATCCATTGGTTAGTAATAATATCGAAGGGGGCTACGCGGACGATTATGTCGGCCCCACAGGCCTGGCGGGTGTAGCTGACCGCTTTGTCCTTAACGCGTTCGAAGATTACCGGATGCCGATCGTCCCGGGCAAATATTTTGCGGCGATCGTTAATAGCGACGTTGATAACTATGGGGCAAATCCAGTTGAGGTAACGGTTACCGGAAGGGGATTTGATATCGCTCCTAATATGGTTTTGGAGCTTAACGCTGGGCCAAATTCACCTTCGCCGCGCGGCGGTCCGGAGATCGATAATATCCGCTTCGGCAACCGTAAATACCAGGCGGAACTGGTGGCAAAAGGGCAGGAATTTATCGTCTCTTCACAGCCAAAAATATCGGCAGACGTCCGCTCTGCCATGGGATTGGATACCAGCAAGATATTTATGGTTGTCAACGAAGGGACCGCGAACGCCAAGACTTACACCATCGCTACAGATGCCAAGGTTAGTGTAGCCGCGGGAACGAGTACAACCCCGACCGAAATTTCTTTTATAAGGGATTTCTTTAACGAAGGTGACTCGCTGCCGGATGGCGAAACAACCATTGCCTTTAAGGCGACCAATATATATGGTTCAACTGTGGTTGATTGTACAGTTACCGTAGTTGGCGGCGAAGCACGCTTGATCGGTGTGCCGCTTACTTACCCGAGCCCATTGCACCTGATGCAGGCTAACTCGGTTATCTTCCAGTATACGCTCAGTAAAGATACCCCGGTCGATATCTTCCTCTTCGATGTATCAGGACGTATAGCCAAGAAGATCACTTGTTACGCTCGTGACGAAGGCGGATCTGCCGGCGTGAACAAAGTTACCTGGAACCTGATTACCGATCAAGGGCAGAAAGTAGCTTCCGGGATCTATGTATTCAGCCTGGTCAACCGAGAGAGCGGCAAGCTCCTGGGTAAAGGTAAATTCACCGCGCTGCCGTAATATTATTTAAACCCTCACCCAAGTTATCTCTAGCGTTTGGCTTATCTTGAGCTTCCCTCTCCCAGAGGGAGAGGGAGTAATGGTATAATAGTATTTAAATGAGAGAAGAAGAAGAAAATATTATAGATGATTCATTTGTCCTTCTCCCACTTGTCCCGAGCGGACTTGTCTCGAGCGGAGTCGAGAGAGTCGAGGGACTGGGAGAAGGTTGTTAAAGGAAGCCCATCTATAAAGAAACAGTTGGATGAGGGCTGCATAAAAGTTTATGAGAGAAAAGAAGAAGATATTTGTAAGGACTTTAAGAAAATATCAAACTAAAACAGAAGAAATACTCTGGGGACTATTAAGAAATCGGAAGTTTATGGGATTAAAGTTTAGAAGGCAGCACGTTATTGAAGGATTTAAAGAAAATAAGAAATTTGTTCTTAAAAAGTTAAGGCAATTTATCGATAAACATATTGTCCCTCTCCCTATGGGAGAGGGTAGATCGCCGGGAGTTAACAATTGACTAATACTAGGGTGAGGGCTGATAATCTCGTTGGTCTTCTCCTCTTTCTCGGTACGTTTATCGTCTATATTAAAACATTATGCCCAACCGTGCCTCCGCGCGACAGCGCGGAGTTGATTACCGTCGCTTATACCCTGGGAATCGCCCATCCGCCGGGATATCCGTTGTTTACCTTACTGGGAAAGCTGTTTACCTTTATCCCTTTCGGCTCGATTGCCTGGCGGGTCAATTTGCTGTCCGCCTTTTTTGCTTCGCTGACGGTTTGGCTGACCTATTTGATCTCGCTTAAGCTTACCAGAAATATTATAGCCGGCGTGCTGTCGGCGCTGGCGCTTGCTTTCTCGCTTTTTTTCTGGAAACTGGCGGTAGTAGCCGAAGTTTTCCAGTTAAACGCCTTTTTTGCCGCTCTATTAATATACATTATTATAATATGGGCCGAAAAGCGGGAGATTAGGTTTTTATACCTATTTTCATTCATCTATGGATTAGGATTGACCAATCACCATACTTTAATCCTTTTAGCTCCAGGGTTCGCCTATTATGTTTGGGTAAACGACCGTACCGTATTTTTTAAGCTTGGGAATTGGGGGATTATGGCAGGATGTTTTGCGCTAGGATTACTGCCGTATATATATTTGCCTATCCGATCTTTACAAAATCCATATATCGACTGGGGAAATCCGGAGAACTTGAAGAATTTTATCAATGTAGTTACCCGTAAACAATACGGGGGGATGCGGCTGGACCCTAATTTTAAGAATATGCCGTTTAGCAATCCGTTTGTCCAGGTAAAAGTATTTGTTTATTGGATATATCAAAACTTTACTATATTAGGTCTTGTCGCGGGTATATTAGGGATAATAAAAAATATTAGAAATAATATTAGGGTATTCGGGTTTCTCATTAGTGTATTTTTGATGACTGGATTAGCGTTTATGCTATTAGCCAATTACCCATTAGAGAGGGAGCTGTTCTATCCGTATATTACCGCTATCTTGGGGCGTTTTATGTTGCCGGCATTGCTTATTTTTGCCATTTGGATCGGGATCGGGGTAACCTGCGTATCCAATAAGAAGGCTGCGCTGTTATTTTTGATCATTCCGTTATTATCGCTTACGCTCCACTACAAAGAGGCCGACCGGAGCAGATACTATTTTGCAGAAGATGTCTTAAATAATATATTTTTATCGATTAAGCCAAATTCGATCCTCTTTGCCAGCGGCGACACGACCCTGTTTGGCTGCTGGTATATGCAGCAGGTTAGGGGGGTAAGAAAAGATATTAAGGTTATCAGTTCCAAGCAATATGATTGGCGGGCGGCCCAGATATTAAAACGCTGGCCAAATTTAACCAAGCGGAAGATCGATTCCTATAAGTCTGAATACGAATTTATCGACGATATAATTAAAAATAACTTAAATAAGGCCCGCGTTTATTCGGACCTATATCAACCTTATAAATTTAAGAAATATGGTAAGCACCTTGCTCCAAATGGTCTGATCTTTGAGTTCATCACTAATCCTTCCAGGCAGGCTAAAAAGAGGCATATGCTAAAGAATAATTATTTGTGGGGCCAATATCGGTTTAAATCCCCGTTATCAACTGCTAATCCCAACGATTATTTCAGTGTAGAGATTGTCGATTACTACAAGATGGCCAAAATGATTAGTGGGAGGTTAACGACCCCTTCTGTCCCTCGCCCTTAGGCTCGGGACATCTTCCCCTTATCAAGGGGAAGAGAGTGAAGTTATTGATGTCTGTCTCCCCCTTCATAAGGGGGAGATACAGAGGGGGTCGTTAGACTTGACCCATCCTGCCCTTCATAAGGGGGAGATACAGAGGGGGTCGTTAGACTTGACCCATCCTGCCCTTCATAAGGGGGAGATACAGAGGGGGTGGCTTAATAGCCTTTATTGAAATCCAGCAGGTTGTTAACCAGCACTCCAACAGGCGCGCTGCGATAAAGCATTTCCACAGCTTCAGCCCTGGTCAACTTTCTGCTTGGCTCAAACGGTTTACCTTTTAGATAGAGGAGCATCCCGGCTTTCTTGGCGCCGGCAATGATCGGGGCTGCCCAGTGTTTGGCTTTTACATCCGCAAATGCTTCACTGGTATAAGGGATCTCTTTTACTCCGCCAAAACGGGCGATCATGGTCAACCCTTCCGCCCGGGTAACGTTAGCCGAAGGCTTAAATGTGCCGTCCGGGTAACCTTTTACGATCTTATTCTTGGCCGCCAGGTTGACATACTTAGCGGCCCAGTGTTTAAGCGGCACATCATTGAAAACCTTTTTCTTAGCTGCTGGAACATTTTTATCTCCGCTAACTTGTGTCCTGACCAGCAGGGTAGAGAGCTCGGCGCGGGTAATGTTCCCTTCGGGCTTAAAGCTCCCGTCAGGATAACCTTTGATCAATCCTAAGGTGCCGATATAGCCGACTTGTTGTGACGCCCAATACTTCTTGGCTACGTCTGGATAGGTGATCAAGCGGAGGATCCTTGCTTTATCGGTATCAATAAGCTTATTGTTCTTATCAAATCCCGCGACACTGATCCCGTTCTTGCCGACTTTAAGCGATACCTTGGTCTGGAATTCGCCGCGCGGTGAAAGCCTGACCTTGATCCCGTTAACTTTTACGCTTACGATCGAAGGATCGACCGCGATACCGCTAACGGTTTCTACCAACTTGGTCGTTATTAATTTATCCGGTTTAACGATCAGTTTGTCCCTGTCGGTTACCGGAGCTATACCATAAGATAATGAAAAGAAGTGGTTATCAACCCCGGGGGCCCCGGCAAACTGGTGGTAAGCGTAATCAAAGCGAAAATCGCCGTAGTACACGCCGACGCCGCCGGTCATGTTATTCTCGGTCTGGCCGACCCCGACCATCTCCTGGTCGATACCGGCGCGGATGGCGATCAGGTCGAGCGGCTTCCACTCCAGGCCGATGTGGAATAGGGTCGGGATATTACTGGAACGGCTGACCTCATAATCCATATCGGTCAATAATTTTATCCGGTGCGGTCCGATCTTTCTCCATGCCTTCCCGGTTTCAGGGCCAACTAAGTCAAAACCAGCACCCAGCTTTAAAACAGCAGGATATGATTCTTCCCATCCAGAATCGTAATGTAATTTACCGCCCATCGCAAAGGGGAGGGCGTTTTGTAAATTAGCGCCTAAAGAAATCCAGGGATGCGGTTTGCCCTGGATACCAAGATCAACTTCGGTGCCGGCCGCATTCCCTCCGGTAATATGGTCCCCGGTCAGGTTTACGGAATAGAGCTTTAAGTTCGCGCCAAAGTTTGCTTTTTTAAGGTTTGGAAGGCGGTCGTTAACGAAATTAAAGACTGGATAGTCGAGGATCCTCTTTAATTTATCACCGTAGCTGAGAATCATTAAATTGTTGTAGTAGCTCATCGCGTCGGTAGTGAGATCAACCGTATAGATCGGATCATCAGGATCGGAACCAGCTTCAATTGTAGTAGGGAGCGCGCCGGTGATCGATGAGCCGACGTAGGCAAGGCCGACATTCCCGTATTGGGTCGGATATAGTCCCGAAAAGGATAGATAATTGAATTCTTCGAGCAATTTACCGGACATTGATGTAACCTGCCAGCGGGTCGGGTTTGCCAGGCCGGCAGGATTTAAGAATACAGACCCGACGTCATCTGCCAAACCGACGAATGCTTTACCCATTCCTAATGGGCGGGCGCCTGTGGAGATGCGGATGGGGTCGGGAGCGGCTTGCGCGAACACCGCGCTAGAACAAAAAACAAATAACGTTATTAATACTAAATATTTTTTTAATGCCATGGGACAACCATTATTTTTACTATGCCGATCTTCTTTTTCTCGGTGTTGCTTATTATTGTTCCCAATACCATACCCGCCGGCACTTGATGACCGGTAAAAGTCCGTCCGTTCCAGGTAAGGGTATTATATCCCGCGTGAACATCAACATTATCGAATTTATGGACCATTCTTCCACCCATCGTTACTATCGGCAGGTCAATATTATCATCCTTATCGATATTAATTTGGATATTAACCGGTCCTTTATTGGGATTCCAGGGAGCAGGGTAAGCCAGGCCTCTTCCTCCAGAGATAGCGGATTTACTTCCCTGTGGATCTATTCTATAAGCCCCGCCTTTAACCACGTAACCACCGGTCAGATTTTCAACCCTGACATCTCTGCTGCCTGTTGCCGCATTGGAATCGATGTCGATATTGGCGCGTAATTGAGTGGAACTTAAAAATGTTACGCTATTTATGGTTATCCCTGTAGGTGGATAAAAGATAATCGTTGCCCCATCCTCAAAGTTACTCCCATAGACAATTACATTTTTATCTTGATTCCCCTGGAATCCGACAGCATCCCTTAATGCTGTTATGGTCGGTGTTGCCGCTCCGGCTTCCATAACATTCAGGTAAAGGTTGTTCTCGGCTGATGTCGCCGCTCCGCCATCGGTATTCCTGATGATGATTGCCCGCGGGCCGGTGTGCGCGTTGGCTCCTACGTCAATATTTATAGTTAGGCTTGTGGAACTATTTAGGGTGACCGAATTAATCGTGATCCCGTCGGTTTCAAAAGTTGCGGTGATCCCGGTATGAAATTCTGTCCCGGTAACATCCACATCTACGCTCGTGGCGCCGATAGTAACATCGGTAGGGGCGATCAGGGTAATTGTTGGATTGGGTACGGTAACAGACAGCACCGTAAAGGTATTTGGGGCGCTGGCTCCGCCATCAGGATTGGTAACGGTTATTTCGTGCTTGCCTGTGGCAGCACTAGTTGCTACAACGATGTCGCAAGTTATTTCCAAAGCACTGTTCCAGGAGACATTATCAACCGTGATCCCGGAATCAAATGATACCGCGCTATTTGTTATCCCGTTTTGGAAATTTGTTCCGCCTATTATTAGACCACTGATCGTAGCTCCCTGAACCCCACTGGGAGGAGTCAAGGTATTGATAGTTGGTTTTTCGGTAATTGTGAAACTACTGTAGTTATAAATTGTTCCATCCGTGTTGGCAACATCTACATCCTCATCCCCAAGCTGGGCGGTATCGGAGACGGTTATATTTACGGTAAGTTGCGTTGAGCTGTTGCGTGTAACAGAATTTACTGTAACTCCAGTAGCTAAGAAGTCAACATTACTTGGCCCCCAAGAACCGATCTGGAAATTTGTCCCGGTTATAGTCACATCCCCGGTAAATCCGCGAGGTGCTTGCGACTGGGTAGGTCGGGCAGTTTGTACTACCGAAGTGACGGTCATCGGAGCGATATTCCCCAAAATAATCCCGGAGCCGCCTTTACCGACCGCAAAGCGATTGTCTTCATCAAGAAAATAAAGGTCATTTACTTTAGTGGAGGAAGCTTCAATGGTGTATGTATATGTAAAGCTTGATCCGCCATCACTGGTTCCGATGATCTTTCCCTTGCCGGAAGAATCTTCCTGCCCGCCGATTTCACCTACGCTCGCCGAAGCAAAGTGAACGCCGTAATAATCTCCGGTTACTGCTCCGGAGAAGGTTTGTGCTTCCCAGGATGAACCGCTATCAGTAGTTTTGAGACAGGTATAAGCAGCGCCAACTGCGTAACCCGTGCTTGAAGTAGGGAAATTGACTCCGCGTAAATCATAGGGTGTAACACCAATACCTTGTCGAGTCCAGTTATCGCCGCCGTCCGTTGACTTATAAATCATTCCGGATGCGCCGACAATGTAGAAAGTGTTGGCGTCTACAGAATCTAAGCCATTTATGCTGGAAGTGCCTGGCTCTTTTGAAGGTGGATTCCATGCCCCTCCCGCGTTTGAGGTGTAACGAGTCCCGTAAGTGGCGGGGACGGTATTTAATGTTCCTGTAATCACGCCGTTGTTCGCGCTGCCAAATTTAATCGCGTGGATATTACTGAAACCGGCAGGCGTTTTGTCGGTCCACGTACTTCCCCAATCGGCAGAAACGAATATCTCTCCAGCGGAAGTGCCTATCCAGATATTGCTTCCAAATATGGAAACAGTATCAGCGCCATCCGTGGCCGCCATTCCAGCAGGAGTACTTGTTTGGGTCCAGTTTGCCCCATAATCATTGGAGATCAGTATAGTACAGTCGTCTCCAACCGCACAAAGCGTTGTCATGCCGGTTGTAGAAATACCATCAATAGCGTTCAAGTCGTATGTGGTGCTTTCCTGAGAAGTCCACGCCCCAAAGGCTGAGGCGGTGAGGGTAACTATGAAGATGAGCGTTAATATATATTTCGTCGCTCTCATTATCATGTTAATGATACCATACGTGGAAGGAACCTGTCAATCGGAATTTTTTCATTATTGGCAACCCCTTCTGTCCCTCGACTCTGGTTCGACTCGGGAACTTCGTTCCCTCGCTCACCATTCGCTCGGGACATCCCTGCCTGCCGGCAGGCAGGTTCCCCTTATTAAGGGGAAGAGAGTGAGGTAATTGATGTTTCTTTGTTAATTTTTTCTACAACTTGGTTAATGTCCGAAAATATTTCATTGTTTGTAAATCTTAAAACCTTGATTCCTATACTTTCAAATATATACTGACGTTCTTTGTCATATATTTTTTGATCTTCTTCTAAGTGATATCCACCATCAACCTCTATCGCTGTTTTCAAATCAGGAGAATAAAAATCTATTATAAATCCTCCTATGCTGTATTGCCTGCGGAATTTGTATCCGTTGATTTTACGTTTTCTAATTCTATCCCAAAGTAATTTTTCTGCTTCAGTCATGCTATGCCGCAAGCGCCTTCTTTTTCCTAAATCACATTTTCGATTATATAACCTTGTCATATTATTATACTATCTCCCCCTTCATAAGGGGGAGATAAAGAGGGGGTTGTTATACTCAAAACCTTCCTTTCCTTCATAAGGGGGAGATAAAGAGGGGGTTGTCAGGATTAACCGCATTATTCACTTGAAATCATCCCAATGCTCTGTACCTTAACCTGTGGGACTACTTCGTTGTACGAAAGGACCGCGATGTCGGGATAGCTTCTTTCAATAAAACGCTTAAAGTGGGGCCGCAGCCTGGGCGAACAGAGGATCACCGGATTAAGTTTCATCTTCTTGAAATTCCGCATATGCCCAGAAATTTGAACAAGAATTTTTTCTCCAACATTCGGATCGACCGCCAAGAACGATCCGTATTCCGACTGGTGGATCGCCCCGGTTAATGTTTCTTCTAGCGCCGGATCGATGGTAACGACAGTTATCACGCCCTCTTTGTCGGTATAATTTTCACAGATCTGGCGGGCGAGGGATTGTCTTACATATTCGGCCAGGATATTAATATCGCGCGAAAGGTGGGCGTAATCGGCTAACCTTTCCAGGATCGTCGAAAGGTCGCGGATAGAAACCCTTTCCCGCACCATTAATTGAAGGACTTTATGGACCTGTCCCAAAGATAAGAGGTCGGGGATAAGCTCGCGGACAATCGCGGCGTTTGTGTTTTTTACCAGCTCGATAAGCGACTGCACGTTCTGCCGGGTCATGATCTCGTCCGCGTACCGTTTGATCACGTCCGAAAAATGCTGCGCGATAACTTCGACCGGAGGTTTGGCGGCGATCCCCAGTTTTTGGAGGGTAGGGAGCGATTCGTCCGGCACCCAGGTTGCAGGGTCGCCCGACGACGGATCTTTGGATTCGATCCCATTCATCTTTTTGGCTTTTACCTGCGCGAGCGGCAGATCGACCAGGTGATGTCCCATCCTTATCTCTCCGGCGGCGACCTTGGTCCCCCTTATTTCGATAATGTACTGGTCGGGGAGGAGACTAAGGTCGTCCATTACCCTGACCCCGGGGATAACAAAACCGAGCTCCTGCCCAATGTTGTAACGGATAAGCGTTATCCGTTCGAGCAGCGCTCCCTTTTGCGACGGATCGATCATCGGGATCAAATTCCTTCCCGCTTTGAGCGATAAAGGGTCAAGCCCCAGGGTCCCGAGAATACTTTCTGGTTTCTTTAAGACATCTTTGGCCGAAACTTCTTCGGTAACCGCGCCTGCCTCTTCCTTGGCAGTCTGCGCGCGCATTAAGACCAGCGCTAGCACTCCCGACATGGACGCTAGGGATAGAAAAGGGACGGTTGGGATCCCGGGGATCAGCGCGAAAACGCCGAGAATAAGGCAGACAAATGCGAATGCCCGGGGTTGGGCAAAGACCTGGCTGGCTACGTCAGTGCCTAAGCTCATCTCTGAAGCGGATTTTGTGATTACCAAACCGGTCCCGATCGAGATCAAAAGGGCGGTTACCTGGGCGATCAAGCCGGCGCCGATCGTTAACAGCGCGTAAGTTGAAAGGGCTTCCATGATCCCCATTCCACCTTGAAGCCAGCCGACTAAGATTCCGCCAATAATATTTACTAATACGATAATGATACCGGCGATCGAATCTCCGCGGACAAACTTATTAGAACCGTCCATCGATCCGAAAAATGTCGCTTCGCGTTCGATCTTCCGGCGCCGGCCGCGCGCTTCGGTGGCGTCAATTAATCCGGCATTCAGGTCGGCATCGATCGACATCTGTTTTCCAGGCATGGCGTCTAATGTAAAGCGGGCCGCGACTTCGGCGACCCTTTCCGAACCTTTGGTGATAACGACAAAGTTGACGATCGTGATGATTATAAAAATAATTGCTCCGACAACATAATTACCGCCAACCACAAAGGTACCGAATGCGTTTACTACATCTCCGGCGTCGGCCTGCGTTAAGATCAACCGGGAGGCGGCGATGTTAATTGATAGCCGGAAGACGGTGATGATCAATAAGACCGACGGGAAAGAGGCAAACTCAAGCGGTTCCTTTAAATACATCGCGACTAAAAGGATCACTAAAGAAAAAGCGAGGCTTAAAGTGATCAGCATGTCCAGCATGAAGGTGGGGAGGGGGACGAGCATCAAGGCGATGATTGCAATCAGAAATGTGCCGACTGCGAAGTCGCTCACCGAGAACAGGTTTTTCAGGTTTTTTAGATCAAAAATCGGCGCCGCCATTACTTTGGATTATACCTCTACCTTGGTTTAAGGGCAATAGAAGCTTTTTTGCGCGCTTCACGATCGCGTTTGATCTTATATATGTAAGCCAAAACCTCAGCAACCGCCTGATAAAGATCGCGCGGCACTTCGCGGTTGACCCGGGTGGTCCGATAGATCGAACGGGCGAGCGGTTCGTTTTCGACAATACTAATTTCATGCTCTTCGGCGATCCGCCGGATCTGCTCGGCGATCTTCCGTTCGCCTTTGGCGAGCAGGAGCGGAGCTTTCATTGTCTTGGTATTGTATTTTAGTGCTACCGCGATATGGGTTGGGTTGGTAACGACGACGTCTGCCTGAGGGACCGCCGACATCATCCGCTGCTGGGCGACCTGCCGCTGGAGATCGCGCATCCTCTGTTTTACCATCGGATCTCCCTCCAGCCGTTTATATTCCTCTTTTACCTCTTGCTTGGTCATTTTTAAATTCTTCATATATTCCCAGCGGCGGTACATATAATCCAGGATCGCTACCGCAATATAAAACATGCCGACCCGGATGGCGATCTTATAGGCTATCGAACCGCCGAGGACGATCGCGTCCCAGGGCTGCGCCTCGATCAGGACGATGATGAAAGGAAGTTCATCTTTTCCCACTGTCCAGGAGATATAAAAAACTACTCCGATCTTTATCAATGATTTTAACAGTTCGACAAAGCCTTGAAGCCCGAACATTTTTTTGAATCCCTGCAAAGGATTTAATTTATCGATTTTTGGAGAAAGGGGATCGGCCGAAAAGACAAAACCGGTCTGGAACGCCTCGGCGATAAGGGTTGAGATAAAGGCGATCCCAAAGATGGGGAGCACGGTTAAGGCGATTGCCCGCAAAGCGATCAGCAGGATGTAGCCGGCAAAGGCAACATTAAAGTTCCTTGCTTCAGGAATATAGTTTAATATAACCCGCGCCGCCTCGGTCAGGTTCCCCCACATGAATTCCCCAAGATATTTAAAGAGGAAATAGGAGAGGAGCAAAACAAAGGCCACCGTGATCTCACGGCTCTTTGCGATCTGCCCTTTTTCGCGCGCCTCTCTTAATCGATGCGGCGTCGGATCTTCGGTCTTATCTCCACCCTGTTCGCCCATTTAACGCTCCTTGTCTCGAGCTCTGTCGAGAGACTTACTTTATGGCTGCTGCCATCAGCGCCAGCTGTTCGGTCATATATTCTAACAGCCTGTTAATGTATTTTATAATAAAAGGGAGACACATCAAAAATCCTACGATACCGAGAGAAGGTTTGACCTGGAAACCGAGCATAAAGACGTTTACCTGCGGGGCGACCCGGGAGACGATCCCGAAGGTGAAGTCAGAAATAAAGATCAAAAGGACCACCGGGATAGCCAGTTTAATGGCAGTTACCCAGAGGGCCGATCCGAGCCCGATCATCTGCATTGCCAGATTAGGAGAGGCAAGGTTGGCAAATTTACCCACGGGCAGGGAGGTAAAGCTCTGGTGCAATGCCGAAAGGACCAGGTGGTGGCCGTTGGCGGTAATAAAAACAATGATCGCGGTAAAAAACGCGAGCCTTCCGATTACCGAGATGACCGCCCCGAAAACCGGGTCGAGCGCGGTCGCGACCGATAGCCCCATCTGCATGTCCATGATCTCTCCAGCCGACTGGACCGCGATAAAAATTACGTTGCAGATAAACCCGATAACAAAACCGATTGCCACTTCGAACACCAGCGCGAGGATAAAGAAGGTCATTGTATCCGGCAAGGTTTTATTGATCGGGGTAACAAACCATAGGACGAGCGAAAACCAGACTGCAAAGGCGGTTTTGGCATAAAAGGGGACACTGCGCGAGTTAAAGATCGGGGCTTGCAAGAAAACTCCCGCGATCCGTCCGATGATCAGAAGGAAGACAATTAGTTGTTCAAGAGAGATGATCATCTCGCCATCGTCGGGATGGTGCTCCACAGCGTGGTTGTGAAGTCAACCATCATGGAGATGATCCAGGGGGAAGTGAAGGCGACCATTAAGAGGACGGCAATAACTTTGGGGACAAAGGTCAAGGTTTGTTCCTGGATTTGCGTGACCGCCTGGAATAAGGAGATCATAAAACCGACCAGCAGTCCCACGCCCACGACTGGCAGCGAGACCATTAATAGGGTGGTAATTCCCTGGTACATTACTTGTACGGCAAAATCTTGGCTCATTTCCTCACCTAAAGCTCATTAGGAGCCCTCGTGATATAAGGTTCCATCCATCGACCAGGACGAATAATAGTACTTTAAACGGGAGAGAGACCATGACCGGTGATAACATGAACATGCCGAGCGATAACAGGATATTGGCGACGGTCAGGTCGATCATAATAAACGGGATAAAGAGGAGAAACCCGATCTGGAAAGCGGTTTTAAGCTCAGAGATCATAAACGACGGGATCAAAACATAGATCGGGATATCTTCTGCTTTCTTGGGCGCTTCGATCCGCGAAAACTGGATAAAAAGGGCGAGATCTTTTTCGCGGGTCTGCTTGATCATAAATTTAGAGATCGGTTTTAATCCGCGCTCAAAAGCTTTTTCCTGGGAAATTTTCCCCTTGTTATAAGGGACCACCGCTTTTTCGTTAACCTCTTTCCAGACCGGGGTCATAATAAAGACGGTCATAAAAAGGGCCAATCCGACCACGACCATATTTGGCGGGACCTGCTGGGTGCCGATTGCCGTCCGGGCAAGGGCAAACACAATAATGATCCTTAAAAATGAGGTGACCGATATCAGGAAAAATGGGACCAGCGAGATAACCGCCATCGAAAGCACTAATTGGATACTGTTGCTGAATTGTGGAGAGGCCATTATATCCCGCATATTGA
The DNA here is from genome assembly GCA_034723395.1 of Candidatus Margulisiibacteriota bacterium. Classification (GTDB taxonomy): domain Bacteria; phylum Margulisbacteria; class WOR-1; order O2-12-FULL-45-9; family O2-12-FULL-45-9; genus JAYEOW01. Next base: position 25,362 of record JAYEOW010000046.1, read on the forward strand.
TCGTTGCCGTGAGGGGGCGAGCCTGTGCAAAAACGGCGGACTGGACCAACAGAAAAGCCATCCAGGAAAAAAGATTTCGCTTATTCATTGATGGTTAAGCTTTCTTCTTCGATCTTATCTATCTTAACAATGCTCTGTTTGCCAACCGCGACCAGCCAGGCGGATTTACCGACTTTTAATATGTACGCGCCGACTTGCGGTTCGAGATAGACCCGGTCGATGACTTTTATATATCTGCCGAAAGCGTTGGTCTTTAACCTGGGGAGAAGATACTTGCCAATCAAATAGATAAAAGCCAGGACGATAAGCAGGGAGAAAAATACCTGCATAATATATCCGAAGGTGATTACCGGTGTAGACTCAAAGACCAAGGCCTCCTGGCTTGCCCCGAGCGGAGTCGAGGGGGTCATCTCATCACCACGTTAGTAATGCGCAGACCGTAAGAGTCGTCGATGGCGACGACCTCGCCCTGAGCTACTAATTGCCCTCCAACTTTAAGATCGAGCGGTTCGCCAGCGAGGCGGTCGAGCTCAACGATCGAACCTTCCGAAAGATCGAGGATCTCTTTTAATGTTAATTCGGTCTGGCCGAGCTCTACCGTTGCCTTGACCGGAATATTACCTAAAGTCCTTTGTTCGATCTTTTCACCTTTTTCTCCTTCACTAAACTCGGGAAATTTGACATTTCTTACTTCCATTTATTATTCCTCCTTTTCTTCATCCTCCGCGCTTTGCGCTTCGGAGGATAAATCTTCTTCTGGAAACTCTTCGTCAGGGAAATCTTCTTCCGAGAAGTCTTCCTCTTCCTCGGGTAATTCTTCGCTTTCCTCTTCTTCCGTTGCCTCTTCTTCCGGGAACTCTTCCTCCTCCGCCTCTTGGGCTTCGGAGGACATGTCCTCAGGGAAGCTCTCTTCTTCGGTAAATTCTTCCTCCTCCGCGCCTTGCGCGGCGGACAAGTCCTCTGCTGTTTCTTCCTCTTCCACCTCTTCCTCAACTGTTGGAGAGAGCTCTTCAGTTTCTTCTTCTTCAAGCTCCGGTTTGGGGATCGATATCTCCGGCCGCTCTTCAAAGCCGACAATGCGAGCGGCATATTTTTTATTCTTTGTCCCAGGCTGGGCAAAACTTTTTAAGTTTTCTCCAACTGTAAATGAAATCGGAGATTCGATACTCGTCTCTAAAGAGACTACGTCGCCGATCTCGAGCTGATCGATATCATTGGTTGTAAGCGATGTTTCCCCCAAAGCGATCGAGGCGCCGGCCATGATTTTCGAAAGGAGCGAGCCGGGGAGGCGGGCGAAGTTAAGCGGCTTTGCGTAAACTATTTCTTTGTACTGCGCAATCAGTTTTTTCAGCATTCCTCCCGGATAGGCAAAAGTGATTTTTCCAACCGGATTATCAGCTAAGGCGATCTCCGCGTTAAAACTGGCTATGGTGAGGTTTGGATTGATGCTTGAATCGAGCATAATATCAGGGGAGCTGGTGATATTAAAAACCGGATTTTTTATTACGTTCTCGTACGCGGAGGAAAATTTTGGTAAATACTCAGTCATAGTTGTCGTAAATACCCTGTTTTCCGAATCGGTTAACCCCCGATTAAGTGGTTCCAGGTCCCGGTTGCCCAACGCGTAATTGATAATCGAATTGGCCTGGGCGAGATCGAAGAAGATGTGTACCGGGTCGTGTTCGTTTTTAACTTTGATCTTTCCCTGGACTACCGCGCTGGTCATTGTTCTCAGGAAATTCAGGTAGGTTGTCTGTTCGACTGAAACGGTAAAAAGTTCAACCGATAAGCCGAGATCGATTTTTAGCCTTTTTAAAAACTCCTTTGTAAAATTGTAGTGGATAAAAAGGAATAGATTGAGTTCTTCTTTGGAAAGGCGGTCAAACCCGTAAAGGCCGGTCTTTACCTTCTTAACCAGGACCCTCGGCGGTTTGTAAACCGTCCAGTCCCCGATCGCCGGCGCGAATTTAAGCGTCCGCTTTTGTGGAGCAATCTCAGGTTTGCTTGCCTGTTTTTCCACCATTACCTCAATCCATCTATTTTATTAGAATAGATTTCTTTAGCTTATTTTATTGATGAACGTTGAGATCATGTCGGATGCTAATCGAACCATGGTCAGGTTCCCTTCCATCGCTCTTTGCAGCTCGAGGGCATCCAGCGATTCACCTAGATAGAATACGTTAGATTGCTCGAGTTGTCCAGCGCGAACTGATCCCACCGCGCCGCCGGGGGCTTGGGCGGTGGCTGGAGAACCCGAGGCCGGGGTTTCGGCAAAACTGGTCCCTTGCGCCTGGGCTAATCCGTTCGGATTTTCAAAATAGGTTAGCGCGATCTGGTATCCGGTAGAAGTATAAGTTGTTCCGCCGTCCGAAGAGTATTCAAGGGTGCCATCCGCCGTCCACTGATAATCGGATTTATTTCCGGAAGGAAGGTTTTGGATTGGAACTAAACTTCCGGAGCTGTTCAGTCCGTAAACTTGCATGTTGTTCGAAAGCAGACTGCCGTTTAGGTCGATCTCAAAGTTTCCAGCGCGACCGTATAGATAACTGTCGCCGCCATCCGGGGAGAAGATAAAAAGACCCCGGCCGGAAATTGCCAGGTCGGCGCTGGTTCCCGAGGTGTATTCACCCGAAGAGAAATCGAGCGAGACATTTGATAATGCCATTCCCTGTCCGAACTGTTTCGGGTTCGTTCCACCGCTCGTATTGGTGGCGGCGGTCCCCTGGTTTAAGATCCTTTCAAATATAGTCTGGAAAGAGACATCGATCCTTTTATAACCGGTGACATTCATCCCGGCGATGTTTGCTGAAGTAGCCTGCAGTGCGGTATTGTAAGCAGAAATCGCGTTTTTTGCCTGGCTCATAATGTTAAGCATGGTGTTCCTCCTTTATTCTCTCGATCTTTATCTCGGAAAGATTGACGTTGGACCTTTTTAAGGCGATTTCGAGCTCCTTGCGCAGAGCCTCGAGTTGTTTTCTGATCTCTTCGGGAGCCTGGATCTGGATCGATACCATTCCGGATTTGGCAATTAAAGTTAGGATAATTTCTCCAAGGTCGTCTGGTTTAAGCCCGACCGTCAGTTCAGTTTTACCTTTTCCCTTGACCAATCTTACTTGGGCCAGAATTTGATCGACTAAATACTGGAGATCAAGTTTGCTGAGCAATTTACCTTCCATCTGCGCTTGAAAGAAGAGGGGGCTTGCTTCAAGGTTCGGAGCCAGCCATCCGGTTTTTGCTAAAATTTCCTGAAGCATCATTTCCGGAGGCTTGGGGACAAAATTATCGGATAACCTGAATCCACCAGATCGCGCCAAGTGATTTTCTCTTTGATAGTTCTCAGAATAATTCTGTTCGGCCGGGGAGATTTCTACTTCATAGAGAAAATCACTTCTTCCATAGCTCTCGGTCTCCGGGGTGAAGGCGGGATAAGAAAAAAGCGAACTGAATTCGAATTGGGCCCAGGGAGAAAACATGAGGGCGATCCTTTTTTGCTCTTCATCGAGATAATTTTGGAAGGATTGGTCGGGCGGGTTTTGGGCAGAGGAATCCTGCAACAGGCCGGCGTCAGGGGCATGAATTTGAGAAAGTTGGATCTCCACACTGCCTCCTTTAATTTAATCGAAAGTGTAGCAAAGAAACTTGCATGGTTCAATAGGAAACAATGCCTCTCGACCCATTCCTTTTCAAACCATTCCGTTCCGGGCCGTCTCCCTGATTATACCCAACACTATTCGTGGGTGCAAGAAGAAGGACTTATAATGTAGAAACTATGATATCTCTGACTAATCTCTTAATATCTAATACAGTTCTTGCCCCTAATTCGGAGCTATATGTTTGTATCGTGAGATGATGTTTGGGATGTCTATGCGTATAATAAAATTTACCCTAATTTTTTATATTCTCCGACTACTTAATGCCTAAGGAAAAGTTTCTTGGCAAGAATATAACCTATCGAAATAGTAAAAACTGGAATTATCAGATATCTTAAGCCAATTTCCATAAAATAGCGACCATAAGACATTTGCGAAAAAGGAATTAAAAAAGCAAAGTCAAGAAGCCAGTTGACCAGGGGCCATATCAAACCTAAATCAAGACCTTCTTTAAAATATTCTTTATCAACTTTGTTGAAATATAGGACAGTACAAATTGCACCTACGATTGCGCTTTCGACAAGCATAATCGTCTTAAAGAAAACAAGGTCGTTGTTCATCAGGCCCATCAATGGGATGGCTGTAACATATGGGATTATCCAGATAATGATAGCGTAACCGATTATTTTTGGCAGTCTCATGTGAATTTCCTCCTTTTGATTGCATTCTCCCACCACCCACTTCCTCTGTCAATGGTGAGAAAAACGTGTTTTCCAGTGGGTGCGTATTTATTAGAATGGGGTTGGGGAAAGGAGGAGGGATTATTCTATCAAGGTCATTTTTGGGAATTTATAAGACCGGAGATCATTTTTGATAACTCTTCAAGCCGTTCGTAATATGCGGCTTTTTGTTTTTTGCGGATCAGATCCATATCCAGTAAAACGTCTAATATCGCAACACATTCGAAAACCGATCCCCTGGCTATGATATAGAAATGGCGCTTGTCTGCCTTTGAATATCGGCCGGCCCCTTCGGCAATATTTAGCGGGATTGATAGCGTGGCCCTTTGTAGTTGGTCAATGAGTCGAGGATGGGCATACTTTAAGCTGGAAATCAACTCCGAAAGCTCTTTTGTGAGTTGCTTGGCTTTTTTATAAACATCAAACTTTTCAAAATCAAACATATATAATAATTATACCATGCCCTCATTCTTCTTCCTCATTCTTATCCCTAATAATTTGCGGAGCCTACCAAAGAAAGTTTGAAGGGATAGGGAGAGGGTGAGGAATTAGGGAATAATTTGCTTCGCAAATTATTATGCCTGGGAGGAGATTCGAACTCCTATGCTTTTGACGGCGCCAGCCCCTCAAGCTGGTGTGTCTGCCAATTCCACCACCCAGGCATCTCGACTTCGCTCGATGAGGATTCTAACAATTATCGAAGGATTCTTCAACAATAATACTTTCGACCGGTTCGCGGGAGAGGGCGTATGATATCTCTTCCATCTTCATTCCCCGGGAACCTTTGACCAGGATGCGGTCGCCGCGGCGGACCATTTTTTTTAGTTTTTTAACCGTAAGCCTATTATTTGTAAGGTGGAAGTTGGCTTTCATTTCTCTGGACAGTTTTCCGACAGAAACCAGGATGTCGATCCCTAATTCTCTGGAGAGTTTGCCGATCCTTTTATGGGCCGGTTTTGCCCTTTTGCCCAGCTCGAACATGTCGCCGAGCACCGCGATCTTTCTCCCTTTAAGACAGGCCAGAACTTTTAACGCCGCAGCCATTGACTGGGGATTGGCATTGTAAGTGTCATTTATGATCTTAACTCCATCTTCGCGATTGATGATTTCCATTCGCTTGCTGGAGAGCACTACGTTTTCCAATCCTTTTTTGATCGAAGATCGCTTAAGTCTCATGATCTTAGCTACGGCGATCGCGGCCAACGCGTTATAAATAATGTGTTCACCGGGGAGCGGTAATTTAATCCCTTTTAGATCTTTTGGAGTTACGCTGGCTTTTTCGGTGATCCCAAAAGTGATAATGTTTGATTTTTTGCATTTAATATTCTTAGCTAAGTGCTCAAAATATTCATCGTCTGCGTTGATCACGGCGAAATCATTTTTAGCCTGATATTTAAAGATCTCCGCCTTGGCTCGGGCGACATTTTTTTTGCTCTTTAAGAATTCAAGGTGGGCCTCGCCGATGTTTGTAACGACTGCGATCCTGGGGCGGACGATCCTGGCCAGCTGTTCGATCTCGCCCAAACCCCGCATGGCCATTTCGATCACCGCCGCTTTATGCTTTTTGGTAATTTTTAAAAGGGTGAGGGGGACCCCGATCTCATTATTAAAATTCTCTTCGTTCTTTAAGACCTTTTTCTCCTGGGAGATGATCGAGGCGATCATATCTTTGGTGGTGGTTTTGCCAACACTGCCGGTGACGCCAACGATCGGGATATTGAATTTGTTTCGATGTTCGATCGCCATTGCTTGAAGGGATTTCAATCCATCTTTTACGTCTAAAACAGAGCCCCCCTTTTTAATCGCTTCGGGGATAAAATTGCGGCCGTCAAAGTTCGGTCCTTTTATGGGGATAAAGAGATCTCCTTTACAAATGGTGCGGGCATCGATCGAGATCCGTTTGGTCATTATTTTACGTCAGCGGATTCCATGAACGCTTTGTTGGTCTTGAATTCTTTGAGGCGCTCGATCAGCTGTTCGGTGGCTTCGGCAGGATCATAATTGTCCATTACTTTCCGGAGCAGCCACATTTTTCTGAGCTCTTTTTCGCCCATCAGGAGCTCTTCTCGGCGGGTACTCGACATTTTTACATCGAGCGCCGGGAAGATCCTGCGATTTGCAAGTTTACGGTCGAGATGGAGCTCCATATTCCCGGTCCCTTTGAATTCCTCATAGATAATATCGTCCATCCGCGATCCGGTATCAACCAGTGCGGTGGCGATAATGGTCAAGCTTGCTCCGCCTTCGAGATTCCTGGCTGCTCCGAAAAATCTTTTCGGGCGGTGGAGTGAAGTCGGGTCGAGGCCGCCGGACAATGTTCTTCCTGAGGGCGGGGTAACCAGGTTGTAAGCGCGGGCGAGGCGGGTGATCGAATCCATCAGGATAATTACATCCTTGCCTCCCTCAACTAATCTTTTACAAGATTCGAGCATTAATTCTGAGATCCGGATATGATTTTCCGGCGGCTCGTCAAAAGTAGAAGCGACCACTTCACCTTTTACCGAGCGGGCCATATCGGTGACCTCTTCGGGCCGTTCATCAACTAATAGGACTTTGATCAATGTTTCCGGGGAATTTTCGGTAATGCTGTTAGCGATATTTTTTAAGATGGTGGTCTTTCCCGCCTTTGGGGGAGAGACGATCATTCCGCGCTGTCCCATCCCGATCGGGGCGAAGAGGTCCATCAATCTGCATACGATCGGGCATTTTGTATATTCTAAATTAAAGCGCTGGTCAGGGAAGATCGGAGTGAGATTTTCAAACGGGATCCGCTCTCTCAATAGTTCGGGGTTGGTCCCGTTGACCGCTTCGATCTTTAGCAGGCTGTAATATTTTTCTCCCTCTTTTGGCGGGCGGATCTGGCCGGAAACCAGGTCGCCGATCTGCATATCAAATCTTCTGATCTGGGTTTGCGAAACGTAGATATCGTCCCGGCTGGGGAGATATCCTCCGGTGCGCAAGAATCCATAACCTTCCGGCAGAATTTCCAGCACCCCTTTAGCAAACATGTTGCCGTTCTGTTGGGTTTTGGCTTCGAGGATCCTAAAGATCAGGTCGTGTTTTTTTAACGACCTGGTGTTTTGTATATCCATGGTCTTTGCGATCTGGTACAGTTCCTGCAGATTTTTACCTTCTAATTCTACTATGTCCATTATTTTCCTCCTATTTGAAATAACATGTTGAAATATAGATTAAAAAATTTGTGAGGCCTTTGCGCTTCGTCCGTTAACCATAATAGAATGAATATTAATAATTGTCAAGGTTATTTTTGTTTGTTATACTTTAACTTCTTGCTTGCATCGAGCAATGTCGAGATGCCGCTGTGGTGGAATTGGCAGACGCGCTAGACTCAAAATCTGGTGAGGTTTATCCTCGTGTCGGTTCGACTCCGACCAGCGGCATATTAAAAAACTTGCCCAGGTGGCGGAATTGGCAGACGCGCATGATTCAGGTTCATGTGGGGTCAAACCCTTGGAGGTTCAAGTCCTCTCCTGGGCATTTTTATTTTTCTTCGGTAAATATCCCCATCTTCCTGAACTTATTATAACGATCGGCAATAAGTTCGCGATGGGAGAGCGATAATAAAGGTTCCAGATTTTTTATTATGGCAGATTTCATGTAAGCGGCGGCTTGTTTTGGGTTGTTATGCGCGCCGCCGACCGGCTCTTTGATGATCTCATCGATAACTCCGAGCTTTAAAAGGTCCTTTGCGGTAATCTTCATTGCCACCGCCGCTTCATTAGCCCGGGTCGCATCCCTAAAAAGGATCGATGCGCATCCTTCGGGAGAAATAACTGAGTAGATCGAGAATTCAAGCATCATTACCCGGTTGCCCATTCCAATTCCGAGCGCTCCACCGGAACCGCCTTCGCCTGTTACGATCGCGATGAAGGGTACGGTGAGCTCCGCCATCTCTCTTAGATTCTTGGCGATTGCTTCGGCCTGCCCGCGCTCTTCGGCGCCGATGCCGGGATAGGCTCCAGGGGTGTCGATGAATGCGATGATCGGTTTTTCATAACGCTCGGCGATCCGCATTACCCGCAATGCTTTTCGGTAACCCTCCGGATTTGCCATTCCAAAATTGCGGGCAATATTTTCTTTGGTAGACTTTCCTTTTTGCTGACCGAGCACAACTACTGAGCGGCCGTCTAACTTGGCGATCCCGGTGATCATTGCCGCGTCGTCAGAAAAATTACGATCACCGTGAAGTTCAATGAAATCAGAAAAAATATTATCGATATAATCGAGGGTCGTAGGCCGGTTGATGTGCCGCGCGACCCGAACGGTCTGGATAGGAGAGAGCTTGGAAAAGATATCCTGACGCATGGTTTCGATCCTTTTTTCCATCATCCGGATCTCTTCGTCCATATCCATCTTACCTTTTTCGGATACCTTCCTGATCTCATCTAACTTCTCGTAGAGTTCGAGCAGCGGTTTTTCGAATGGGAATAAATTCTTATGTTTCATGGAACCACTTAACGATCTTGTTTAATGTTGACCTAAGATCTTTCCTTTCGCTTACGATATCGATCATCCCGTGCTCCAGCAGGTATTCCGACCGCTGGAATCCGGGCGGTAATTTTTGGCGGATCGTCTGCTCAATAACCCGGGGACCGGCAAAACAGATCAGCGCCCCCGGCTCGGCGATATTAATATCTCCCAGCATCGCGTAGCTGGCGGAGGTCCCTCCGGTGGTTGGATCCGTTAGTACCGAAATATAGGGGAGGCGGTTCTCACGAAGCCTTCCCAGCGCGGCGGAGGTCTTTGCCATCTGCATAAGGCTCATGATCCCCTCCTGCATACGGGCGCCGCCTGAGGAAGAAAAGATTATAACCGGGGCTTTTTTTTCGATCCCCAGCTCTATTAGGCGGGAGACTTTTTCGCCGACTACCGATCCCATGCTCCCTCCCATGAAAGAAAAGTCCATAATTCCGATCGCGACAGGAGTACTATCGATCTTTCCCATGCCGGTAACGATCGCATTTTTCAGGGACGACTTTGCGACCGCCCCTTTAATCCGGTCGGTATACGATTTGGAATCTTTAAAGTTCAGGAAGTTTTTGGATTTTATGTTGGGATTGATCTCTTTGAAACTTTTTTCATCAAGCAGCTGTTTTAGGCGTTCTTCTGCGGTAAGCTTAAAATGATAGTTGCACTTTGGGCATACCTTTAGGTCCGCTTCCAGATCTTTGGTAAATATCGCCTGGCTGCATTTGTAGCATTTAACCCACAAGTTGCCGGGGATATCGAGCCTTTCGCTGACAAAGGCCGGCTCTTTTTCTTGTTTTTTGCGTTTAAACCAATCGTGAATACCCAAAGTGCTTGCTATGATAGTTTAGATTGTGATAGTATGTCAAGTCCGCACCGTGATCGAAGGAGGAAGAATATGGCGCAAAGACTAAAATCAGGGAAGAAGAGGGTTCGTAGTTCAGAGAAGAGAAGGGTAAGAAATTTAAAGACTAAAAATGCGATCAAAAAAGCCTTAAAAGCTGCCCAAAAATCGATTAAAGCTAAAGCGCTTGAAGCAAAAGAGCTTGTGAAAAAAGCGGTATCTGTTCTAGACAGAGCGGTAGAACGCGGGATTATTCACAAGAATAAAGCAGCCCGAAAGAAATCACGTTTGCAGAAAAAGCGCAAATAGTGAAGCTTCGGGCCTACGCAAAACTTAATCTCTCCCTGCGCATATTCGAAAAGCGCCCCGACGGGTTTCACGACCTGGAATCGATTATGCAGTCCATATCACTTTATGACTCTATCACCTTATCACCTCTTTCATCCGGTATCGAAGTGATCTGTAGTGATCCTGCGGTGCCCAAAGGGCAGGATAATATTGCTTGTAAGGCGGCGGAACTATTTTTTAGACAGAAGACCAAAGACCAAAGACAACAGACCGGGATTAAGATTCATATTGAGAAGAGGATACCGATGGCGGCGGGATTGGCGGGAGGATCGGCGGATGCGGCGGCAGTATTGTATGGGTTGAATCAGATGGAAAATGCCGAATTCCGAATGCCGAATGACGAATTAATGAAAATTGGATCCGAAATTGGATCGGATGTGCCGTTTTGTTTGGTCGGTGGGACCTGTTTGGTAAAAGGCCGGGGGGAGATCGTGGAGAAGCAGGAGCCGTGGCCAAAAACGTATTTTGTCCTGGTTACGCCTAACATTCATGTTTCTACAAAGTGGGCTTATGAAGAAATTGATCGTTTGCATCTGAATCTTCCTGAAGATATCAAGAACGATCTGGAGCCGGTAGTAGTTTCAAAACATGATGTGATAACCGAGATCAAAGAGAAACTGGTTAAACTCGGCTGCAATGAAGCCCAAATGTCCGGTTCCGGCCCTTCGGTATTTGGGATTGTTAGAGATAAAGCAAGGGGAGAAAAAATTCTAAGCGCGATGAAAGAAGATCACTCCAGAGCGTATCTTGTCGAGACGATTGACAAAGGAGTTGAGCATTGCTAAATTTTGTTTTTACGATCGACGGCGACTGGGGAGAATATTTCTGCCCTAATCTTTCTGAAGAGCAGAGAAAACCAAAAAAAGATGTGGTCCTTGACCTGGTAAAGAGAGAAATAGCGTTGGCGAAAACAATTGACAATAAATTTCTTCACTTTGTTCATTCCTCCGATCGCGCCCGCGATTTTTTCCTTGAGCCGGAATTTATTTCGATCTGGAAGGATGTTGAGAAAAACGGCGGCAGTATCGGGGTCCATTGCCACGAGGACGATCCGGAGAAAGCCTCGTTTACCGAAGATGAAGCGCGGATGAAGAGAGAGATCGGAGCTTTAACCGGTAAATTAAGAAAAAGCGGATTGCATCCGATCGCTTATCGCGGCGGGTATCTGGCTTTTAACGCTAAGCTCATCCCTATTTTAGAGAATAATAATCTTTATTTGGATTTTTCCTGCGAACCGGACAGGTATATTAGCGGAGCAGCCGATTGGAGGGATTCGCCTGATAATGTTTATCGGATGGGTTGGGATGACCACCGGAGGGTGGGTGAGAGTAAGGTTTATGAAGTTCCTTTGGGATGGGGGATGTACCTCGAATTAACCTCGCTCTGGCATACATTTCAATCGGCGAGGCGGTGGAGAGCAAGAGCGGAAAACGAGGAGGTCATTGTTTCGGTTTTGGCCCACACCTATGATTTTAGTTCATGGTGGATGAGGATCAAACTAAGATTGGCCCTTACAATCCTTAAAAGATATGGTACATTTATCAATGCGGACGAAGTTTATGCTTTGGTGACTGGCGCCTCAGAATAAATTCTGGGGATAATTATAGGATATTTCATGAAAATTGGCATTGCAAAAGAGAATAGGCCGTTAGAAAAGAGGGTGATCATTTCTCCCCCGGAACTGGCGAAGATCGCGGCCAGGAACGAAGTAATTGTTGAAAAAGGTGCAGGAGTAGGCATAGGGATCATAGATTCTGACTATGAGAAGATCGGGGCCAAGATTGGAACACCGGAGGAAGTTTATGCTTGTGATCTGGTAGTGCGGATCAAAGAGCCGAATGAAAAAGAGGTAGGCATGATGAAGCAGGGAGGGGTTCTCCTTTCCATGATGCATATTCGCTGTAATATTGAACTCGAAAATAACCTTAAAAAGAAAAAGGCGATCGCGGTCCCTATTGAAAATATTAAAAATCCATTTGGAAAAAGAATGGTTGAAGCGGTAGAAGAATCGGGCAGGATCGGGATGGAGTACAGTTTTAAACTTTGGGGGAAAGATCCCGAATTTGCGAACGTTAAGATCATGGGGTACGGGAACATTTCGGTCGGAGCAATTCGCTGTGCTTCGCGTAAAAGAGCGAATGTGACGATCTTGAACCGAAAACATTATCCGGAAATGGAAAAATATCTTCCGGGGACAGACATTCTGGTGGATGCGGTCAATCGTCCCTTCCGTAGAGAAGTAAAAAAAGAACCTCCCTTTGTAACCAAAGCAATGCTAAAGTTATTTAAAAAGGGATCGGTACTGGTCGATCTGGTCTCAAATCCGGTCGGGCATGCTCCGATCGAGACGATGAAGCCCACCTATATGGATAAGCCCTTTTTTACAGTCGATGGGATCTACCATACTTCACTTTGGGGCTGGCCGGCGATGGAGCCGGAGACGATTGCTAAGCGTTACAGCATCCAGATTGCCCCTTTTATTCTGGATATCGCGGATAACGGGATTGACGGGGTTTCGAACCCGGTAAAAAATGCTATAATCAGATTTGATGGCTAAAAGAGGTTATGTGACAGGGAACCCAGAAATCGACTCCGAGATTGATCGGTTGGCCAAGAAATACAGCACTCCGCGCACCCGCGAATATATTCAACAGCTTTTCATGACCGTGGTAAAACTTCACCTCGATAAAGCTGACGAGCGGGACCTTTATTTGGTAAATGTTACCTTAAAAGAACTCCGCCACATTTTTCGGACCTTTAATAAATACCGCGATGTTAGAAAAGTGGTTATTTTTGGCTCCCATCGCAGCCTGCCAAAAAGTAAAGAGTATAAGATAACCGAAAATTTTGCCAGAAAAATTGTTGAGCGGGATTGGATGGTAATTACCGGCGGGGGCGGGGGAGTAATGGAGGCGGGGAACCTCGGTGCCGGGAAGAAAGGTTTCGCGGTAAAGATCAAGCTCCCACAGGAATTTAAACCGAACCCTTATGTTTCGCGCGGCGAAAAACTAATTAACGTAAAGTATTTCTTTACCAGGAAATTGGCGTTCCTGAAAGAGTCGGACGCCACGGTCCTTTTTCCGGGCGGTTTTGGGACCCACGACGAAGGCTTCGAGGTTTTAACTTTGCTTCAGACCGGAAAAGCAACCCCGCGGCCGATCGTTTTTGTCGAGTCGCCAGGGAAGACTTACTGGAAAACCTGGTTCCGTTTCCTGAAAAAGGAATTGTTGCGGGGTAAGTATCTAATCGGTCCCGATTTCAAGCTTTTTAGCGTTGTTAATTCTGCGGAAGCGGCGGTAAAGGAGGTTACGGATTTTTATCGCGTCTATCATTCGATCAGGTACGGGAAAGAGATCACGATCGTCCGCTTAAACGAGAAGGTTTCTGATAGGAAGCTGGAAAGGTTGAGCGGTAAATACCAGGATATGATCGATGGCGGGATAAGGCCGAGCGGTCCGCTCCCTTCGGAAGTCAGGGGTAAAGAGCTGCTGGATAAACCGCGTATTTGTATGAAGTTCGACCGGAAGAGTTTTGGCAGGCTGATGGAGTTTATCCGCGATTTAAACGGTTAAACCTCGAGAGGAAGCGGTCGAAAACCCCGACACTTAAAATGGTGATCCCCAGGCAGATTATTATGATGCGGAGCCCGATCCGGTCAGCCATCTCTCCCAGTATGACGACCGGAAAAGTAAAAGCTGAGTTGATCAGCATGTTTTGCATCCCAAAAACCCGTCCCCGGATGATCCGCGGCACCCTTTCGTGCAGGATGGTCTGGAGCGGGGTGATAATAAACGCATTCCCCAGTCCTAGAAGGAACACAAGCGTAAAGACTATCCAGACGGTCGTCAACTTGCTCAGTAGAAGCAGGGAAAAACCTGCCAACAGGAAACCCGTGAAAACCAGGTTCCTTTTTTTAAAGCGGTGGCTGAATTTTCCCAGGAGCAGGCCGCCGAACGCCATGCCGGATCCCGCTGCAAAGATCAGATAGCCGAAGTTTGCCGCTCCAATCCTTAATATTTTCTCGGAAAAATTTACCGCCAGCAAACAGACTACGGCCAGGACAGATGTGGCAAGGAACATCTTTAATAGTGAATAGCGGATCAGCGGTTTTCTCCGGATAAACTCCAGTCCCATCAGCAACTCTTTAAAGAGATGGATAATCCCGTCCTTGGTCACTTTTTTCCTGTGGTTAAGCGAGATCATAAATGTTGCCAAAGTTGAGGCAAGGTGGAGTGCCGCCGAAATTATCAGGACGATCCTGATGCCAAAATAATTGGTTAGCGGAGCGGCCATCCCGATCCCGATGATCGAAGCGACCATTAACGTGATCATAAAGAGCGAATTGGCCGCTATCAAGTCGCGCTTTTCCACCAGCAGGGGGATGCTTGATATCTCGGCCGGCGAGAAGAACTGGGAAACAGAAAAGATTATAAAGCTGATCAGAAAAAGAATGCCGATCGGTTCATTGATCAGCGGGATGACCAGCAGGATCAATAGTCCGCGTAGAATATTGGAAACGATCATGACCCGCTTTTTGTTCCAGCGGTCGACAAAAACCCCGGCCGTCGGCCCAAAGACCACCGCAGAGGCGCCGAAAGCGAGCATCGGCACGCTGACCCCCAGGTTGCTCTTGGTCAGCTGGTAGGCCAGGATGAGCAGGACATAAAGCAGAAACCGGTCGGCTAGTTGGGACATAAGCTGGTCGAGCCAGAGAAATAAGAAGTTCTTGTTCCTAAGCACATGGGAGAACCTGGCCCGCTTCGGGAGTTTTAGCAGATCTTCTGTCATATAAAGCGAAAGTATATCATTACTAGGTCAAATAAGGCAAATTGTGATATACTTTTGCGATAAATGAGAATTGAAGAACTCCGGACGATCAATAAAATACTAATCACTTTTTTCTTCCTCTTTGTGCTTTGGCTCCTTTTTACCTTTAGCTTCGATCCTTTTTCTCTGCTGCTCGGAGGAATATTCTCCCTGATAATTTCGATGGCTACTTACGATCTTTTTATCGAAAAGGGAGAGGAGATCCAAAAAGGGATCCTTCCCCGGTTCGAGTATTTCCTGATCTATTTTTTTGTAGTGCTCTGGGAGATATATCTGGGGAGTTTTAATGTGGTTTACCGGGTGTTAACGAGGAAGATAAATCCCGGAGTAGTAAAGATCAGGACCCGCTTAAAATCAAAGTTTGCCCGGGTGCTACTGGCCAACTCTATTACTTTAACTCCCGGAACGGTTACCATAGATCTGCAGGAAGATTGTTTATATGTCCATTGGCTGGCGGTTAAGACCGATAACGCCCATCAAGCAGCGCGTGTGATAAAAGGGAATTACGAAGCGCAGCTTAAGAGGATATTCTATTGAATCCATTTTTGGTCATAACCTATATTTTATCGGTCACCTCTTTTTTGTGTTTGATCCGCATTGTCAGGGGACCGACCCATTTTGACCGGCTGATCGGGCTTAATCTGATGGTTTTAAATATTACGGTCATTATTGCTGCCCAAGCGGTCTATTATCAGCGCTACGTTTATTTTGACGTTGCCCTGGTCTATGCGATTTTGGGCTATATTTCGGTGATCGCTATTTCAAAATATTTAACGGGAAGGGAACTTCACAAGTGATCATCATCGCCAATCTATTTATCGGCTCGGGGCTCTTTTTTATGGTCTTTGGGGTATTGGGGCTGCTGATCTTTCCCGATCTCTACACCCGGCTTCATCCCGCCGGTAAAGCGGGGACAGCGGGGGTGCTTTCTATCTTTGTCGGGCTGATAATTTATTCCGGCTTTACTCCTCTTTCGCTGCGGATTATCCTGATCGCGCTTTTTATTGTAATTACCAGTCCGGTCGCTTCCCATGCGATAGCCCGCGGGGCGATCGAATCGGGAATCAAGCCGTGGGAGGCAAATAAGAAATGATCGAGCTTTTTCTTATTTTTTTAGTTGTTACCGCCCTGATCGCGATCGAGATGAAAGATCTTCTAAATTCGGCTATAGTTTTGGCCGCTTTCAGCCTGGTGCTTACTTTTCTTTTCTTTAGCCTGCACGCTCTGGATATTGCTATTGCTGAAGCGGCGGTGGGAGCCGGGGTTTCCACGGTCCTTTTTGTTGTAGCCATTAGTAAAACCAGGAGGCATGAAGAATGAACCGGATAGTTGCGGTGATCGTACTGCTGATATTAGCGTTCTTTCTTTTCAGCGCGGTCAGGCTGGATTACGGCCATCCGCGGCAGGGATTATCCGAATACTTTATTGCCTACGGGGTGGCGCAAACCGGGGCTTTGAACACGGTAACTTCCATATATCTTAACTACAGGGTGTACGATACCCTTGGTGAAGCGACCGTGTTTTTTGCGGCGGCTTTGGGGGTTTTTATGCTGTTGCGAAAGGAGGGGGAAGAGAAATAGAATGAACAGAAAATCGGCGATAGTAAAAGTATTTACCCGTAAGCTATTCCCCTTTATTTTGCTTTACGGGTGCTACTTGATATCCCATGGCCATCTTTCTCCGGGGGGTGGTTTCCAGGGCGGGGTGATCTTTGGCTCGGCTTTGATCCTGCTGGGACTGGTTGAAGGGGTGGCGTTGGCGGAAAAGAGGTTTAAAGAGGATTTCTTGTCCTTAGCAAAAAACATCGGGATGCTGATCTTTATTCTGGTCGGATTTACCGGAATGATCTTGGGCTATTCTTTTCTTTCTGATTTCCTGCCCCAGGGTGAGGTGGGGACCGTTCCCGGCGCCGGGCTTATTCTTTTCCTCAACCTGACAATCGGTTTTATGGTCGGGACCGGTATCGCGGTAATATTTTACAGGATGGTGAGGCACGGGTCATGATCAATGGGATTAATATAGGGATAGTGGTTGTTTTGGTCGGGATCTATGGACTGCTGACCAAGAGAAATATCATTAAAATGATCATGTCGCTCTGTATCATGAATTCGGGCGTGATCTTATTCTTTATAAGTATCGGGTATGTCTTTGGCGGCCAGGCGGCTATTTTTGAGGATTCAAGCAGTTTGATGGTCGATCCTTTGCCGCAGGCGGTAATGCTGACTGCGATTGTGATCGGCTTGGGGGTTACCGCGCTGGCGCTGGCGCTGGCGATCAAGATCTATGATGAATATAAAACACTGGATACAAATAAGTTGTTAGAAAAATAGTATGGGACATGCGCCAATATTAATTGTTGTTATCCCTTTGCTGGCCGCTTTCCTGACCCACTTGACAAAATATGTTAAGTTGAAAAGGGGAGCGGAGATAGTAGCGGCTATCGGGATGGTTGTTCCGCTGGCCCTGCTCCTCTCTTTGGGGAGAGGGGTGATTGCGGGAGGTTCGGTCCAATACAATTTGGGCGGATGGCCGCCGCCGGTTGGGATAAGCCTGACCATAGATGGGTTAAGTTTCTTTTTTGCTTTAATGGTCCTGGGGATAGGCCTCTTGATCGTTTTATATTCCCTCGGTATTTACATCTTTGCCAGAAGGTATTATTCGCTGCTGCTGATCGCCCTTTCCGGGATATTGGGATTGGTCCTGACCCGGGATATATTTAACATGTATGTCTTTTTTGAGGTCCTGGCGGTGGCTTCTTATGTTCTGGTTGCTTACAAGCATAAGCCGCGGGCGGTAAAAGCGAGTTTTAAATATCTGATAATGACCGAAGCGGCCTGGGTTTTATTCCTTCTGGCGATCGCGATTTTGTATGGATTGACCGGATCGTTGAACATGGATAGCATTGCCCTTCAAATTGACAAGATCTATCAGGCCAATCCTCAGGTTATCTATCTGGTATTTTCCCTGATGATGGTTTCCTTCGGGATCAAATGCGGGATGTTTCCCTTGCACACATGGATCCCTGAGGTCCACTCTCAGGCTCCCACGCCGGTAAGCAGCCTTCTTTCGGGATTAATCCTAAAGGTCGGCTTATATGCCATGCTGCGTATCTTTTTTCTTTTCTTTGGGACGACGCTCCTTTTGCAAAGCGCCGGCCAATTGGTCCTTTACTTGGGAGTGATTACACTTGTCTTAGGCGCTTGTTTGGCTCTGGTCCAAGACGAGCTTAAGAAACTGCTAGCTTATTCAAGTATCAGCCAGATCGGATTTGTCCTGGTGGGGATAGGGCTAGGGACAGAATTAGGCTTGAAGGGTGGATTGTTTCACATTTTTAATCACGCTTTGATAAAAGCGGCGCTCTTCTTTTGCGCGGGGATCATCATATCCCAGATCGGATTCTGGAGAATTTCCCGGATGAAGGGGATCTGGAGGCAGATGCCGGGGGTCACATTTTCATTTTGTATCTTGTCGCTGGCGATAATCGGGGTTCCTCCCTTTAATGGTTTTGTCAGCAAGTTGTTTATTCTTCAGGCTACGCTGGCGCAAAAAAATTATCTGGTGATAGTTTTTCTGTTCATGGGGATCCTCCTGACTGCGGCTTATTATTTCCGGGTTATTCAAACCTTTTTTTCTCCGGAAGAATTTCAGCATAAACCTGATTTTGTGCCGCAACCAGTGGGGCCTTTTGAGCATCTTTCAACCTACGTGGTTGCTGTTCTCTGTCTTTTAGTGGGGCTTTTTCCGGATGTGGTTATAAAATTCATCCAACCGGCAATTAAGGTGCTGCTGCCATGATATTTCAAACTTCATTCCTGCCCATTGATAATTTAAGCCGCTTTATGCTGTTTTTGATCGCTTTTTTGTTCCCTTTGATCTTTATATATTCCTTATCTTATGTAAAGCGTAATCTATTCCGCTATTATTTTGTCCTTTTTATTGCTTTTGGAGGAATGGTCGGGACGGTTTTGGCCCGGGACTTATTAAGCTTTTATATTTTTCTTGAGATAATGACCGTGGGCATTTACTTTTTAATTATCGATAATGCCAAAAAGGAGTCATTCCCTGCCGGATTTAAATATATCCTGATGATGTTTGGTGGGGGGATCCTGATCCTTTTATCTTTCCTGCTGCTTTATAATCTGACCGGGACTTTTGAGATCGCTGAAATAGCCAGGGTTGCGGGTACGCTTAACAAATCGGCCCTTGCGCCCATTTTTACCTTATTTGCCATTGGCTGCCTGTTCGAGATCGGGGCGGTCCCGTTCCATATCTGGCTGCCGGATGCCCACCCGGTCGCCCCTTCGCCAGTTTCGGCGCTTCTTTCGGGGGTCGCGATTAAAATTGGCGCTTACGGGATCATCAGGATGATTTTTACTTTGGGTGTTTTAAGCCCGGTATTAATATTCATCGGAGCGGTCTCTATGGTATTCGGAGTAGTCCTGGCTTTGAAGCAGACCAATGTTAAAAGACTGCTGGCCTACCACAGTATCAGCCAGATGGGGTATGTACTATTAGGCATAGGCGTAGGCACAGGCTTGGGCATAGGGGGAGGATTATTTCATATCCTAAACCATGCGGTATTCAAGGCGCTCCTTTTCCTCTGTATGGGGGCGGTTATCTACGCTACAGGAGAAAGAGAGCTTAATAAATTAGGGGGCTTGGGAAAGCGCATGCCGGTCACTTTGGTAACTTTTGGCATCGCAGCCTTAGCTATATCCGGTATCCCGCCCCTTAACGGATTTGCCAGCAAGGCGATGATCGCACAGAGCGTATCCGGCAATGTTTTTCTAAAACTGGCTATTATTATTACCGCATCGGGAACGGTCGCTTCATTTGTGAAGTTATTTAGATTTACCTTTCTGGGAAAGCTGCCGGATAAACTTAAAAATAGCAAGGATGTCCCGGTCCTTATGCTGTTTCCCCTGCTGTTTTTGGCCGGCATCTGCCTGGTAGCCGGGATTTTTCCGGATAAGGTGCTTGGTAATTTGATCTCGCCGGCGGTAGGTTCTGTCCTTGCGTTTAATTTTATAAATGTAAAAATTTTAATTGATACAGTTGTGATCATAATATTTGGGGCCGTGGTCTATATGCTTGGATTAAAGACGGGCTATATGAAGATAGAAAAGGGAAAGTCCGCTTCCTCATTGCCTGGTCGCTTAAGCCTGGACTTGATATTTTGCGGGGCGGCGGATATGTTTACGCGCGGATGTGTCGAATTAAGGAAATTGCATGCCAGAAACCTCAATGTTAACCTGATCTGGATTTTTGCCGCGCTGGTCATTGTGTTGCTTATAATGTATAATCCAATAAAATAATCGGGAGGATTTTTATGAAAAGATTTCCATGGGTATTCACGTTGGTATTATTTTTTATCGCCTGGAGCCTGGTCCAGTTTTTGATCTCGCTCTATCCGAATTTTCTCTGGTTCGATAATCTCGGTTTTGCTTCGGTATTTTGGACCAATATCAAAGCAATGGTATTGACCGGGATCGGTTTTGGCCTGCTCTTTTTTATTATTGCCTCGGCCAACATTTTTATCGCGCGCCATTTTACCAGTGATAAGCGGGTGGAAAGAAAAGAGCCGCAGATAAATGTTCAGAAGATGATCCGCCAGCTTTTTGGAGAGGATGGGGGAGATGCAGAGGATGGCGGGGGTTATATTAATGTGACGCCTGATCCGAACGCGCGGAAAAATATGAATATGTTGTGGCTGCTTGGGATCCTGGTGGTTTCGGTCTTTATGGGATTCTCCGCGGTCACCCAGTGGCAGGTTGTGCTTAAAGCATTAAACGCGTTCTCTTTTAACATTAGTGATCCGGTATTTGCAAAGGATGTCGGCTTTTACGTTTTTAATCTTCCGCTGCAGCTCTTTGCCCAGGGATTTATCTTTTCGGCATTGATCATCTCCCTGATCGCGGCCGGCTGGATATATTTTTTGGGAGGGTCGGTAACTTTTAGCAATCTGAAGCTCTCATTTTCCAAGGGGGTAAAAGCGCATTTAGCAATATTGCTTGCCCTAATTACTTTAGCCCTTGCCTGGGGCCTATGGCTTGCTGAGTTAGAAATTCTTTATTCCGCCCGCGGAGTAATTTTTGGCGCCGGCTACGCGGATGTCAAAGCGCAGCTTCTCGGCTATAACATGCAGATCTTTGTCTTAGTGGTTTTGGCCGCTTTATTTATATTCTATATCTTTAGAAGTGATTATCGCATCCTGGCAGCTGGAGTAGGGACCTACTTTATAATTGCCCTGGTTATGGGCGGGATCTATCCGGCGATCGTCCAAAATCTTCAAGTTAAACCGAGTGAGATATCGTTAGAGGCTCCTTACATAGAACATGGGATCAAGTTTACCCGATTAGGATATGGGTTAGATAATGTGGAAGAGAAAGAGTTTAAGGCTGAAGAGGGCTTGAGCCTGCGCGACATTAGGCGGAATGTCCAAACCGTCAGTAATATTCGCCTCTGGGACAACCGTCCGTTGATCAAAACTTATCGCCAACTGCAAGGGATCCGGCTGTATTATGATTTTTCCGACGTTGATGTCGATCGCTATCAGATAAACGGGAAATATCAGCAAGTTATGCTCTCTGCCAGAGAATTGAAGGTTGAAAAGATCCCGGCAAAGGCGCAGACCTGGGTGAACCAGCGGCTGAAATATACGCACGGGTTTGGTTTGTGCCTTTCTCCGGTCAATGAACAAACGTCGGAAGGGCTGCCCGATCTGATCGTTAAAGATATTCCGCCAGAAACAAAAACAAATCTCAAGATCGATCGTCCAGAGATCTACTATGGTGAAGAAACGGATGAGTATGTGATCGTAAATACTACCGAAAAAGAATTCGATTATCCAAAGGGGGATAAGAATGTCTATGTGAGATACAAGGGGAAGGGGGGAGTCCAGATAAGTTCGTTGTTGCGGCGGCTTGCATTTACGATAACTTTCGGTGACCTTAAAATTCTATTAACCGATTATATTACAAAAGATAGCCGGCTTATGTTTGACCGTAATATTGCCCGCCGGGTAAGAAAGGTTGCTCCTTTCTTAAAATACGATCGCGACCCTTATATGGTCATCTCAAAAGGAAAACTCTTCTGGATCCAGGATGCTTATACAACCTCTGACCGCTTCCCGTATTCCGATCCTTACGGTTCGGGATACAACCAATTCAACTATATTCGCAATTCGGTCAAGGTTGTGATTGACGCTTATAACGGTAACATGGACTTTTTTGTTGTCGATAAAAAGGACCCGATCATTAAGGCCTATCAGAAGATCTATCCGAAATTGTTCAAGCCGTTAGCAAAGATGCCCAAAGGGCTAAAGAAACACATCCGCTATCCTTATGATCTTTTTATGGTCCAGGTAAATAAATATGCCAACTTCCATATGAAAGATCCGCAGGTCTTCTATAATCAGGAAGATCTCTGGAATATTCCCAAAGAAGTCGTCTCCAGCGGGGAGCAGCTGATGGACGGTTATTACGTGATCATGAAGCTGCCGGAAGAGAGGAAGGAAGAATTCCTGCTCATGCTCCCTTATACGCCGAATAACAAAGCCAATATGATCGCCTGGTTCGCGGCAAGGTCGGACGGGGAGAATTACGGGAAGCTTATCCTTTACCGGTTCCCGAAAGATAAACTGGTCTACGGCCCGATGCAGATTGAGGCGCGGATCGACCAGCAGACCGAAATTTCGCAGCAGTTTACGCTATGGGGGCAGGTTGGATCGAGAGTAATCCGCGGAGATCTTTTAGCGATCCCGATCGACCAGTCGATCCTCTATGTCGAGCCGATCTATCTTGAGGCATCGACCGGAGAGATCCCGGAAATAAAACGGGTAATTGTCTCTTACGGAAAGAATATTGTGATGGCCGAGACTTTGGACAAAGCGCTTTCCGAGCTTTTTTCAGGGCGGATAAGTTCGCGAAGGACCCGGAGGGTGGAAACCAGAGGGCAATCTCCTAAAGAGTTAGCTGCGAAGGCTTTGGAATATTATAACAAAGCGCAATCCAGCTTAAGACAAGGTAATCTTGGCGCGTTTGGCGACCGGCTTCGCGAGCTAAAGAAGGTACTTCAGGAATTGGCGAAATAACCTAGCTTGACGATTCCTTGACAATACTCTATAATGGTGGTATGTTAAATTCCCGCCAGGAAGAAATTCTGCGTTTGCTGGAAAATAATTCCTCACTCAAAGTAAGTGATTTTCAGAAGGATTTGAAGCTTACGCGCGCGCGCATTAATCAATTGATCGTTCCGCTTATTAAAAAAGGTTTAATCAAAAGAGAAGGGTATGCCCGTGCAACTATTTATAGGCTCACGGATAAACGAAGCAATGACCAGGTCCGACGAGAAAACTGGGAATTAAAAAAGAAAGTCGGCCGCTTAGAAAAGGCATTGGATGATCGAAAAATTATAGAAAGAGCCAAAGAAATATTAATCGCGCAGTTTGATATTTTGCCCACCGAAGCTTATCGTAAACTCCAAGAACAGAGTATGGATTCGGGAAAATCGATGCAGGAAATTGCGCATTCTATTTTATTTGCCTATGAGCTCTAACTTGAAAATGAGCTGATTTTTTGGTATAATACAATATGTGATCGGCAAGGACGCCCCTCGGGCGTCTTTTTTTTATGCAAAAAAGGGGGATGGCAAATGGCAAAGGCAATTTTGCTTTTAGAAGATGGAAAGGTTTTTAAAGGGACGGCGTATGGTGCGGAGGGTGAAGCGGTGGGTGATGTGATCTTTAATACCCAGGTGGTCGGTTTTCAGGAGGTCCTGACCGATCCGGCGTATAAAAATCAGATCGTTGCTTTCGGTTACCCGCATATCGGGAATGCCGGGATCAATGACAAGAGCAATGAGTCGGACAGCACTCACGTCTCGGCCTTTGTAGTGAAAGAATTCAGCAAGATCTACAGCAACTGGCAGGGTAAAGAGTCTTTTGAAAATTTTATGCAGCGGAACAAGGTTATCGGAATGGAGGGGGTAGATACCCGGGCATTAACATTATATATAAGAGATAACGGCGAAATGAAAGGGATTATCTCCACCCAGGATTTCAGCGAGAAGAGCCTGCTCGAAAAGATAAAGAGCCATTCTGCGCCAAACCTAACTTCGTTAGTGCAGAGAAAAGGGACGGATAAGAAACTAGCCAAAGAGGTCTTGATCGATCTCGGAGTGAACAATAGTTTATTGAAAAAGTTTCCAAAGGCAGAA
This sequence comes from Candidatus Margulisiibacteriota bacterium, assembly GCA_034723395.1. Taxonomy (GTDB): domain Bacteria; phylum Margulisbacteria; class WOR-1; order O2-12-FULL-45-9; family O2-12-FULL-45-9; genus JAYEOW01. The sequence goes on from JAYEOW010000046.1 coordinate 49,415, forward strand.
GTGGCTTCCTATAAGGCGACCGCAGAAGAGATCCTGGGAAAAAGCCCTGAGCAGGTAATTATCTCCAGCGGTCCGGGAGACCCGACTAAGTTAACGAACTTGGTTAAGGAAGTGGAAAAATTAATTGGACATGTTCAGCTTTACGGCATTCAGAACGGGGCCATTGTTTTAGCCATGGCTTTGGGTTGTTCTGTCAGCCGGATGACGGTTGGCCACCACGGGGTAAACCATCCGGTAGTCGATCCGAAATCGGGGAGAGGCGAGATCTCGGCCCAAAACCATAGCTACGGGATCGATAAGGTTCCCAATAGCGTAAAGATAGTGCATGTTAATTTAAATGATAAAACGATCGAGAAGTTCCAGACCAAAGACGGAAAATGCGTCGGAACATTGTACTTCCCGATCGATGAGCGCGGAAAGTTACAAAAAGGAGGGAAAAATGCCTAAACGAACTGATCTTAAAAAAATCCTGATCATCAGCTCGGGTCCCATCGTGATCGGATCTGCCTGCGAGTTCGATTACTCCGGATCCCAGGCGTGTAAAGCGCTGCGGGAGGAAGGGTATAAGACCGTTCTGGTCAATTCCAATCCGGCAACGATCATGACCGATCCCGGAATGGCCGACCGGACATATATCGAACCGTTGGACGCGGAGTTTATCGAAAAAATCATCGCCAAAGAGAAGCCGGACGCGCTGTTGCCGACCCTGGGAGGGCAGACCGGACTTAATATGGGATTTTTCCTCTCACGCGCGGGGATCTTGAAGAAATACGGCGTAGAGGTTATCGGAGCTACCGCTGAATCGATTGAGCGGGCGGAAGACCGGGAGAAATTTAAAGAGACGATGGCGAGTATTGGAATGGCTGTCCCTGAATCGGGGATCGCGACTTCGGTTGAAGAGGGTATAGCGTTGGGCGAAAAGATCGGTTTCCCGATCATCCTTCGTCCCGCTTTTACCATGGGCGGCGCCGGCGGCTCCTGTGCTTACAATATTGATGAACTTAAAGCTGGATTAGAACTTGCCCTGGATGTCTCTCCTCTAAAACAAGTTTTAGTTGAGCAATCGGTCTTGGGCTGGAAAGAGGTTGAGTTTGAGGTCATTCGTGACTGCAAAGATAATGTAATTATCGTTACCTCGATGGAAAATATCGATCCGATGGGAGTGCATACCGGGGATTCGATCGTGGTCGCTCCGGCGCAGACCCTGGCCACGGATGAATTTGTCGACCTTGAAAACTGGTGTAAAAAGATCATCCGCGCGGTCGGCATTGACGGCGGCGGGACCAATATCCAGTTTGCGGTCAACCCGGCTAACGGGAAGATCGTTATTATCGAGATCAATCCGCGCGTTTCCCGTTCCTCCGCGCTCGCCTCAAAAGCGACCGGCTTCCCGATTGCCCGCGTCGCCGCAAAGCTGGCGGTCGGCTTAAGCTTAGATGAGATCGTAAACGACGTTACCGGAAAAACTTATACATTCTTTGAACCGACGGTTGATTACTGCGTCTTTAAAGTCTGCCGCTTTACCTTTGAGAAATTCCCGGAGGCGAACCCGATCCTTTCGACCTCGATGAAGGCGGTAGGAGAGGCGATGTCGATCGGCCGGAATTATAAGGAATCGCTCCAGAAGGGGATCCGCTCGCTCGAATACCGCCGTTTTGGCCTGGGAGCTGACGGGCGGGATGTTCCGCCGGAGATTTCGAATGATCCTGAATTGGTTAAACAAAAATTAGTCTATCCGAATGCCGACCGGATCTTTTGGCTCCGCTACGCGCTCAAGAACGGGATGACCGATCAGGCAATCTTTGACCTTTGTAAGATCGACCCCTGGTTTACTAACCAGATGCGGGAAATTGTGGGGATGGAAGACAAGCTTGTAAAACATAAACTTTCGGATATTCCTGATAACCTTCTGCGCGATGCGAAAAAGATCGGCTTTTCCGATATCCAGATCGCTCATTTGGCCAAATCAGATGAAGTCGCGGTCTATAAACATCGTCATGAAAGGAGGATCGTTCCCGTATACAAATTAGTTGATACCTGTGGAGGTGAATTTGATCCGATGAAACCGTATTTTTACTCAACTTACGATAACGATCAGGATGAATGCCGGGCGACGGATAAGAAAAAGATCATGGTCCTGGGCGGCGGGCCCAACCGGATCGGGCAGGGGATTGAATTCGATTACTGCTGCTGCCATGCTTCTTTTTCGATTAAGGAAGAAGGGTACGAAGCAATCATGGTTAACTCCAATCCGGAGACAGTCTCTACCGACTTTGATACCTCTGACCGCCTCTATTTTGATCCGCTCACCCGTGAAGATGTCCTTCACATTGTTGAAAAAGAGAAACCGGAAGGGGTTATTGTCCAGTTCGGAGGCCAGACTCCTTTGAATCTTGCCCATCAGTTGGAGGATGCGGGGGTTCCGATCCTCGGGACCTCGGTCGATTCAATCGACCGCGCCGAAGACCGGAAACGATTTAAGGCGCTTCTAAAAAAATTAAAGCTGACCCAGCCGGCGAACGGGACAGCGACCTCTTTTGCCGAAGCTAAAAATATCGCCAAGAAGATTGGTTACCCTGCCGTTGTCCGGCCTTCTTACGTTTTGGGCGGACGCGCGATGAAGATCGTTTATGACGAGGGCGACCTGGAAGAGTATATGCAGAAAGCGGTGATCGCTTCGCCCGAAAAACCGATTTTAGTCGACAAATTCCTGGAGGATGCGGTTGAGGTCGATGTCGACTGTGTATCGGATGGGGAACAGACGGTTATCTGCGGGATCATGGAGCACATTGAGGAGGCGGGGATCCACTCCGGAGACTCGGCCTGTGTCCTTCCGACTTTTTCCCTGAGTAAAACGATGCTGGAGAAGATCCGTAAGGCAACTTACGGCCTGGCAAAAGATCTGAAGGTAAAAGGATTGATGAATATTCAATACGCGGTTAAGGGTAGTACTCTCTATGTGCTTGAGGTGAATCCGCGCGCTTCGCGAACAGTTCCTTTCGTGAGTAAAGCGACCGGAGTCCCCTGGGCAAAGATCGCTACCCGGGCGATGATGGGGATATCGTTGAAGAAGCAGGGACTCGAAACCGAAGTAGTTCCTGAACATTTTTCGGTTAAAGAGGCGGTCTTTCCGTTCAACCGTTTTCCAGGAGTAGATCCGGTCCTTGGCCCGGAGATGAAGTCGACCGGAGAGGTAATGGGGGCCGATCCCGATCTTGGGGTCGCTTACATGAAGGCGCAGATCGCGGCCGGCCAGAAGATTCCGCTCGAAGGGAAGATCTTTGTTTCGGTGAATGATAATGATAAACGCAAGATCGTCGGGATTGTTAAACGGCTGGCTTCGCTTGGCTATGAAATTGTCTCTACTTCGGGGACCGCCGAAGTCTTGCGGAAAAATGGCCTTGAAGTAGGCGACGTTGCAAAACTAGGTGAAGGCCGTCCGGATGTCCTCGATCTGATCAAGAATGGCGAGGTTAAATTTCTTATTAACACGCCGGGTGATAAGCGGACCAAGGTGGACGAGACCAAGATCCGCTCCGGGGCGATTATGCATACGATTCCGATCGTAACCACCCTTTCGGGAGCGCGGGCTACGGTCAATGGTTTGGAAGCTGTTAAAAAGAAGGGCTTCAAGGTTAAGGCGCTGCAAGATTACCATAAGTAGCTTTTACAAATAAGCTTTATATACTATAATACCGATAGATAATAATTTTCTGGAAAGATGGAGGGTGAAGTTATGAAAAAATATGTATTGGTATTGCTTATGCTTCTTGTTTCAATTCCCGCGCTTTCTGTCCCCCAACAGATCTATTTTCAGGGGATATTATTAGATTCGAACGGTGATGCGATAACCGGCGCCCGGGATATGACCTTTAAGTTATATTCTGCAGCAACCGGAGGGACTGCGCTGGATACAGATGCCCATACCGGGGTTTCGGTAAGTAGCGGTTTATATACGGTAAAACTTAGCATAGATTCCTCACATTTTAACGGGAATGATCGTTATATTGGAATTACCGTAGGGACCGATTCGGAGATGACTCCTCGCGTTCAGGTTTTGACCGTCCCTTATGTTTATAACGCTGCTAATGCCGATTCGGCGATAAATTCGGATACGGTTGATAATTTTCATGCCAGTTCAACTCCTACTGCCGGTTATCTATTACCTTTAAATGCTACGGGAACCTTCCCCGTATCTGCAATACCGCAGGGCCCCGGGAGTACCCTGAATGCTGATCTTTTAGATGGATATCATGCGAGTGATTTTTCCCCGGCTAGCGGGAATTACGTTTTATTAGGGCCGCCTTCGATCCAATCGACTACAACCGCGAATGCTGTTTGGGTGAGCTCAAGTGCGGACGCCGGTGTCGGAATTTACGGTGAAGCGACAGATACGGACGGCCGTAATGCAGACTATGGGATAAAGGGGAGGGCGAATTCCACAGGCAGCTATGGGGTTTATGGAGATGGGTATGATGATGGCGGCGGCTACCGCAGGTGGGGTTATGTGGGAGGGGGGGGCGATGGGGCTCATGGGCGGTATACCGATGGTAATTTTGGATCTTTAGGCGGAAAGTCCGGAGCTTTTGTTTATGGAGTGAGAGGTTATTCGGATTCCAATTATGGAGGGTGGTTTACCAATACCAGTCTGGAAGGTACCGGTGTATATATTAACGTTACCCGGAATACAGGGATCGGAATGCTGGTTACAAACGAGGGGAGCTTAAAATCGGCAATCTTGGCCGGTCAAACCCACGCCGGCCATTTCCGCGGTGATGTGACGGTTGAGGGTGACGTTTACGCGGATAATTTTTACGGCGACGGGTCGAATTTGACCGGGATCTCCGGATCAGGGTATGTTTTACTCAGCCCCGCTACCGCTCAAAGCACGGCTGCGGCAACGGCGGCGATTTGGGTAAGAAATGCAAACGCAAGCGGAATAGGTATTTCGGCGGAAGCTACAGGTTTTGATGGAATTGCGATATACGGATATAGCGGTGACGATTCCTTTGACAATGGCTATGCCGGATATTTTCAAAACGACAGTAATAATAACAATTACGCCCTGTATGCGCTTTCTGCTTCAACCGATTCAGGAGCAGCCGGATATTTTGTAAATAATCAGGGGGGGGAGAGATCTGCAAAGTTTGCGACTGGATCGGCTGCGGGTGATTTTACCGGTCAGGTATGGATTAGTGGTACCTTACAGGCAAATGGGAATGCCGATTTAGGAAATGAAACGACCGATACATTAACGATCACCGCCAGTATCGATTCGGATGTAATTCCAGACATTGATATAAATCGCGACCTCGGTTCAAGCGGAAACCGCTGGAGATACGTTCATGCGGCGACCTTTGAGGGGGATGGATCGAATTTGACGGGGATCGATACCAGCTTTTCCGGCGGAACGATCACGGGAGAAACGACTTTTGAGGCGGACGCTTCGTTTGAAGCGGACGTCTTTATCGGCGGCAAATTAACCGTTGTGGGTACGATCGATCCAGTTGCAATTATTCTTGAGCCGGATGCGGGGAGTACAAAAGCGATACAGGTTATAAATACCGGAGGCAGCGCGGATATTTTATATTTCAGCCAGGATGACGGGATGCTGATAACCGAAGAGTCGGGCGGCAACTATATTCAAATTGGTAATGCAGGCGATGATAAGGCTGTATATGCCCTTGCTAAAAGTACAAGTGGAATCGGGGTTTACGGATTAGCGAGTTCAAATTCGGGCACTAATTACGGCGGATATTTTAGAACTCAAAGCGAAGATGGTTATGGCTTATTAGCTACAAATGAGGCTTCTGGAGGAAAATCTGCTTTTCTTGCAGGGCAAGGGAAAAATGCTGCTGGGGGAGACCAGCATTATGCGGGCTATTTTTATGGCGATGTAAGAATTTTAGGGAATCTCTCAAAAAGTTCAGGAACTTTTGTGATCGACCATCCTGTTGATCCGTCCAGTAAAGTCCTGCGCCACAGCTTTGTGGAAAGCCCGGACATGAAAAACGTTTACGACGGGGTTATCGCCCTGGACGAAAAGGGAGAGGCGGTCGTAACCATGCCGGATTATTTTGAGGCGCTGAACGTTAATTTTAGGTACCAGCTGACCACGATCGGAGATTACGCGCCGGTTTATATCAAAGAAAAGATCAGCGATAACACCTTCAAGATCGCGGGCGGAAAACCGGGAATGGAAGTAAGCTGGATGGTCACCGGATCGCGCCAAGATGTTTACGCGTTGGAGAATCCGATCATCGTGGAAGAGGAGAAAGAGACCAAGGGGGTATTCCTTTACCCGGAAGGATTTAACAAAGAGCATGCGAACAATTAAATATATATTAATAATTTGCCTGCTGTCGGTTTCAGCTTCCTTTGCTGCCGATACATCCACCTGGCATTCTTTATCCGCGGGAGCGGGAACGGGTGAATCGGAGAATTATAGCGTGATAACCGATCTTATCGGGAGTGGCGTGGTTGTGGGCGGATCCGCCCAGAGCGATGATACCAGGATCGGGTTCCTGGCCGGTTTGATCGACTTTGGCGGCGGGGATGTAACCGATCCGGTTATCGCCGATTTTAAGATCAACAATCGTGAAGTCTTAACAAAAGTAAAAGATGGGGATTATATAGACGCGGACTCGACTATTACTGCTACGGTCACCGATGATGCCGGTATCAACCAGTCGGACAGCGAGGTCGGCGCGGATAGCGACACGGTGGCATTTAATTCGGGTGCGGGAATTTACGACGCAAACAGCGGAGCGCTGAATTATAGTTTTTCCGGCAGCCCCCTTGCCGACGGCGACCATACTATAAAGATCACCGCTGTCGACACTACCGGCAATTCCACATCTTCGGCGGTTACGCTTAAAGTATCAAGTGTGCTTGAGGCTAAGGATGCTCTGAGTTATCCAAATCCGTGGAATCCGACCCAAGGGAACCTGCAGGTTGGTTACACCTTAACAAAATCTACCGATCAACCGGTTACGATTATAATAGTTAACGCATACAAGCAATTAGTTTATAAACGAGTGATCCCGGTTGGGCAGGAGGGGACCTTGGCCGGATACAATATAATTACCTGGAATGGGATGAATGTTTTTGGCGAGAGGGTTTCCCCCCAAATCTTGTTCTTAAAGGCTATCTCGGGGAATGATCAATTAATAAAAAGGATAAAAATAGCGGTATTAATATAACTTGAGTAAAAAAATATTATCATTCATATTATTTTCCGTTTTCCTGGTTTCTGCCTCCTTTGCCATTGTTGATGCTTCCAAGCTTGGCCTGGGAGCAAGAAGTGTCGCCCTTGGCAGATGTTCGGTAGCATTATTTGATGATATAAATTCAATGTTTGTTAACCCCGCTTTAGCTACCAATCTTAAAACCTATAACCTTTCAAGTATGTATGTAAACCTGAGCGAAGATATTTCTTTTACCGAATTGGGAGGCGCGTGGCCGACGGATAGAGGAGCTTTTGGCGCTTCTCTCCTTGGCTCTTTCTCCGGGGGATTGATTGAGACCTCCCTTGAAGCGGGGAGGATCATCCCCAGCGGAGCGACCTTTGACTATTCGGACGCGGTTTATACTTTGGTTTATGGCAATAAATACCGAGAAGATATTGCCTATGGGATCGGATTAAAATTTTATAGCCAGGATTTTGACCGATACGGGAGAGGAAATGGTTTTGACCTCGACCTTGCAATGCTCTGGGAGCCGAATGATCGGTTAAAGCTTGGGGTGGTCCAGCAAAATACCCTTCCTTATTCAATGGGGGGGAAGATCGAGTGGTCTACCGGTTATTCCGAAGGGATCCCTTTTAGCACAAGGGCCGGTTTATCATATGAACTGAGGGATAATTTGTTGTGGTTGACCGACATTGACTACGCGAGGAACCGGCCGCTTTTAGTCCACGCCGGGACCGAATGGTCGCTAACCAAAATATTTGCCCTGCGCGCGGGGATCGACCAGTACGCCGAAAACAGAACTACCGCCATTACCAATTACACCTTGGGAGTTGGCCTAAAGATCGGTAACTTTAATTTTGATTATGCTTACTATATGGATACGCTGTTGGCAGATAGCAGCGCCAGCTTCTTCTCGATCAGGGTAGTGCCGGAAGTTAAGAGGCCGGCTCCGCCGCCGCCCAAAAAACCAATTCTCTGGTTAAAGACCTTTAAAGATGTTACTTATCCTGATTTTGGCAGGAGGGAGATCGAGCATTTAGCTACATTAAATGTAATAACCGGTTATCCGGATGGGGAGTTTAAGCCGAAAAGGGCGCTAAGCCGAGCGGAGATCGTAACCTTATTAACCAAAGCGACCGCTACGCCCGAAGCTTATGAGAATCTGAATTACGGGTTTTTTACCGATGTTTCAAGTCGGCACTGGGCGAGGAAGTTTATTGAATACGGGGTTATTAAACGTTGGGTACAGGGATTTCCAAACGGGACTTTTAAGCCGAATGATAAGTTGACCAGAGCCCAGGCAGTTTCGGTTTTTTCGCGGTTTAACCAGTTAACGTCAAATGGGCCGATAACGGAAGAATCCTATGCCGATGTTCCGCTGAAACATTGGGCGTATAAGGATGTAATGTTGGCAAAAAATGCCGGCTGGTTAGACTATATCAAAGGGGATAGGTTTGGGCCAAATAAACCGTGTTCACGCGCCGAAGCTGCTTATATACTTTTTAAAACCTCTTTTGCCCGTAAGAAGGTAGAAGAGATGTATGAAAAGTTCGATGTAAGAAGGCCGGATGTCCCCTAAAAAGATTCGACTGCAAAAATATTGCTCTGAAAAAGGGCTCGCATCGCGCCGTAAATCCGAAGAGTATATTAAAAAAGGTTGGATAACGGTTAACGGTGAAGTTGTAAAAGAGCTTGGAGTTAAGGTTGATCCTCAAAAAGATAAGGTCGAGTTGGTCCCAGAAGCAAAAGATGAAAAGAAAAAATTCATCTATATCCTCCTAAATAAACCGGCAGGCCACGTGACTAATCTTCCTAAGAAAGGGGAGCGAGAGGCAAAGGAGCTTCTTCCGGTCGAGGTTCGAGGCCTTGTCCACGCTGTCGGCCGCCTGGATAAGGATTCCGAAGGCCTACTTCTCTTCACCAATGATGGGGTGGCAGCCCACCGTTTAACCTCTCCTGAATTTGACCATGAGAAGGAGTATGAGGTAACGGCTGATAAAAAGATCGCGGAAAGGGTAGTGGCAAAATACCGGAGAGGATTAGTTATCCTTGGTGAAAAGACTAAACCAGTTGGAGTTCGCCGGATAGGCGGGAACGTTTATCGCTTTATCCTTCGTGAGGGGAAAAATCGCCAGATCAGGCGGATGCTTAATAATTTGGGATATAAGGTCTTAAAATTGAAAAGGATCAGGATCGCTAATTTAAATATAGGAGACCTAAAACCCGGGCATTTTCGATCTCTGACCGGGAGCCCTCTGTCTGTCTGCTAAAGCTTTAGCGGCTGTGAAAGGCTGATATAAATTCCACTGTCAGAGAGATTGCTTCCTACGTTATAGGAAGCGTATCCTATGTTGATCCCTGCCCGTTCTTCAAGGCCAAGATTGGTTAGAATCCCTACATAAAATTGACCGCCTAAACCGCCGCTTTGCTGGCCTGTTCCGTAAAGGTTATAGCTCAGACCGGTGCCGATATAACCATCGGTGCCAAATAGTGATCCTTCTTTAAGATAGACGACCGCATCCGCGTATAAGGGAATCGTCTTAAGCTTGTCGGAGATAGAAAAGCCGGACCCAACACGGTACTCAACCGCATCTTCGGCAAGACCTATCTTTTCACCGATCATTAACGGGTCGGAGAATACGATATCTCCCCTGATACCGGCGAGAATACTCCCATAAAGGAGTTTTCCTGAAACGTTAGAATTAATTCCCCAGCCAAAGAGCCCTTTATCTTCTTCTAAGGTTTGGACTTCATAAGTCGGCGGAGGAGGGGGAGGAGGAACTTCTGGCACAACTTCGGGGGTAACTTCGGTTTTAGGAGGCTGTACCGGGCTGATTTGTGGGGTAATTACCTTTTTTACCGTCTTTTTGATCACTTTTTGGGCAGCCGCACTGCCGGCTAAAGCGATAACTAAAATTAAAATCAGAGCTAAGTTCTTATATCTCATAATCGTCACCTCGGGAAGAGTATAACATATGGTAAAATATAAATACAATGCGAAAAATGTTCCTCGGATTACTATGTATCGTTCTATTCTCTTCGATCGGAACTGCTGAGCAAAACTATGAAAGTATTAGGCTGATTAATTCGACCGACTGGGTAAAATATTTTGACGAAGCGCTCGGATACTGTTATGACAGCCACGGGTGCCTCCACTTTACCCCTTCGGATATCTATCTTTTATATAAAACTATTCCGGCAGGCATTCCGCTAACGGTTAAAAAATATAAATTAAAGAAGAACGAACCGCCTTTCCCGGTTGATAAAATTCCTTTCCTGCGCGATAAGATAGATTCTATACAAGATGTCAAGAAACATGCCTTAATGTTTAAGAATTATAAGAGTAAGATTGTAATTTATCCTTCGCTTAACCTGCTTTTTATCTTTGTAAACGATTATCCATATGCAAAGGTAAAAGCATTAGCCGGGCTCCCGTATAATTTCCTGATGGCTTACGATGTGCAAAAAGGCAGGCCGGTCGGCTGGGATTTTATGCTTTCAACCCCGACCGATCCGGGGGAATACAAAGTTCTCCGAGTAACCGACCATTATCTAAGCAGTGCTTATTATAAGAATACGATCGTTCCCTTCGGTGCCTGGATAAAAAAGGTCAGGGGAGCATGGTCTTACCAGAAAAATGGAAAATGGTATAAATTGCCCGATAATGTGGTGGCCGATCTAGCTCGAAAAGATGAGGATCGATTTTATAATTACTATGATCTGCATGTCGATCAGAAAGGGAGGATTACTGCGGCCCGTTATGCCGGCCACGATTTTGGTAAATATGTATTGCTCTGGACTAAAGACGGTAATACCCACTATCCCGAGATGGGTTATGCTGCCGGAGAACTGCTTTATGAACAGATCGTCTTGATCAAAGATATGGTCCATCTTTTAACCGTTCCTTCAAGCGATGACCTTGATTCGGTAATCTCCCAAAATGTGAACCTTAAATATTATAAAGAGCTGGCCGATCCGAAAAAGAAAAAGGAGTCGCTGGATAAGATTCTTTCCGATCTCCGGATAGCTAAGGCGGTAAAAGAGTATAAAGAGAATCGTCTGCCGCGTGATAAGCGAGCGAGATGGGAAGCCCTGGGCCTGTACAATTATTATCGGGCAAATAGTTTAATTATCGATAAACAAGCAGGTTGGTATGAAAAGGTTAAGCAAGACTGGGATCTGTTCAAAAAACTGCGAATTAAACTGCGGGGCGATTTTGACCAGATGGGGGTTTTATCGGTCGAAAACCGCCAGAATATTCTCGAGGGATGGTTGAATGACCGCTTGGAATTCAAACAAGTTGGGCCTCCTAAACAGGCAAAATACCTAACCGACCTTTCGTTTTCTAATTTCTTTAAGCCTGATGATGAGACCACTCTATTTAGCGCTCGTGAACGGGCAATTATGGTAGAACGGATCCGCAAAGCGGTCAAGGGGGAAGCAAAAGGATTAAACTTAAATATTGTCGATGCTTTGAATAAATATAATTTCGGGGTGCTTCTAAACGAGATCTTAGGGGACCTCTACAAGAGCCACGGATGTATGCATCTCTCTCCGCGCAATGCGGGCTTTCTTTATGACCTGCTGCCGGTAGGGGCGCAGATGAAGGTATATAAATATTCAAGGCGGGTAAGCGAGGAAGCGATCAGTCGCGTCCCATTCCTGGCCGATATGGTCAACTTTAAAGAAGATATAGATAAGCTAAAACAAAAATTCGCAGTTACTTCCGAAGTAAAAGTTGCGGTCTATCCATTTTCGGGTGACTGGTTGATATATATTAAGGATAAGCCATTCACTCGATTGAGGATCCGCGGAGGTCCGCAAAGTAAATTCTATCTGCTTCAGGGGAGGACAAAGGAC
>JAYEOW010000047.1:0-8264 GCA_034723395.1 Candidatus Margulisiibacteriota bacterium
CAGACCTGGTAGCTCAGCTGGTAGAGCATCTGCCTTTTAAGCAGAGGGTCCTGGGTTCGAATCCCAGCCAGGTCATTTTGAGTAAGGCGCGGTAGCTCAGTTGGTAGAGCAGCGGACTGAAAATCCGCGTGTCGCCGGTTCAATCCCGGCCTGCGCCATTCTTCTACGCCCCTTCTGCGCTCTCCGAGCTTCGAAGGGTTTTGGAGGATGGAAAATTAAAAAGGAGAAATGAAAATGAGCAATAAAATTACCAGTTCCTTCCGAGGCAAGTCCGGGAAGATATTGCTATCTTTACTCGTTCTCGTACTATTGATCACCGTATCCCGCCACCTCTTTTTCAACTCGTCGCCGCCAACCCTGGAGGATGTGCTTTCACGGCAGCATGCTGGGGAGAGTTCAGATCCTAAAAATCTTTCCGTGATCATTGCTTCGCTGGTAGCCCTTTCACTTACCGCATTGTCACTGGCAAAAAGTTATGAGATTGTAAAGCGTAAAAAAGCTTGTCCGGAAATGATCTTGCCGGAGGTTAAGGATGAGCCTATGCCTGTAGATCTTGGTGAAGATCGGGAGATCGAGGAGCTGTCCCAGATCAAAGAGACTTTAATGCTGCAGAATGGTGAATTGCAGACCCAGCTTAGGATCTCCGCGTGCGAGATCGAAGAATTGAAGCGGATCGAACAGATGCTGCGCAAGAGCAATATCTCGTTAGGTAAGGCTTGCGAAAGATTGAAGGCCGAAAATGAGGATCTGGTATTAAAGGCGAATACGATTAAGATCGCTAAACCCAAAAAGGTCGTTAAAGTCGCCACGGCGAGAGTTTTAAGAAAGAAAAAAACCAAGACTAGGGCAAAAATTAGGAAAAAGAAGGGGAAATGAAGAAAGTATTATTGGTCTTGGGAATGATTACATTGTTGGCAACTGCCGGAACCGCCCAGTTTTCCTTTTATCTGATCGATAATTTCGAGAGCGGTAGATTTAATGAATCAAAATGGTGGAGTTTCGGCGACCTGGAAGTATTGGCAGAAAAAAATGGAACGGTAGAGGGGAGAGATCTGATCGCGGAATCATGCGGAGAATATGCGCTTAATTTGTCCGGCCCGTCAAAAGAGTGGTATGTCGGCGGCATCGGAACTGATCTGGTGGTTGACGCGACCGAATTTTCAAGGTTTCAGATTGATGTTTACGGTAACGGGAACAAAGGCGGAAAATTATTGGTGGAATTATTCGATGATGACAATGCAAATTTTACAATTGAGCAGGATTCGCAGAAAAATTATGAGCCGGTTTACGATGATAAGTGGGTTACCGAGGTTTATATTCAAGGGGAGGGTTTCACCCGGATCTCTATCCCTTTCACCGCATTTAAGGATGTAAATCCAGGGATAGGAGATGACAAATGGAATCCGGGGCAGGACGAGGGGTCGGGAGGGCTGTTAAAATTACAAATAGTCGGGATATCAGGTAAGAGGAGCAGCATGGTCGATTGCAAGATCGACAATTTATTATTAACGTATTAATAATAATGGTTACGGTGATATTTTAATCTCCGTAATCAGTTTGGTTATCAACGAAATCATAAATAAATAGGGAGGGTAAAATGAGAAGAACGATAATATTAGTATTGCTTGTGTCCATGTTTCTTACGGTATCTGCTGCCTATGGATCGGAAATAACTGGAATCGACCGGGATGAGATTAGTTTAAAAGCGGGTCCGACCGCGCCGGGAGAAGGTCTTTCCATGGTATGGTTGGAGGCGCTGGTTTACCCGAAAATTGTAAGGAGCGATAAGGTGGTTTCGCTGGGAGTGAGGTTGACCGCCAAGGTTGATAAAGTGATCGTTTCTTTTGATTTCAATGAGGATAAAGTTAAACTGACCTCCGATAATGGGATCTACTGGAGCGGCGCCTACCAGATACCGGACGGGATCTCGGCCGGGCTGCATGTCGCACGCTACGCAATTATCGGTGATAAAGGGGAGATCCAGAGGACGGTTGAATTCTTTGTCGATCGGCCGGCGATGCCGGCAAGTAATGATGATGTGAGCCATGGCGAAGTTTACGCCGCCGATGGCTGGCCGTTGACCGTTACTTCGACGACATCCGCTTTGGTCGAAGGTTCGTCACGCGTCTTATACACCGGACAGCGGGTGATTGGTCTTTCTAAAGTGCCGTGGTATAAGGTTGTGTTTGAAGATGGAGAGGTTGGTTATATCTCGGCAATGAAGGTAAAGGAGCCGATCGGTGAATATTTTACCCTCGGCCAGGAAGCTTATCACAGCAAGAAGTTCTCCAGCGCGATCTCTTATTTTAAAGATGTGGTGGCGATCGATAAAAGATTCATTAGTGGTTATCTCTGGCTGGCAAAATCATATGAACAACAGGGGAACATTGAAGCTTCATACCGGGTAATCAAAACGGCAATAGAGCTTGATGACCGGGATATGGAGAGCAGGGTATTTTCCAACCACCTGGCAAAACGATATTACGCGATTGCCAACAAAGATTTTAAGGGTGGAAGGTTCCACGAAGCGATTGCCGCCTACCAAAAGGTCATTGATCTTAAGCCCAGTTCGATTACCTCTTGGGTTGAGCTTGGAAAATGTTATGGCAACCTCGGAATGGGGAATGAAGCGCGCGCTTCTTACGGCGAAGCTTTACGGAACGATCCGGATAATCCGACAGTGCTCGCGTTGCTTAATGTCCAGACCAGTCATGTTGCTTTAGCCTCGGTTCCCCAGCCGGCAAAGCCGATTAAAGTTGTAAAAACGATGCCGAAGACTTCTAATAAAGTCCCGGCATTGGTTGCGGACGATTCATTGATCATCGTAAAGGCGGAAAAGACCAGGAAAGGGACCAGTATCGATTCTGCATTAAGATCAGTTATTGCCCTGACGAAATCTTTAGGGACCCCGGTGGCGGAGAAGGGGTGGGAGATAAAAGAGCGCGGATCGAAGTTTTTGGTCCGTTATCTTTGTGAGCAGGGGCAAGAGGTCCTTGAAGCGTTTGAGTGGGTAGTAGATGTTGATACCCGCAGGGTATCTGCCTATAATGACAATGCGCGCTTGCTTATGACCCGCTGGTAATCTTTGCCGCGGTTCGATGCCGCTGTAGCTCAGCTGGTAGAGCAACTGATTTGTAATCAGTAGGTCGGAGGTTCGACCCCTCTCGGCGGCTTTTTTTGGTCCGGTTCAACTCCTCTCGGCGGCTTGGTTTTGAGCTATCTTCTACTTCTTCGTTTATTAAAACGCGAGCGTCGGGGTCCAAAGCTTCTTTTCCTCGGCGCGTAAAAGCTGGCAGGATTAATTTCCGGATGTTTGACAATGGGCAAAGCCTTTTGCATGACTTTTTCGATATCACGGACTTCGCCGCGTTGGTCCGGGGTGGCGAAAGAGATTGCCCGGCCCTCGTGGCTAGCCCGGCCGGTACGGCCAATGCGGTGTACATAATTTTCTTCATCATCGGGAAGATCATAATTGATAACCAGCTCTATCTCTTTAACATCGATCCCCCTGGCGGCGATGTCGGTAGCAACCAGGATCCTGTATTTCCCCATCTTAAAACCATCCAGCGCGTCCCTTCTTTGCCTAAGCGTGCGGTCCGAATGGATCTCGGCCACATTGTGGCCTAAGGTGCGGATACCGCGCGTAATTCTAGCCGCACCTCTTTTGGTGCGGACAAAAATAAGGACCGTACCGCGATATTGGTAAAGTAATTTTTCAAGTAATTTAGGTTTATCCTCTCCTTGTATAATGAAGAGCTCTTGAGTAACATTTTTAGCCGCCGTGCCGGAACGGGCAATTTCTACACTAACCGGCAGCTTCATATATTTCGCGGCGATCCCAACTACTTTTTCCGGGATCGTTGCCGAAAAGAGCATAGTTTGTCTCTCTTTTGGCAGGTTCCTAAGCACTGCTTCAATTTGCGGCATAAAACCCATATCGAGCATACGATCGGCTTCGTCCAAGACCAGGATCCTAATATCATTAAGTCGCACGGTTCTTTGCCTTAAGTGATCATTAAATCGTCCGGGGGTAGCAATGATTATTCTTGGGTGGCGGTGCAGCATTCTCACTTGATTATTCATGGAGGCGCCGCCGATAAGGACCGCTGTGCGCATACCAAACGGGCGGGTGATCTTTTGAAGCGCTTCATCGACCTGGAGGGCAAGTTCGCGAGTCGGGACCAAAACCAGCCCGCCGCCGGGGCCTTGGGCCAGGCGTTGGACCATCGGAATGCCAAAGGCCATTGTCTTGCCGGTTCCGGTTTGAGCAACACCAACAATATCCTGGCCTTCGATGCCAATCGGGATCGCTTTACGTTGGATAGGAGTTGGTGTTACAAACTTCATCCGCTTAAGCAGTTCGAGGATCTTTGGTGCGATCCCGAGACCGTAGAAGCTTACACTGCTATTATTTTGGTTATTTTGGTTCACAGGGTAATTATAGCACTATTTATGGGATTCGTCGTCCCGAACGAAAAAGACAGCCACCCGTAAAACACGAATGGCTGTTAATTATCGGACTTGGGAACTTATTTCTTGCCGAGGCCTAAGATGAAATTATAAACCGCAGCCAGGATAAATCCGCCGATGCCGCCGTCAAATATTGCCCATATCGTTCCAATCGCAATTCCTCCTGGGCTAGCTTTGTAACCGAGATAGAGTCCGCCCAAACCTTTGACCAATGGCGTTCCCCAGTTCAAAGCTTCACTCATGATCCCCAAACAGAGAACGGCGCCTGCCCAAACCAGCCCGCAAGCGATCCCAAACCTTAATGCATCTAATTTCATCGATGCACCTCCTTGGGGGATATTATAGCTATTTACCCTTCCGGACGCCACTGGTTTTCATGTAGATGATCTTTTCAATCCCTAAATTCATTGCATACATTTATTTCATACCCTGGTAATTGATGCCGTGTGTGATCACGATCCCTAACACTGCAATAATACATATAATTTTTTTCTTCTTAATTCATCATTTCCGAATAGTATCGGTGATGGTCTCCTCCAGGATGGAGGCATATGTTCGGCTCGCATAATTTTATATCGGTAGTTGTATCGTAAAATTTCGCTTAATTTGTTATAATTTACTTAAGACATGCCATCGTAGCTCAGTTGGCTAGAGCAGCTGTTTCGTAAACAGCAGGTCGCCAGTTCGATTCTGGCCGATGGCTCCATTAACTATGCGAATAAAAACAATTAAAGTGGGCAGCCTGCAGACAAATTGCTTTATCATTGTGGATAAGAAGAGCAGTGAAGCGATCGTGGTCGATCCGGGGGATGAGGCGGGTTTAATTGTTCCCGAACTTAAAGATCTAAAAGTAAAATATATCGTTCTCACGCATGGTCACCCTGACCATTTTGGGGCATTGGATGAGGTTCAGGAAGCGACCAGAGCCCCGATCCTGGCGCACTCGGCAGACAGCTGGTTCGTGAAGCCGGATAATGGATTGAATGAGGGCGACGAGATCAGAATAGGGGATGCTATTTTAAAAGTTTTCCATACTCCCGGGCATACCGAAGGGGGTATCTGCTTATATACATTAGGTCATCTCTTTTCGGGTGATACACTCTTTAAACGATACCACGGAAGGGTCGATCTTCCCGGCGGATCAATGAATAAGATGAAAAAGTCCCTGGAAAGGTTAGCGACCCTTCCGGACGATACAAAAGTTTATCCGGGGCACGGTGAATTTACTGCTATCGGCCAGGAAAAAACAGGAGGATCCCTTGCCTAGCCATATCTATCTATTTCACGGCGACGAAGATTTTATTATCGATCAGAAGATAAAGGAAATTAAAAAAAAGATCTCTAATCCTTCCATGAATATCGAACAGCTCGATGGGGATGAGGGTAACTACGAAAAGATCGTCTCCGCTCTCGCTACCCAGCCGTTTTTTGGCGGGGAAAAATTGATCGTGATCGAAAATATCGATCTCAAATTAAAGGTTTGGGCGGGTTTGATCGATAGCTTAAAAATCGCTTCCCCTGAAATGATCGTTATCTTTAAAGCTGTTTCAGTAAGCAAAGCGGCCAGGATCTATAAATGTATTGACGAACTAGGAGAGGTCTACGAAGTCCGGGCATTCGCCGATTGGGAACAGGACCAGGTAATATCGTGGATTATCCGCGAAGTTAATGGGCAAGGTAAGGGGGTCAGCCATCAGGCAGCGGTCGATCTGCAAGCGACCTGCGGGAATAGTTTGAGGAAATTGACTTCGGAGATAGAAAAATTAATTACCTATATTGGTGATCGGAAAAATATGACCGGTGAAGATGTTTTTGCGCTGGCTTCTCCCGGCCTGGTGAGCAGCTTTGCGCTTTTAGACGCCCTTGGAGAAAGAGACCTGAAACGATCGCTCGAAACTTTCCAGGTCCTGTATAGAAACAGGGCCCCGATCTTTCCGCTCCTCTCGCTTTTGGCATCGCAATACCGCACTATGCTCCAGATAACAATCGGGGATAAGACGATCAGGGCGAACCCCTATTTTATCCGCAAATGCCGGGAAAAGGCCAAAAGATTTAATAGGGAGGAATTGTCCAGAAATCTCGAACTTCTTTTAGAGACGGGGCTCAAACTTAAAAGCGGCGAATCGCAGCTGACCACCATTGAGCTCTTATTTACCTCGCTTTGCGGGAAATAAAATAAGAATGGAAGACAGAAAAAGAGTATTAATACTATTAGGATTCTTTATCTTATTATTCCTGGTCATTATCGTCCGCCTGATCGACCTGCAGGTTGTCAACCGCTCATTTTACGAGAAGAAATCGATGGAACAGCGTACCCGGATCATCAATCTTGCCGCCCAGCGCGGCGATATCTTTGACCGAAACGGCGAACTGTTGGCGACCTCGATCGATAGTTATTCCGTTTACCAGTACCGTAAAGGGTGGCTGGCGCGAAAACTTTCGCTGCCTGAAGCAACTAAGCTGAAGGAGAAAGACCCAAAAGGGGTGGGGTTGATCAAAGAGAAAAAACGGATCTATCCAAAGAGTAGGTTAGCTGCTCAAACGCTTGGATTTGTCGGAAGGGATAATCAGGGGTTGTCGGGGATCGAACTTGCCTATGATGAATATTTAAGGGGGAAGAACGGAAAAGTTATAACCGAAGGAGATCCTGCAGGGCGAGAACTTTACGGAGCACTAAGGGAGATCGAGTCGGGGTCTGACGGGATGAATATTACTTTAACGATCGACGGTAATATTCAATACGTCGCCGAAAGGGAGCTTTTAAAACAGATTAAAAAATTTGGGGCAAAATCGGGGATGTGTATCGTGATGGATATAAAGACCGGAGAAATCCTCGCCCTGGCAAGCAAGCCCGATTTTGATCCAAACCGCTATCAGAATTCAAACCGACGTTTATGGCATCCCCGTTTTCTCGATCCGTATGAGCCGGGATCGACCTTTAAAATATTTACAGTTGCTGCCGGGCTGGAAGATGGGGTGATCAATCGTGAAACGATGCTTCGCGCCCTCCATTCGATCACCGTTGGCGGGAAAAAGATCACCAACGCGCACCGTGAAGAGTTTCCCCGGAGCAGGATCACTGTTTCAAAGATACTGGAACGTTCGATCAATACCGGATCGGTCCAGATCGGCCAAAAGCTGGGGCCGAAAAAATTCTATGAACAACTGCGCGCCTTCGGTTTCGGTAAAAAAACCGGTTTTGGCCTTTGGGGGGAGTCGAACGGGATCCTGCGCAACTGGAAACGATGGTATAAACCGGATATTGGAATGATCACTTTCGGGCAAAGTATCGCAACTACGCCGCTGCAGCTTTTGTCGGCGATGAGCTCTTTCGTTAATGATGGCGAGATGTTAAAACCGATCCTGGTGAAGAAGATCGAGAGCTTTGATGGTAAGTTTATTAAAGTCTTTGTTCCCCGAGATCGGGGGAGGGCGATAAGTTCCAAGGTCGCCGATGAGATGAAAGAGCTGATGCGGAACAGTGTTGTCCGCGGTACGGGAAAAAGGGCGGATATTAAAAAGTTTGGAGTTTGCGGTAAGACGGGAACCGCGCAAAAGGCCGCCCTTGGCGGCCGGGGATACTTGAAAGGGCATTATATTGCCTCTTTTATCGGTTTTGCGCCGTATAAAAATCCGAGGGTTGCCGCATTGGTGATTGTGGACGATCCATCACGGATCGGATACTGGGGTGGACAGGTGGCTGGGCCGGTTTTTAGCAAGGTAGTCGGGTTTACCCTCCGTTATTTGAATGTACTCCCTGATGTGTTATAATCTTTTTTAAGATGACTAAAAAG
>JAYEOW010000048.1:0-59395 GCA_034723395.1 Candidatus Margulisiibacteriota bacterium
TTTCTTCTCTAACCCTAAGAGATCACGAATCCTAAAAGAGAGCTCCAAATCCTTCATAATTTGGGTTAGATATTATATGATTTAACGTATAGGGCTATGGTTAGATTTTAGATGATTTAATTCGTTACCTTGAATCAAACCACGAATTGGAGTAAAATATATGAGTTATGCCTGAAGAGAGAATCCCCCCGCAGGATTTAATTGCCGAACAATCTGTTATCGGTTCAATGCTGCTGGATAAGAACGCGATTGTTAAGGTCGTGGAAAAGGTGCAGCCCGACTCTTTCTACCGCGACGCGCACCGCGTTATTTATGAAGCTATTTTAAATCTGTTTGATAAGGGGGAACCGATCGACCTTATCACCCTCACTAATGCTTTGCGCCGTGCGGGGAGATTGGATGACGTAGGAGGTTCGGTCTATATTGCTGACCTTCTCAATTCGGTCCCTACCTCTGCCAATGTAGACTATTATGCCAATATCGTCAGCGAGAAGGCAATTTTACGGAAACTGATCGAAGCGGGGACAAAGATTGTTGCCGACGCCTTCGAGAGGAAAGATGATGTCAACCAGGTCCTGGATGATGCCGAAAAATCGGTTTTTGAGATCGCGTTGAACCGGGTTAGCCAGGGATTTTATAAGATTGATTCGGTCATTAAAAAAGTTTTGGATAAGCTCGACACCCTTTACGAGAAGAAAGAAGGGATCACCGGAATGCCGACCGGTTTTCCGGATTTAGATGCTATGACAGGAGGGCTGCAGAACGCGGATTTGATCATCATTGCGGCGCGGCCTTCGGTAGGTAAAACCGCGTTTTCGCTTAACATCGCCCAGAATATGGCGATCAAGCACAAGATCCCGGTAGCGATCTTCTCTTTAGAAATGAGCAAGGAGCAGCTGGCCCAAAGAATGCTTTGTTCCGAAGCCGAAGTTAATGCGCAGAAATTAAAGACGGCCAGCCTGTCCGATACCGGATGGAAGAAATTAACTAGAGCTCTGGGAAGACTTTCCGAAGCCTCTATATTCATCGATGATACTCCATCGATGACCTCAACCGAGATCCGCGCCAAATCCCGCCGGCTGAAAATGGAACGCGGTTTAGGCTTGATCGTGGTTGACTATATGCAGCTGATGCGCGGGCGGGGGCGCGTGGAGAATCGTGTCCAGGAGATTTCCGAAATTGCCCGATCGTTGAAAACTCTTGCCAGAGAGATCGATGTCCCGGTAATTGCCCTTTCACAGCTCTCCCGGGCGGTCGAACAGAGGAATGATCGTATTCCTCGCCTCTCTGACCTGCGTGAGTCGGGCGAGATCGAGCAGACCGCGGACCTGGTCGCCTTTATCCATCGGGATGATTATTATAACCCTCAATCCGATCGGGGGAATGTTGCCGAGATTATTATTGCCAAACAGCGAAACGGCCCGACCGGGACCATAGAACTGGTATTCCGCAAGGAGATCGCGAAATTTTGCAGTAAAGAGAGCCGCTACGAACAAGTCGCGTAATTAATTTCAAATGTCAAATTTCAAATGTCAAATTATAGTGCGCCTTCGGCGCTTTATTTTTTTAATAATTTTACCTTCATTTGTCATTTTTAATCTGTTATTTGTCATTTTGCCAAGTCCGGCTTTTTCTCAGGAGCCCGAATTGATTATTAATGCTGACGACCTCTCATATGATAAAGAAAACCATCGCGTAGTAGCTAAAGGGGCGGTAGAGGTTATTTATGGGGATGTAACCGTTTATGGCAACCAGATTATTTATGACACCAAAGATGAGGAGATCCATGCGGATAACGGGTTTACGATCAAATATGAAGAGGTATCGATCGAAGGGGACGCTTTAGATTATGAAGTTAAGAAAAAAATAGGAGCGGCAAAAGGATTTAAATTTAGTTATGAAGGGATCAAGCTGACCGGGGAGCAGATTGATTTTTCACAAGATAAATATATTTTGAAAAATTCATCTTTTACCACTTGTGATCTTGAGTGGCCGCATTATCATGTTTCCGCTGGAGAAATTATCCTCTACCCAAAATATGGATGGCTGGTCGCCTATTGGGGATTTTTCTGGTTGGGGAGGGTCCCTTTGGTCCCCGTACCAACTTATATTTATGATGTTTGGGCCGAACAGCGGGGCGGGAAAAATATTCCGCCGTTTCCGGAGGTCACTTCTAATGACGAGGATGGAATATTTATTAACGAACGCCTGGCTTGGCATATCCGGAGAGAACTTTCCGGCACTTACAGCATTAGCTACGCGACCAGGAAAGGGATTGGCGGAGGGGTGGATGCGAACTATATCGCGAACGAAAAAAGCCGCGGCAACGCGCGGTTTGCCGGTAACGCGACTGACGGCTTCTGGGGGGGGGTAACTCACCATGTTTTCTTTGGAAGTGAAATTGTCGGAGGTCACGATCTCCCTTTTTCCTTTCTTGCCCAGCCCAATCTATATGAGTTTGACCTGCGGACAACATTGTCTCATCGTGAGCGGACCAACTATCAAAGAGTCAGTTATTACCCGGATATTTTACTAAGAACGAATAAAGGGGCCGTGCTATCGGATAATCTGAAGTTTGATGCGGATCTTGGAGTTGGTGTTGTGGAAGAGGAGAATAATATTAACCTTTCTCGGGGGCTCGCTGGATTAAATGTATATTGGGAGATGCCAGGATCTAATTTTGGCGAGGTTACGCCTTCGGTCGGTTTAGATTCACGCTTTTATTCTAACGGCGGGAAATGGATAAAGAGTACCGGGGGGATCGATTACCGGAAAAATTTCTTTGATCTCTTTTCGCTGGGATTGGGTTATCTCCATTACTTTTCGGTTGACGGGGCCAGCCCCTTTAATTTTGAGCTCTATCGTTTTAGCGCGTCCGACCGGCTGAAATCCGACCTTTTCTTTCTGGTCGGAGAGACTGGAGTGGGCGTATCTACCTCCTACTTCCTCGATACCCGGAGCCCTGAGGATATAGATTACGCTTTATATTTCAGGCTGCACTGCTACAATATGATCGTGCAGTATCGATCATTACGCAATGAATTCAGCTTGGGTTTTAGCCTGGCAGGAGGCGACAATGTTCATCACCCTTGAGGGGCCGGAGGGGAGCGGTAAATCGACCCACGCGACCAGATTAAAGTCTTATCTGGAAGGAAAAGGATTTAAAGTCATACTAACCCACGAGCCGGGGGGGACACAGGTGGGAAAGACCATCCGCGAGATGCTCTTGCATCCGGAGGGGAAGTTTGACCAGACCACGGAGATATTTATGTTTGCCGCCGACCGGGCGGAGCATGTAAGCAAGATTATCCAACCGGGGCTGAAGAATGGTAAGGTAGTTATTTCCGACCGTTTTACCGATTCGACCCTCGCGTACCAGTGCGGCGGGAGAGGATTGCCCGAAGACCAGGTCCGCTATATGAACATGGTTTCGTCCAAGGGTTTGGTCCCCGAGCTGACGGTGCTGCTCGATGTTTCTCCGGAGACCGGCATTAAAAGGGCGACCGAGAACGGGACTTCCGACCGGTTTGAAAGGGAGCGGATAAAGTTCCATAAGCGGGTGCGGAGAAAATATCTGCAGATCGCCAAAGATGATCCGGGTAGGGTAAAAGTCATAAAAACAGATAATAAGGATATCGACAAGGTCCAGAATGAGATCCGAAAGGCGATAGATGAAAAGTTCGGAAATAAGAAATAGGTTCTTAAAATATTTTGAAGGTAAAGGGCATAAGATACTGCCGGGATCTTCGCTGGTGCCGACCGATCCAACGGTGCTTTTAACCCTGGCAGGGATGCTGCAATTTAAGCCGATCTTCTTAGGTGAAGAAAAGCCGCAGTATAAAACAGCGACTACCGTCCAAAAATGCCTAAGGATGAACGATATCGAGAATGTCGGGAAAACCGCGCGCCATCTTACTTTTTTCGAAATGCTGGGCAACTTTTCCTTTGGCGATTACTTCAAAAAAGAGGCGATCGGATTTGCCTGGGAGCTTTTAACCGAAGGATATGCATTACCTAGAGAAAAACTCTCCGCCGCTGTTTTTGAAAAAGATGACGAAGCCTATGCGATCTGGAAAGATATAATTAAACTTCCCGAAAATAGGATTTTCCGCCTGGATGAGGAAAATAATTTTTGGTCGGTGGGCCCTACCGGTCCTTGTGGCCCCTGCTCGGAGATATATTACGATTTCGGTCCGGAGAAGGGATGCGGTAAGCCCAATTGCCGGCCGGGATGCGATTGCGACCGGTTTCTCGAGGTCTGGAATCTGGTTTTTATTCAATATAATCGGAATGAAAAAGAAGATCTGATCCCCTTAAAAGTAAGAGGGATCGATACCGGGATGGGATTGGAGCGTTTAGCTTCTATCCTCCAGGGAGTGGATAATAATTTTGAGACCGATCTCTTTGTCCCGTTGATTAAAAAGACCTTAACTTTTACAAAATTACAAGATCCATCAAAAGCCTCACTGCGGATAGTCGCCGACCATACGCGGGCGATGACCAACCTGATTAGTGACGGAATCTATCCAGGAAACACCGGCCGCGGTTATGTTCTCCGCCGGATTATTCGCCGGGCAGTACGCCATGGAAAACTTCTCGGTATACAAAAACCGTTTTTGGTAGATCTGGCTAAAGAAGTCGTTGCGGAGATGAAAGATGTTTATCCGGTATTAGCTAAGAGAGAAAAAATTATTTGTGAAGTTATCCAAACTGAGGAAGATAACTTTTTAACCACACTTAAGCAGGGGATGGAGCTTTTTAATAAAATAATGGAGCAGCATAAAGCGGATAAAATCATTCCCGGAGAGACCGCCTTTAAACTACACGACACATTTGGTTTTCCAATCGAGCTGACCCGGGAGATCGCGGAAGAGAACGGTTTTAAGGTCGATGAGCAGGGATTTGAAAAGGCGATGGAGGGGCAAAAAGAGCGGGCGAGAGAGGCGGGGATCCCGGCCGAAAAGAAGGAAAAGGTTGCTAAGTTGGATCTTAGCAAGTTAAAAACGACTAAATTCCTTGGTTATGAAAAGGATTCGTCTGATGCAAAAATTATTAAAATATTCCCAGAGGAAAAAATCGTTGTTTTGGATAAAACTCCTTTCTATGGAGAGAGCGGAGGGCAAGTGGGTGACACCGGATTGATCAATGATATTAGAGTAACCGATACGTTGCTTTCTCCTAGCGGAGTTATTCTCCACGTGGTGGAAAAAGTCGACGGATTAAAAGAGAAAGCTAAAGTGAAAGCGACGATCGATGGTTCAAGAAGAGCGGCGATCAAAGCGCACCATACCGCTACCCACCTTTTACATAAAGCGCTGCGTGAAGTTCTTGGCGACCATGTAACGCAGTCGGGCTCTTATGTAGGTCCCGATAAGCTCCGCTTTGATTTTAAACATTTCCAGGCGATGAAGCCGGAAGAGATCGCGAAGGTAGAACGCATCGTTAACGAACAGATCAAGCGGAAATGTAAAGTTGATGTTTCGCAGAAGTCATATGACGAAGCGATCAAGATGGGTGCGATGGCCCTTTTTGGCGAAAAATATGGCGATAAAGTAAGAGTTTTGGACATCAAAGATTTTAGCACCGAACTTTGCGGAGGCACCCACGTCGGATCGACCGGCGAGATATTGTTCTTTAAGGTCCTTTCGGAGAGCGCGCTCGGCGCTGGAGTAAGGAGAATTGAAGCGGTTGCCGGACAGAAGGCGAAGGTTAATGTTCTTTACCAGGCAAAATCACTTAAGGCTGAGGTCGAGAACCTGCTCAAAAAGTATCGAGCTCTGCAGGCGGAGAAAGAGAGTTTAGGCGGGAAGCAATTTAATGAGACCGGTATTTTCCAGATCGAATTGACCGAACTTGAGAGTTTGGTTAACGCGGTAGATAACCAGGACTCGGTCAATGTAAAAAAATTTCTTGATCATTTCAGGGGGCGTGAAGAGTGGCTTGAAGAGAGGATCGTAAAATCGGAGAAAGAGATCCGGGACATTAAATTAAAACAAGCATCGGGTGACGCGTCTTCATATCTTAGCGAAGTAAAAGAGATTGCTGAAGTAAAAGTACTGGCCAAAGAATTTGAAGGCCACAGTATGCAGATGCTGCGGGCGGTATCAGATACGTTACAGAATCAATTGAAATCATGCATTGTGGTGTTAGCTTCAGCATTCCCCGGAAGATTAATTTTCCTGATCACTGTAACTAAAGATCTGATCGAAAAAGGATATTCGGCTAAGAAGCTTGCAGATATTTTTACCCAGGTTGTTGGCGGAAAAGGTGGAGGGAAAGAGGCCAAAGCTGAAGGTGGAGGGAAAGATCCCTCTAAGATCAGAGAGGCACTCGAAAAAGTATGCGCAAGCTTGGGATAGACTATGGAGAAAAGCGGATAGGCATTGCGGTTTCTGATCCTCTTGGAATTGCTGCACAACCGGTGGAAGTCATTGAAAATAGTGATCAAGTGATTGAGAGATTGAGTGATATAGTTAGCCGGTATGAACAGGTGGACGAGATAATTGTTGGTCTGCCGAAAACTTTAAAAGGTGAGGTTGGGATAGCAGCGGAAAAGGTTTTGAAGTTTGTCGAAGAATTGAAAAAAGTAGTCAAAATTCCAATTGTTACCTGGGATGAGCGGATGACTACCGCGGCGGCGGAGAAAAATTTAATTGCCGCCGGGTTATCGCGCGGGAAGCGAAAGAAAGTAATTGATAAGTCAGCCGCGGCTTATATTTTGCAAAGCTATTTGGATGTGAAACGATGAAAACCTCACCCCGCCCCTCGACAAGCTCGGGGCACCCCTCTCCATCAAAGATGGAGAGGGGAATGAATTCGCCGAAGGCGAAGAAAGGGGTGAGGATTGGATTCTGGATTTTTGTGCTGGGATTTGGGATTTTAATTATTTTATTTGCCGCTTCTCTCCTCCAAGCTGCCAATCCTTTAGACCGGACACAGTACAAGATCGATATTCCAAAAGGCGCTTCAACTAAAACTATTCAAAGTATGTTGGAAAAGAAGAGTATCTTAAGGAGAAAAAGCAGTTTTTCAATTGCCAGTCGTCTTTTGAACGTTTCAAAAAATATCCAGGCCGGGCAGTATGAGCTCTCCCCATCGGATACTTTATTTACTGTTTTATCGAAGCTGAAAAGAGGCGATGTTTACCAGCCCGAAGAGGTCCGCAAGATGGTTACCTTCCCAGAAGGAATGTCGATCTATAAGATGGGGGAAGCACTCCGAAAGAACGGGATCAGCGATCCGGATAAATTCAAAGGATTAGTAAAAGAGGGGATTACCGAAGAGCTTAGAAACCGGCATTGGGCGATCTTTAAATATATTCCTTCTGAATCGCTGGAAGGATATTTATATCCGGACACATATTGGTTTTTTGAGAAAGGAGAGATTGAGGACCTGGTAGAGGTTATGCTGGCCCGGTTTGAAGAATTAGTTTTGCCTTTCTGGGCAAAGGCCAAAAAGGATACAAAATATTCGCTGCACGAGATCATCACCCTGGCTTCGATCATTGAAAAAGAGGCGCAGAAGAAAGAAGAGCGCAAGATTATCTCTTCGGTCTATCATAACCGCCTAGAAAAGAATATGTTTATGGCCTCCTGTCCGACGATTAAGTACGCATTAGATGAGCCGACCAAGAAGGTTTATTATGAGCAGTTAGACATTAAGTCACCTTATAACACGTATAAGAACAAAGGCCTGCCGCCGGGGCCGATCTGTAATCCTGGATTGGAATCAATTAAAGCGGCAGTTTATCCCGCAAAGACCAACTATTATTATTTTGTTGCCAAAAAAGACGGCAGCCATTATTTTTCTGCAACCTGGGATGGACACCAGAAAGCTAAATATAATAACCGCTAAATCTGAAATTTTCCCCATTCTTTCCTGATATATAGATATGAGCAAGAGTTTTTTATTAAGACGCAGAGGATTAATGGAGCGCCGGACAATAGTAAAAACCAGATTTCTGGAGAATAAGCAAAAAATTATCGAAAAGCGCTGGATCAAAGCCCTCCAAAAAGATTATAAAACCGCTAAAGTAGCTTTTAATAGGCTGCTTAAATTGAGTGCTTATCAATTGCCCGCAAGTATTCTGTTGGCGGCCAGTAAATGGGATGCAGATAAAGGGTCTTTATTAGCTGAATTTAATAAACTTAAGAAGATATTACCCATTGATCTTATTAGCAAAGGAGATATCGGTTCGATCTCAAAGTTTGAAAGCAAAGGAATTTTTGGGATAACAGATATTGGCGGGAGAAGAAACAATGAGGATGCAATTGCGGTTTTTAAACATAAGGGGAAGATATATTTGTTGTTAGCGGATGGGGTGGGAGGAGCAGCGGATGGGGAGATCGCCTCCCATTTAGCCCTTTTACACATGATGGTTGCGCTTGAAAAGGATCCGCATAATCTTGACGCGGCCATTCGAAAAGCGAGTGATATGGTTAAGCAGGGGATAGAATCAACAGGAACTCCGGGGACAACGCTTGTTGTCGCCATGATCGAAAAGGATCTAGTTACCGTTGCTCATGTCGGAGACAGCCCGATCTTCCTGCTTAAGCGGAGCGGGGAGCTCCGGCTGTTGACTCTGCCGCATTCTCAAACCATCAACATGGCAAGAATGATCAGGGATAAAGATGTAAAGGTATTTATTAAGGATGGTTTACCAGAGGAGATTAAAGGTGAATTAAATAAGATAGATATGGATAAGCCGCCTTTCCCATTTAAGTTGTTATATCTAATTAATCAGGTGGAGGAATTCATGATAGGTTTTACACCTTTTACCCGCAGGATGGTGGGGGCGGTCAATAGAATTGTCGGGATCAAGGTTGGGGATGTTATCCCGATTTATAACTTTAGGATACAAAAAGGGGAAAGGCTCTTGCTTACATCTGATGGACTGGATCTGACATGGCATAACCGAAAGGGGATGAATTTGGGAAAAGTTCTGGTTGAGGCAATGAATCAAACTGATCGACTAGGCATTCGAATGCATAAATTTATGCAAGTAGTAAGATCATTGCAGGGTAGAGATGATGATAATGCGTCCGGGATAATATATGAAGCTTAATTATTCCCACTCGATAGTCGACGGCGGTTTTGAGGAGATATCATAAACTACACGATTAACTTCCGGGGTTTCATTTACAATCCGATTAGAAATCTTTTCAAGTAACTCATAAGGCAACCTCGCCCAATCGGCGGTCATTGCATCTTTGGATTCAACTGCACGAATGGCAACCGTATTCAGATAAGTTCTTTTATCACCCATAACTCCCACTGTTCGAATTGGAAGAAGAACGGCGAACGATTGCCAGAGCTTTTTATATAATCCAGCGCTTTTAATTTCGCCGACAACGATATCATCCACTTCCTGTTTTTCGAAAATGCTAGTGTAGATGATGTGTCTGAAATAATGTTAAATAGATTCGAAGAATTAGTCCTCCCTTTTTGGGAAAAGGCGAAGAAAGATACAAGCTATACTCTGCATGAAATTATTACTTTAGCATCGATTATTGAGAAAGAGGCACAGAAAAAGAGTGAGCGGAAGATTATCTCATCCGTCTATCATAATCGTTTGAATAAAAAAATGTTCCTGGCAGCTTGCCCAACGATCAAATATGCTTTAGACTGGCCGACGAAAAAAGTTTACTATGAACAGCTCGATGTAAAATCCCCGTATAATACATATAAGAATAAGGGGTTGCCGCCGGGGCCGATCGCAAATCCCGGGATCGAATCGATTAAAGCGGCGGTTTATCCAGCTAAAACCAATTATTATTATTTTGTTGCAAAAAAAGACGGCAGCCACATTTTTTCCTCGACCTTTCAGGGGCATCAGCAGGGGAGACAAGAGAGTAAAAAATAAAATTTAAGTTATTTTTCCAGGCAATCTTTAAATATTTTGAGAAGGTTTTTCTCGGGTGATATGTTTTCGAAATCTCTAAGCCACTTTTGAATATAATTAATATCAATAGATGGATTTTTTATCAAAATGCTTTTTACATCTTCAATATCCCGGGCCCTGCCAGCGAATATTTTGTGGATTATGACATCTTCCGGAGAGGCAAAGTTTACTTTTGTTTTGCCGATCCTGATTTTTTTTGCGTTCTCTATGGCTTGCTGTTCGAAGGGGGTGAAGGAGAATATAAAATCAATCCGGATTTTACTTTTTTTGTCCTGGCTCGGCAGTACCCAGGTTTTTTTGGCAAAATCAACAGGGTTGTCGGGCAGAGGGTGCAATTTTAGTATTTTTAAAATATCCAGGATCAGAGATAATTTATCGGTCCCAATTCCCAGCGTAATATCTATGTCCCTGGTTAGCCTGGGTTCTCCATATAATAAAACTGCTTGTCCGCCGATGATCATGTAGGGGATATCTGTTTTCCCCAAAGCCTTGGCGATTTTTTCAATTAGTTTTTCGAACATGAATTTAAAATTTTGGCGATCCTTAGATCTTTTTCAATTCCTTCGAGCGGATTTTTGGATGGAAGCACTTTTAGTGATAAGGCTTCCTGCCATAAGGACTCGAATATCCTCATTGCTTCCTTAAAGCTTAGTTTTTCCTTGTCGAACATCCTTAGTAATTCAGGTTTCTTGATCATTGCCGGTATAAATTATAGCATAAGGTCCCGGAGGGTTCTATGAAGAATATCGGAAGTGAGCGCTCACTCCCACTCGATCGTCGAAGGCGGCTTTGAGGAGATATCATAAACTACACGATTAACTTCCGGGGTTTCATTTACAATCCGATTAGAAATCTTTTCAAGTAACTCGTAAGGCAATCTTGCCCAGTCCGCGGTCATTGCATCTTTGGATTCAACTGCACGAATAGCTACCGTATTCAGATAAGTTCTCTTGTCTCCCATAACTCCAACGGTTCGAATCGGGAGGAGAACGGCGAAGGATTGCCAGAGCTTTTTATACAAACCGGCTTCCTTGATTTCGCTGACCACAATGTCATCCACTTCCTGGAGGATTTTTACTCTTTCTTTAGTTACTTCGCCAATGATCCGGATCGAAAGGCCCGGCCCGGGGAAAGGTTGGCGGGAAATGATTTCATCCGGAACGCCCAAGCCTCTGCCTAAAGCTCGAACTTCGTCTTTGAATAGTAAGCGGAGCGGTTCGATGAGCTTAAATCCCATTTTTTCAGGAAGCCCGCCGACGTTGTGGTGGGTCTTGATCTTCTTGGCGACTTTTCCGGTAGTCGTTCCTGGGACTGCACTTTCGATCACGTCCGGATATAAAGTTCCCTGAGCGAGATAGGGGATATCGCCTAATTTCTTAGCCTCTTCTTCAAAGGTGCGGATAAAATTCTCTCCGATTATCTTTCTTTTCTTTTCAGGATCAATTACTCCTTTGAGTTTGTCGAAGAATCTTTTGGCGGCATCGATATGAATAAAATTGATCTTGAATTTACTGGTAAAGAGCTCATTTATTTTTTTGGCTTCGTTTTTGCGCATGAAGCCCTGGTCGATGAACATACAGGTGAGCTGATTGCCGATCGCCTTTTGGATCAGCGCCGCCACGGTGGTAGAATCAACTCCGCCGGAGAGGGCAAGTAATATTTTTTCTTTTCCGACCCTGGTGCGGATATCTTTTACCTGCTCTTCAATGAAATTGGCGGTGGTCCAGGTCGGTTTACAGTTGCAAACGATATAGACAAAGTTCTTTAATATCTCTATTCCTTTAGGGGTATGGACGACTTCGGGATGGAACTGAACGCCGAATAGTTTCTTTTCCGCATTTCCGATCGCGGCAAATTTCGTATTGTCGGTGTGGGCCAGCTGTTTAAATCCTTCCGGAAGGGATGCGACCGTATCACCGTGGCTCATCCACGACTTGATCTTGTTTGGCAGTCCAGCAAAGATGTTGGTCTCATCATCGATTAGAGGGTCGGCCTTGCCGTACTCTTTTTTCTCTCCCTGTTTTACTTCGCCCCCGAGCTCTTTGGTCATTAATTGAAGGCCGTAGCAGATGCCAAGGATCGGGATCCCGCAGTTCCAAAGCGCTGGATCGGCTTTGGGGGCGTCTTTTTCGTATACCGAAGCAGGGCCGCCGGAAACAATTATGCCCCTAACGTTTCTTTTCTTGAGTTCGGAAACCGGGATATCGTGGGGGAGGACTTCGCAGTAAACATTGCATTCGCGGACTCTTCTTGCGATCAGCATCGAATACTGGGCGCCAAAATCGAGAACAACTACGAGGTCATGCTTCTGTGCCATATGAGAGTATAACATAACTAAATTGAAATTTTCAATAATTGCTGTCGATAAGGAGACATGAGTGCGGGAAAAGTTACAATGGTTGCTCATTACGGGCCCAAAAAGCAAAACTTAGCCAGGTTTATCCGGGCCCTCCAAAAAAAGGTAAAGGAAGGATTGGGAAGAAAATATTCCCGAGTTTTTAAGCCTTATCGGGTAGAACAGGTGCATGCGACGTTGGTTGGGATGGAAGGCGGACCGGGTGGGATAAACCGTAATTTCAATAATGCTTTAGAGCAGCGGAAACGTATGGATTTTGAAGGGTTGCTTCGTTTTATCCAGAATACCAATATTTTCCCGATGCGGATCCAATTTGGACGGATTTTCCCCTTCAGGGATTACGGCTTTAAGACGTCTAATGAGCATCCGGCTGACTGGACTTTTAGGTTTAGAGAAGCCCAGGTGATAGTGATCGGGTGGCCGGCAAAAAGAGGAAGCAGCCTGCAGGATCCCTTATGCCAGGATCTGGAATTGTTCAGGCGGGCGGTCCAGTCTTTTGGGATTCGGCATAAATTTCATGAAAAGCCCGGCGATTATGATAATGATTTCTACATGGTTTTAGGAACTATCGATAGAGCCAGGATTACCAAGGGGGCCATGTCCCAATATGCTGAAAGGACCGCTGATCTTGAGCAGAAAGTTAGAAGAGAGTTAATGGTCAATCCGCCGCTTCGGATAAAAGTTGGAATGGAGGATATATCGGTTGTTAAATATGAAGATTCAAAATTACCCGTGAGAGGAACGACTGCTTATCCGATTATAAATCTATCCGCATCACAAATTCAAAGTTTATTTGGATAAATACGGCCCCTAATTAACTACTTATACATCCCCAACTGCTGTGCTTTTTGGAAAACTTTCCCTTCGGTCAAGATCGAGGGAGCAATTACCACTTCAACCTGCTGCATCTCTTTAATGTTCGCCGCGCCTAAGGTTCCCATCGAGGTTTTTAGCGCTCCCACAAAATTCATTGAGCCGTCATCATACTTTGCCGGGCCGTGAAGGATTTCTTTTAGCGATCCGATGGTTCCGACTTTGACTCTAGAACCACGGGGAAGCGTAGGAGAGGGAGTCGCCATTCCCCAGTGATAGTCTCCGCCGGGGGATTCGGTTGCTTTAGCGATCGGCGAACCGATCATCACCGCGTCCGCTCCGCAGGCGATCGCTTTACAGATATCTCCACCGACGACCATTCCGCCATCGGCGATGATAGGAACGTAAACATTATTTTCTTTAAAGTATGCGTTGCGGGCTGCAACACAATCGGCGATCGAGGTTGCCATCGGGACGCCGATGCCAAGAACTCCGCGTGAAGTGCAGGCGGCGCCGGGGCCGATCCCAACTAAAACACCGGCAACCCCGGTTCCCATTAAAGTTAATGCCACTTCATAAGTTACACAGTTTCCAACCAGCACCGGGATTTCCATCATTTTGCAGAATTCTTTCAGGTCTAACGCTTTAGAGGTTGACGATTTATGTTTAGTAGATATAACCGTTGACTGGAGGACAAAAATGTCTACCCCGGCATCGCGGGCGATCGGTCCTAGTTCAATTGCATCCTGGGGAATAGAAGAGGCAGCGGCGATCGCTCCGCTTTTTTTGATCTCTTTAATTCTTTTTATGACTAATTCTTTTTTTATCGGTTCCTGATAAAGTTTTTGCATCAGCGGGACATATTCTTCTTTGCTGACCGAGGATATCTGTTTCAGTATCTTTTCTGCGTCTTCATAACGTGTCCAGACCCCCTGCAGGTTCAAAACTCCTAATCCGCCAAGCTCGCTCATTAAGATCGCGGTCTTTGGGCTGACCACGCCATCCATTGCAGAAGCTATGACCGGGACTTCGAGTTTCTTCCCGCCAATCTCAACCGAAACATCCGCGTCGTCGGGGTTGATGGTGACGATCGAGGGGACTAAAGATATCTCATCGAATCCATAAACTCTCCGGGTCTTTTTTGACTTTCCTAACATGATTTCCATTTTACTTTCTCCTCTTTTTGTTTTTCCGTTTTTTTCCGTGTGATCCCTTTATCCGTGGTTCTCTGTGTTTAGCGGTAGCGATCATTTTTTCAAATTCGTTCATCACCGGTTCCGGCACCCACACTTCGCCGCACTCCTGGCAAACATAGGCGGGGACGTTTTCCATTAGATAAAGCTTACCATCCTGATAATCCTCGAGGTTTACCTTTTCAAGGCTCAATAACCCGCCGCAGGATTGGCACTCCTGGGGATTGCTGTCCTTTAAAAATTGTTTGTATTTTTCAAAATAGTCTGCCATTGGGATTAAACGGACATTATAACTAAAAACTTCATTCTTGACAATAGTCTCTTAATTGCTATAATCGCCCCAAGGTGGAGGTGTCACGTTGAAAAAAATATTGATCTTACTTTTCGTCATTATTTACGCGGCGGCGAGTTTTGCCGCAAATTTGGCCGATAAGAAAGCTGAACTTTCGCGGGTAAAAAAATATATCCGTTCACTCGATGCTAAGATCGTAGCGGCCAGGTCTGCCCGAAAGATCAATAAACTTGCAGAATTAAAAGATCTAAAACGCCGCCAGCTTGAAAGAGCAAAATTAATCAGGAAAGATATTGCTGAGTTGGAAACGGGAGAGAAGAAGCCGGAGGTAAAAAAAGAAGCGAAACCGCAACCGAAGCCGGATGAAGGGAAGCGGGGCCGTCAGTTCGAGGTTGGATACGGAGGCGGAACATTGCTGTTGGGCAGTGCGTACTCGTTTCCTTTTAGGAATTTGAATTTGCAGGCAAAAGCGGGCTATGGGATCGGAAACGGCTATTCGATCTTAGATGCTGGGATCAGAGCGCTCTTTGCGGTGAGAGGAAACAAGGTTGGGGTAGAGCTGGGAATGGCAAATTATTCCGAGACCGTTGCGGACATACTGGGGGTAGCAGGGAATATTGATAAAGGGACAAAACTGGGGTTTGGAGTTTTCCTGGTGCGGCCCGTATTTAAGTACACTGGGCGGATAGGCTACAATACGGCTTTGGGATTGACCGCATCCCTGCTGTACAAGTTTTAATTTAAGCTTGACACTAATGCGGGGTTAGCTTATAATTTATCGAAACTTACTTAGGAGGTAAGAGTATGAAAAAGATCGCAGGTTTATTAGGTGTTTTGATGTTAGTTGGTTTATTGTATGGATGTTCGACAACGCAGTCTGCTAGTAATCCGAATGATACCGATGTCCCGTGCTCGATTCCGTCTGATACAAACCTGACTGTTTCCGCGTCAAATATAACGGTGGGGAGCGACAGTAAGAGCCTCACTTTTAACATGGCCGCGATTGATCAAAATAATGCCGCATTTACTGACTTAACAAAGGGTAACTTACAAGTTTCAGTTGCGAGCACTCCTGAGACCTGGACGATTACTTATATCGCTAACGGGGCAAACACCGGCACACGCAACTTTTCTATGGCTATGACCCTGGATAGATCGGGAAGTATGTCTTCCGCTGACAATTCAAGTTTAGAGGCGGCGGCATTAAGCCTTGTTGGCTTGATCCCGCAGGGAGATGCTGATGTTGGAGTGATCAATTTTGCCAGCACGGTAACAGTAGATGCGACAATGACCACCGATAAAAGTTTGCAAAGTGTAGCCATAACTGACGAGTCGTACGTTGGGGGTAGTACCGCCTTATATGATTCGATGGGCGCGGCTATCGACTTGGTTTTAACAGGAGCTAACGGTTACAAGGTTGTTATTGCTATGACTGATGGCGGAGAGAATTACAGTTCTACTTATACAACGACCACTGAAATTATCGATTATTCAGTTCAAAGTGGCAATGTGCCTATTTTTGCCCTGGGTTATGGATTGTCTGCTTCCAGTGCGGCTGAGGTCGCAATGCAAAATATTGCTACTGGAACCGGTGGTTTGTATTACTCAGCCCCATCACCCGAAGCGCTCGTAGAAGTATATGATACTCTTGCTTCAACGATGGCGAATGCATATCAGGTGAGTATATCCGGAAATACTGCATTGCCCGCAGGGACACACACTTTGACTATTGTGGTTAAGGATGAAAATGGAAATGTTGTATATACGGTTAGTGTTCCATTTGTAGTTTCCTAAGAGCTGTTTAGATTTTAAGTTTATTAAAAGCTCCCCGATGAAAATCGGGGAGCTTTTTTTGTCCTCACCCCGTCACTCACTTCGTTCGTGCCACCCCTCTCCATTTTCAATGGAGAGGGGAATGAATTCGCCGAACCTTGCCTGCCGGCAGGCAGGGGCGAAGAAAGGGGTGAGGGTTTTGGGGTTTGAGATGAAAAAAAGAGTATGTTATACTCTGATAAAATAAAAGCGGTGAGGTGTTTTGTGAGCAAAAAAATTACCCTTACGATCCTAGGTTTACTAATAATCGGGTTCTCTCTTTATGGATGTGGAAGGGTAGTAAATGTTGTTACCCCGGTTCATCCTTCATCGCAGACTTATGGGGTGATTATCGGAACGGTCAAGGATACTTCCGGTACCGCACTAAGCGCAGTTGCGGTAACCTCATCCGGCAGCAGCTCCGCCACCAATGCCCAGGGATGGTTCACGGTATCAAACCTAACCGCAACGACTCGAGAAGTGGTTGCCTTTACAAAATCGGGTTACGTTTCAAATCAAAAGGTCGTTGCTGTTTCGGCTGGCCAGTCTACTTTTGTAGATGTAAAAATGGGGGTTGCCGGCACCGCTCAAACGATGGATGCCATAACTGGTGGAACAATAACCGTCCAGACGAGTTCTGGCTTAAGCGCCGAGGTCACCATCCCGGCCAATTCTTTAGTTGATTCGTCAGGGACCGCTTTTACCGGGACTGCTCAAGTTCAATTAACCCCATTTGATCCAACGGTTAATAACGATTTGGATGCTTTCCCGGGGAATTTTGAAGGGATAAATACCAGTGGGGTGACCCAGCAATTTAAGTCCTTTGGCTTTATGGATATTAATATAACCGGGAGTGGGTCTTTGAGCCTGTCTGCTGGTAAAACTGCAACTGTAACTATTCCAGTCCCGGATTCAATGACCGTAGAAGCGGCTGCCCTGGGAACATGCCCAATGTGGTATTACGATACTTCGGATGGAACATGGAGGCAGGATGGCTCCGGGACCTACGATGCGGCAAAACAGGCCTTCGTCGGAACCGTTGACCACTTTTCCACTTGGAATTTTGATGTTTCTTTTACCCGCGCCTATATTAGCGGAAATGTCGTTGATGGAAACGGAAACCCGGTGCAGGGAGCGGAAGTAAGATGCCGCGGTGAGGGGTGGAAGTGGTCGCGCTGGGAGAGCGGTGAAACAAAGACGGGGACCGATGGCGCGTTTACAAGGATTCCAGTTGAGAATAATGTTACTTTTGAATGTTGGGCAGAGAAGGGTGGGAAGAAAAGTGCTGTTTCGGTTTTTGGGCCCTTTGCAGCCGCATCTGATAATGCGGTTGGAAATATCGTGTTAGATGCCCCGCAAATTCAATTTACCCTGGCCTGGGGGCAAAACCCGACCGATCTCGATACCCATTTAACTATTCCATCGACCGCGACTACAACCCTGGCGGCTGAGCGCGGTCACCTTTGGTATCCTTATGCGGTTGATAAAGGTTATTCAAATCTCTCATCGACCTATCCTTATGCTATTTTAGACACAGATGATGTATCAAGCTATGGCCCGGAAGTCACTTCGATCTACCAATTGTTTGGAGGGACCTATCGCTATAGTGTCCATCATTTTTCGGGCAGTACGACCATCTCCGATTCGAGCGCTAGTGTTGATTTAATTGTATCCGGTGGAGGGAGCGCGGGGATCTATAACTTTACCCCTCCAATTGGAGCGACCGGCGCAAATGATGTTTGGATAGTTTGCGATATTGTGGTCGATAGCTCGGGGAATATTTCTGAGGTTAATACGATCGGCGATTTTCTGCATGATATTGCAGCGTTCTCCGGCGAGGCCTTTAGCCCGAATAGTGCGCCAACTTATCGCGGGCCGGCAGCTGGTTATTCGGTAAACTCGTTGCGTATCAAGTAAAATATAGAAAGGATTGGGGGAAAATGCATTTTAATATTGATCAGGTTCGAAAAGAGGACCCGGAGATTGCCAAAGCGATCGATCTGGAGCTTGGTAGGCAACAGAATAATCTGGAGATGATCGCTTCCGAAAATTTTACCAGCCGCGCAGTGATGGAGGCGTGCGGATCGGTCCTTACCAATAAATATGCCGAAGGGTATCCGGGAAAGAGATACTACGGCGGCTGCCACTGCGTGGATATTTCTGAAAACCTGGCGATCGAACGCGCCAAAAAACTTTTCGGCGCAGAGCATGCCAACGTTCAGCCGCACTCGGGTTCACAGGCAAATATCGCCGCTTATCTGGCGTTTATGAAACCAGGCGATCACGTTATAGGATTAAATCTTTCTCACGGCGGCCATTTGACCCACGGCAGCCCGGTAAACGCATCGGGAATACTATTCAATTTCAGCTCTTACGGTGTTGCCAAAGATACGGAGACGATCGATTTTGACGCGCTCCGCAAAGCGGCTAAAGATCATAGGCCGAAAATGATCGTGACCGGAGCGACCGCGTATCCACGGACGATCGATTTTAATAAGTTCAGAGAGATCTGTGATGAGGTAGGGGCGATCCTGATGGTAGATATCGCCCACATCGCCGGATTAGTAGCAGCTGGTGAGCATCCATCACCGGTCCCGATGTCCGAAGTCGTTACCTCGACTACCCACAAGACGTTAAGAGGGCCGCGCGCCGGTTTTATCCTTTGTAAAGAGCAGTATGCTAAACAGGTTAACAAGGCGGTGTTCCCGGGGACTCAAGGAGGGCCGCTCGAGCATGTTATTGCCGGAAAAGCAATCGCTTTTAAAGCGGCGATGACTGAAGAGTTTAAGCAGGACCAAAAACAGGTGGTTAAAAACGCGAAGGCGCTTGCCGAAGGATTGCTCAAGAACGGATTCCGATTAGTTTCCGGAGGAACAGACAATCACTTAGTGTTAGTCGACCTTAGGCCCAAAAAGATCACCGGTAAAATTGCCGAAAAAGTAATGGATGAAGTCGGAATTACGGTAAATAAAAACACCATTCCATTTGATCCGGAAAAGCCATTTGTAACATCCGGAATCCGTATCGGCACGCCTGCGCTTACCACCCGCGGGATGAAAGAGGGGGAGATGAAGCTGATTGCCGATCTAATCGGAAAAGTTCTCAGTAACGTTGAAGACGATAAAACAAAAACCGAAGTAAAAGCAAAAGTTAAAGAGCTTTGTAAACAATTTCCGCTGTACGTGTAGATTTCTCCTCCGGTAGGAATAGCCCTCACCCAAGTTAGAGACTTGCGTAAAGTTATTATTAACAACCCTCTCCCGAAGGGAGAGGGAGTAGAAGGTGAGGGCTTGGAGAAGACAACGAATCGTTTTCGTGCTAAAATAAAATAAACGCGATGATCGAACTTGTTAACGTATCAAAAAATTATCCTAATAGCATCGATGTCCTTTATAATATTAACCTCCATGTGGGGAAGGATGAGTTTATCTTTGTTGTTGGTCCATCCGGGGCAGGGAAGACCACGATTATGAAGCTGCTTTACCGCGAGGAGTTGCCCTCGGCCGGAAAGGTAGTCGTTGACCGGGTAAACGTAGTTGAGCTCGATTCGAACCAGGTCCCCTATCTTCGCAGAAATATCGGAGTGGTGTTCCAGGATTATAAACTGCTTGCAAAGAGGACGGTTTATGAAAACGTAGCTTTTGCCTTACGAGTTACCGGGGCTCCCCGATCAAATATACGCCGCAAGGTAATGCAGTCTTTGGAAATGGTAGGGTTGCTGCGAAAGGCAAATTCCTTTCCCGCGGAGCTCTCGGGCGGGGAAAAACAGCGTGCCTGTATCGCCCGGGCGATTGTTAATAATCCTCCGATCCTGCTGGCGGATGAGCCGACCGGGAATCTGGACCCGGCAACATCCTGGGATATTATTCAGCTCCTGGATAAAATTAATAAAAGAGATACGACGGTCCTGGTTGCGACCCATAATAAAAACATTGTTGATGACATGAAGCGAAGGGTGGTTGTCCTTGAAAACGGGAGGATTACCCGGGACCAGCAGTTGGGGACATACAACACATAATGTTTTCAAACCTTGAATTTTTTATAATTGAAGCATTCCGCTCTTTCCGCCGCTCGGCATTAATGAGTTTTGTCGCGATCGGCATAATTGCCGTTACTTTAGTTATCTTTGGGATGTTTATTCTTTTGGTGATCAATCTGGGAAATATTATCGGGAATGTTTCCAGCCGGATGGATGTTGCGGCGTATGTTGAGAAGGATATCTCTCTTGAATCTGCCGGGGCCCTCCAGATAAAACTGACCAATCTTCCGGGGGTGGAAAAAGTTAATTTTATCTCCCGCACTGAGGCCTGGAGAAAATTCAGGGAGGATTTTGGAGGGAAATTGAATCTAGATGAAGTAATGACCTCCAATCCTCTTCCGCATACATATACGATCAAGGTGAAAACGCCCGAATATGTCCCGATTCTTGCCAAGCGGCTCTCTAAATTTGATGAGATAACCGAGATCCGCTATAGCGGGCAATTAATTGATCAGATAAAGACATTAATGGATGCGGTAAGGTTAGGAGGATCGGTTTTAATTATCTTGATATCCTTTGCTACCTTGCTTATCGTTGTTAATACAATTCGTCTAACTGTTTTAGCCAGAGAGACCGAGATCTATATTATGAAGCTGGTAGGGGCTACTAACTCATTTGTTAAGTGGCCCTTTATTATCGAAGGGGTGATGATCGGAGTTGTTGGGGGAGGCTTATCGTTTTTGGCCCTAAAGTTTTCTTATGACGCGGTCTTTTTGCGCATATCTACCGCGCTCCCTTTTCTCCCGCTGGTCAGTGACCAGCGACTACTGACTATGGTCTACCTGGTGATGATCTTTGGCGGGACCGCGCTGGGGATGATCGGAGCGTATGTTTCGGTTTCCAAAGTCTTAAAAGCGGAAATTTAAAATTAAGGAGATGTAATATGTTAACTTATTTAAGGAAAAAGATGAA
This sequence comes from Candidatus Margulisiibacteriota bacterium, assembly GCA_034723395.1. GTDB lineage: Bacteria > Margulisbacteria > WOR-1 > O2-12-FULL-45-9 > O2-12-FULL-45-9 > JAYEOW01. The sequence goes on from JAYEOW010000048.1 coordinate 21,319, forward strand.
GACGATCATGCTGGTGGTAGTAATTATTTTTGCCGCTTCTATGTTTTATGGGATAGGGATGTCAAGGTCTCGTGGGGGAGGGGGAGATAACCGAATTAAAGGATTAGCTAAAGTAAACGGGCGGGAAATAGATGTTTATCTATATCGTGAGTTTTTAAATAGGATTACCCGTCAGCTGGGGGATAGCATTTCGGCGCAGGAGTTTGCTTTCGTCGAGAGCCAGGCGCTTCAACAGACAATAGATTTTACTATTCTGCTTCAAGAAGCCAAGAAGAGGGTAAGGATTTCCGGCAAAGAATTAGACATGGCGGTAAATAATGTGATGGCAAAGGGGAAGTTTTCCTCAAGAAAAGATCTGGAAAGGTCGCTAAAGAGCCTGGGGATGAGCATGCGCAAGTTTAGGGAGATGCTGAAAAATGAGCTGTTAGTGGCAAAACTCATGCGAAAAATGCAGGAAGAGATTACTGTTTCACCGGATGATCTGCGCGAAGTAAAAGCGCGGCATATCCTGGCAAGCACCGAAGCCGATGCAAATGAAATGATTGTGAAACTTAAGAGAGGAGAAAAATTTTATAAATTAGCAAGAAAGTATTCGATCGATCCTGGATCAAAAGATAAGGGGGGGGATCTCGGTTATTTTACGACTGGAATGATGGTCGGACCGTTTGAAAAAGCGGCTTTTACCTTAAAAATCGGAGAAGTAAGCGATGTGGTTAAATCACCTTTTGGCTATCACGTTATCGAAGTTACCGATACTAGATTGCGGAAATTTAAGGGAGGGCAAAAGGATATCGAAAAAGCGGCGCTGGCGGAGAAAAGAACCAAAGAATACCAAAAATGGTTTTCAAAGGTAAGGAGCAAGATTAAAGTAGAAATTAGCCATCCCGGATTAAAGGGGCATGCTTATCGTTTCCGCGGCCAACTGCTGGAAGCGATCGAGGAGTATAAAAAGGCGATCAGGCAGAGCCCGAATAATGCTTACCTGCACGTTTTTCTGGGGGATGCCTATTATTCGATCGGCAAAAAAGATCTGGCGATCAAGCAGTACCAGGAAGCGATCCGTGTAGAAGGGGGACGTCCGGAATTCTATATGATCCTGGGGATGGCTTATGAAAAGATCGGCAAAAAAGGTCTGGCGACAAAAGAGTATAAAAAAGTATCGATGATCGCCGGTGATAACAAGAAAATGCACGAAGATCTGGTTGAAATATTTAAAAAACTCGGGGCATGGAAAGAGGTTCGTGCGGAACGGGCGGAGATCAAAAGGATCGAAAAGAAAGAAAAATTTGAGAAGAGTTTAAGCGGAGATTAATTCCTCTCCGGCGCCAAGGATCTGTTTAACTTCAGCTTCTGAGGTTGATTCGACATATATTCTCAGCAGTGGTTCGGTCCCTGAGGCGCGGAACAATATCCAGCTGTTTTCTTCGAGAATAAGTTTTACCCCATCTAAGGTTTCAACTTTTTCCACATTTTTGCCTGCGAATTTATCCGGAGTCGAATCTTTTAGCTTGGCAACGATATCTTTCGCCTTTTCGGTATGCAGATCGGTACGGTCATAATAAAAAAATCCATGTTCCCGCATAAGCGAGCCCAAAATTTGGGACAGACTCTTCTTTTCATAAGCGATCAGCTCCAACAGCATTAGGCCAGCCAAAATTCCGTCCCTTTCCGGCGTATATCCCTTAATCCCCATCCCACCCGATTCCTCTCCTCCGAGCAGAATGTCTTTCTTGAGCATCTTGTCGGCGATATATTTAAAGCCGATCGGGGTTACAGTTAATTTTCTATTATATTTTTCGCACAAACGGTCAACTAAATTGCTGATATTAAACGTTTTGATGATATCGCCCGACATTTTTCGATGGACGATTAGATGATGGAGGAGGAGCGCGAATACATTGTGGGTATTAATAAATTTTCCTGACCCGTCAATCGCTGCTAAGCGGTCCCCATCTCCGTCCAATACAATACAAGCTGTGATTTCCGACGAATATTTGAGAGCGGTCTCTTTGGTAAAGGAGACAGAGTCTTCAAGATTTAGGGGGATCGGTTCGGGATTGATCCCGCCAAATAACGGGTTGCGCTGGCTGCGGATTTCAATAACCGGCAAGCCGAGCGCTCTGAAATATCCAGCTCCGCTCCCATACATCGGATCGATAACAATCTTTAAACGCTTGTTTTTAATCAGATCGAGATTGACCATCGAAGAAATTTTTTTAAGATAGGCCGGATTTGGATCAAATAGTTGGATATTTTTCGAAGATGGGGCAATTGAAAGCCCTTTTTTTAACTTGTTTTCAACTCCCTTGGTTGTTTCCGGGAAGGCTGATCCGCCAAACGATTCTTTGATCTTAAATCCGTTCCATTCCGGGGGATTATGTGAAGCGGTGATCATAATCCCAGCCGAAAGATTGTTTTCTATAACGCACGAGGAGAGAGCCGGAGAGGTGACCGCAGTTTTGGTCAGTAACGCCTTGGTCCCCGCGCCGGAGCATATCTCGGCCGCGGTCCGGGCAAACGATTCAGATTGGAAACGGTTGTCATAACCGACGGCTATCCCTTTAGTCTCTTTTCCCAGATAATCGATTAATGCTTGTGATACCAGGCGGATATTGTCAAAAGTAAAATCTTCCGCGATCCTGGCGCGCCAGCCGTCGGTACCGAACTTAATTTTCATAGGCCTCCAGTTCAAATTCATAAAGCTCGTCGCCCGGCTCGTGGATATCGCAAGGATCATTAGGAACATCCTTTTTCCAGAGGGTGACCCATTTATGGTCCATTTTTGGGCAGTAGGGACCGACCAATTTATCGGAAACGGTGCAGATCTTTACCTTGACCAGTCCTTCTGGTTTCGGAAAATAGAGGATCGGCTTCCCCTGCAGGCTCTTTTTATTATATCCTTTCCAAATGCGGGGGCAAACGGCAACTTCGGCGATCCCTTTCATCGAAGTGTTATCATCATTCCCAACCCAAACCCCGGTAACCAATTGAGGGACAAACCCGATAAACCAGGCATCGCGGAATTCCTCGGTTGTTCCGGTTTTGGCTGCTGCCGGCCGGGATATTCTGCCTCTGACCCCTGTCCCACGGGTTAAAACACCTTTCATCATATCGATCATGACCGCGGCAATGTTAGGGTCGAGCGCCCGTTTTTCTTTGATCGCATGTTTAAAAAGGGTAACCCCATTGCGGTTTTCGATCTTTACGATCGCGGTAGGCTCAACCCGAATGCCGGAGTTAGCAAAAACTCCGTAAGCTGAGGTCATCTCTAAAAGGGTGGTCTCGGATACTCCAAGAGTTAGTGCCAGGCCGGATTCCAGGGGGCTTTTGATTCCCATTCTTCTTGCTACATTGATCGCCGACCGGATCCCGACCCGTTCGAGGATTTTGACCGACGGGATATTGAGCGATTTTTCGAGAGAGTATCGCAGGGTCACCGCGCCGCGGTATTTCTCGTCAAAATTCTTTGGTTCCCATGTCCCGTCCGGATTCCATTCGTTGGGGAAGACGTCAAAGGTTGTCGGGGTATCCATCATAATTGTTCCAGGGGATATTCCCTGTTCCATTGCCGCCGTATAGATAAAGGGCTTAAAGGATGATCCCGGCTGTCGTTTTGACTGGGTGGTGCGATTGAATTTACTTTCAAAGAAATCGACCCCGCCGACCATCGCTTTAATATAACCGGTGCGCGGATCGATGGAGACGAGGGCCGCTTGGGTGAAATTATATTTTTCCCCTTCTTCGGTGACGATCTTGGTTATCACGTCTTCGGCGGCGGTCTGCATGGCTGTATCTAATGTTGTATAGACCCTAAGCCCGCCGTGATAGACTGTATCTTCGCCGTATTTTTCGAGGAGCTCTTTTAGGATGTGGCTGATAAAGTAGGGAGCGATCTCGCCAAGACGTTTTAAATTCTTAGGGGAAAATTCAAGATTTTCAATTGCGGCTATTTTTGCATCACGTTCGTTAATAATGCCGTGCTGGTAAAGCTTATTGATTACAAAGATTTGTCTACGTTTGGCCCCTTTAAAATTACGATAAGGGGAATAGAGCTCTGGTCCGCGGATGATCCCAGCTAAGAGGGCCGACTCGGCCAGGTCTAGATCTTCGGCATGTTTTCCGAAATAAAGATTTGCGGCCGATTCGATCCCATAAGTGTTATGTCCCAAATAGACCTGGTTTAGGTATAGTTCGAGGATCTCCTCTTTAGTAAAGCGCCTCTCAATCTGAATGGCGATGAGGATCTCCGCTAGCTTTCGAGCGACAGTCTTTCGCCGGGTGAGGAATAAATTTCTGGCCAGCTGCTGGGTGATCGTACTAGCTCCCTCCTTGATCCGCCCGTACATTACGTTCTTGATCCCAGCGCGAATTATTCTGCTGAAATCAAAGCCTCGATGGTAATAAAAGCCCGGATCTTCGGTAGCGATCACCGATTTGATAAAATGGGGTGAAATTTTTGAAAGCGGGACGACCTGTCGATTTTCTTCTTTGTGCAGGCGGGCGAGGACCTTGCCGTCTGACGAAAAGATTATAGTTGTCTCGCTGGGAATGTACGAGCTGATGCTGTTGACATCGGGCAACTGGGATAATATTTGCAGTGAAAAACCGGCAACAACAGCAATAACCAGGAACACCCCGATTATTAGATATTTGGTCCGTTTGACCTTGCGTTTTTTGCGGCGCATAGAAAATAATTATATCATTTTTAAGCTTGCTTGATAAGTAAACTAAGGTTGTGATAAAATCAATTTATAAATAAGCTCGGGGCGAGGAGTATTGATATGGCCAAAAATAAGATTTTAGTGATCCACGGACCGAATTTGGCGCTGCTGGGGGAGAGAGAAGTTTCTGTTTATGGGAAGTTTACTCTGGATGAGATCAACCAAAAACTTGAAGCTTTAGCCAAAAAAGAGGGAGTAGAACTCGAGATCGTTCAAATGGACGTTGAAGGCGAAATCGTTGAGAAGATAGGGAAGGCGAGCAAAACTTCTAAGGCGATCGTTATTAATCCGGCGGCCTATACACACTACAGTGTGGCGATCCGCGACGCGGTCGCAGCGGTTAGAATACCGACGGTTGAGGTCCATCTGTCAAATATCTACGCGCGTGAAGAATTCCGCCATAAATCGGTAATCGCGCCGGTTGCTGTAGGGCAGGTTTCAGGTTTTGGGGTTAATAGCTATTTGCTGGGTTTGAAAGCTGCGATTGATCTTCTTAAATAAAGCACAACTAAAAGCGATCCGAATAGCCGATCGTGTCTATTCAAAACTAAAGGTAAAAGCGGGGATGACCGAAAAAGAGGTCGCCCGCCAGATAACTTTTTTACTGCGGCAGTATAAATCCAGGCCATCCTTTAGAATTCTTGTCGGATCCGGGAAAAGATCGGCAATTCCACATTGCTTTGCTGCTGGAAAGAAGATCAAGCGGGGCGAGTTGGTTGTGATCGATTTCGGCGCGGTGTATAATGGATACAGGTCGGATATGACCCGGACTGTTATCGTTGGGAAGCCTTCTAAGAGGCAAAAGAAGATCTATTCGATCGTGAAAAAGGCCCAGGCAATAGGCATAAAGGCAGTTAATGCCGGTAGGCCCTGTTGTGAAGTGGATAGAAAAGTAAGAGATTATATTAGGCAGAAAGGCTTTGGTAAGTATTTTGTCCATACTACCGGGCACGGGATTGGGAGAAGGGTTCATCAAGCGCCAAAAATTTCCAGAGGAAATAATCATAAGCTTAAGCTTGGCATGGTGATTACGATTGAGCCGGGAATTTATATCAAGGGATGGGGCGGCGTGCGCATAGAAGATATGGTCCTGGTAACGAAAAAGGGATGCAAGGTATTGACTAAGTCATGAAAACAGTAGCGATTATAACTGCAGCGGGCCATGGAAAACGGATGGGAAGGCCGAAACAATTCCTGGAAATTGGCGGTAAACCGATCCTCGAATGGACAATTTCCGCCTTCCAATCAGCGGATGTAATCGATGAGATCATTTTGGTCGTTAATAAAGGGGATGTGGAAAAGGGGAAGGCTTTTAAATATCCAAAATTAACGAAGGTTGTTGCTGGAGGAGATGAGAGGCAAATTTCTGTTAATAACGGCTTAAAGATGGTTGCCGGGGATGTTGGGATTGTTGCTATCCACGATGGGTCAAGGCCGTTTATTTCTCCTGAGATAATCGAAGAAGCGGTTTGCGAAGCCGAAGCGAGTGGGGCGGTGGTGGTTGGAGTACCGGTTTATGATACAATAAAACAGGTAAGGCGAGATTCCTCGGCCTGTGTAGTGAGGACCCTTGATCGGAGCGACTTGTGGAGGGCGCAGACTCCTCAAGTTTTTAGAAAAGAAATAATTTTAAAGGCTTATCAATGTTCCGGTAGAGTGACCGATGATGCTATGCTGGTTGAGAAAATGGAGGTCCCGGTAAAGATGGTAATGGGTTCTTATAAAAATTTCAAGATCACCACCCCGGAGGACCTGGCGATTGCCGAGAAAATGATAAACGAAGGAGTTGCCTAATGTTCGGGATGATCAATGGTCTGTTATCAAATTTTACTTTTGTTGCGGTTGTCATTGCCTGGTTGTTGGCGCAGATAATTAAAGTGGTCATTTACCGTTTTGAAGAAGGGGGATGGAATATCTGGCATTTTTTTGAGGCGGGAGGGATGCCTTCGGCGCACTCTGCGGCGGTAACTTCGCTTACTTTATCGGTTGGGCTTACCGTTGGATGGGACAGCGCATTATTTACTGCCTGTCTGGTCTTTGCGTTAATTGTTATGTATGATGCCACTGGAGTTCGGCGGGCAGCGGGTAAGCAGGCCGAGATATTAAATAAGATCGTAGATGATATTTATTCTACAGGGAAGGTAAAGGTAGATAAATTAAAAGAGATCCTGGGCCACGATCCGATCGAAGTTGTCGCAGGGGCTTCGCTATCGATCATTGTGACGTTAATCGTTTATTATGTCTGGTTTATTAGATAAAATACAACTCCCCAATACTTTAAAAGAGCTTTCGGGCAGGCAGCTCGAAGAAGTTGCGCGGGAGGTCCGCCATAAAATAATTGAGGTTACTTCTAAAAACGGAGGCCATGTTGCTCCCAGCCTAGGGGCGGTTGAGCTGGCGGTGGCGCTGCATGCCAGTTTTGAAAGCCCAAAAGATAAAATTATCTGGGATGTTGGCCATCAGGCTTATGCCCATAAGATACTGACCGGCCGTCTCGATAAATTCCATACCTTGCGGACCAAAGGGGGGATATCCGGTTTTCCCAAACCTTTAGAGAGTATTCACGACGCATTTGGGGTAGGCCACGCGTCCACCTCTGTGTCAGCGGCTTTAGGGATGGTTAAAGCCCGTGACTTGCAAGGCAAAGATTATGCGGTGGTCGCAATAATCGGCGATGGTTCGTATTCGGGGGGGCTCGCTTTTGAGGGGGTTAATAACGTTGACGGGATGAAGAGCAACATGATTGTTATCTTAAATGATAACGAGATGTCGATCTCAAAAAATGTAGGGGCGCTTTCGCATTATCTGACAAAAGTGTCGACCAGCGGTTTATATGTTGATCTAAGAAACCGGGTTGAAAAACTGGCGAAAAAAATCCCCAAGGTCGGGACCCCTCTTTTTATGGCGGCTAAAAGATTAAAAGACAGGACCAAGCATATCGTGGTCAGCTTTAAGGTGGATGTAATGTTCGAAGAGCTCGGCTTTAAGTATTTCGGGCCGATCGATGGGCATAATATTCCGTTGATAATGAGCACCCTTCACCATGCCAGGGAGATAAACGGCCCGGTGCTGGTGCATGTGGTCACCAGGAAAGGGAAGGGGTATGCTCCTGCAGAAGAAGATCCGACACGTTTTCACGGGACAGCGCCTTTTGATATTAAGACCGGCGATCCAAAAAATGGGAAGGGGAAAAGGAGCTATACCTCTGTTTTTGGCAAGACGATGGTCGATTTGGCAGAACGGGACCCTAAAATTATCGGGATCACCGCGGCAATGATCGACGGTACCGGGCTGGACGAGTTTGCCGTAAAATTTCCCCGGCGCTTTTTTGATGTGGGGATTGCCGAAGAACACGCGGTCACTTTTGCCGGAGGATTAGCGATCTCCGGTTTCCGTCCGGTAATCGCAATTTATTCGACCTTTTTACAAAGAGCCTACGACCAAATTGTCCATGATATCTGTCTGCAAAATTTGCCGGCCGTTTTTTGTCTCGATCGGGCGGGGATCGTTGGAGAAGATGGTCCGACCCATCATGGGATATTTGATATCGCCTTTTTAAGGACGATACCTAACATGACGATTATGGCCCCGAAGGATGCGAATGAGTTGCGGCATATGCTTTTTTCCGCGTTAAAATATAATAGTCCGACGGCGATCCGCTATCCTAAAGGTGGTGGTTTGGGGGGGGCGCTGGACGAAAACTATAAACAGATCGAGGTTGGTAAAGGAGAAGTTGCTTTTAGCCCCCGCGGCAGCAGTCATGGGAAAAAGGTGGCGATTATCGCGATCGGTTCGATGGTTTTCCCATCGGTTAAAGTGGCTGATCTCCTTCAAAATGATGGAATTTCCGTTACCGTTATTAATTCTCGTTTTGCAAAGCCGCTTGATGATAAATTGATCCTCGAAACTGTTAAATCGGCGGATAAAGTTATAACGGTTGAAGAGGGAGCGCTGGATGGCGGTTTTGGATCTGGGGTGCTGGAGTTATTATCTGAAAAAGAGATCGATAAGCCGGTCTACTGTATTGGTCTCCCGACCGAATTTATCGGGCAGGGGGGCAGATCGGAGCTGCTTGAAGAATATGGTTTAACTAAGGAAGGGATTTATAAAAAATGCTTACAGATATTGAAATAGCCCAGAGGGCAAATATTAAAGATATATCAAGTATCGCCAAGAAGGCCAAAATCCATTCCTCCGATCTTGAACTCCATGGGCGCAATAAAGCAAAAATCAGCTTAAAAGCGCTTAAAAGATTAAAGAACAAAAAAGATGGCAAGCTGATTTTAGTTACTACAATGTCTCCAACCCCCCAGGGCGAAGGGAAGACCACGACAACTATCGGCTTATCCCAGGCGCTGCCAAATTCGATCGCCTGTATTCGTGAGCCATCTCTAGGACCGGTGATGGGAATGAAGGGTGGGGCGGCTGGAGGCGGACATTCTCAGGTTATTCCGATGGACGATATCAACCTCCATTTAACCGGTGATATGCACATGATCACTTCGGCGCATAATTTGCTGACCGCGATGCTTTACAACCATGTGTATCAGGGGAATAAACTTGATATCGATGCGAACAAGATCGTCTGGAAGCGGATAATGGATATGAACGATCGTTCGTTGCGCGGCGTTTTCGATATTACCGCCTCGTCTGAAGTAATGGCGATCCTCTGTTTATCTAAGAATGTTAGCGATATGAAAAAGCGGCTCGGGGAAATTGTAATTGCTTATACTAAGAACGCAAAGGTGATCCGGGCTAAGGATATTAAGGCGCATGGGGCGATGGCACTCCTTTTGTGGCATGCGATAAAACCGAATCTGGTTCAAACTTTAGAGGGGGGCCCTGTCCTGATTCACGGCGGACCTTTTGCAAACATTGCCCACGGTTGTAATAGTTTGGTTGCTACTCAATTGGCGCTAAAACTTGCCGACTATGTTGTGACCGAGGCTGGATTTGGTTCCGATCTCGGAGCGGAGAAATTCTTTAACATTAAGTGCAGGGTAGGGAAATTAAAACCTTCTGCCGCGGTATTAGTCGTTACCAAACAGGCAATCGAGCGGCACGGTTATGATAATGTTGCTAAACATGTTGAAAATCTTCAATCGTTTGGGGTTCCAATCGTGATTGCGATCAATAAGAAAGCAGATGACACCAAAGACGATTTGAAAGAGATTGAGAAACGATGTTTGCGTTTTGGTGTCCCTTGCGTAGTTTCTGATGTATGGAGGCATGGAGGGAAGGGTGGAAAGGATTTGGCAAAAGCGGTAATCGAAGTTTGCAAACGAAAATCAAAGTTTAAATATCTTTACGATGTTAAAGGTTCGATCAGGGAAAAGATCGGAACGATCGCTAAAAAGATCTACGGCGCGGATGGGGTTCAATTTACCGAGAGGGCCTTAAAAGATATTGAGCGGTTAAATAAGATCGGTTTGTCAAGTCTTCCGATCTGTATGGCCAAGACCCAGTATTCATTGTCCGATAACAAGAATGCATACGGTAGGCCGAAGGGTTTTAAAATTACGGTCCGTGAACTCAAACCTTCTGCCGGCGCAGGATTCATTGTTGCCTATTGTGGTGCTATAATGACTATGCCGGGGCTGCCAAAACATCCCGCAGCGGAAAACATGGATGTTAGTGAGGACGGGAGGATAAAAGGATTGTTTTAATGATCGATCAAAAGCGGATAGAAAAAGCGGTTAGAGATATCTTGAAGGCGATTGGGGAGAACCCAAATCGTGAAGGGGTAAAAAATACCCCCAAGCGGGTTGCGCGAATGTATGCGGAGATTTTTGCCGGCCTGCATAAAGACCCGGGAAAAGAGATATCGATCTTCCATAACGAAGAGCACGAAGAGATGGTCATGGTAAAAAATATTCCTTTTTATTCGATGTGTGAACATCATCTGGTCCCTTTTATTGGTAAGGCGCATGTCGCTTATATACCGACGAAGGGTAAAGTTACCGGGCTCTCAAAGTTAGTTCGCGTAGTTGAAGGATTTGCCAAACGTCCTCAGGTCCAGGAGCGCTTAACCAGCGAAATTGCCGATTGCTTGATGAAGCGATTAAGACCGCATGGGGTTTTAATCGTTATCGAGGCCGAGCATTTGTGTATGTCGATGAGGGGGGTGAAGAAGCCAGGGGCGGTTACTACTACGTCTGCGGTGCGCGGGGTTTTCCAGAAGAACGCCAAGACCCGCGCCGAAGCCCTCTCTCTGATCAAGTCTTAGTGAAACATCTATTAGCTATCAATAAGATCGAAAAAGTTGGTCCTGTAACCATTAAAAAATTATGGGAGCATTTTGGTTCTATCGAAAACGCTTGGGAAGCTAACGCCGAGAATATCCTGCAGGTTGAGGGGATAAATAAGAATGCGGCCGAAGCTTTTATTCAAAATAGAAATAAGATTGATTTAAATCAAGAATTAGAAGCTATTCGAAAAAGTGACATTAAAGTGTTAACTTTAGAAGACAAAAATTATCCTACAACACTAAAAAATATTTATGCCCCGCCGCCAGTTTTATATCTAAAGGGGAGCCTTCAAAAGCAAGACGAGAAAGCGATCGCGATTGTGGGGACGAGGAGGGCATCGAGGTATGGTAAGGAAATAGCTAAAAAATTAGCTTACGAATTGTCTTCTATGGGCTTTACCATCGTTTCCGGCATGGCGGCAGGGATTGATACCGTCGCACACCAGGGGGCGCTTGAAGCTGGCGGTAGAACCTTGGCCATATTTGGGACTGGAGTCGATGTGATTTATCCTAGAAGTAATAAAGAATTGTCTGAACAAATAAGTTCCTCAGGAGCGTTAATCTCTGAATTTCCGATTGGCGCTGACCCAGATAAAGGTTCTTTTCCGCGAAGGAATAGAGTTATTTCCGGACTTTCGATGGGAACTATTGTAATTGAAGGAGACTATACTAGCGGCGCGATGATCACGGCAAAGTGTGCTTTGGACCAGGGACGAGAAGTATTCGCCGTTCCGGGGAATGTTGAGATTGACCAATCCAAAGGGCCGCACTGGCTGATCAAGAATGGAGCTAAACTGGTCGAGACGGTAGATGACGTTCTGGAAGAGCTTAATATGGTTCGACCAGTAATGACAAATGACAAATTAAAAATGACAAATGAATGTAGAAATTATTCGGAGTTATCTGATGAGCAGAAAAAAATTGTTGAAGTGTTGTCTCTGGAACCGAAGCATATTGATCGGATAGTGATTGAAACCTCGCTTGCGATCTCCCAAGTTTCAAGCCTCCTGATGATGCTGGAAGTTAAAAAAATAATTCGCCAGCTCCCCGGCAAAATGTTCATTCTTTACTAATTTGCATAAGCACGCTAAAATAGAAGTATTATGGTGCTTTTCTCAGAGATGTTTGTGTCCAGGCTCATCGGGATCCCGGTAGTCGATAAACTACAGGAACATGTAGGGGAAGTTAGGGATATTATCCTTTCCCTGGGTGAGGTGTTTCCAAAAGTGACAGGTCTTTTACTTCGCTGGCCCGAAGGGGCCGTTGTCCTGATGAGCGAGATCGAGCTTGTCGGCCAGCAATTTGTAGTTACTAAAGCAGTCAAAGAACGGATCGTATATACTAAATTACGCGAAGGTGAGGTTCGCTTAGTTAAAGATTTGATGGATAAACAGATCGTTGATACCGAAGGGGCAAGAGTTATTCGGGTTAATGATCTTAAGCTTGCGAAGGTTGGGCAAGATGTAAGGTTGATCGCGGCCGATGTGGGGTTTAAAGGGCTCCTGCGCAGGCTTGGCTGGCTGGAGATGATCAGTTTCGTTTTGGGAATATTTAAAAAACAGGTTCCTGATACTTTGATCGGCTGGGACCATGTTGAGCAGTTAAAAACGGATAAGGCAAAGGGGATAATAACCGTTCCGACAAAACATCTTTCGGAGATGCACCCGTCGGATATTGCCAGCGTGATTAGCCAGGTGCATTCCGAAGAAAAGACCGCTATCTTTACCTCACTTTCAGAAAAAACCGCGGCTGAAGCGTTGCATGAGTTAGAGCCGAAGATCCAGGCGCTGCTTTTGATGACGATTGATACAAAAAGGGCATTAAGTATTTTGGATAAAATGCCGGTGGACGAAGTGGCCGACGTTCTGGGTGACCTTCCATCGGAAAATGCAGAGAATTTTCTCCGCCTGATGAAGCCAAAGAAAGCAGGAGAGGTTAGAAAGCTTCTCAAACATCCGGATGAAACGGCGGGAGGTTTGATGACGACTGAGTTTATCGTGCTTCCGCATGACCTGACCACCCAGCAAGCTATCGAAAAGATGCGAGCCGAAGCGGTTGAGGCGGAGACTATTTATTATATCTATTTTACGGACGACGGCGGGAAATTGATCGGGGTTATTTCTCTGCGTGATCTGATTGTCGCCCCCCCTGATACGAAAATTGACAAAGTGATGAGCAAGAATCTAATTACCGTTGAGCCGGAAACAGATCAAAAAACAGTGGCGGCGATCATTTCGAAATATAATTTATTGGCTGTTCCGGTCGTAGATAAAGCAGGGAAGATCATGGGGATCATTACGGTTGACGATGTTATTGATTTTATCTTGCCGCCGATTTCTAGAAGGATCCGGCATATGCTGGGGTAGTTTGTTATGCGTATTCCACGATTTAGAAGATTATGGTTGTTCCTTTTAATCCTCGGCCCCGGCTTGATCGCGGCGATCGCCGGGAATGATGCCGGTGGCACTGCTACCTATTCGATTGTCGGGGCGAACTACGGTTATCATATGCTGTGGATGCTTCTCCTGGTCGGAATATCGCTGATCGTTATTCAGGAGATGTGCGCCCGGATGGGGGTTGTCACAGGGAAGGGACTCTCAGACCTTATCCGCGAGGAATTTGGCGTCCGCTGGACATTTTTTGCAATGGCCATTCTTCTGGTCGCAAATATCGCGGTGACAATCTCCGAATTTGCCGGGATCGCGGCCAGTCTCGAGATCTTTGGGATTACCCGCTACCTTTCAGTCCCGGTAATGGTTATGCTGATCTGGTTTTTAATGACGCGCGGAAGTTACAAAGGGGTGGAGCGGATATTTATCGCTATGTGTTTTATCTATGTGGCGTATATTTTTTCCGGGGTCATGGCCAGGCCGGATTGGGGATTGGCCTTGAGAAGTACATTTACGCCAAGTTTTTCGTTTGATATAAATTTTATCCTGATCGCGATCGCGATGGTTGGTACTACCGTGACCCCCTGGATGCAGTTTTATCTCCAATCTTCGGTGGTGGAAAAGGGGATAAAGATAAAACAGTACAGATATCAGCGGTGGGATGTTATTTTAGGCTCAATTATTGCGGTGATCATTGCCTTCTTTATTGTTGTTGCCTGCGCGGCGGTGCTTTTTCCAAGGGGGATCGTGATCCACGAAGCAAAAGAGGCGGCAATGGCGCTGCGCCCTTTTGCCGGTAATTATGCCTATCTTCTCTTTGCCCTGGGCCTCTTTGCCTCTTCGACCTTAGGGGCCTCAATTCTCCCCTTGTCTTCGTCATATGCGATTTGCGAAGCATTTGGCTGGGAGAACGGGATCAGTAAAAAGTTTGACGAAGCGCCGATCTTTTTCACCTTATACACTTTGTTGATCGTGATCGGAGGAGGCGTTGTCCTTTTCCCCAACACACATCTAATTAGTATTATGTTGTTTTCCCAGACCGCTAACGGAATACTGTTTCCATTTATCCTGATCTTTATGCTCCTGCTGGTAAACAAGAAGAGGTTAATGGGGGAATATGTAAACTCAAAGTTTAATAATTTTATCGCGGGATCAACTGCGATCGTGTTGATTTTGCTTACGATATTTCTAATTATCGCTACCATTACTGGCAAGGTGACCTAAAATATGCTAAGATACCAGCTCCCTTCCGGGAAAATGTATGTTTAAGAAGGTCTTAATTGCCAATCGAGGTGAGATAGCGGTCCGCATCATCCGCGCAGCTAAAGAGTTGGGGATGGAAACGGTCGCTGTTTATTCCGAAGCCGACAAAGATTCTCTCCATGTAAAGATTGCTGACGAAGCCTTCTGTATCGGTCCTCCTGCCCCTAACAAAAGTTATCTGAATATCCCCGCGATCATGAGTGTTGCCGAACTGGCCGGGGTAAGCGCGATCCATCCCGGATACGGATTCCTGGCTGAGAACGCTAAATTTGTGGAGATCTGCACTGCCAGCAACATTAAATTTATTGGTCCGCCGATCAATGCGATGCAAAAAATGGGAGATAAGGCTACGGCGAGAAAGACTGTCCAGAAAGCTGGCGTTCCAGTTGTTCCCGGTTCTGACGGGATAATCTCTGACGTAAACGAGGCCTTAAAATTGGCCGATGGGATCGGTTTTCCTGTATTGGTGAAAGCGACCGCGGGTGGTGGTGGAAGAGGGATGAGGGTGGTTTTTGACCGGAAAGATTTTGCTAACCTTATGAAGACGGCGCAGTCGGAAGCAGAGGCCTGTTTTGGCAATCCGGATGTTTATATCGAAAAGTTTATCGAAGAGCCGCGCCATATCGAAGTCCAGGTAATGGCCGATAATTATGGAAATGTTATCCATTTGGGGGAGAGAGATTGTTCGATCCAGCGGCGCCACCAGAAATTGGTCGAAGAAGCTCCTTCGCCCGTAATTGACGATCGTACCAGAAGGAAGATCGGGGAATCGGCGGTCAGGGCGGCCAAAGCGGTCAATTATGAAGGGGCGGGGACGATAGAATTCCTCTACGACAAACATGGCAAGTTCTATTTTATGGAGATGAATACCCGGGTCCAGGTTGAGCACCCGGTCACCGAGATGATCACCAATACCGATATTATTAAAATGCAGATCTCGGTTGCTGAAGGGGATAAGTTGAGATATCGTCAGGGGGACATTAATTTTAAAGGGCATTGTATAGAATGCCGCATTAACGCGGAGAACCATGAGCGGAATTTTATGCCTTCACCAGGAGAGATCAAGGCGTACCTTGCTCCGGGAGGCTTGGGAATTCGGGTCGATAGCCACGCATACCCGGGATATAAAGTGCTCCCACACTACGATTCATTAGTCGCCAAATTGATCACCTGGGGGAAGAATCGAAAAGATGCGATCCGGAAGATGGAGAGAGCATTGGATGAATATGTTATTGACGGCATTCACACCACGATCCCCTTCCATTTGAAAGTTCTGCGCAACGAAGCCTTCCGCCGTGGTGAAACGACCACTAAGTTCATCGAAGAGCATTTTAGTTAATTATGGGCAAAAGAAGCACTGCGCGGCGTATCGCTATGCAGGTCCTCTATCAAGCCGACCTAGCCGGGTCTGACCCCGAAACCGCGCTTAGGAATATCTCCGATAACGAAAAATTTATCCCCGAAACGGTAGAATTTGCTACTCAATTGGCCAAAGCGGCCTGGGATGAGCGGGATGAACTTGATAAAGAGATATCGGGATTAGCGATCGATTGGCCGATCGATCGGATTGGGAAGGTCGATCGGAGTGTTTTAAGGCTGGCGATCCACGAATTACGTAAGAATGAAACTCCCTCAGCGGTTGTAATCAACGAAGCGGTTGAATTGGCTAAGAAGTACTCCTCACAAGAGGCAGCGAAGTTTATCAACGGTATTTTAGGCGCTTATCTACGAAATAAAGATTAATCTTTTTTTTCGTGAGAAACAATCTGTTCGACTGCTTTTTGTAATAAATGTTTGTCTGGTAGCGATAGACGATATTTTGAAGCAAATAGTTTATTAGAGATGCCTCCTAAAGCGTATTCAACCAGAACATGGTCCTTTTAAGATCAATTAAGACAAAACATTTTAGGATGCGATGATAGTGCACACTCTACTTGACACTAACCGAATAATTGTTTTTGCCTTAAAAATATAGTATAATAACATTTCGTATGTTCAGCGGGATTATTGAAGAGCTAGGGATCGTTACCTCACTGATTCGAGGTTTGCAATCCGCTAAATTGGCCCTTTCGGTCAGCAAAAACTTCACCGCTTTGAAAGTAGGGGAAAGTATTGCTGTAAATGGGGTTTGTCTTACTGTGGCCAATATTCGCAAGAATTCCCTCGAATTTGATGTTTCCCCCGAATCCTTAAAACGCTCAAATCTCCAATATTTAAAGATAGGGGATAAAGTTAACCTGGAAAGAGCTCTCCTGTTATCCGGACGACTCGGCGGGCATATCGTTACCGGGCATGTGGATGGGGTTGGTGAGATCCGCAGCAAGATCCTCCGGGATAAGCATGTTGAATTTCAGGTCTCGGTTCCCAGCAAACTTTTGAATTATTTTGTTCCCAAAGGCTCGATCACGATCGATGGGATCAGTTTAACAGTTTCGGACGTTAAAAATTTACTGCTTATCGTTAATATTATTCCTCATACCGCGAAAACTACTACTCTGGGCGATCTTGATGTGGGAGATCGGGTAAATATTGAAGTTGATATCCTCTCGAAATATATTGAAAGGCATTTGAAGAGGGAGGCCGGGAATATTAACGAAGAGACCTTGTCCCGTGTCGGGTTTTTCCCCATGGGGTGGATCGATAATTAAAATGAAAAATTAAAAATAAAAAAACACATACAAAAAATATAAATATTTGAGTTTTCGATTTGTGTTTTTTGTCTTTTGTTTTTAATTTTTTATATCAAAAATTATGAAACTTAAATTTAATACAATAAAACAAGCAATAGAGGATATCCAGAACGGTAAAATGGTTGTCGTCGTGGACGACTCTGACCGCGAAAACGAAGGGGATCTGGTTATAGCGGCCGAAAAGATCACTCCCGAAGCGGTAAACTTTATGATCAGCGATGGTAAAGGTTTAGTTTGTGTTCCGATGAATGGTGATCGACTTGATCAATTGGAACTTCGCCAGATGGTTGATCATAACCGCGAAAGTATGCGGACCGCTTTTACCGTTTCGGTCGATGCGGACGTAAAACATGGTGTTTCAACCGGTATTTCGCCGGCCGACCGGGCGAAGACGATCGAAGTTCTGATTAATCCTAAATCGAAAAAGTATGATTTAGTTAGTCCCGGCCATATTTTCCCTCTCCGGGTAAGAGAGGGGGGAGTGCTTAAAAGAGCGGGGCATACTGAGGCAGCCGTAGATTTGGCAAAGCTTGCCGGCCTTTATCCGGCGTCCGTTATCTGCGAAATTATCGATAAAAGCGGGAAGATGGCACGCACTCCGCAATTGATCGAATTCGCTAAAAAGCATAAGCTAAAAATGGTCTCGATTGCCGATCTCATCTCTTACCGTCTCCGCAATGAAAAACTTGTAAAGCTTGTAACTTCAGTGAAATTACCGACCAGGCATGGCGATTTTAAGGCATACGCTTATGAGGACCTTTTAAATGGCGATATTCATGTTGCTCTGGTAAAAGGGAAGGTTTCCGGCAAAAAGAACGTTTTAGTTCGTGTACATTCAGAGTGTTTAACCGGCGATGTTTTTCATTCGCTACGCTGTGACTGTGGCGAGCAGTTGGCGGGGGCACTGGACAAGATCGAATTTGTCGGCGAAGGCGTTTTGCTCTACATGCGGCAGGAAGGGCGGGGGATCGGGTTGAAAGATAAACTATGTGCCTATAAACTTCAGGAGCAGGGGCATGATACAGTTGAAGCAAATGAGCTGCTCGGTTATGATGCAGACCTAAGGGATTATGGGGTGGGGGCGCAGATACTGGTAGATCTTGGCCTGTCAAACATCAGATTGATCACTAATAATCCAACCAAGGTTGTCGGATTAGAAGGTTACGGTTTAAAGATCAAAGAGAGGGTTCCGTTAGAGATCGAACCTAATAAACATAATGAGAAGTATATTGAAACCAAAATAAAAAAAATGGGACACATGTTAAGAGTCTCTCGACAGAGCTCGAAACAAGGGAGGAAAAATGATGGTAAAAAGGTACGAAGGGAATTTAGAGGCAAGTAAACTTAAGGTCGGGATTGTTGTTTCGCGTTTCAATGAACTAGTATCAAATGGCTTATTAGGGGGTGCGCTCGATTGTCTTAAACGCCACGGCGCCAAAGATGAAAATGTCGGAGTTGCCTGGGTGCCGGGGGCTTTTGAAATTCCATTGATCGTAAAAAAGATGGTTAAAGATTACGATGCCATTATCTGTTTGGGCGCTGTAATCAGGGGGGGGACCCCTCATTTTGAGTATGTTGCCAGCGAAGCGGCAAAAGGGGTATCCAAGGTATCGCTGGATGCCGAAGTTCCTGTAATATTTGGAATTCTAACCACCGATAATTTAGAGCAGGCATTGGAAAGAGCCGGAGCTAAATCGGGGAATAAAGGTTTTAACGCGGCGCTATCGGCGATTGAGCTGGCGAACCTAAGTAAGGAGATATAAGAAATTGGCACGAGTATTACTTGAAAACATAACAAAACAGTTTGGTGAAGTAACCGCGGTAAAGAGCGTCGATCTCGAGATCAAAGATGAGGAATTTGTCGTATTAGTCGGCCCTTCCGGATGCGGAAAGACTACGACCTTAAGGATGATCGCGGGTTTGGAAGAGATCTCCGATGGGAAGATCTATATCGGAGACCGTTTGATCAATGACGTCCCACCCAAGGATAGGAATATAGCGATGGTTTTCCAGAACTACGCCTTGTATCCACATATGCGGGTTTATGACAATATGGCTTTCGGTCTAAAACTTCGCGGGATTCCTAAAAAAGAGATAAATGAAAGGGTTGGCGAAGCGGCCGATATTTTGGGATTGGGTGATCTTTTAGATCGCTACCCAAAACAACTTTCCGGTGGCCAAAGGCAGAGGGTGGCAGTGGGGCGCGCGATCGTTCGCCGACCGCAGGTTTTCCTGATGGATGAACCGCTTTCAAACCTAGACGCCAAGCTTCGGGTTCAGATGCGGGCAGAGCTGCAGAGACTTCATAAAACTTTAAAAGCTACCGTAGTCTATGTTACCCATGATCAGGTAGAGGCGATGACCCTCGGCCAGAGAGTTGCGGTTATATTAAACGGCGAACTGCAGCAGCTCGAAAATCCACTTAGCGTTTATTCAAGACCATCCAACCGATTTGTTGCCGGATTTATCGGCAGCCCGCCGATGAACTTTGTTAAGGGGACGATCGATAAAAAAGATAATAAATACATCTTTAAGTCGGTGGACTTTGAGCTTGTTGTTCCCGACAGCGTAGACCATATGCTGGAGAGTTATGTTGGAAAGGACGTTACTTTTGGGATCCGCCCGGAAGATATCTGGGATATCCCGTCATCCGATTGGATTAAAGAGAAGTATGCTTTAAAAACAAAGGTTGACTTCCGTGAGATCATCGGGGCCGAGACCTATTTATACGTGCATGTCGGCAAGACATCTCTGGTTTCTCGGGTAAACGGGCTTTGTGATGCCTTGACCGGGAGCGAATTTGAAGTCGCGATCAACTTAAACAAGCTCCATTTCTTTGATCCGGCGACGCAGAAAGCTATTATTTAAGATAAAAAATAAAAGACTAAAAACAAAAAACACAAATTAAAGATCCAAAAATATTTAAGTATTTATGTATGTGTTTTTTATATTTTATTTTTAGTTTTTTATATTAGATAAATATGGAAGAATCACTTATCTTTGAAAAATCATCACCTGGCCGCAAAGCCTATTCCCTTCCTGAACTAGATGTTCCTGAAGAGAAGATCGAAAATTTAATTCCAAAAGAGCTTCTAAGGAAAGCCCTAAACCTGCCCGAACTGTCCGAGATTGATGTGGTCCGCCATTTTACCAATTTATCCCGCAAGAATTTTGGGGTAGATCTCGGTTTTTATCCCCTCGGATCCTGCACTATGAAATACAACCCAAAGGTTAATGAAGAGATTGCAAAGCTTCCCGGATTTACCGATATTCACCCTAATCAACCGGAGGAAGAGATCCAGGGGATATTAGAGCTGCTTTATAATTTCGAACAATATCTATGTGAGCTCTTCGGTTACGATGCGTTTACTTTTCAGCCGGCCGCTGGCGCGCATGGGGAGCTTACGGCTCTTCTCATGATTAAGGCTTATCATAACCAGGCTCAAGGCTCAAGGCTCAAGGCTCGAGGCAAGAGGAATAAAATTATTATACCGGATTCATCCCATGGGACAAATCCTGCATCTGTGGCGATGGTCGGATACCAAACAATAGTGGTCAAATCAAATGGCCGCGGGAATATAGATGTTGAAGATCTAAAAAGTAAGGTGGGGGATGATACGGCGGGTTTAATGCTTACCAATCCAAATACCCTAGGATTATTTGATGAACATATTCTTGAAGTTGCGGAAATTATCCATAAAGTAGGCGGATTACTTTATTATGATGGAGCAAACGCAAACGCGACAATGGGGATTTGCCGCCCTGCAGATATTGGTTTTGATGTTGCCCATTTTAATCTACACAAGACATTTTCGACCCCACACGGGTGTGGAGGCCCTGGGTCAGGACCAGTCGGAGTAAACAAAAAACTCGAGCCTTTCCTTCCTATTCCTAGAGCAGTCAAAATAGGCCCAAACTACAAGCTACAAACTACGAGCTACCCTAGATCAATCGGCAAGGTCCACTCCTTTTACGGGAATATAAACGTAATCATAAAAGCTTATGCCTATTTGCGTTCACTCGGCGCTCAGGGATTGAAAGATGTTTCCGAAACCGCGGTCCTAAACGCGAATTATTTGATGAATAGACTGAAGGAGCATTATTTTCTTAAGTATGATCGGGCCTGCCAACATGAGTTTGTGCTCTCTGCTAAGTGGCAGAAGGAAAAATATGGTGTAAAAGCGCTTGATATCGCAAAACGTCTATTAGATTATGGATTCCATCCGCCGACGATCTATTTTCCGCTGATCGTTGAAGAGGCGATGATGATCGAACCGACCGAAACAGAAACCAAGGAGACGCTGGATGCCTTCTGTGATGCAATGATCAAGATCGCGGAAGAATGTAAAACCGATCCCGAATTAGTTAAGACTGCTCCACATACTACGCCGGTTAAGAGGGTAGATGAAGCGAAGGCGGCAAGGGAGCTTAATGTGAAATGGACCCCTGGCAATTAGTTATTTCCCCCAAACTTCCCGGCTCCACTAATATGGAAACTGACCTCAAATTATTCAACGATTTTGAGCAAGGTCTAATTCCATCTTCACTGCGCATCTATTCCTGGAAACCGAAATGTGTTTCGGTCGGCTATGCGCAGGAGATGATTAAAAAAGACGGTTGGGATGTGGTGAAGAGACCAACGGGTGGAGGAATTGTTTTTCATAACGAAGCGGAAGTCACTTATTCATTAGTCACGGCAATTAATAATCCTCTATTGCCGGAAGGGATGATCCCTTCGTACAAGAAGATTTCGGAAGCGATCGTATATGGTTTGAAGATATTGGGGATCGATGCCGGTATCGCATTTCGCGTCCCGCAACCCGCATTCCGCACCAGTTTATGTTTTGACCATCCCGCAGAATATGAGGTTGTGGTTGACGGGAAAAAGATTGTTGGCAGCGCGCAGAAGAGGGGGAAGAGCACGCTGCTTCAGCAAGGTTCGATCTGTATCGAAGAGGTATTGGGGATGAAGGTGGGGTTTGATGAGGTAAAGGACGCATTAACTGCTGGATTTTCCAAGGTGCTAGGCATACAATTTAGCTGATGTCTAACTGGCAAGATGTTTTTGAAAAAGTAGACGAATACCGCTTTAAGATACCAAAGTCTTTTCAGGTTGGAATGCGGGTAGATGGCCTGATCTACACAAATGAAGCGATGATCCAGCATATTTATTCCGAAAAGGCCCACCTCCAAGTTGCAAATGTTGCCTGCCTTCCAGGAATTGTCGGAAACTCCCTCGCTATGCCTGATATCCACTTTGGTTACGGTTTCCCCATCGGGGGAGTAGCTGCTTTTGATCCAGACCAGGGTGGAATAGTCTCTCCCGGCGGGGTCGGGTATGACATAAATTGCGGAGTAAGGCTCCTGCGTACGAATCTACACAAAGAAGATGTTCTGCCGAAGATTAAAGACATAGTGAACGAATTGGCCCGCGAAGTTCCCTCCGGGGTCGGTTCTACCGGACCGATCGCACTCTCTCCATCGGATATGAATAAAGTCCTCTCGATCGGTTCGCAATGGGCGGTTAAACACGGATATGGCACGGATGAAGAGATCGTAAACACGGAGGAACACGGGAGATTAGACGGAGCGGACGCGGATGCGGTTTCTAAACATGCTAGAGAAAGAGGAAGGAGACAATTGGGAACTCTCGGAGCGGGAAACCATTTTCTTGAAGTTCAGATTGTCGATGAGATTTATGATCAGCAGGCCGCTGAAAAGTTTGGGATTTGGAAAGATCAGGTAACGATTATGATCCATAGCGGATCGCGCGGTTTGGGCCACCAGGTATGTTCTGATTTTATTAATGTCATGCGCCAGGCGGCGATGAAGTATAGAATTCAGTTGCCGGACAAACAGCTCTGCTGCGCGCCAATAAATTCCCCCGAGGCGGAGCGTTATTTATCGGCAATGGCCGCCGCCGCAAACTATGCTTGGTGTAATCGCCAGTTATTAATGCACTGGACCAGGGAATCTTTTTCTAAAACGATGGGGGCCTCGCCTTCAAAATTGGGAATCAGTTTGGTCTATGACGTTTGTCATAATGTCGCTAAGAAAGAGAAACATGGAGGAAAGATCCTCTGTGTCCACCGGAAAGGGGCGACTAGAGCATTCCCCGGCGATCCCGTCTTGGTCCCCGGCGATATGGGGAGATATTCGTACATTATGACCGGAACCGAGGTTGCGATGCAGGAGACCTGGGGATCGGTTTGTCATGGTGCGGGGAGAATGCTGAGCCGTTCAGCAGCTTCGCGAAAATATAATGCTGGTGAACTTTTAGCTGAATTAGAGGGTAAAGGGATTATTGTTCGCTCGGCAAGTAAAAAAGGACTTGTCGAAGAGGCTCCAGGAGCGTATAAAGATGTTAGGGAAGTCGTGGATGTAGTCCATAACTCTGGATTAGCTAAAAAGGTGGCGAGGATGAGGCCGGTGGGAGTGGTAAAAGGATAACAATGAAAAAAATATTACTAATACTACTGTTAATCTGTGTTGGTTGTTCTGTATGCGCGGATAATTCAAAATATTATTTTTCCAACCAATGGAATATGTCGCTTTACCCAATGATTAATAACCGTTTTACCGTTTTAAAGACTAACATTAACGATCGGGATATGGTTTTTGTAAACGCGGCGCGTGGTGGGATGTTTCTTTACGGTTATAATAATAGTTATCGTTTAACTTCCTACGTTGATGTGGGGAAGTTTTACGCCGGTCTTTCAGTTGGAGGGAGTAACAAGATAAGTGGATTATCGTTTGCTCCAGCTTTGCTGATCGAAGGAGAGTTTCCATTAACCCAAGGTTATATGAGCGAGATCTTAATTTATTCTGACAGTATTTCTGTCCAGCCGACATTCAATCTTTGGCAATCGCCGGTATGGAATAGGTTTCGTGCCGGATTAAAGATGAGTTTTGCCTGGACTTATGATTATTCAGGGATTTTCGGGGCGATCGGAGGAGCGTCGATATGCATCGATTACATTTTATAGTTTTACTAATATACGGAATTTTAATTGGGGGAATGAGCTGCGGGATGAATCCTTCTCTCGAAGGATTAGTGGCCGAGGAGCCCCAATTGATTCTGCCGCTAACAATTGCCAGTACTTATGATGCATCTACTAATACAATGGGAGGGATCACGTTTGCCCAGAGAGGGATCGATCCGTATGCGGTAGAAGTAGATGACGGGCAGGGGAATAAAAAACGGCTTCCCGATATCCAGTTTTATATTACGGATGAAGCAAAAGTCATATGTTCTTCTTACGGCACGGTGATTCAAAAATATAAAAATCCAAACGATGACGATTATGAGATCCTTATCCAGATTAATCTCCATTATAAAATGGTCTATGACCATGTTACCCAATGCCCCTGGCAGGTTGGAGATAGTTTAAAGCCGGGAGATATTATCGGGTACGGCGGACCGGTTGATGAAACTTATTATCCGGGGGTTAGGCGGGTGGAGTGGGGTATACGGATGAGCCCGGATATTAGTCATATTGGCTGGTCGCATAATCCGGTCAGTTTCTTAACTTCTGAGGCGGATAAGCAATTGCTTGAACAAGTTGTCCAGCAGGCAAATGCTTTGGGTTATGGCCCTTATACCGGGATCGCTTATTTAGAGAAGATGTCGGGGAGATAATATTATGACTGACGAACTTAAAGAGGCGATGCTTTATGAAAAGCTTGCCGATAATAAGGTAAAATGTAACCTCTGCCCCTGGAGATGCGCGATTCATCCTGGTAAAGGTGGATTTTGTGGGGTCCGCCAGAATATCGACGGTAAACTTTTCTCTCTGATCTACGGCAAGACCTCTTCAGTAGCTGTCGATCCGATCGAAAAGAAACCGCTCTTTCATTTTTATCCGGGATCAAAAGTGTTATCATTCGGTACGTATGGCTGCAATATGCGCTGCGGGCATTGCCAAAACTGGCAGATCTCCCATGTAGTCATGATCAAAGGGGTAGATCCGGCAAAGACCTACTATGTCGAGCGAGAGCCGATGACCGAATATATCTCTCCGGAAAGAGTGGTCGAACTTGCCAAGGAGAATGGCTGTCAGGGGATTGCCTGGACCTACAATGAGCCGACGATCTGGTTCGAATATACTTATGATGTAGCTAAACTTGCTAAAGAAGCCGGCCTTTATACAGCTTACGTTACAAATGGATATATCACGCCAGAAGCTTTAGATACGATCGCCCCTTATTTAGACGCTTATCGACTGGATATCAAAGGTTTTACTGACGACTTCTATTTTAGGCTTGCTAAGATAAATGATTTTAGACCGGTCTTAGAAGCGGGGATCCGCGCCAAGAAAAAATGGGATATGCATGTTGAGGTTATTACCCTGGTGATTCCGACGATGAACGATGATGATAAGCAGCTCAAAGATATCGCGGATTGGATCGTTAAGGATCTCGGGGATGATACGCCATGGCACGTTACCCGGTTTGTCCCGTATCTTGAGTACAGCCATCTTCCACCAACTCCGGTGCAAACCCTGGAAAAGGCGCGAAAGATTGGCTTTGATGCCGGACTGAAATATGTCTATGTCGGAAATGTCCCCGGCCATCCCGGCGAAAACAGCTATTGCCCAAAATGCAAGAAGGTATTAGTGGAGAGGATAGGGTATGGGGTAGGAGCCACAAATATTTCTGAAGGTAAATGTAAGTTCTGCGGAGAGCCGCTTAATTTTAGGCTCTGAGTTTGATCACGTAAGGTAAAACCGCTAAGACCACGATCCCGATAAAAAGAAAAAGAGCGATCCATAGTTTATTCCGGTTTGTCGTATGCACTCTTGGATGACCGTACGAAACGACATTGAGAGAGTTAGCGTGAATATCGAGGTCGCCGCCATGCTGGGCGCAGGCTCGGTTGAAAATTCCGACTATCCTTACCGTATCTCCGATATTATTGTAGTCTCCCCGGGTTTTTACCTGGTCGGCCAGGTTTTTAGTTACCCAAATACCGATCGCTCTTCCGCCGTCGCTCACGTTGATCCAAGCGTGGCCACCGCGATTCATTATGTCACCGATTACTTCTCCTTGGTATTCAATCACCTGTCCATCGTAGCGGTTTGCGTTATCGACTAAATCGTTGCTGCTTAATGCAGAGGCGGGAAGGGCTAAGAAATTAAAAATTAAAAATGAAAAATAAAAAACACAAACAAAAAGCCTAAAAATATTTTTATTTTTTGTCATCGGCTTCTCCCCCTCGCCCCGGTAAAACGGGCGATCGCTAATCCGATCAAGACAAAGACCGACATAAATTCGAGCCGGCCTACCCACATTTGGATAATATAGGTTACCTTTAAACCGTTAGGCATTGATGGCTCGGTTATCCCGGTTGAAAGCCCGACGTTGGCCGATGCGGATACCGATTCAAATGATGCCTGATCAAGCGGATAGCCATAATAGAGTCCGATCACTGTCCCAAGCAGATAGGTGAATAGATAGCTGATCAAGATTACGAATGCCGAACGGACCAGCCTATCTTCAAGCAGAATAGTTTTAATATGATGGAACTTTTCGATAACGATCGCGCTGCCTGGCGACATGATCCTTTTAATATCCTGGATAAAGGCCTTAAAAAAGAGCCCGATCCTGATCGCCTTAATGCCGCCCGCGGTCGAACAGGCGGAGCCGCCAAAAGCCATCGCCATAATTGCCATCAGCAGCGCCAGGCAACCCCATTCGTTGGGGAATTGCGGCGCGTAAATGGTCATAAAACCGGTTCCGGAATGGGCGGAGACGATTTGGTAAAAACCTTTCCGCAAATGGGCAAACCAATTTGGATAGACAGTAAGCTGGGTCAATCCGATCGTGCAGACAATAAAGATTGTGGTGGTAGAGATAAAAAGGGTCCGCGTTTCAATATTCCTGAAAAATTCTTTAAATTTACGGTTCCATAATGCGTAATGCAGGCTAAAGTTCAAGGTTCCTAAGATCATCAATACCATGGTTACTATCTCATAAGGGAAGCTGTGATAGTAGAGGATACTTTGGGAGTGCGGGGTGAACCCCCCCGTATCGAACGCAGCCATAAATATCCAGAGCCCGTGCAATAACGAACGGACAAAGGGGATCCCTTCCAGCATTCCAATGATGGTCAAAAGAGTCGATCCAAACACCAGATAGACTAGACTGATCATCCAGATAAAGCGGGCGGTCTGGATAACGTTTGGTAAAACCTTTTCTTCTTTAGCCTCCCCGACATACATTCGATATGCTCCAGCAGTCCCCCTGACCAAAAAGGTCAGGGCGATAACGACGATCCCTTGGCCGCCGATGAACATCATTAGGTGTCGCCACATGTTAAGGGAGTGTGCGGCGTGGTCGAGATCCTGGATCAGCGCCAACCCGGTAGTGGCAAATCCGCTCATTGAATCGAAGCAGGCATCAAGATATGAACCGTAATGTCCGGAGAGTACTAACGGAATAGCTCCCAACAACATTGCTACCAGCCATGAGATCGAGGTTACCGCCAATCCTTGGCTCCAATTCATGTCGTGACGGGTAGGAAATAATCTTTGTAAAAATAGGCCGATAAAGATAGAGGCGAGCATAGCGATCAAGAAGTCGATCGAGCGGTCCCATTCTCTGAAGATAACTGCTGTGATAAGGGGGATGATGAAAATGATTCCGAGGCCAACCGTTAGGCGGCCGATGTAGTAGGCGATTGTCCTAAAATCTTCATTGGTTGGCCTGAGCAGCATAGCTCTATTCTTTACCTAGCAGTGCTTCGCGCAGTGCCTTTTCCTGCTCGATGGTGGAGAGAGCAATTACTGAATCGTCGGCTTGAAGCACTGTTTCTCCCTTGGGGAAGATGATCTGGCTTCCGCGGATAATCGTCGCCAGGATAGAGTCGGGGGGGAGCTTAAGATCTTTGATCGTTTTGCCAGCTGCCCCTCTTTTCGGCTTTAAGATTGCTTCGACGATCGATAGCTTTCCTCGCTTTAGGGCGAGCAGGGTAAACATATCTCCGATGGTTGCCTCTTCCTCAATAAGTTTGGTAATGATAGTCGTGCTGGACACGGTATCGATCCCCAGCTTGTGAAAAGTAGACTCATTTCGCGGGTTATTAACGCGGGCGATAACGCGGGGGACCCCGAACGTATCTCGCGCCAGCTGACAGATAATCAGATTATCTTCATCGTCACCGGTAACTGCGGCAACTACCTGCGCGCGCTTTATCCCAGCGTCTTCGAGTTTGGCTGGGTCACAACCGTCCCCGGCAATAACTAATCCTTTATCCAGGTCTTCAGCGATCTTTTTTGAAATCGGCTCCTCTTTTTCTACCAGCGCGACATCATAACCGCTCTTGTTAAGGGTGCGAGCCAGCGAATCTCCGACTTTTCCTCCGCCGACGATCAATACGTACATATTACCCCCCCCTTTCCTTTTTTTGCGCTTTATATTCGATCAGTCCCATATCTTCGCCGATCGAATATTCGAGTTTGGACGACTCTTTTAAGAGGGCGCTGCGAAAGATCTGTGCAACAATTGTCGTGGTGCTGATCGTATTAAGCCCGAACTTTTTATAAATATCAGCGCGCAGAGGATCGTATATTCTGGTGATAACCCGGGGAACGTTGTATATCTTCTTGGCGATCTGGCTGACCATGATGTTTGAATTGTCGCCGTTGGTAACGGCGGCCAGAGCATCCGCCCGTTCAACCCCGGCTCGTTTTAAAATATCGGGATCAAAGCCTATACCGGTAATGCTTATGCCGTTGAAATCGGGGCCTAAGCGTTTGAATGATTTTGAATTTTTATCGATAATAACAACGTTATGGCCTTCCTGGGACAGGATTTGGGCCAGCTCTGAGCCGACCCTGCCGCAACCGACAATTATTATGTGCATTGATTATGACTCCTTCTTGGCTAAAGTTTCAGAAGGCTGGCCGTTTGGTTTTAAAACCCCGCCAGATACCACGTACCTGAACGCATCTTCGATCTTCATGTCGAGCAAGGTAACTTCGCGTGCCGGCACAACGATTAAAAATCCGGTTGCCGGGGTGGGGGTGTTGCAGATAAAAATATTGATCATCTTTTCTTTAGCTTTGGCCTCGATCTCCGCCGCGGCGTCAGAGGTTACAAAACCTACCGACCAGATCCCTTTGCGCGGATACTCAATAATGCATGCCCTGCGGTATTCATCGGCGCTTTTTTGGATAAAGAGGACATCGTTGATCTGTTTAACTGCCGAATAAATACTTTTAACGATCGGCAATCGGAATAATATCCACTCCCCGAATTTAAAAAGCTTTGCTCCGATGATATAGGTGGCGAAGAACCCGGTGAGAAAGATAATTATTACGGTAAGGATAAAACCTAACCCGGGGTACGACTCGCCGGTGACCAGGGTGATGAAATTGCCTAAAATCCCGTCTAAAAAGGTGAAGATGAAATAGAGCAGCCAGGTAGTTATTAATAATGGTAAAAGAGTTATCAACCCTCGAAAAAAGTAACCACTCATCTTATTCCACATATATTATCCTCCGTTTCGTATGATTATGTTGATAGAAAAATGATTACGGTAATGGGAACATGATTAAGATGATAGAAATCACCGTAATCAGTTAGAATCACCGTAATCACCGTATGATAGCATTGAGGTTTGCTTTTTTCAACCGGCATATGTTATACTCCCGCCCATGACACATGCTTATATTTTAATCGAGGCACTGCCGGGGAAAGCGATCGAGTTGATCAGCGTGGCCGAGGGAATCAAAGGGGTAAAAACGGCGCAGCTGGTAACCGGTCCCTATGATGTAATTATATTTGCTGAAGCGCCAGATCTAAAGGAGCTGGGAGAGATGATTGTTAAAAAGCTCCAGGCGACCGGGAGTGTTGCCCGCACCTTAACTTGTGTTACTGTTGAGCGATAAGGCGGTTAATTGCGGCCAGGTAAGCTTTGGCTGAAGCGATAATGATGTCAGTGTCTGCCCCGTGGCCGACATAGATGCTCTCTTTATCTTTAATTCTTACCGTAACCTCGCCGAGCGCATCGGTCCCGCCGGTAATTGCCTGGATTGAATAATCTACCAGGCTCGATTTTATTTTGGTGAGTTTATCGATCGCTTTATAGACTGCGTCTACCGGGCCCGAACCATCCGATTCTTTTTCAATCGTCTTACCTTTATAGATAAGTTTTACTTTTGCTTTTGGCTTAACGTGGGTTCCTGAGCTGATATCAATGCTCTCGATCTTGTAGGTCTCTTCAACGATGTAGACCTCTTCAGCGACGATGATCTCGAGGTCGCGTTCTGAAACTTCTTTCTTTTTGTCGGCGATCTGGATAAATCTTTGATAAGCCTTTTCCAGGGAATCTTTATTGAGCTCGTAGCCCATATCTTTAAGTTTCGATTGGAGGGCGTGGCGGCCGGAATGCTTTCCCATTACGATCTTTGATTTGGTGAGCCCGATATCGTTTGGATGCATGATCTCATAAGTTTCTCTAGCTCTAAGAACTCCGGATTGATGGATCCCTGCTTCGTGAGCGAAAGCATTTGCGCCGACTATCGCCTTGTTTGGCTGGACCATCATTCCGGTTAGGGTCGATACTAGCCGGCTAGTTTTATAAATTTCTTTTGTGTTGATATTTGTCCTACAATCAGCAAAGAAATCTTTGCGGGTCTTGATCGCCATTACAAGTTCTTCAAGCGAAGCGTTTCCGGCCCGTTCGCCGATGCCATTGATTGTGCATTCAACCTGATCCGCTCCCGCTTTTACCGCGGCAAGGGAATTTGCTACCGCAAGGCCGAGGTCGTTGTGGACATGGACACTGATGGTGACATTGTTCTTTTTTATCTCCGGGACATTTACAAAAACATTTTCGATCAGTTTACCGAATTCCCATGGGGTGGTATATCCGACGGTGTCTGGAATATTTACTGTTTTTGCTCCCGCTTCAATTACCGCTCTAATAACTTTATAGAGGAATGCCGGATCTGATCTTCCTGCATCTTCTGGCGAAAACTCAACATCCGGGCAGAGCGAACAGGCGAGTGTAACCATTTTAGCGGCCTGTTTGAGTACCTGGTCCGGGGTCATTCTAAGCTTTTTTTCCATATGGATGGGTGAAGTGGCGATAAAAGTGTGAATTCTCGGTTTTTCAGCGGGTTTGATCGCTTCCCAAGCACGCTCGATATCCTCTTTCTTTGCGCGTGCGAGTGAACAAATAGAAGGTCCTTTTATCTGTTTTGCGATCACATTGATGGCGTCAAAGTCACCCTGCGAAGCGATCGCGAACCCCGCCTCAATAATATCAACATTGAGCTTAGCCAGTTGCCGGGCGATCTCCATCTTCTCTTCGGGATTAAGCGACGCTCCGGGGCACTGCTCGCCGTCGCGAAGGGTTGTATCAAAGATTTTTATTGTTCTGGCCATAATTTACTCCCAGGGAGGAGTAATTTTAGCATTTTTATTAAAGACGCGCAAGAAAGTTAATTTAACTCCCGCTGACCGAAATTCCGGAGACCAAAAGCGTAGGCGACCCAATATCCGCGATAAAACGGAGGTCAGATCCAACCGCCTCAATCGCTTCCAGCATTTCGATCAGGTTCCCGGCAATAGTTATCCCTCTAACTGGGAAAGTTTTCTCACCATTTTCGATCATTATCCCGGATGCACCAAAAGAGAAGTCTCCAGAGATCGGATTTGCAGTATGTAATCCCATTACTCGAGTAACAAATAATCCTTTTTCGATGGACTTGATAATTTCTTCGTGAGATTTGTCACCTGGTTTAATATAAAGATTGGTCGGGCCGATAACCGGCAAGCTTTGGAATGATCCTCTAGCTGCATTTCCAGTCGATTTTGTTTTCCCTTTATTTGCGGTGTAGGTATTAAAAAGAAAGCTGTTTAGTTTTCCATTCTTGATCAGTTTTGTCTCTTGTGTTGGAACGCCTTCGCCGTCAAACGGAGCGCTGCCTAAACCATTTTTCAACCTCCCATTATCTATGATCGTTAACGATTTAGCCCCAACGATTTGTCCAATCTTATCCGCGAACAGCGATTTCCCTTTCTGTGCCGATTCTGAAGATAGGGGGGCGGCAAGCACTCCTAAAATTTGACTGCCCACATAGGGATCGATCACTAGCGGAATTTTTTGGCTTGCTATCGGTTTTGCGCCGAGTAATTGAGTAGATCTTTCGGCCGCCTCTCTGCCGATCTTTTCTGGATTAAGATCGGTAATTTTTTTTACGAAATCCAAGCCAAAACCCATCTGCATCTCCTGATCGGAAACGGCGATCATTCCCGCATCGGCGCCGCAATAGTTTAATTTATAATTTGCATTCACCCCATTCGAATTGACGATTGTAACTTCGCTTTCCGAATCAGAATAGGAAACCTTTTCGGTTTTCTTTACTCGTTTATCTGCTTTATAGGCGGCATCTTCGATCTTTAACGCTATTTTTATCTTATCTTCGATTGAAGTTTTATTTATTCTTTCGTCAAATAATTCAATACGACCTTCTTGCTGCACTACGATACTACTTGGCAACCCCAGGAACTTATCTCGCTCCGAGTTCCCGGCATTCTGGATGGCCTGATCGATCGTCTCTTCCAGAACAGTTTCGTCGAGATCGGAAGTAAAGGCGAAACCGAGCTTTTTATCTTTAATTACTCGGATTCCGATGCCAGTCTCATCAATTTCATCAATTGCTTCGACCTCGCGGTCCAGAACATCGATCTTTAAGGTTTTCTCAGAGGCGAAAAAGACTTCGGCCTGGTCGACATCTTTGGCGAGAATTTTATCTAGGATTTCTTTTGCTTTCATTGAGCTTGGACCGCGGTAATCGCGACAACGTTTACAACATCTTCAACGCTGCAGCCGCGGGAGAGATCATTTACCGGGTTTGCTTCACCCTGAAAGATGGGGCCAAAAGCTTTAGCGTGCGCCAATCGTTCGGTAAGCTTATATCCAATATTTCCTGCGTCAAGATCAGGAAAGATCAAAATGTTTGCGTGTCCGGCAACGGCGCTGCCCGGAGCCTTTCGCTGTGCTACCACAGGGATAATTGCTGCATCTAATTGCAGCTCTCCATCAAGCGGGAGATCGGGCCTTTTTTTCTTGGCAATTTCGGTCGCTTTGATCACCTTGTCAACATCCGAATGGACGGCGGAGGTCTTAGTTGAAAAAGAGAGCATCGCTATCCGTGGTGTTTTGTCCATCAGCTTTTTAAAGGAATCAGCGGTTTGGATGGCAATGTCTGCTAGTTGGTCAGAGTGAGGATAGGGGACTACTCCGCAATCGGCGAAAAATAGGGTCCCATCTTCTCCAAATTGTTTATCATTCAAGATCATAACGAAAAAACTGGAGATGGTCGATTGGCCCTCCGCTTTTCCGATACATTCAACGGTGGCTTTGATCGTATCGGAAGTAAAATGGGTCGCTCCCGAGACCATCCCATCTGCTTCTCCCTGGCTAACCATCATCGCCGCAAAATATGGATAGTCATCGACCATTAAATGCCTCGCTTTTTCGATGGTCATCCCGCGGTGGGCGCGTTTGTCTTTTAATGCCTGTACGAATTTATCTAATTTAGGATGATTTCGGGGAGAGATTATTTTTGCTCCCGAGCTGTGCTCTCCGTCCTCTTTTCCGATCAGGATTATTTTGGCAAGTTTGCTTTTATGGACCAGTTCGGTGGCTTTTAATATGCGGGGGTCGTCGGATTCTGGCAATACGATAGTTTTGTCTAATCTTTTTGCTTTATTCCAGATTTCTCGTATAAAATCCATCGCTTTATCCTACAACCGCGCCGCCAAAGAGTCAAGGTCGCGCTTATTACTGATACCTCTCTCCTTTAGCATGTCGATGAAGTGGGTCCAGATCTGATAAGTAAGCTCGGCGTCCCCAACCGCGCGGTGGCGGTTCTCGGCTTTCAATCCAAAATGAGCAGCGACGGTGTGCAGTTTATGGTTCCTCAAATTTGGCAGCAGGTATCTGGCGAGCTTAACGGTGCAAACCACGCGATTGTTCATTTCTGGTTGGTTTAGTTTCTTTAGATGATATTTAATGAAGTTAATATCAAAATCAGCGTTATGGGCGATCAGGATCGAATCACCGATAAATTCGATAAAGCGGGGGAGTACTTCCTTCGCTGGCGGAGAATCTTTGACCATGGCATCGTTGATGCCGGTTAGCTCGGTAATTTTTTGAGATATAGGATAATAAGTTTTAATTAGCGAGCTAAAAAGGTCCTGGATCTCTTTTCCTTTGACCTTAAACGCGCCGATCTCGGTTATTTCGCTGTCTGCCGGTTCCAGCCCCGTAGTTTCGATATCAAGGATAGTAAATTCCAATGACTCTAGGTTTTCACCTTTTGCACGATGGAGAAATTTATATTCTTTAGCCAGATCCTGGAACTGTTTATCTTTAGTAATGTCAGAGGTCATTCGCTTGTAATTAACTCATACTTTCTACTGCCTAATCCGATCTCTTCAGCATACTGCAGTTGAATGTTATAGTCAGCCTTTGGCCAAAGCTCTTTGAATATATCTTTTCCGGCAGATTTGTTAACTAAGTCGACACTTGCTTGGTCGATCGCCACCGGGTCGAAAGAGGCGATAATTCCGATGTCTGGAACGATCGGCGGGCCGTTGTGATCGTAGCAGTCACAATTCGGCGAAACATCGGTTATAAAATTAATATAGGCTGTTTTATTCCTGAATTTTTCAACAATTCCGTTGGTGTATTCAACCATCTTTTCCTGCACCAGCTGAGAAGATCCAAACCAGCATGCTTCAAAGGTCTGTTTTTTTCGGCAGGTTTTTACCTCCGGGCAATTTTTACAATCCGAATGCATATCGAGCTTTCCCCGAGGACTGCCGAGCCCCATTCCGATATTTTTTAGGACTCCGCCAAAACCGGTCAGCCCATGCCCTTTAAAATGGGTAATGGCGACCATTGCGTTGGCTTCAAATATCAACGCGCCGACATAGAGCATTTTAAAATGTTTGTAATTAACCGGGACCTTTTCGAACGTCTTTCCATGTATTCCATCGGCAATGATCACATGCGCGCCGGTTTTTCCAAAGGTGTAGCCGTGGTCGAAGGCGGTTTGTAAATGATCAAGGGTATTGCGCCGTGAACCGGGATAGAGGGTATTCGCATCGGTCCAGAAAGGTTTTCCTCCCGCCGCTCTGACCTTTTTTACGATCGGTTTTGCTCTTTGCGGTTTTATAAATGCTTTGTTTCCGCGCTCGCCGAAGTGTATCTTTAATGCAACGAAATCGTCTTTTGTGATTATTTTTGAGATACCGGCGGCGTCGAATAATTGATCAACTTGATCCGGGTTTTTTGTGAAGAAGACCTTAGCCATTCGAAAGTTCTTTAACTTTCTTATAATAGTCGAGCGCGTTGCGAACCTCTTTCATATCTTCCCAGGTCAGCCATTTGGGCGACCCCTTGGTCTTTTGCTGGTTTCTTAATAAATAAGCGGGATGGAAGATAGGCATAACTGAGATCTCTTCATTCCCGGGTAGTTTTTTCCACTGTCCGCGGAGCTTTGACATCGGTTCGGTAGATTTTAAGATCGTTTTTACGGCTGGAGCGCCGGCGAGCAGGATAATTTTCGGTTTTATTAGTTTGATCTGTGCTTGTAAGTATGGCCGACAGGCGTCTTGTTCTGGACCAAGGGGAGCGCGATTGTTTGGCGGCCGGCATTTTACAGTATTGGCAATATAAATATCATCCGGCCTTTTGATATTAACTGATTCAAGGATCTTGGTTAGCAGCTGTCCTGAACGCCCGACGAATGGTCGTCCCTGGGCATCTTCGTCCGCTCCGGGAGCTTCGCCAATGAGCATTAAGTCGCACGGAACAGGGCCTTCTCCAAAAACGACATTCGTGCGCCCTTTTGAGAGCTCACACTTAGTGCATTTTTCAGCGATCGCCCTTAATTCTTCGTAAGAAAGGGACGAAAGATCGGGTTCATTTGAAAATAGGTCCATAACGGGAAAATTGTAGCATTTTTATTGAGATTGTGCAAAATATTAAAAGGGGATCTGGATATTGAAGGGGAGTTTGGTTTGCGGGCAGATGATAAGGTATTTTGTAATGAAGAAGACAAGGGGATGATTCTGCTCGTTTAGTTCAGATAATTCTTGGATATCTTCTGCGATCTTTGATTTTACATCATTCGCGCTAAGGGTTTTCCCTTTTGCGCTAAAAAGTATCAGGAAATTTTTTGGTCGATTTTTTGCCAGTCCGATTATCCAATCGTATATAAAATCGACTTTGGCACGGAAATCATCGTTTTTAGCCGCCGGATATTCGCCAAGGTAGCAGGAGCACTCATTAAATTTTTCGAACGCTCTTTCTGATATCTGTAAGCCTCTCTCGGATGAATCGAGCCTTCCTTCGGGGAAAAGATGCTCAAACTTTGCCCGCGCCGCCATAGCCATTAGAACGATTCTTTTTGCCTCATTAACTCTGGGTTTTGCTTGGGGATTGTACCTTAATTTTTGTAGATTATTTGTTTTTAAAAATGTTATGAGCCTAAACGCTTCCCCATGTCCTGCTTTTATCTGATCGGGCTTATATGCTCGAGTTATAATACGCGATAACGGAAAAGATGTCTGTATCATGGTAATAATATATCGGCAGGTTTTTTTGGAAATTTCAGGGAATATAGGTTATTCCGGATATTTTATAAGGACCAGAACGTTAGTAACCAGTCTCTGCAATTCATTGGTGTCATGTCCCGGTTTCCAAACTGCTATAATATCTTGGGCCTGTCCAACACTCTGGTTGAAGGTTTCTGCTCTTTCATAATAATTGGTGGCCTTGACTTCTGGATATTTTTTACCAAGTTCGGCAATAATTGTGTTAAATGACGCTGCAGTTTCTCCGTCCGTTCTTATCTTGTTATAATTTGCGATAGCTTTTTCAATGGCTGCTTTAAGCTCAGGGTGCTGAGGAGAGAATAAAAGATCTTTTACAAAATCGCCATATCTTGCGGTCCCATTTCTTTTTGAGTATCTAATCATCGGCAATATTGTCCTTCTTATTACAGTATCGACATATTCAGAGACGACTGGTGCCCGGTCAACTTCCGGGGGAGGAGAAGTAGGCTGTTTTGCTTGGGCAGCACTTAATGTACTTCCTGTTTCTTTTTTATAGAGCAGGTGTCCTGCGCGGAGAATTGAATATAGCCCTTCGAAATCTTTTACGGCTAATTGCGGGAATCCACAATGGACCCCTTCCAGGTTGATCAATAAGCGGTCGGTTATCCTTCCTATATCAACAAAGCCGTTGCTTAGGGAGAAAAATTTTATGATAAGCTTCTCTGGGTCTCTTTCATTCAAGACATCTGTGACTGGTTGCGGGCAATCTCCTGGTTTGGAAGGAACATTCTCATAAGTTTCCCTGGCATATGCTTTGATAAATGCGACCGCTGTTTCCAATACTTCTTTGGCTTCTCGACCCTCAATTTCTATTTTTTTGTGATGTAAGAGTTCGAGCTTAGGATTTTTCATCCCAGATAGCTGGCCCAATAAATCTGCTAACTCGGTGAAGTGTTTTCTAGCGCCTAAAACGCCGCTTTTGCTAAAATATTTATTGGCATGCGGATTCATAAGTAATTCCATTATTTGCTTCGATCGAGCTGCTGGGGCTGACGCTGCCCTAGTTAGTGTCAAGTAGAGTGTGCACTTTCATCGCAAACCTCACCTTATTTCCTTCTCGCTTTAGACCGGAACCAGTTCCTTTAATGGCCTGAGCGGAGGAAGAATCTTTGCGCCAGCCGTCGACCT
>JAYEOW010000049.1:0-25883 GCA_034723395.1 Candidatus Margulisiibacteriota bacterium
TGGATAATATATTAGCGAAAAAATTAGGAATGACCCAGATATTTGATGAAGCGGGCAATGTAGTGCCGGTTACAGTGCTGGAGGCTGGCCCTTGTGTTGTTACCCAGGTGAAAACTAATGAGAACGTTGGCTACAGCGCGATCCAGGTCGGTTTCGGTAAAGCGAAAAAACTGAACAAACCGATGAAGGGGCATTTAAAAGAGGCCTCTTCGGCCCATCTAAAAGAATTCAGGGTAGCTAAAACTGGCGATTATAAAGTAGGCCAGGAGATCAAGGCGGAGGTATTTAAAAAAGGTGACGTGGTAACTGTTTCCGGAACAACGATCGGAAAAGGATTTGCCGGGACGATAAAACGGCATAATTTTTCCCGGGGGCCGATGAGCCACGGTTCAAAGAACCATCGCCTTCCCGGATCGATCGGCGGGGGGACCACTCCCGGCAGAGTTTTTAAAGGATTGAAAATGGCCGGACGAATGGGGAACGAGAAGGTAACCCAAACTAACGTAAAAGTAGCTAAGGTTGATGGGGAAAAGAACCTTATCCTTTTAAAAGGTGCGGTCCCTGGAAAACCAGGAAACCTTTTGGTGCTCAGCATGCTTAAGGCAGTCCCTCGACAGAGCTCGGGGCAGGCGCCCGAGCCAGCGAAAGAAGAGAAAAAATGAAAGAGCTAGAAAAACTATTAGTTAAAAAACAAAATGAGAATGTAGTGCATGCGGCGCTTACCTGGTATCTGGCGTCACAGCGCCGGGGTACCCATTCAACCAAGACCCGGGCGGAAGTTCGTGGCGGCGGAATTAAGCCGTGGAAACAAAAGGGGACCGGGCGCGCACGCGCCGGCAGCATTCGTTCTCCACTTTGGAGAAAGGGAGGCGTAACCTTTGGCCCAAAACCGAGGAACTATGGATATAGTTTCCCAAAAAAGATGAGAAAATTGGCGATCAGGACCGCTCTTTCGGACAAGGTTAAGGGGAAAAAGATTAAAATAGTTGACGAATTAAAACTTTCTGAAGCCAAGACCAAAGCGGCCGCAAAACTGCTTAAAGATCTTGCGGTCTCGGGAAAAGTTTTGTTTTTGCTGGGAAAAGAGAATGAAATTTTTGTTAAAGCTTCGCGAAATCTAAAAGGTGTTAAGTCACTGAACGCGAAGGAGATCAATATCTATGAGCTCCTTTTGGCCGACTGGGTAGTGATCGAGAAAAGTGCCGTTCCGGTCCTTGAGGAGGGCTTAAACTAATGCATCCTGAGCAGATCATAATTGAACAGGTAATAACTGAAAAGGCGGTCGGGGTAAAGATGAACTCTTGTTACGTTTTTAAGGTTCATCCAGATGCGACTAAAATTTCGATTGCCCAATCAATCGGAAAATTATTTAAAGTAGATGTGGTTTCGGTTAACACCAGCAACGTTCGGCCCAAAAGAAGGGTTCTGGGGCGATCGATAGGGAAGACCTCAAGCTGGAAAAAAGCTTATGTCACCCTTAAAAAGGGGCAGAAGATTGAGGAGTTGGAAGTATAATGGCGCTTAAACAAAAAAGGCCGATAACTCCCGGACAAAGATTTCAGATCGCCGATGATTTCTCGGAAGTAACCAAGTTTACCCCTGAAAAGTCGTTAGTGGTCCGGATCAAGAAAAATTCCGGGCGCGATTCTCGCGGAAGGATCACCGCCCGCCACCGTGGTGGAGGGAGCAAGAAGAAGTATCGAATTATCGATTTTAAACGGGACAAAGATATGCCGGCCAAGGTGTTGGGGATCGAATACGATCCTAACCGTAGCGCCCATATCGCCCTTTTAGAATATGAGGATAAAGAGCGAAGATATATTTTAGCCCCTTTGGGAGTAACTGTTGGTGAAACTATCGAATCGGGGACCGATGTTGATATTAAGCGGGGCAATTCGCTCCCCTTACGTAATATCCCAGTTGGGACAACTATTCATAATATAGAGTTGACTCCCGGTGCCGGCGGAAAGATGGCCCGCTCCGCAGGGACTGCGGTCATGCTGGTTGCCAAAGAGGGAGATTATGCGATTATCCAGCTCCCTTCGCGGGAACAGCGGATGGTGCACGTGACCTGCCGGGCAACGATCGGGCAGATCGGCAATGTAGATGTTAAAAATATTTCAATCGGTAAAGCAGGAAAAAACAGGCTCCGAGGATGGCGCCCAAGAGTACGCGGTGTAGTCATGAATCCTTGTGACCATCCGCACGGTGGTGGAGAAGGTAAGGCGCCGATCGGAAAGAAACATCCGGTTACTCCTTATGGTAAGCCGACCTTGGGTTATAAGACCAGGAAACCGCGCCGGCGCAGCGACCGATTTATCTTGGCGAGGAGGAAATAAATGGGACGTTCATTACATAAAGGACCGTTCATAGATGAAAAACTGCTCAAGAAAGTGCAGAAAATGGAGGCGTCGGGGAAGAAGACCGTAATTAAAACTTGGGCAAGAGCTTCAACTATAATTCCGGATATGATCGGCTATACGTTTGCGGTCCATAATGGGAACAAACACATTCCGGTATATATTACAGAGAATATGGTCGGACATAAATTGGGAGAGTTTGCCCACACCCGCCACTTTAGGGGGCATAGCTCACCGACCGATAAGACAACAGCATTAACATGAGCGAAGTAAAAGCAAAATCAAAATGGGTTAAGATTGCTCCTCGAAAATTGGATCGAGTAGTAAGGGCGGTGCGCGGGATGATGGCCTTAAAGGCGATCGACACGCTCAAGTTTATGCCGCAAAAAGGCGCCCGGATACTGGAAAAAGTGATCAAATCCGCGGTAGCGAACGCCAAAAATAATTTTAAAATGGCGGAAGAATCGTTAGAGATCTCGCACGCATTTGTGACCAAAGGGATCAAAATGAAAAGATGGCAGCCGCGAGCACGGGGGCGCATCTTCCCGATTCAAAAAAGAACCAGTCATATTACGGTTTTGGTTAAGGAGGTAACTTAATGGGGCAGAAGATACATCCCAAGGGTTTGCGCATCGGGGTTATCGAAGAGTGGGATAGTTTTTGGTTCGCCAGCGATGCGGAATACGGGAAATATTTAGTGGAAGACGTAAAGTTGCGGAAATTTTTAAAAGAGCATTTATACAAAGCCGGGATTTCGCGGATCTTTATCGGACGAAAAGCTAGCCAGATCGAAATAACCATTCATACCGCCCGTCCCGGACTGATCATCGGGAAAGGTGGTAAAGAGGTTTCTGCCATTCGTGAGAAATTGATGAGGATGACCGGCAAACAGATCCAGTTAAATGTTAAGGAAGAGTCGGTCCCTGAAGCATGTGCGGTATTAGTTGCCGAATATATTGCTTCCCAGCTTGAGAGAAGGATCTCTTACCGCCGGGCGATGAAACAGGCGGTTTCAAAGGTGCTGCGCGCCGGAGGCCAGGGGGTAAAGATCATGTGTGGCGGCCGGTTGGGTGGTTCAGAAATTGCGCGAAAAGAGAAGTACCGTGTAGGTAAGGTCCCGTTGCAGACATTGCGGGCCAAGATCGATTACGGCTTTGCCGAAGCGATGACCCTTTACGGGAAGATCGGCGTTAAAGTCTGGATCTATAAAGGGGAAGTATTAAGGGCAAAGGTTAGAGCAAAAGCTGAGGAGCCCTCCGCGGCTAAAGCTTCGGAGGATAAATAATGGCATTGACCCCTAAAAAAACAAAATTTAGGAAACATCAGCGGATGCGGCTGCGTGGTAAGGCGACCTGTGGAGCATCGTTACAGCTTGGTGAATACGGCTTGCAGTCATTGGAGTGCTACCACCTGACTGTAAACCAGATCGAAGCGGCCCGAAAAGCGCTTACTCACCATCTTA
Organism: Candidatus Margulisiibacteriota bacterium; assembly: GCA_034723395.1. Taxonomy (GTDB): domain Bacteria; phylum Margulisbacteria; class WOR-1; order O2-12-FULL-45-9; family O2-12-FULL-45-9; genus JAYEOW01. The sequence goes on from JAYEOW010000049.1 coordinate 3,823, forward strand.
AACGCGGCGGCAAGGTTTGGGTTCGTGCCTTTGCCGATAAGATCAAGACCGCGCGCGCTGCCGAAACCCGGATGGGTGGAGGCAAAGGAGCCCCGGAGGCTTTCGTTGCGCCGGTAAGAAGGGGGCATATGATATTTGAGATCGCCGGTATTCCATTGCCGATTGCAAAAGAGGCCTTGCGCCTGGCGAGCCATAAATTGCCGGTCGAAACCCGGTTTGTGGTGAAGGGGTAATTATGAAGACATCAGAATTAAGAGAATTAACGGTTGATGAGTTAAATAAGAAGGCGGATGAGCTGAGAAGGGAGCTTCTCTCGGCGAGGATCGCGAAGACTAACCAGCAGCTTAAGAACCCGCTGAAGCTTCGTGAACTAAGAAGAGGGATTGCCCGGGTTTTAACGATTGTTCATGAGAAAGGAGCGAAGTGAAGTGGAACGCTTAAAAAGAAAAACCAGAAAGGGGACCGTGGTCAGCGATAAAATGGAAAAGACTATTGTGGTTGAGATCCAACGCACTTACTCGCATCCTTTTTATGGAAAAGTTGTCCGTATGACCAATAAGTTAAAGGCGCATGATGAGAAGAATGAAGGTAAGATTGGAGACCTGGTCGAGATCATGGAGACCCGACCGATCTCCAAAGATAAGAGATGGCGATTGGTAAAGATTCTGGGCAAAACCAAGGTAAAAGTACAAGACCTTCCCAAGCCGATCAGGAAAGCTGAGGAAGACCTCGTCCCGAAGGACGTCGGTCCGAGGGAAGAAAAAGTCGCAAGTGAAGGAGAGCAAAAGTGATTCAACCGCAAAGCTTGTTGAACGTCGCCGATAATTCCGGCGCAAAATCGGTCATGTGTATCCGGGTCATGGGAGGAGGCAACCGTAAGTTTGCCGGGGTCGGTGATATCATTGTTGGAGTAGTAAAATCAGCTATTCCGGGGATGACGGTTAAAAGGAGCGAGGTTGTCCATGGAGTGATCGTACGCGGCCGCAAACCGCTCCGCCGCAAAGACGGTTCCTACGTTACTTTTGATGATAATGCGGTCGTAGTCATAACCAAGGAGAGGAACCCCCGCGGGACCCGCGTTTTTGGGCCGGTTGCGAGGGAATTGCGCGAAAAAGATTTTATGAAGATAATTTCTCTAGCGCCTGAGGTAGTATAAATGAAAAAGATCAAAATAAAAAAAGGTGATACGGTTATCGTTATTGCCGGAAAAGATAAAGGTAAAAAGGGTAAAGTCCTGGAAGCCCTCCCAAATGAGGGAAAGGTTATCGTTGAAAGGGTAAATGTGGTAAAGAGGCATCAGCGTGCCACCCGCGATTTCCAGGGGGGGATCATTGAAAAGCCCCTGGCGATGAATGTCTCAAAGCTAATGCTGGTATGCGCGCGCTGCAGCGAGCCGACTCGCGTTAGGAAGAGTAATAAATCCCGTGTCTGCGCAAAATGCGGCGAAGTGGTAGATAAGGTATAAAATGGATAGGAAAGAAGATAAATCAAAAAATCCGATGACAGTTGCCAAACTAAAAAAGATTGTGATTAACCGCGGGGTTGGAGAGGCGCGCGAAAATTCCAAGGCGATTGATGTGTCAGCTAAGGAACTTATGGAAATCACCGGCCAAAAACCGTTAATGATCAAAGCAAAAAAAGCGATCGCGAATTTTAAACTTAGGGGTGGCTTGGGGATCGGGCTTAAAGTAACCTTGCGCGGGAAACGGATGAACGATTTTATGGCCAAGTTAGTGAAAATTTGCCTGCCTAAGATCCGGGATTTTAAAGGGGTAAACCCTAAATCGTTCGATGGACGGGGGAATTATTCCCTGGGTGTTAAGGAGCAGCTGATTTTCCCTGAAACGAATTATGAAAAGATCGACCGGGTCCGGGGGATGGACATCACGTTTGTGACTTCGGCAGAGAGCAACCAAAAAGCGAGAGAGCTTTTGGAAAGTTTAGGAATGCCTTTCAAAAAGGAAGAGGTTTAATAATGGCAAAGAAAGCTTGGTTGGAAAGATTAAAAAGAGAGCCGAAATATGAGACCCGGCGTGTGAACCGCTGCAGTATCTGCGGGCGCGCGCGCAGTTATATACGAAAATTTGGACTTTGTCGAATCTGCTTCAGAAAGTTAGCTCATAATGGCCAGCTTCCTGGAGTAACTAAATCGAGCTGGTAACAGTAAGGAGGGTAAAATGAATGATCCGATCGCGGACATGCTGAGCAGGATTAAAAATGGGATGAATGCCCGTTTGGATGCGGTTGATATCCCGCATTCAAATATCAAGGAGGAGATCGCGCGTCTTTTTACCTCCGAAGGTTATGTCGCAAAATATGATGTTATGCAGAAGATGGATAAAAAATTTGTCCGCGTAACTTTAAAATATAAGCAGGATAAAACCGGGCTGATCGCCGGGTTGAAGCGGGTCAGCAAGGCGGGGAGAAGGGTGTATGTAGATGTTAACGCTATCCCAAAAGTACAGGCTGGTTTTGGAACGGCAATCTTATCTACATCTAACGGGATTATGACCGATGAAGAAGCAAGGGAAAAGAAGGTTGGCGGAGAGGTCCTCTGCCATATCTGGTGATCAATTATGGGTAGAATAGGAAAAAGAATTATAGAGATACCAAAAGGGGTCGAGGTAAAAATTGACCATGGAACGGTCCAGGTAAAAGGTCCCAAGGGGGTCCTTACCCAGGATTATAATCTGGCGATCAAGCTTGAATTAAAAGACGGCAAGCTCCAGGCCCTTTGTGGGTCGAGAGATCCAAAAGTTGCCGCTTTGCAGGGTTTATACAACAGCTTGATCCAGAATATGGTTGATGGTGTAACTAAGGGATTTGAAAAAGACTTGGAAATGATCGGGGTTGGTTATCGCGCCAGCAAGCAAGGGAAAAACCTTCAGATATTGATCGGATATTCCCATCCGGTTATTGTTGAGCCTCCGGAAGGGGTTGAGCTTGAGGTCCAGGGTACAAATAAAATTAAAGTAAAAGGGATTGATAAGCAGGTAGTAGGAGAGATTGCGGCTGAGATCCGAAGAATTAGAGAGGTCGAGCCATACAAAGGGAAAGGGGTCCGCTATGTTGGGGAGAAAGTCAGGAAAAAAGCTGGTAAAGCGGCTAAAGCGGCAGGAGCTTAATTATGCGTAGAAGACCAAAAAGGAAAATAATCGGGACTAAAGAGAGGCCAAGACTTTCGGTTTTTAGGAGTTCGAACAATATCCATGCCCAGATTGTTAATGATCTGGAAGGGAAGACTTTGGCCTCCGCTTCAAGCTTGAAAATGAAGAAAGGGAGCGGAAATGTTAACGGGGCCAAAGAGGTTGGTAAAGAAATAGCTAGAAATGCCGTCGCCAAAGGGGTAAAAAAAGTGGTTTTTGACCGTGGTAAATTTAAATATCATGGAAGGATAAAGGCCTTAGCAGATTCTGCTAGAGAAGGAGGACTAGATTTTTGAGAGGTAGAAGACAAGATTATCGCAGCGAACAGGATAAAGAATTCAAAGAAAAGGTGGTACAGATCCGCCGGGTTACCAAGGTTGTCAAAGGTGGTAAGAAGATGGGCTTTAGGGCAGTCGTTGTGGTGGGAGATATGAAATCACGGGTTGGCCTCGGCCTTGGAAAAGCGTCCGAAGTAGCAGCCGCGATCCGTAAGGGTGTAGAAGCGGCCAAAAGGGACCTTATTGAGGTCCATCAGGTGGCCGGGACCCTTCCGCACGACATTCTCGGACAGTTCGGCGCCGGACGCGTATTTTTACGCGCCGCTCCCCGAGGGACCGGCGTTATCGCCGGAGGCGCGGTAAGAACCGTATTAGAACTTTGTGGATTAAAAAATGTGGTCGCAAAGTCGATCGGCTCCAGCAGCGCGATCAATGTCGCGCGCGCTACTTTGAACGCGCTCAAATCATTGAAAAACCTGGAGAAACAGAAAGTATTAAGAGGGAAGGATATAAGGGTTCAATATGTTGAAGTTGAATGATCTAAAACCGAATAAGGGGTCCAAGAAAAATAAAAAGCGTGTGGCGCGCGGGACGAGTTCCGGTTGGGGCAAGACTGCCGGCCGCGGGCATAAGGGGCAAAAGAGCCGCAGCGGCGGGACCAAGGGGATTCGCTTTGAAGGTGGTCAGACCCCGCTTTACCGGAGGCTTCCTAAAAGAGGTTTCAAGAACTATCCGTTCAGGAAAGAGTATATAATTGTGAATGTTTCCCAGTTGAATAAGCTTGACGGCGAAGTGAGCAAAGAGAGCTTAAAGATCAGCGGGCTTTTAAAGATCTTAGGTGATGGAGAGATAAGTAAAGCGATCACAGTTAAGGCCGATAAGTTTTCAAAGACCGCAAAAAAGAAAATCGAGGCAGCAGGTGGTAAATGTATAACGTAATCTCCGGAATATTTAATATTAAGGACCTGCGTAAAAAAATCCTCTTTACCCTGGGGATGGTGGTCCTTTTCAGGTTAGGAGCGCATATCCCGGTTGCCGGGATTGACACAGTTAAAATGGCCTCCCTTTTTGGTCGTGGTAATATTTTAGGCTTCCTTGACCTATTCACTGGAGGGGCGCTGATGCGTTTCTCCCTATTTGCCATGGGGATCGTGCCTTTTATCAACGCTTCAATTATCATGCAGCTTCTAACTGTGGTGATCCCTCACCTGGAAGAGCTTTCAAAAGAGGGGGATGCGGGGCGTAAACAGATCGCAAAATATACCCGGTATCTAACCGTGGTTTTAGCCTTGTTCCAATCTTTTGGGATGGCTTTCTGGCTGCGCGGAGTTATGCTCGAAGACTATAGCTTCCCGCTGTTTTTGGCAGGGACAGTTATTGCGTTAACCGCGGGAACGACGATGGTTATGTGGTTCTCTGAGTTGATCACCGAGAACGGGATCGGCAACGGAGCGTCGCTCTTGATCTTTGTTGGTATTATCGCCCGTATCCCGGCCTATATCGGACAAACCGTAACATTAGTTCGCGGTGGGGCGTCGATCATTGGGGTGGGGATCCTGCTCCTGGCCTTTTTGGCCTTGATTGTTGGTATAGTTATCATTCAAGAGGGACAGCGTCGTATCCAGGTCCAATACGCAAAGCGGGTAGTCGGCCGGAAGATGTACGGTGGCCAATCGACTTACATCCCGCTTAGAGTGAACCAGGGCGGGGTTATTCCGATCATTTTTGCTTCATCGGTACTCCTTTTCCCGGCGACGATTGCCCAGTTTATTCCGAACTCGTTCTTCCAGAAAGTGGTGGGATTGCTGTCGCCCGGCGGATCACTTTATATGTTGTTCTTTTTCCTTTTAATATTTTTCTTTACCTATTTTTATACGGCGATCACCTTCAATCCGAAAGAGCTGGCGGAAAATATTAAAAAGTACGGCGGTTTTATTATGGGGATCCGCCCCGGAAGGCCGACCGCCCAGTATCTAGAATATGTAATTAGCCGGCTGACCCTGGTCGGCGCATTATTCTTGGCATGTATCGCGATTATTCCGACGCTAGTGGAAAATCTGACCCGTATCACCTCTTTTCAAGGCTTAGGTGGAACGGCGCTTCTAATTATGGTTGGAGTAGCGATGGATCTGGTAAGACAGATCGAAACGCACCTTGTGACCAGGCAATATGAAGGATTATTAGCATGATATTAGTTTTTCTCGGTCCTCCAGGATCAGGAAAGGGAACCCAGGCCAAGAATCTTGCCGAAAAGCATAGCCTTCCGCATATATCTCTAGGAGATATATTGCGGGAAGAGGTCAGGAAAGGATCTGAGATCGGCAAGAGGGCGAAAGAGCTGATGAACGCGGGAAGATTGGTCCCGGATGAATTGACCATCGAGTTGACCCGGCAGAGAGTTGCCCAGCCGGATTGCAAAAATGGCTTTATCCTCGATGGATTCCCGAGATCTGATATCCAGGCCGAGGCGCTGGATAAGATATTCGAAGAACAAAAATTAAACCTTGATAAAGTTGTTTATTTTGATGTTTCTGAGGATCTGGTAGTCGAAAGACTATCCGGGCGCAGAAGCTGCAAGGCGTGCGGCGCGGTTTATCACGTTAAGTTTAAACTTCCAAAAACAGAGGGTAAATGTGATGCCTGCGGCGGCGATCTTTACCAGCGGAAAGATGATGAAGAGTCATCGGTCAGGACCCGGTTTGAGGTCTACCAGAAGCAGACCAAGCCTTTGATTGATCTTTATCAATCGAAGCAGAAATTAGTCAGTATCGATGCCGGACAGGGGATCCGTCAGGTGTTTACGTCCCTAGAGAATGTGCTCGGGCATGCAAAGTAAGAATAAAAAAGCGTGCGCGATTGCCGGCTCTGCCTTAAAAAAGGTCGGCAAAGCGATAAAAGTCGGCATGACGACTAAGGACCTTGATAATCTGGCGGAAAAGTTGATCAGAGAGGCGGGGGCGATCCCGGTATTTATCGGATACCGCGGTTATAAGCACGCGACCTGCATCTCAATTAATGAAGAGATTGTCCACGGTATCCCGGGAAAACGGGTGATCCAAGAGGGAGACCTCGTTTCGGTGGATGTCGGAGCTAAGATCGACGGTTACTGCGGAGATACGGCGGCAACTTTTCCGGTCGGGAAGATGACGAAAACTGCTACTAAGCTGCTGCGGGCCGGGAAAGAGGCGCTGAGAGCAGGGATCAAGCAGGCCAGAGCGGGGAATCACCTGGGTGATATTTCTGCTGCGGTCGAGCGGGTGGCAAAAGAAAGAGGTTTTTCTGTCGTCCGTGATCTTTACGGGCACGGGATCGGGAAAGAGCTTCACGAAGATCCGCTTATCCCGAATTTTGGAAATCCGGGCGAGGGGATAAAACTAAAAGAGGGAATGACTTTAGCGATCGAGCCGATGTTAAATGTTGGCGGTTGGAAGATAAGGACCTTAAGCGATGGATGGACAGTAATTACCGCTGATAAGAGTTTATCCACCCATTTTGAGCATACCATTCTAATTACGGAAGGTGAGCCAGAGATCCTGACTCAGGTTCGGTAATAAATAATTATGGTTAAAGATAAAGATGTAATTGAATTTGAAGGTGAGGTAACCGAGGCGCTGCCGAATGCGCTCTTTCGGATAAAACTTGAGACAGGGCAGATGGTTTTGGCCCATGTTTCAGGGAAGATCCGGAAGCATTGGATCAGGATCCTGCCGGGGGACCATGTGAAAGTTGAGCTTTCACCATATGACCTTACTCGGGGGAGAATAACCTATCGGCTTCCCCCCAATAAAAGGAGAACAGCTTAAATGAAAGTCAGATCGTCGGTAAAAAAAATGTGTGATAAGTGCAAAGTGATTCGTCGACATGGACGGGTGTATATTATTTGCGAAAACCCGAAGCACAAACAGCGACAAGGGTAATAGGAGGAAAATATGGTTCGAATGGTCGGGGTGGATCTACCACCAAACAAAAATGTTGAGGTTGGGCTGACTTATATTTATGGTATCGGAGGTTCGCTAAGCAAGCTGATCCTGGCTAATGCGAATATAGACCCGACAAGAAGGGTAAAGGACCTTACCGATAACGAAGTAGTTGCCTTAAGAGATGCGATCAAAGAATTTCCAGTCGAAGGAGACCTAAGGCAAGAGATCAATAAAGACGTTAAACGCTTGATTGAGATCGGTACTTATCGCGGCGTCCGGCATAGGAGAGGGCTCCCTTGCCGCGGACAGCGAACAAAAACAAACGCCCGGACCAGGCGCGGAAAGAGAAAAACGGTCGGTTCGGCAAAGAAAAAAGAAGAAAGAAAGGTGGGTTAAATGGCTGAAGAAATAGTAAAACCGGTAAAAAAGAAAAAGCATAAAAAGGTCGCTTCCCTGGGTGTGGCGCATATCAAGGCGACTTTTAACAATACGATCATTTCGATCACTGATAATACGGGCGCGGTTGTTGCCTGGTCGTCATCGGGAGGAGTCGGTTTTAAAGGGACCAAAAAGGGGACCCCCTTCGCCGCTTCTTCAGCTGCCGAGCTGGCGGCCAGAAAAGCGATCGAGCTTGGGGTTAGAGAAGTAAATGTATTAGTAAAAGGTCCGGGATCAGGCCGTGAAACAGCGATTCGCTCGCTGCAAGCTGCCGGACTGGAGATTATTTCGATCAAGGATGTTACTCCGATACCGCATAATGGATGTCGTCCGCCGAAAAGGAGAAGGGTCTGATGGGAAGACATACTAAACCGAATTGTAAGCTTTGCCGCCGCGAGGGTGGAAAATTATTTTTAAAGGGTGAAAAATGTAATACCGAAAAATGCCCTTTTTCGCGCAGGTCTTACGCCCCAGGGGAGCATGGCAAGAAGCCATCCCGTCCGTCTGAATACGGGATCCGGCTCAGGGAGAAACAAAAAGGGAGAAGAATTTACGGTTTAACCGAGTCCCAATTCAGGAAGTATTTCCATGAAGCAGGCAGGAAGAAGGGGGCCACCGGAGAAAAGCTTTTGGAATATTTAGAAAGAAGGTTGGATAACGTAATATTCCGCGCCGGTTTTGCGAATTCAAGAAAATTTGCCCGCCAGGCAGTTAAGCATGGCTGGGTGATGGTTAATGGTGGAAAAGTCGATATTCCATCTTTCAGGGTAAAGGTTAACGATGTTGTCAAGGTTAACGATAAGTATGTAAAGACGGTTAAGACGGTTATCGAAAAAAATCCGGATAACCAGCCGCCGGTGTGGTTGACCCAAAGCGGGGAAACCGAAATAAAAGTGGTCTCAATCCCAAAACGGGAAGAGATCGATACCGTATTAGAAGATCATTTGATCGTTGAGCATTATTCGCGATAAAATCAGGGAGGTAAAAAGATGGTAATGATTGGAGAGAAACCGTGGGTGAAGGTAGTAGAAGCAAAGGATAATTATGGACAATTTGTGGTTGAACCTCTTGAGCGGGGCTTTGGGGCGACCGTGGGAAATTCCCTAAGAAGAGTTTTGCTCTCGTCTCTGACCGGAGCGGCGGTCACCGCAGTTAAGATCGATGGAGTAGACCACCCCTTTGTTACGATCCCCGGAGTAGTTGAGGATGTATTGCAAATCCTGCTGAATTTAAAAGAGGTTGTTATTCGTTCCCATTCCGAACAGCCAAAGACGGTAAAGTTGAAGGCAAAAGGAAAGGGTGAGGTAAAAGCAGGAGATATCGAGCATGACGCGGAAATCGAGATCGTAAATCCGGACCATAAGATCGCTACCTTAGACAGTGCGGGAAAAATCAATATGGAGCTGATCATCGAAAGAGGGAAAGGTTTTGTTTCGGCAGAGAGGAATAAAAAACCGGGTCTTCCGGTTGGTTTTATCCCAACCGATTCGCTTTTTACGCCGATCTTAAAAGTAAATCTTTCCACCGAAGAGGTCCGTGTTGGTCAGGAGATCAATTATGACCGGTTAACTCTTCTGGTCTGGACCAACGGGAGCATTAATCCGGAAGAAGCGGTTAAAGAGAGCGCTAAGATCTTGGCCCGCCACGTTGACCTTTTTGTCCATTTAGGAGAGAAAGTCGAGATTCTGGGTGTGGAGATGGAAAAGAAGCGGGAGACTCCGGAATCGGTGCTGGAAATGACCATTGAAGATCTCGAGCTTTCGGCGAGGTCGCTCAATTGTTTGAAAAACGCTGGAGTAAACACGGTGGCGGAGCTGATTGCAAACTCAGAGCAGGATCTTATGAAATACAAGAACTTTGGGTCAAAATCATTGACCGAAGTGAGAGAAAAACTTTCTGAGTACAAGCTGGCATTGAAGGGGGAAGAGGTTGAATGAGGCACCGTACAGGGAACAAAAAACTCGGGAAACCTACTGATCAGAGGATGGCGATGCTTAAGGCGATCGTCCGTTCCCTCTTCCTGTACGACAGGGTAGAGATTACCTTAAAGCGGGCAAAAGAGGCCCGTAAGATTGCTGAAAAACTGATCACGGCGGCAAAGAAGAATAACTTGAGCGCGCGTAGAAAGATAGAGTCGGTTATGGGGGAGAAGATGATCGTGACCCATATTTTTAAGACATTCCCGGAAAGGTTTGAGGGGAGAGCGGGTGGATTTACACGGATCGTTAAAACTGGTTTTCGTAAAGGAGATGCTGCCCCGATGGCGGTGCTGGAATTATTATGAAGAAGAACAAAACAGTATATGCAAAAAAAGAGAATGTGACAAGAGATTGGTATCTATTGGATGCTACTGGAATGATCTTAGGGAGAATGGCGACCAAGGTAGCGACCATTCTTTATGGGAAGCATAAGCCGATCTTTACCCCTTCGGTTGATTGTGGAGATAATGTGGTTATCATCAATGCCGCTAAGGTCCGTTTGAGCGGCCGCAAATCTTCACAAAAGAGCTATTTTACCCATTCTGGTTATCCGGGAGGGGCGAAGACCTTTACCTTCGATAAAATGATGGAAAAAAGCCCGGAGAAGGTTGTTCGATTGGCCGTTTCCGGAATGCTTCCCAAGAACAGGTTGGGGAAGAAGATGATCAAAAAATTAAAGATTTATGTTGATGACAAACATCCGCATAACGCGCATAAATTGCAGAAACTGGAGGTTTAAATTGATGGCGGAGAAAAAGAAGACAATCAAGGTGAAGAAAAAAAATACTTCAAAAAAGAAGGAAGTAAAGAAAAAAATCCCCCCTACTAAAGCTGCGGAGGGCAAGCCGGCGGTTAAAGAAGGAGTCAAGGCGGCTGCGGTGCCGAAATCGGTTTTTAAACCGAAGCCGAAGAAAGAGAAAGCTCTCAAAGGTCAAAAGTATTATGGTACCGGCCGCCGCAAAGAGGCGGTCGCCAAAGTTTGGCTTGTTCCCGGGAAAGGGAGTATAACCGTAAATGGAAAAGATTTCTCGCAATATTTTTGCGGAAGAAAATTGCTCGAATTTACTGTTCAGCAGCCGCTTGTGGTCAGCAATGTCCGGCAAAGTTATGACGTGATTGCCGAAGCCTTTGGCGGAGGAAATCCCGGCCAGGCGGATGCGGTATCATTGGGCATTGCCCGCGCCTTGCTTGACGTCAGTCCTGATTTTAGAGTAAAATTGAAGAGAGAAGGGCTGTTGCGGCGTGACCCGAGAATGAAAGAGCGCAAGAAATACGGACTCAAGGGCGCACGCAGGGCGTTCCAATACACTAAACGATAAGATGAAAAAGCAACCAAGAAACCCGGATTATGAAGAGGGCGGATTGGTCAAGATATCCGGTAAATTCCTGCTTGACCACGAAGAGGATATCCTGAACCTTGTAAAAAAAGAGGGAAAGCTTGCGGAGGAGAGAAATAATAATTCGCATATTTCAGATATTCAAAAAAATGGTCAGGGAATTTTGCTTAGGGCATCCGACCATAATTTAGCAATTCGCATCGGTAAAGCGGTGCATAAAGCATATAAGGGGGAGCTCGATCTAAAATTCCGTGAAGGTGAAAAGTTTGCGGAAGTCATTTGGAAGAGAGATTGATTAACCAGTTTCTCCCGCTATAGAAAGGGTGATATAAATGGCAAAACCACTGAAACAATTCCTGATGATCCCAGGCCCAACTCCGATACCTGTCCGTATTCTGGCAGCGATGAACCACGAAATGGTCGGCCACCGCGGCCCCGGATTTTCAAAAATACTGGGAGAAGTTATCGAAGGTTTGAAATGGGCTTACCAGACAAAAAATGATGTGATGGTTTTTCCATGTTCAGGGACAGGCGGTCTTGAAGTAGCGGTAGTTAATCTTCTTTCTGCTGGAGACAAAGCGTTATTTGTAAACATCGGAAATTTTGGCGACCGCTGGGTAAAGATCGCAAAAGCCTACGGGGTAGATGTAATTGACCTTAAAGTTGAGAGAGGGACCGCTTGTGACCCTAAGGTTTTAGCCGCTGAATTAGCTAAAGACAGTAAAAAAGAGATCAAAGTGGTCTTTATGCAGCAGAATGAGACCTCAACCGGGGTGATTAATGATGTCAAGGCATTGGCAGAAATGGTTAGAAAGTCCCATCCTGATGTGGTAATTGCCGTTGACGCGGTTTCTGGCCTTTTGGCTGCCGATCTAAAAACTGACGAGTGGGGGCTGGATGTCGTAGTGTCTGGTTCACAAAAAGCGTTTATGGTTCCCCCGGGAATTGCGGCGGTTTCGATGTCCCCGCGCGCCTGGGAATATTATGAAAAATCAAAACTTCCCAAACATTATTGGGATATCAAACATCAGAAGAAATTTTCCGATAAAGGCCAAACTTATACCACTCCTCCGGAGTCGATCATTTTTGGCATGCACGAAGCGATTAAGATGATTAAAGAAGAGGGGATGCAAGAAATCTTTGATCGGCATGCTAAGGCGCGTGATATTCTTCGCAACGGGATGAAGGCGATCGGCTGTAAATTGTTGGCTGATGACAACTGTGCTTCACCAGCAGTAACAGCGATATTTCCTCCTGATGGTGTCGATTCCGAAAAGGTCCGATCAGAGATCCGCAATCAGTTTGGCGTAGAGCTGGCTCCCGGCCAGGGGGATCTTAAAGGTAAACTCTTTAGAATCGGCCATCTCGGTTATTTGGATAAACTTGAATTAGTAGCCACCATTGGTGCGCTCGAACTGCTCTTTAATCGTTTAGGGGCCAAAGTAGAGATCGGGAAGGGTGTTAAAGCGGCGTTAGAGACGATTTAAGTACCTTTGTGCGGAATATTAAGTTAGTTCTTCAATACGACGGGACCAATTTTTGTGGTTATGAGTTGCAACCGGGAAAGAGATCTGTCCGCGGAGAGATCGAGAAAGCTCTCCACAAGCTTTTTAAGATAAAAACCAGGATTATCGGCGTTTCACGCACCGATTCGGGAGTTCACGCTATAGCCCAAGTTGTCAATTTTAAAACCACAAATCAAATCCCAACCAAGCGGATTCCTGCGGCCTTGAACAGTTGTCTGAAAGATGATATTAGGATACTAGGCGCTGAAGAAAAGGGGAAAGAGTTTAATTCCCGCTACGCGGCAAAGAGTAAAGAATATGAATACCTGATTTTTAATGGTGCTATTATCCCCCCTTCGGTCCGACGGGTCGCCTGGCATATAAAATATAAGCTTGATCTGGCTGCGATGAAGGAAGCGGCCAAGATATTAGTTGGCAAGCACGATTTTTCATCTTTTTGCGCGTCAAGATCCGACGATAAAAATTTTGTTAAGCGAATTTATAAGTTGTCAATTAAGAAACGAAAGCTTGCTGTTTTCTCCGGAGAGAAGATCGATCTGGTCAGTGTCCGGGTAAAAGGGGATGGGTTTCTGTATAAGATGGTCAGGAATATGGTAGGGACATTGATGGAGGTGGGGTTAGGGAATAAAATCACAAGTGATATTAAAAATATATTATACGGCCGCAATCGTCGATTGGCCGGGAGAACCGCGCCTTCACACGGCCTATGTCTCATTAAAGTGCATTATTAACATGTGAATCATTTCACAAACTAGTAAAATTGTTGTTTACATCTTCCTGTTTGGTGGTATAATCTTGATTGAAGGGGAGGGGAATTAAATGAAAGTATTAGCCTCTGATAAAATTGCCGAAGTCGGGTTGGAGATGCTCAAGGATGCCGGGATAGAGGGGGAGATGAACACCGGGTTATCCGAAGCTGAATTGGTAAAAATTATACCCCAGTATGACGCGCTGGTCGTTCGTTCTGGCACCAAAGTTACTCCTAAAATTATAGAAGCGGGCAAAAAATTAAAGATCATTGGCCGGGCAGGGGTCGGCGTTGATAACGTGGATCTTTCTACCGCCACTAAAAACGGAGTTATCGTCGTCAATTCTCCGGAAGGAAATACGGTGGCGGCTGCGGAGCACAGTTGGGCGATGCTTTTGGCGATGGCCAGGCAGATCCCGCAGGCTTATTCGAAATTAAAGGCGGGGAATTGGGACCGTAAATCATTCAAAGGGATCGAAGTTCTAAATAAAACCTTAGGCGTGGTCGGGCTAGGAAAGATCGGCCGCCGGGTAGCTTCTTACGCTTTAGGGATGGGGATGAAGGTTATTGCTTTTGACCCGTTTGTTACCGATGAATATGCAAAAAGTTTGGGAATTGAGCTGAAAAAACTGGAAAATATTATTGAAGAGTCGGATTTTATCACCTTCCATATCCCAAAGACCAAAGAGACCGCAAACATGATTAACAAAGATACGATCGCCAAGATGAAGAAAGGGGTCCGGCTGGTAAATGTCGCCCGCGGCGGGATCATAAATGAACAAGACCTTTATGAAGCTTTAAAAAGCGGGAAAGTAACCGCGGCAGCTTTAGACGTGTTCGAAAAAGAGCCGCTCCCCGCAGATAGCCCATTATTAACCTTAGACAATATTATTGTAACTCCTCACTTGGGGGCTTCGACCGTTGAAGCCCAGGTGAATGTTGCGGTCGATGTAGTCGAACAGATCATCGAAGTGTTAAAGGGAGGGGCCGCCCGTTCGGCAGTAAACATTCCTTCGATGAAACCCGAACTGATCACTCCGGTTAAGCCCTTTATGGGGATTGCCGAAAAACTTGGAGCTTTAGCGTCGCAAATTATGCCGGGTGCAGTTTCTAAAGTAATTGTAGAATATTCCGGAGAAGTGGCCGAAAATGATATTTCCCCGCTGACTACGACCGTGCTTAAAGGATTGTTGGCCCCGATGATGGACGTAGCAGTTAATTTTGTTAATGCGCCGCTGATCGCAAAGGAGCGCGGGATCGAAATAGTGGAGAGCAAAAATAAAGTGTCAAAGGATTTTGCCAGCCTGATCTCGGTTAAGATAAATTCTTCCAAAGGCGACCGCGAGGTAGGAGGGACGGTTTTTGAGGGGATGGGGGACCGGCTGGTAGTGATCGACGGATTTAGGGTGGACGCGGCTCCGGAAGGTTATATGTTGATCATTTCGAATACCGATAAGCCGGGGATGATAGGCAAGGTAGGGACATTTTTGGGCGAACACAAGATTAATATCGCGTCGATGGATGTTGGCAGGCTAAAAATAAAAGACAAAGCAGTAATGGTCTTAAACGTAGATAATAGCGTTTCGGACAAGGTCCTTGCCGAAATAGGTAAGCTCGACGGCATCTTCGGGGCGACTTTGGTTAAGTTATAATTTTATTTAGTCGAAAAACAGGGTCAACTTAGCGTGTTCTATCGAATATGGGATGTCTGTGTAAGCGATATATCCTTCGTAATGCAGTCCTTCTTTTGAGGCGATGGTTTCTCCTAGGCTGGCAAGCTTGTTTCTTTCTTCCGGGACTTTGAGGTTAATGGTTTCCGGGACCTCTTTGATCACTGTGCATTCACTTGTTCGCATTAGTGTTTAGCACCTCCTCCTCCTTTTAGTTTTTGAAAGATTCCAACGAGTTTTTGCTGAGTTGGCGGCGGCACCTGCTCATAATGCGAGAATTTGGTTGAGAATGTCCCCTGGCCATGGGTGAAAGAGCGGAGATCGGTCGCATATTTTGCGATCTCCCCGGCAGGGACTAAAGCAACGACCTTATCAGTCTCGATATTTAGTACTTTCCCTCTTCGTTTGTTAAGGTCGCCGGTAACCTCTCCTACGTGCTCCTGAGGAACGGTGACGGTAACCTCAACGATCGGCTCAAGCAAGACTGGCCTCGCTTCGACAATGCCTTTCTTGAAACCCATTGAGGCAGCGATCTTAAAGGCGAGATCCGATGAATCGACTTCATGGTAGGAGCCGTCATAAAGGGTGATCTTCACATCCACAACCGGATAACCGGCGATCACTCCGCCAAGCATTGCTTCTTTGATCCCTTTTTCGACCGACGGGATATAATTTTTGGGGATCGCTCCACCGACGATCTTATTTACGAATTCAAAACCTTTACCGCGGGGGAGGGGTTCGATCTCGATCCAGGTGTCCCCGTATTGCCCGCGGCCGCCGGTCTGTTTTTTGTATTTTCCTTGTGCCTTTGTTTTTCCGCGAATAGTTTCTTTATAGGCGATCCTCGGCTCCCCGATCTCAATTTCGATGTTATAGCGTTCTTTTAACCGTTTTAGGATTACTTCGAGGTGAACATCCCCCATGCCGGAAATGACCGTTTCTTTAGTCTCCGCGTTATAACTCATTTTAAAGGTCGGATCTTCATGGGTAAAGTGGCCAAGCCCTAATCCCATCTTTTCCTGGTCGGATTTACTCTTTGGCTTGGCCGCAAAAGACATGACCGGTTCAGGATATTGAGCAGGAGGAATGATGACTTTTCTGTTCTTATCACATAGTGTATCGCCAGCGCCGGTTACCTTTAATTTGGGAAGGACGGCAATATCTCCGGCAGAGAGCATCGGGATCTCATCACGGTTTTTCCCACGCATGGTGATAATCTGGCCAATTCTTTCTTCCCTCCCCTTAGATGCATTGTAGACGGTGGAAGAGGGGTTGATACTGCCGGAAAATACCCTTATATAGGTCAAGTTGCCGATATGCGGCTCGGAAACACTTTTAAATACGTAAGCCGAAAATGGGTCTTTGGGATCCTGCCTGATCATCAGATCTTCATCCTTGTCATTCTTGGCGGCGAGATCGTGGTCATTTGAAGGAGGCATCCATTCGATGATCTCATCGAGCACCTCTTCGATCCCTATCCCTTTGGTAGCTGAAGTGCAGAAAACCGGGAAGAAGATATCTTTTTCGATTGCCTTGATGATCGTTTCCCGTAATTCTTTTTCGGTGATCTCCTTATTTTCGAGGTATTCGGTAAGGATTGTGTCATCGATATCAGCAACCCCTTCGATCATCATCTCTTTGTACTTTAAAACATCATCCTTCAGGTTGTCCGGCACTTCCGGCCGCAGAAGGTTGTGGACTCCGGAGAAATTTTCTCCAATACCGATTGGGACCTGGACGGGGACGATCTCTTTACTGTACTTCTTGCGCAAGGCTTCGAGGGTCTTGTCAAAATCGGCCTGGGATTTATCGAGTTTGTTAATAATAATAACCCGCGGCACATTGTATTGATCGGCGATCTTCCAGAGCCGCTGCAGCGATGCTCCGGGGCCGCTGACCGCGTCGACCACGATAATTAAACTGTCGACCACCCGGATAGTTGATATGGCTTCGGCTACAAAGTCTATATATCCGGGGGTATCGATCAGGTTTATCTTGGTATTTTTCCATTCAAAAGGGAGAAGGGATGAGTGGATACTGATCTGTCGTTTTATCTCTTCCGGACCGTAATCGGAGGTTGTGTTCCCTTCGTTGATATTGCCAGGACGATTTATAATTCCGTCCTTAAAGAGCAGGGCTTCGCTTAGAGAGGTTTTCCCGCTCGTTCCGGAACCGATGATCCCGACATTGCGGATTTTATCTGGTGAGTACTGTTTCATGCAGTGTCGAAAATATTGTAACACATGGTTATGGTGGTTGCAAATAGTTTTGGCATTTGTTATTCTTTATTTAGTATGTGGATATGGCCGTTTAAACCGAGAAGAATAGGATTGGTACTGGGGGGAGGAGTTTCCCATGGGGTTGCCCATATCGGTGTTTTGAAGGTTATCGAGCGCTATAAGATTCCGATAGATTATATCGCCGCGACCTCTTCAGGGGCAATTGTAGGCGCCCTGTACGCAGCTGGCTTAGAGATGCATTTAATTGAAGAGCTAGCCTTGCATCTTCATTGGCGGAACCTGGTAAAGATAAGTATTCTTCAGAAAGGAATGCTTACCACTAGGGGGGTTCACGATCGTCTGGTAGAATATCTGGGGGATAAAGAATTTAAAGATCTAAAAACACCCTTTGCGGTGGCGGCAACCTGCCTGAAGCAGGCCGAAGTCTGTATTTTGGACAAAGGGAAGGTGGCGGATGCGGTGGCGGGGTCTTCTGCCTTCCCGGGGTTCTTTTTACCGCTGGAGATCGGTCAGCATTTGCTGGTAGACGGCGGAGTTACCGGCTATCAGGTCCCGGTAGATACTGCCAAAAAAATGGGAGCAAAATTTATTATTGCTTCTGATGTAGTCCCGATTTTTCCGGTCTCCCATCTCCCGCTAGACCCGATACATGTCTTTGAAAGGTCGGCTAATATTTTGATGCACAAACTTGCACTATCTCAGATTTATAGAGCTGATATATTAATCCAGCCTCAAATCAGCGAAGAAGATCTCTGGCACCTGGACGAGAGTAAAGCGCGCCGCTTGATCAGTGCGGGAGAAGGGGTTGCGCTCCAGGCGCTTAAAAAGCTCCGCCGGGATTAGCTCCGATGAAAAGATACAAAGACACCCTAAATCTGCCAAAGACCGATTTTCCTATCCGTGTCAGCCTGGCGAAGGTCGAAGCGGAATTTTCTTTACTTTGGGATAAAGAGGATATTTATCATAAGCTCCAGGCTAAGAATAAAAACTATGGTAAATACATCCTTCATGACGGGCCCCCCTATCCGAACGGCGATATTCATCTCGGACACGCATTAAATAAAACTTTAAAAGACATAGTTATTAAACACCGATCGATGAATGGATTTCTAGCCCCTTATGTCCCGGGATGGGATTGCCACGGATTGCCGATCGAAACCCAGTTGATAAAAAAGATTGGCGATAAACGAAAAGAGATGAGCATTACCGAGTTCCGCCAAGAATGCAAAGAGTATGCGCTGCATTATGTCGACCTTCAACGAAAAGAATTTAAGCGCCTGGGGATCTTTGGAGAATGGGATAACCCGTATTTGACGATCGATCATTCTTACGAGGAGAAGATTGTCGAGCTTTTTGGTGTTTTATCGGAAAAGGGATATATTTATCGCGGCCTAAAACCGATCCACTGGTGCCCGAAGTGTGAAACAGCGCTGGCGGAGGCGGAGATCGAGTATGAAGATGAAAAATCCCCATCGATCTTCGTAAAATTTGAGATTATCGACCGCAATAGTATTCAACTGGATAAAAAATCTCCGGTGAATAACCTAAAAGAGCCGGTCTATCTCGTTATTTGGACCACAACCCCCTGGACCCTTCCAGCAAACGTGGCCATCGCCGCACATCCCGACTACGAATATGTATTTCTAAAGGCTGGAGATGAAGTTTATGTCGTTGCCGAGGGGTTGGTGGAAGATTTTATCAATCGTTTGGGGATCAAAGAGCATAAAATAATTGATAAAACCAAAGGTAAATTCTTAGAGGGGATTCTTTGCAAGCATCCATTTGTGGAACGGGATGTAATGCTCGTTTTGGATAAGTATGTAACTCTAGAGCAGGGGACCGGATTGGTCCACATCGCTCCCGGCCATGGGGATGAGGATTATAAGGTTGGGCTAAAATATAAGCTGCCGATCGTTATGCCGGTTGATGCCAAAGGGCATTTTGATAATACCGTTCCCGAATTTATCGCCGGGATGCATTATGATAAATCAAATAAAGTGATCACGGAGAAGATGAAAGAGGATGGAACCCTTCTAAAACTGGAGTTTTTCAAGCATCCTTATCCCCACTGCTGGCGCTGTAAAAAACCTGTTATTTTCCGTGCTACTGAGCAGTGGTTTGTATCGGTTGACCATAAGGCTCTGAGGCAAAAGGCTCTAGAGGCTATAAAGAGGACTGAATGGATTCCCGGGTGGGGGGAGAATCGTATACAAGGGATGGTTGAATCGCGTCCCGACTGGTGTATTTCAAGACAGCGGTCGTGGGGTGTTCCGATCCCTGTTTTCTATTGTAAAAAATGCGGGAAGCCGCAGATGACCGGTGTTTTTAATCAATCGATCCGTGAACTAGTTCGATCGAATGGGACTAATGGTTGGTTTGAAAAATCGGCCGAAGAAATTTTACCAAAAGGGACCAAGTGTAAGGATTGCGGCGGGACCGAATTTGAAAAAGAGAGCGATATTTTAGATGTTTGGTTTGAGTCGGGATCTTCGCATGCGGCGGTGATCGACGGCCAGGCCGATCTCTATCTTGAGGGATCCGATCAGCATCGTGGTTGGTTCCAGACTTCACTTCTGCTCGGAATGGGATTTAAAGGAGAAGCCCCCTTTAAAGCGGTCCTTACTCACGGATTTACGATCGATGAAAAAGGGAAAAAGATGAGTAAATCTTTGGGCAACGTTATCAGTCCTCAAGATGTTATTAAGCAATCGGGAGCAGATATTTTACGTTTATGGGTAGCTTCGACCGATTTTCGCAACGATATGGCCGCTTCGCAAAATATTTTAAAACAGGTAAAAGATGCTTATCTTAAAATTCGCAACACCTGCCGCTTTTTGCTGAGTAATTTAAATGATTATCGTGAAAACGTGGCGCTCGACTACCAGAAGATGCTGGAGATCGATAAATGGATTCTGCTCAAGCTGCATCGTTTGATCGAACGTATCCAGAAGGCGTACGAAAGCTATGAATTCCATATTGTTTATCACGCTTTATATGGTTTTTGTGTTAACGATCTATCAGCTTATTATCTGGACATGTCAAAAGACCGCCTCTATTGCGGAGGAAAGGAATCGATTGAGCGCAGATCTGCCCAAACAGCGATGTTTGAAATCTTAAATGTATTAATTAAACTGATGGCGCCGATCCTCTCCTTTACGGCGGAAGATATTTATCGATATATTCAAAGTGATGCGCCAAAAAAGGAGAGTGTTTTTCTGCTCGACATGCCGAAAGCGAATAAGGGTTATATTGATGAAAAGCTGGAGACCAGATGGGATAATATTTTTCAGCTAAAAGAAGAGATCAATAAAGCGATCGAGACGTTGCGGGCCAACAAAGAAATTTCCGCTTCGCTTGAAGCGCAGGTTGAGATCGGGACCAGGGGGAGGGAGTGGGTTAAAGATTTAGAAAAGATCCTGCCTATGATTATGATTGTATCTGAAACGAAATTGGTTGCCGGGGATAAGATTGTAGTTGGAAAGGCCAGCGGCGCTAAATGCGAGCGGTGCTGGATGCTGAAGGAAGCTGTTGGCAAAAACAAAGAGCATCCGACACTTTGTGAGCGGTGCGCTTCGGTAATAAAATAAATTAAGCAGGGACTCTTTTGCTGGTTTCAACGATCCAGCGGAAGCGTTTCTCAGCCTCCTCAGGTGATTTATCTGCCAGGCTTTTAGCAATTATGTAGTAAGGAAAACTAGCCTCTTCAGCAAAGTCGACTAGATCGCTAAAAAAGTTTTTAACGGTTTTAACCGGGAGGTTTATTACGTTATATCCTAAGACCTCTGTCCAGGATTTGCCTGTGTTAGGATCTTTCAGAGCAGAGAGGGCAGAGAAAAGTTGTCCTAGATTACTAATGCCTATTTCTTCAGCCAGAGGAATCTGGTTGTGGTTGCCAAGGTAAGCAGAGTGTTTTTTCTTTAATTCTATTTCTAATGCTTTAACGGTTTTAACCGGGAGGTATATTACGCTATATCCTAAAACCTCTGTCCAGGATTTGCCTGTGTCAGGATCTTTCAGCGCAGAGAGGGCAGAGAAAAGGTGTCCTAGATTACTAATGCCTATTTCTTCAGCCAGAGGAATCTGGTTGTGGTTGCCAAGGTAAGCAGAGTGTTTTTTCTTTAATTCTATTTCTAATGCTTTAACGGTTTTAACCGGGAGGTCTATTACGTTATATCCTAAGACCTCTGTCCAGGATTTGCCTGTGTCAGGATCTTTCAGAGCAGAGAGGGCAGAGAAAAGTTGTCCTAGATTACTAATGCCAATCTTATCAGCCAGGGCAATCTGGTTGTGGTTGCCAAGATAAGCAGAATGGTTTTTCTTTGATTCTATTTCTAATGCTTTAACGGTTTTAACCGGGAGGTCTATTACGTTATATCCTAAGACCTCTGTCCAGGATTTGCCTGTGTCAGGATCTTTCAGCGCAGAGAGGGCAGAGAAAAGGTGTCCTAGATTACTAATGCCTATTTCTTCAGCCAGGGCAATCTGGTTGTGGTTGCCGATGTAGGGAGAGTGTTTTTTCTTTAATTCAATTTCTAATGCTTTAACGGTTTTAACCGGGAGGTTTATTACGTTATATCCTAAGACCTCTGTCCAGGATTTGCCTGTGTCAGGATCTTTCAGCGCAGAGAGGGCAGAGAAAAGCTGGCTGAGATGACTAATGCCTATTTCTTCAGCCAGGGCAATCTGGTTGTGGTTTCCGATGTAGGAGGAATGACCTTTTCTAAGTTCTTTTTCAAGTTCCTTCACAGTTTTAACCGGGAGGTCTATGTAGTTATATCC
>JAYEOW010000050.1:0-57626 GCA_034723395.1 Candidatus Margulisiibacteriota bacterium
GCGTTCGCTCAGGACAAGCTCCGTCGAAGGGCTTGCCCCGAGCGAACGAACGAAGTGAGGGAGTCGAGGGGCTGTAGCTGCGGGCATTTATTCGACATTGAAATAAGAGGGTGGAGTTCAAAACTCAAAGATCAAATTTCGGAATGACAACCTATCCTATCTTCAATAATTGATATTCCAAGAATTTCCCTATTATTTCGTCGAATGAGGATTTATATTTGTCTAAGCCATAGCTCACATTTAAATTGTAAAAGTCTAATTTGTATTTATATTCTGTTATAGCTATCGAATTGGCGTCCGGATCAATTTGTATTTGAAAGCCCGCACGCCCCATCATTTTATTGAATTGTTCTTGATTCTCGATTGCTAGGTCGATTACTGGAAGTATATTATAATCTGAATATCCCCTGGAACGAACAGAAATTTTCCAAATTGTTTTATTTTTAAATTCAATCGTTGTTTTATAGTGGTTTGTTTCATCTGAGAAAATATTCTTGGGAAAATGAGGGATTTTATATCGTATTTCTTTTTGCCCCTTAAGATTTGCAGCGTCGACGTGTTTTTTTAGAGACTCAAAAAAGTAGGCGTAAACACTTCTATATTTATTATTGGTTTCGGCGATCCTTTGTTTAATTGCCAATTCCTTTTTTTCTATTTCAATTTTTCTGATATCTTTCTCGCTCAAAAATTTGTTATACCAATCAGTAAAATCATTTTCTAATTCTTGAATTTGTGTTTTTATTTTATTGGAGGAGGTATCTTTCTTGAATTCTTCAAGCTGTGCTTTGAATGAAGAGAATTCTTTCCTGATGCTTGCTGATGATCCAAGATGTTCATAATATCCAGCAGCACCCAATAGAATTACTCCAACAATATATATTATCCAAGTGCGTACTTTGCTTATACTGGATATTTTCGGCGCAAGAATAAGAAGAATTGTGCCGACTGCTCCTGTAGAAATTGCTGTATACATATAACCGTTCATAACATTTATATTCTAACATATTTTTTGAGTCTTTTTGTAATGGTGGCCTAAAGATTTATTGGATTTTTTACTTTTGCATTTTAAGTTTGAATTAAATGGGCCTTTGCGAGTCATCTCTACCCACTTTTTCTGTCAATGGAAAGAGAGGAAGTCGAAATAGAGATTTTTGGCTTGCCCTTTGAGGGCGAAGTTGATTGAATGGTAGCGTGGGGCAGCGAATAGCGATTTTATCCTTGTATTTTTGTTAAGGAGGGCTTAGAATTTAGACAGGAAATGTCTGCCGCCGACGGCGGAATTATTTAAATAAGAATATGGCAAACAGCTATCTTACAAACGCAAAAAGGGCAAAGAACGACGAGTTTTATACTCAGTACGGTGATATTCAAAAAGAGATTGAATCATATTTAGAATACAATCCCGATGTATTCCGCGGTAAAGTTGTTTACTGCAATTGTGACGATCCGTTCGAGAGCAATTTCTTCCGCTATTTCGTGCTTAATTTCAACAAACTTGGATTGAAACAGCTTATCACCACTAGCTATAGACCCTCACCTGTAGCCAACACTCAACTGGCGTTGTATGGCGATGATAAAACTCTCACAAAAGCAAAAGGCCGTCCTAAGATAAATGCCAACAAATTCATTATCAAAGAAGTGCACGACATAGACGGCGATGGTGAATTCAATTTGAAGGATGTTGCCATGCAGTTAAAGGCGAACAAGCACAACGAATGGGTTCCGTTAGAAGGCGACGGAGACTTTCGTAGCGATGAATGTTTAAAGATGCTTAAACAATCTGATATCGTGATAACGAATCCGCCATTCAGCCTATTTCGCGAATATATTAAGCAACTTTTTGATTGCAGTAAAAACTTTGTCATTATTGGTAATATGAATGCGATTACATATAAGGAAATATTCCCGCTCATTAAAGATAATAAAATATGGCTAGGAGCTGGTAAAAACGATGGACGAAACGTATGGTATCAAGTTCCTGATAGTTACAAAAGTTTTCATAAAGAGGAAGCTGGAAAGAAATATGCATTTGTTGCAGGAACAGTTTGGTTCACTAACCTTGACCATGGACGTCGTCATCAACCACTGCCCTTAATGACTGAGAAGGAAATAATTAAATTTGTTACAAAAAAGCCTTTTAATGAATATGACAACTATGATGCTATTGAAGTGCCGTTGGTTAAAAATATTCCGAGTGATTACAATGGTGCAATGGGTGTGCCTATCAGCTTTCTTAGTAAATATAATCCTGAACAATTTGAAATATTAGGATTAAGCAGGTATATAAAGACACGAGGTATGTCAAAGGAATTTGTTGACGCATACTATAAATCTGGGCAAACAGGGACAATCAGTGAAGGACACCCAGACTTATGTTATTATGATCATAATAACCGACCAGTCGTCCCTTATATGAGAGTTATAATTAAATTAGTAAAGATTAAATAAATGAAAACAACACTTAAAACCGACATTACTATTAAGGAAATATGCGAAGGTTTTGTTTATAACGAGCTCGAAGGCAAAGGTTTATTTGGTTTGTCAGGTAAATTGACCATTCAACCCGAATATCAACGCAACTACATTTATGCCTCCGATGGTGGAAAAAAAGAGGTTGCCGTTATTGAATCACTGCTCAAAGGTTACCCCATAGGCTTGATATATTTTAATAAGGTTTCTGAAAATAATCTGGAAGTTTTGGACGGGCAACAGCGCATCACCAGTGTTGGACGTTTTGTAACCGATAAATTTGCCATCAAAGACGATAACGGTATGGAACAATATTTTAGCGGCATGGCAAAAGACAAGAAAACCAAGATTTTGGAAACTAAACAACTCATTTATGAATGCGAAGGAACAGAAAGCCAGATAAAAGAGTGGTTTAAGACGATTAATATAGCTGGAGTTCCGCTCGTCCCCCAAGAATTGTTAAATGCGATCTATTCCGGACCATTCGTTACGCTAGGTAAAGAGGAGTTCAGTAACAGCCAAAATGCCAATATTCTAAAATGGAGCGCGTATGTATCTGGCAGCGCAAACAGACAGGCGTTTTTGGAATGTGCGCTTGATTGGGTTTCAAGTGTATTTGTTGATGTGGAAAGTGAGATGTGCGGACTTGAGTGGGGGCGGCTTTACGAGGAGTATCACAAAAAGCCATATAACCCAGCTAAAATATCAGCCGAGGTGCGTAATCTCTATGGTGACTCATATATTAAAAATCGTAAAGGTATTTTTGAATACGTTCTTGGTGGCTCAGTTGATAAAAAATTGCTAAATGTCCGAGTTTTTGATGAGGAAACAAAGAAAGCTGTTTACGCAAAACAAACTCGACAGGCCAAATCTAAAAAGAAGTCAAATTGTCCGCATTGCAGTATTGGTCATAAAGCTAACAAGAGTAATATTTGGAGTTTTGGCGAAATGGACGCCGATCATGTAACAGCTTGGAGTAAGGGTGGAGCGACTTCGGCTAAGAACTGTCAGATGCTCTGTAAGACACACAATCGAGCAAAAGGGAATCGATAGGAATATGAGCGACACACCAATATGAATCTAAGAACAACAGAGATCGAGCTGGGCGTTTTTTCAATTGATGGGGATATTGGCTCGAAACTCGAAACCCTGGAAACCCTGGATCAGGTCTATTTAAAATTCAAGTATAGTTTTTAGGTTTGCTTATGGATCAAATCGATATCTTTAATAAAGTAAAACACATTATCGCTCGCGAGCTTAATAAGGATAAACAGCTCATTAACATGGATGTTTCCTTAAAGGGCGATCTGAATTTTGATTCGATAGATCATCCGCTATTAATGGCGGCATTGGAAAAAAGGTTTGCGGTTCAAATATCTGACGAAGAATCGGATAAATTGACAATCGTTGCTGAAATAGTTGAATTGATTGAGAAGAAAAAAGGATGTTAGAACATTGCCTAATTGGTGGGTAATTGTATTAGTTTTACTATACGTGTGTTTTTTGATCGCACTGGTATTATGGACATCGTCTCAAAAACGGTAAGGAGACAAAAATGAGCTGGACCTGGATAGCGATTATTATCATTATTATTTTAATTGTAGTTGTGTCAATGGTTGTCTTAATCTATTTATTGATTCTGCGAGCAGGGGGTGAATATTTATGGATGTTAAGAAAATAATAGTAATCTTAATTTTGATTGCTGCTTTTGTGCTGGTCTGGTGGGTTTATCAGAAATTTAGAGTAGAGAAATAAAATGCTTAAAAACATTATTAAGGAAAGCTATATAGAAACCATGTCTCTTTTGCTCTGGCTGCTTTCTATGGCCATTAATAAAACGGTCAGGTTGAATGTCGTAGGGGAAGAGTACATAAAGGAGAATCATAAAGAGGGAAAGAATGTGGTTTTTGCTTTCTGGCATCAAGCGACCTTTCCTCTATTTTATTACTATCGCAATCGTAATGTTTTCATTGCGCCGCTGGACAATACCGAGGGGGAAATCCTGGCGCGTTTCGCAAGAAGATATAAATGTCAAATCCTAAGAACGCCGGCTGAAGGTGATTCTTTTTCAAGAGCCAAGAGTAGCTTATCTATCTTAAAATCTTTAAAAAATAAATATGACTGCGCGATTGCGGTTGATGGTCCGCCAGGGGAATCAATATTTAAGGTTAAACCGGGGGGGTTATTTCTTTCGAAAAAAACAGGTAGAGTGGTTGTGCCGGTTGGGGTTCATGCGCGTTGCAAGATAACTCTGCCAATGAGATGGGATAAATATTTTATCCCCCTGCCTTTTAGTCGGGTAATTATTGTGTTTGATAAACCATTTAGAGTTTCTTCAGATATTAATGGTCTTGGGCTGAAGAATGAATCAGAAAAACTTGAGAAGACACTGCATAAAATTACACATAAAGCAAAGGGTTTTAATGAATAAAAAAGAAATAATTTATAAGATATTTTTGATTATTTGTTTTGCAGTGGCCATGGGATATTTTGAGGCTGTGGTTGTTGTCTATCTCCGTGCTGCCATGCAAAAGCTCCCCTATATTCTGGAGCCAATTGCGCAAGTAACCCAAAAACTTGCCAAAGAACCTCTTTATCTTATTGAGCAATTTCGAGAAGCAGCTACGATTATAATGTTAGCTGCTTTTGCTATTTTGACGGGTAAGAACTTGTGGGAAAGATTTGCCAATTTCCTGCTTACCCTTGGAATCTGGGATATTGTTTACTATATCTCTTTATATGTTATTCTCCGCTGGCCGCCGTCTATTTTTACTGAAGACGTTCTATTTCTGATTCCTGTTCCCTGGAAAGGGCCGGTCATCGCGCCGGTTCTAGTGTCAACTCTAATGATAATCTCGGCTTTTGTTATTTTGAAAAGCAAAGTATGGGATAAGGAGATTTAATATGTGGATATCCTGGATATATGCTGTCTGTGCAGCCTGGCTTGTAGTTTCTGCTTTCACTATCGCGCATTGGGACACGAGCTTTAACTTGTGGAATAACTTGATTGTAGGAATCGTAATCGGCATAACAACAGTCGTATTATGGACAAAAAAAGATTAAAATGAGCTTCATTTTAACATTTATTATAATCTGCGCGGTTATAACCTCTGTGGTCATGTTTCTACGCCTTTTGCAGATAGCTTTCCTTTTTACATATAGAAAGAAACCATCCGAGATTAAAATTGTTCCGGACAAAGAGCTGCCGAAAGTTTCGATCATGATCCCGGCTTATAATGAAGAAAAGGTGATTGCGAAAACCCTGAAAAACATTTTGGCTTTGGATTACCCCGATGACAAATTACAGATCCTTATAATAAATCCTAGTTCAAAAGACAATACTGCCAGTATTGCCCGAGAAATTGCCTCCCGCAGCAAAAGAAATATAAAAGTAATTGATGCCTCGAATGATTTCGAGCACCATGGCAAGCCTCGAGCTTTGAACTTCGGCTTAAGATATGTAGAAGGGGAAATTATTGTAATTTATGATGCGGATAGCATAGTAGATAGAATGGCTGTCAAACACCTGGCCTCTTATCTGGTTGCCCATCCAGAAGTGGCTATGACCTTTGGTATGCGAAAAGCCGTAAACCCGCACGGTTTTTTTGCTCGTTTTGGTTATCTCGAATCTTTATCTCAACAGCTTCTAACCGAAGCCGCACCCCCGCGGGAGGGGCAAAAATTTCTCTTTTCTCCAGGAACCAATGTGGCTATCCGAAAATCAGTCCTGGAAGAACTGGGAGGCTGGGATGACAATGCCTTAACCGAAGATTTCGAGCTCTCTGTCCGGCTCCATTCCCATGGGTATAAAATTGAATATGTCCATTCTGCTTTATCTTACGAAGAGGTTCCGGAAAAACTTCGGGTTTGGGTTGCTCAAAGAACTCGATGGGCGAGGGGCGGCAATCACGTATTCTTTAAAACCCTCAAAGAGATGAGAAAGATCTTTAAAGAGAGAAAACTAAAATTCGTAAACTTTGTTGTCCTTCTTAAGGTAATCGAATTCTATTCCCCCCTTCTGGCTTTAGTGCTTGCAAATCTTCTTTTTATTTTAGGAATGATAGAAATTCTCGTGTTTGAGGGAATGGGAATTGGTTTTTTTCTATGGATGCTGTTTTATGCGCTGCTTTTTCTGCAGCTCCTGGCCTGCTTGATTTATACTCGAGAAATTAATTTTAAGAATATAATTGTTTCGTTGCTTTTATATTTTTATTTCCAGATCTGGCTTTTTGTTTTCGGAAGAGTTATCTGGCTGGATTTGGTCCGCGCCCCCAATCTCTGGGAGAAAACTGAAAGATTTTCTAATTGAAAAATAGATGTAAGCCACAAGTTAAAATGCTAAACTAATCTAACATGAATGATATAAAAAGAAGACGAAAAATTGGCTTAGCTTTAGGGACCGGTGCCGCCCGCGGTCTTGCCCATATTGGCGTAATCAAAGTATTAGAAGAGACAGGAATAAAAGTAGATTATATTGCTGGGGCAAGTATGGGGGCCATGATTGGCGGCGGATATGCAGTGACCCTGGATATTAAAAAGATAGAATCAATAGCCCTTGAGACCGATTGGAGAAAGCTGTTTTCTTTAGTTGATCTGGCCCTCCCCTTAAATGGCATCATCGATGGGCGGAAAATTCAGGAATTCATAAAATCTTCCATTGGGGACGCAAAATTCTCTGACGCTAAAATTCCTTTAACTGTCGTAGCCACAGAGGTACCGACAGGTGAAAGAATAATTTTGAAAGAGGGGAACATCGCCAGGGCTGTTAGAGCGAGCGTTTCTATTCCGATCCTTTTTACGCCTTACAATTATGAGGGAAGATTCCTGATCGATGGCGGAGTAGTGGATCCGGTGCCCGTTAGGCTGGTTAGAGAAATGGGGGCGGATTTTGTCATTGCGGTAAATTTGTTCTCAGATTTGAAAAGATATTTTTCAGAAGAAAAGCCGTCGGAATCCAAAAGTAAAAAATTATCCAAGCTTCAGATGCTAAAGGAAATCATTCCGCCCGGCCCGATAAGAGCAAAAGCGGATGAGATTATATTTAACCGAATTGATCGAATTCTGAAGACACCTACTCTGGTTGGGACTGGAATGCAGACGATCGCCATTATGGAGAGACACCTGGCCATACCTCAGTTAATGGAAGCAGATGTTGTGATCACTCCCGAAGTAGGTGACATCGGGTCAATCGAATATGTCCGAGCAGGGGAATGCATTGCCAGGGGCGAAGAAGCTGCCAAACAAATCTTAGCGAGGACATTAAAATGAGAAACTTGTTCGTATGGATTTTGTTTTATACCTTCATTATGGCTTTCAGCCAGCTGCTTTTGAAATATGGCGCAAATCAAATTGGTATTCTTAAAATTAAGGAGCTCAAAGATGTTTTCTCAATCGTTTTTCAAGTTATCAAAAACCCTTTTGTTTTAATGAGTATTTTATTCATGTGCTCTTCTTTTTTTCTCTGGATGTATATCCTTTCCAGGTTTAAGCTTGGCCTGATTTTTCCTCTGACTGCTCTAACCTATGTCTTTGTGGCCTTGATCTCTTTTTTCATTCTTGGAGAAAAATTTTCCCCATTCAATTATTTTGGCGTGGCCTTAATTGCTTCCGGAGTCTTCTTTTTGCTTTATAAATAGAAATCCGCTCCCAGCTCGCACCGAGCTTGTCGAAGGGTTTTTTAATTCAAATCCCCGCCCAAAAAAGAGCAACCGCCAGGTTAAGCGGTTGCTTAAAGGTATAATTCTCCGAAGTCCTCCGAAGCTCCGGAGGAGCGAAGGAGGATGGAGTCCGCGTTTCCCCAACGAACTATTAAATTAATCTTACCGAACAATATTCATGGCTGTAAGAAGATGAATCTCAAAGATCCTAGATAGTCCTTCGACTCTCCCTCGACTCGCTGCGCTCGCTCGGGACAAGGTGCGGTCTGCCCGGGGAATCCCGCACAATCCCTATATAGTTATATATTGTACACACACTGCGCTGCGTAGCGTCCTATTGCGGCTTCTGGCTTTGTGTTTATATATAAGGCAATGATCCTGCTCCTGCTGCTTTGTTCTATTGTGCTTTAAATAAGGGGCAGGTTTTTCACATTAAAAACAGATCATACATTAAGGGTGAGATCCTAATCTTGAGGCTGGTTTTCAGCTTAAGCCCAGACACAAATAAATGAGCCTGGAGCGGGTTCTACTGTTCTGCTTAAGACCACACACACCCTAAGACAAACAGCTCGATCAAAGGGCAGAATTACTTAAGGCAAAATCAGGACCAGCTTCTCATCATACACAAGACCAAAAAATTGGAGCCAGTTTTTCCGCTTCGTTGTTTGCTTTGTGGCCTGCGGTTAATTTGTGGTGGTAAGCATAGGGGGTGGTTTTTTAAGGAAAAGACAAGGAAAAAAGAGGGTGTTAAAATTCCCGAATTCCCAGATACAAGGCACCAAGGACAAGACTAAGGAACAGGCCGCTTCGCGCCCCCACCACCACCGCCTCCCAACCCCTTCCGGAAAGCCCTGAGATTATTATTCCCATCATCATTTTTTAAAAACCCCGCCACCACCTCGAATTAAAGACACTTTGTACGACCTGCGTGCTGCTCACCAGCTCGCAGCACAGCAGGTCTTCATTGATCCATATTTGGGGCAATAATGTTCCCCAACTTTTTCTTCATCGTTTACCGGATCTTTCAAGCTGCCATACCCGGGTGGGTGTTTTATGGATACTTGTCGTTCAATTGGCCTTATTATCTATATAAAATCACGATACAAGCAAAAAGCCCTATTGTACGGGTTTTCCGCACTATCTGGGGGGATAGACCGCATTATCAGCCGGAAATCCCGCATAATGACATATTTATGATATATATTGCAAAAATCCTTTATAGGAGTATAATAACGCCAGAAACATGACAAAAAGATCATTGGCTATTTTCTGTCTACTTTTTATAGCCAGTTTGTTCATAACTGGTTTTGGGAAACCTCCTGCTTCAGCGCCTGAAAATATTTACCTTGTAACGAGAGTCATTGATGGCGATACGATCGAATTAGCCAATGGCGAAAGAGTAAGATATATTGGTATTGATACGCCAGAAACAAAACATCCCGAAAAACCGGTTCAATACTTCGGCAAAGAAGCCTATGAAGCAAACAAGAAGCTGGTAGAAGGGAAAAAAGTCAGGCTCGAGTTTGACGTTCAAAAAAGAGATAAATATGGAAGGATACTCGCCTATGTCTATGTTGATAATATTTTTGTAAATGCATGGTTGGTTGAAAATGGATATGCCTATGCAGCCACTTATCCACCAAATGTTAAGTATCAGGAATCGTTTTTAAAGCTGCAAAAGGAAGCCAGAAAAAATAAAAGAAGATTATGGAGAGGAGGCCAAAACCAATGAGTATTTGGGATCTTTTTAAATTATTCAAAGCAGCACATCACAGCAATCTTGGTGGCACTTATGCAGAACAGGGTAAACTTGAAGATGCAATTAGAGAATATAAAATGGCATTAGAAATAAATCGAAACTTGGCTGAGACTCATTTTGGCTTAGGTGCAGTCTATCAAATGCAGGGCAAATTTGAAGAAGCTATTACTCAATATAAAGTCGGATTGGAAATAAAGCCCGATGATGCTCAAGCACATTTTAATCTTGGCCAAATATATAAAGAATTAAATAACGAATCTGAGGCTCAAGAAGAGTTTAATCAAGCTAAGAAAATAGATCCAGATATTATTGGGAAAGCTTTGAAAGAATTAGGTCAATAATGAAATAAAATGAAGCAAGATATAAAAACAACAATAATTATCATATCCTGGGATAGGAGGCAAGTTGAATGAAAAAGGCAGATTATATTGGCATTGTTGGAGGTATACTAATAGCATCAATTGTAATTGCATTAGCAAAAGAAATTGGTCTTATATTAGGTTTTGTCCCTGCCGTTTTACTTGTCTTGGGGGGATATTGGCTTACTAAAACAATAGCAAATAGAATAATTAGCGATAAGGAAGAACCAATAGGACCTGTTATAAAAGAAGAAGAAGAAGAAATGTCACAAGATGTGAAAGATGCTTTGAATAATATGGCTTTAAAAACTGAGGAACTCAAGAGAAAACTAAATAAAGAGCCAAAAGAAAACATTTGGTCGAAATTTAAAGGGAAACCCAATAAAAAAGGGCTTTTAAAAGGGAAAGCAACTTTTTTAATGCCTCTTTTAGTTGAAAATAGTATTGGGTTGGCTTCTTTCATTACAGATTATTCTAAAATCCAAGGAAAAGAAAAAATTTTAGTATGGGAATCTTTTGCGTTTTTCTTACATCTTGTAGAAAGAATCAGCTTAGAATATCTTAATCCTGAGGATAGTGAGTATTTTTGCAAGGAATTAATAGATTTAATAGCAATAGATAATATTGCCAATTATCTAAAGCAAGGTAGAGATCCCACAAAAATAGCTAAAATGAAAGAGGATTCAAAAAATTATTTGACATCAAGATGGTTATCAACTAAAGCAGAATACTTTGAATTTAGCAATCTGCTTCCGGCTAATCCACGAGAAGGGTTTGCGGATTCCCTATTTTGGCATTTTGGTTCTAAAATAACAGAAATTTTACTCGGCCATCCTGAAGATGCGGTAATCTGTTTTGCAGTATTGATATGTTGTACTAAAAGCTATATATCATTGCAATTGCACAATCTTTTTAGAGAAGAATGAATCCAATGAAACAAAACATAAAAACAATAATAATTACCATTGTCGCAATTCTAGCTTTAATTCTACCTGTTTTCACAAAACTGCCCTATAACTATTTCGTAATCCTCCGCTGGTTTATTTGCATCCTTGCTCTTTATTATGTGTACTTATTCTACACAATTAGAAAATTTGGTCTTTTATGGCTCATGGCAATAATAGCTATTCTCTTTAATCCAATCGCAAAATTTTATTTTAGAAAAGAAACTTGGTTAATTATTGATTTGGTTGTTGCAGCAGTTTTCGGATTTAATTTGTTTTATCTAAATAAAATAAGAAAATAAGGAGAACATATGAGAATCCGATCGTTCATAGTTTTTGTTTTAATTGCTGCTATTTGCATGTATTTTTGGGATAACTTAGGATTTATCATTGCTATTCCTGTGGCAATTTTTATCAATGTTCTAATTAGCACTTTTGAGGCGATGAATTATTGCAATAAATCCAAAAAAGAGTATGATTCCATGATTTCTGACGGTTGTTCTAAAGAAGACGCATTAATGAAAATTTCAAAAAAGAGCCATCCCGAATTGGGCGAAAAGATCCATTCAGAGATCATAAACAGATTTAATGACATCCATCTTCTTACCAATTTTATCAAAGGTGCTTTGCCGAACAAAAAAATTACTGATGATTATGCTTTGGATATCTTATATCATACGACGATTCGTGATTATGGAGGAGGTAGATGCAGGGTTATTACTGATTGGGCTAAATATGTTCCTAGTTCGGCTGAAGAAAAGATTGATGATAAATACTCATATTTATTTTCGAGGGGCAGATGGAAGGAGCTTGGAGAAAACGTTCTCAAGAAGA
Organism: Candidatus Margulisiibacteriota bacterium; assembly: GCA_034723395.1. GTDB lineage: Bacteria > Margulisbacteria > WOR-1 > O2-12-FULL-45-9 > O2-12-FULL-45-9 > JAYEOW01. The sequence goes on from JAYEOW010000050.1 coordinate 12,023, forward strand.
TAGTTGAGAATTTCGAAGGAATAGAAGATAAGAAGTTTGTCGAATTTGTTCAATTATCGGAGCATTATAAATTATTGGAAAATAATTTCTTATCTCTTGCTCAAATGAGTAAGGATCTGTCTCATTTGCTTTCTCTTATGGCAACTACGATGCAGAATTGTGGTGGTAAAATAGTGGAGCAGTATGAGAAGAATAATGATACGGATTATTTGAAAGCAGGTATGTCTTGTTATTATATTTCTACAGTATTAAACAAAAACCATTTAACTGGATATGTTTCTTTATCCGGCGCTTTAGCCATTGAAGGGGAGAAGGACAAGGCGATAAATACTTTGGAAAAACTCAAAGAAAGATATTTAGCTCTACAAAAAAAACAGAGATAAATTAGCAACTTATGATAGTGTAATGCTAGATATGTTTAGTGAATCTATGATTGATGAATTAATAGAAAATATTCAGGGTGCATAAATGATAAAAAATATTCTTCTCGCCATTATAATTTATTTTGCTATAGGCATTATTGTAGTTGCATTAGACTATTGGCGAAATCTACAAGAACCTGTTTATAGTCAGCCTCAATATGTTTATAAAAGAGATATGCGCATAATATTATTATGGGTAGTTTTCTGGCCTTTGCTCATTTATTTACGAATTCGTTATCGTTAATTGAAAATAACGCACTCCAAGGAGAAAAGTAAAATAGACAACTATAATGGCCGACCAAATCGAATATCTTAATCTAAATGAAATAAATGCCTTGCTCAAATCAATTGATGATCTCCGCGACCGTGCGATAGTAACTCTCTTTTTGACCACCGGAGTATTTCTAAAGGAATTGTTCAACCTCAAGATAGATTCGATTAACTGGGAAAAGAAGATGCTTGCCATCCCTGGCACCAGGAAGAGGGACATACCATTAAATGACCAGGCCTTTGATGCCCTTGCCAAGTGGTCAAAGGAGCGGCCGGATGTACGCTGTCCTTCTTTCTTTATAACCACCAAAGGTAAAGTAAAGGGGCTGTCTGACCGCAGTGTTGATCAAATCGTCAGGAAGTATGGCAAGAGGGCAGGGATTGAGAAAAAGGTCAATGCCCAGATACTCCGCAATACCTTTGCTGTCCGATTGTTTACTGAGGAGATCTCAGCAGACAAGGCAACTGCCATATTGGGTATAACTGATGCCGAATCTATCAACCGCTATGCCCAGGCAGCTAAAAAGCCACCGCCCCAGCCACAGATTCCCAAACCTGAGCAGGTTGAACACCTTGATACTCGCCCCTGGTTCACCAAGCTTATATCCAGGTATTTCCCGACCAAGCCAAAACTGGCTAAGCCGGTTACCGAGATCAAGGGGCCGATTATTCCCAGCCCGGAAGAGGTTGTTTTTGGCAGAAAAGGTGTTATTGAAGATATAAAGTCTAGCCTTAATAAATTTGAATCAGTTCTGCTGATCGGTCCCATGGGCATTGGCAAGACCCATATCCTGAGGCATATGATTAAGATATTGGGCCCCAACACTGTCTATATATCCTCCCCATCTCCTCTTAAAAACATGCTCACACAGATATGCGATAAATTAAACCCTGATTGGAAAAAGCAGATCAAGACTCGCGCTTCGACCAAGGAGATCGCCGATTTCATCATAAAGAGCAAGGGGGCTAAGCCTCCCATTCTTATTATTGATAATCTGAATAACCTTAAGGCCCCGGATACCGATATTTTCTTGTCCCTTTTGGGAAGTTTCTCTATCCTTGCTGATACTGATGAAATGAAACCAAAGCTCAAGCAGATCTGGTATAAATTTAAGAGGATCGATCTTAATCCCTTAAGCGAAAATGCCGCAAAAGAGCTGATCAGGTATTTAACTCAAAATCTCTCTATCAGCGATTATGAGATGCTGGAAACAAGGATCATGACCTTATCAAACCGTTTACCTTTAGCCATTGTTGATATGGTCCATCAAGTCAGCCATCGGCCTGTGGTTACAAGGGACGCGGTCAGGGATGTTTACCACGAAGCGGGGATCAGGTATCGTGACTGGACAGCTGTGATTGTTGTGCTTTGGGGCATGGCGATCATGTTTCGTTTTATTGCTTTAGGAACGCACAGTTTTGAAGGATATATCTTGGCCGGGTTTGGTACGGCATTTATGCTGGTGATGAGATTTTTTGTATTTAGAATGAGGTGAGCGATGAATACTTTTGGTTGTTATAAAAAGAAACAGCTAGATTCTGAGGTTTGCAAAGAATGCAACAAGAAAATAGATGATCAAATTAATGAATTGGATCATGGGAAAATAAAAATCGTTGATCCTATATATGGATTAGTAGAAATTGATGATTATATTAAGATCATAATAGATACTTGTTATTTACAAAGATTGAGAAGGATAAAGCAACTTGGTTTTTCATATCTTACATTCCCAAATGCAACTCACACAAGATTTGAGCATTCTTTAGGCGTTTATTACCTGATTTACCGAATATGTGAAAACGAAAATCATGCGATTGATAATAAGTTTAAATTCATATTAAAAACAGCGGCTATTTTGCATGATATAGGACATGGTCCTTTTTCACATTTCTCCGAAGAACTTTCTGACCTTGTTCTGGGAAGGGAGCATAGCCACGAAAAAAGAGCAGGAAACATGATTAGTCCGGAATGGTCCTGTTTAAATAAGACATTAAAGAAGATTATGTCTAAATTGGGTTTTTCTGATAAAGATCAAGCTGATATCCTAAAAAAGATTCCTAACTATATATCAGGTTACAGCAAAGATAGTCTATCTTTGTTGATTAATGGCCCAATCGATGTTGATAAAATGGATTACATAGTTAGAGATTCCTATCATACTGGGGTTCCTTTTGGGTTGGGGGTAGATTTGTTTTTTATTTGTGACAATATAAGATTTGATAAAGTCAAAAAGAACGGACATAAACAAATTATTTTTAATGAAAAAGCTGAAGCAGCAATTCTAAATTTATTATATGCTTATGCAACTTCTTATCAAGCCATACATTATCATCATGTTAACATAATTGCTTCAGAGATGATTTTGAAAATATTTAATGATGTAGATATTTCCAAAATATCAGATAATGACAAAACAAGCCTTTTTTGGACAGACGATTGCAATTTTTTAAATAGACTAGGAATGATTCTCTCGAAAAAAGCTCAAAAGAAACAATATCATGAGATTTATAAAATGTTTTTGCGTATAAATAATCGTTGTTTGCCTAAGCGGAAAAAGCAGGGAATAACGGATGTGGGCAAGAAACTTGATTTTAACGAAAGACGTGCTGAGGAGAAAAAATCAGAAATTATTACTTGTTCGTCCTTAACAAAGAAGGTCAAAAATGTCGATAGGATTAGAGTGGTAAAAAGGGACGGGTCATTAAGAGAATTGTTGGGTTATGTAAAAGGAATAAAAGACAGATTTAGAAAAATTGTCTGGGAATGTTCTTTTTAATTATGGATGAAATAAATGCTAGCACCAACTCATAGCGTATTTGGAATATTTTTGACCCTGATTATCCTGGCGGTCTTCGGCGTCCAGTGGAGTCTCCACTGGACCATCATCCTTTTTGCCATATTAGGGGCGGTCATGCCGGATATTGATCACCCCAAATCAATTATTGGCAAACTATTCTACTTTATCTCTGCCCCAATTGAGCGAAGATACGGTCATCGCACTATAACCCATTCTTTAATTGGCTTGGCGATCTTTACGGTCATATTTGCCGTAATAATTGGCTTGATAAGCTTCCTGCCTCAAATCTCAGCCTGGGGCTGGACCGATCTTCCTATTCGCTGGATAGCCGCATTTTCGATCAGCTATTTTTCTCATCTGGTGCTTGATATGTTCAACCGTCGTGGCTCTCAGATGTTCTGGCCTGATCCTGGTAGGGATGTGATTCCCAGAAACCAAAGATTCAGGATTAAGTCTGGGTCGCGCACTGAGATTATTGTTTTTATAGTGCTCCTGGCTCTGATGTTTCTGGCTTTTCCTATTTCCAAGTACGGCCCGGCCAGTACTGTGCGTTGGCTTCTGGCAACTTCAGGCTCTGCCATTGAAGAATTCAAAACCTCAGATACGGTTTCCTATCTGGAGTTCAAAGGTTATTTTAAAAACACAAAACAACCTGTCGAAGGCAGGGCTGAAATTCTCGGTGTTCAGAACAAAAGATTAATTATCCTTTTAAAAGACGACGGACAAATATATACAATCAGCGATGAGTTGGCTTCTGATATTCTAGCCGAGAAAATGAGGGTTGAAAAAAGTAATAAGCCTCTTAAGGTTGAAAAAAGAGAGTTTAAAAATGAGGAACGGGGATATCTATTATCACAAGTCCCTGATGGCGCGCGAATTTCAGGAGTTATTAACCTTCCAGCAGGCATGAACGTAACCATTCCTGAATCGCCGGGATTCTTTAAAGTATTCGAACAAAAAGGAGACGATCTTCATCTCAATTTTGCTAATCGGGAAATGATCGAAAAGCTGGGTTTAACCGAACAGTTTGACCTCCAGAAGAAAAAAGATATGGTAGAACTTTCTGGCCTCGTGACCCGAGCCAGGAAGATTAGAAATGAGATTAGCGAAATACAAAGTAAAGATGGTTTAACTGAGCTTGGTCAGACGTTGCTTTTGGGCAAAGATAAAATTGAAAAACAAAATACACGCCTAGCCGAGCTAAGAAGCCAGCTTGCTGATGTAAATCTAAAGATCGAGGAAGTTAATCTAAAGATAAAGTCCAGGAAGTTTGTATTTTCAGGAAGCGTCTATATTAGACAACGAGGAGGAAAATAAGATGAAAAGGTTTATTGCAGTGTTTCTGATAATTTTACATTCATTCGTCATTAGTCATTCGGCATTAGGAATTGAAAGGGAGTATGTTCTCGGACCGTACGATATGTTAGAAGTCGAGATTATTAACCACCCGGAGCTAAAAACCAAACAAACGGTTACCCCTGACGGCCAGGCTTCGCTTCCGTTGCTGGGGGTTGTGTCAGTTGAGGGTAAAACTCTTAAAGGGCTGCATGATTTCCTTACCACAAACTACGCTGCTTATATCGAAAAACCGCAATTAACGATTAATTTAACACCCAAACCCATCTATGTGATCCAGTATGATCTGAGAAAAGATACCTGGGAAGTTAAAAAGGCTACGTCGATTGATGAGGCTAAAGCCCTAACAGGGATTGAGCCAACTTTGGCTATTGAGCATGGGAATGTTTATAAGGTTAGTATGGGGAAGAAGGCGGATTGGTTGGAAGACAACTGGTACAAAGTAATTACAGCCACGGCGGTTATGGCAGGTATCTACTCAACCTTGAAATAAGAAGATAATTGCTCGCCTTGAGCTTGTCGAAAGGCTTGCCCTGAGCCCTTCGATTCACTGCGTTCGCTCAGGACAAGCTCCGTCGAAGGGCTTGCCCCGAGCGAACGAACAAAGTGAGGGAGTCGAGGGGGGATTTATTCGACGTTGAAATAAAAGGACGATTGCTTGTTCTGAACGAAGCCAGAGGTTGATTTTTTTGATATTGGGGCGTAGCATTAGGTAGAGCTTTAATAACTGATCCAACATAATATGGTGATTTGTAAAACAAAAGCCGCTAGAAATAGCGGATTTTTTCGTTTTTGGTTAAAGGAAGCAAAATTTTAGAGAGGTGTTAAAAATGGCTCAAAATACGATTAAATGTCCAAAATGTGGGGAAATAATTTCTATAGATGATGTTCTAACCCATGATATAGAAGATAGAGTAAAAAAAGAATTTGAAGCAAAGCAAAAGATACGAGAAAAAGAACTAGCTTCAAAGTTTATCAAAGAGGCAAGGGCCGAAGCTGAAAAAGAGCAACGAGAAAAAACAAATCTTTTAGAGGAACAGCTAAAGAGTAAGAATGCAAAATTAGATGATGCCATGAAAAAGGAAGTTGCTCTGCGCAGAGAAAAAATGAAGCTCGATGATGAGAAACGAGCTTTTGAAACCGAAAAGTTACGCCAATTGGAAGAAGCAAAAAAGACCATTGCTGAGGAAGCTGCCAAAAAAGCAGCAGAAGAACAGCAATATAATATTGCCCAATTAAAAAAGCAGCTGACAGATGCAACTAAGGCAAAAGATGAGCTTGCACGTAAGCTAGAGCAAGGGTCGCAGCAGACGCAGGGTGAGGTGTTGGAATTAGAGTTGGAAGAATTATTGAAAGTAGAATTTCAGCAGGATGAAATTGTTCCTGTGCCCAAAGGCGTAACCGGTGCTGATATTATCCAAACCGTTATGAATCGTTCTGGCCGGGAGTGTGGGAAAATTGTTTGGGAATCTAAAAAGACCAAGGCCTGGAGTGAGGGATGGGTGCAGAAGTTAAAAGATGACCAACGGGCGATTAAGGCAGATATTGCTGTGCTTGTGTCAGTTACTTTGCCTGAGGGAGTAAATGGCTTTGTTTTTCGCAATAATATTTGGATTTGTGATGTTAAAACTTTTATCGCGTTAGCTACGACGCTGAGGATGAGCCTGGAAGCCGTAACCCGAGAAAGATCGATGTCTGTGGGCAAAAACGAAAAAATGGAAGTGCTTTATTCTTATTTAACTGGCGTAGAGTTTCGCCAAAGGGTAGAGGCAATTATTGAAGCTTTTTCGAATATGGATACAAGTTTAAAAAAAGAACGGATAGCTTATGAAAAAATATGGGCTGAGCGTGAGCAACAGCTTAAAAAAGTGATGAAAAGTACGATTGGTATGTATGGTGATATGAGCGGGTTAGTTACGCTTCCGCAGATAAAAACTTTGGAGTTGGGGGAGGGGAAAAGTCATAAAGATAGTTAGGTTAACAATAAACAATTTTAGGGGTATAAATAAGTTTTCACAGAATTTATTCGATAAGGATAGTATTTATTTTGTTGGGAGGGGAGATACGGGAAAATCAACAATATTAGATGCGATCTCGCTTGTTTTTTCTCCAAATTCGTATTTACATTTTTATGATAGTGATTTTTACAATAGTAACACTAATGATCCAATTGAGATTGAAGTATCTATAGTGGATTTCCCTCAGAAACTGATAACAGAGTTTAAGTATTTTTCTCATTTGAGAGTAATGGATAAGAATACTGGAAATATATATGATGATATTGAAGTTATTCAAGATATTCCAGATGACTTTGAGAAAGTATTAACGATAAAATTTGAAGTTAATAAAGACTTGGAAGCTAAGTGGTATGTTATAAGTGATCGACATGAGCCAGTTCAAATGTCACCAAGGGATAGAGGGAGTCTCAATGTTTATAAAATATCAGATTATATTGACAGGCACTTTTACTGGAGTAAAGGAAGTCCTTTGTATTCACTTTTATTAGATGATGAGGGGGCTGAGGATGTTGTTAAAGAAAATATTATTGTAGATGTAGTAAGGCAGGTAAAGCAGAAAATTGATGAATGTCCATTTGAAAGTTTTCAGAATGTGACGGCTAAAATCAAAACACAGGTTTCAAATTATGGAATAAAAATAGATGATGTAAAAACCTCAATTGATTTTAAGGATATATCAATAAAAGAAGGCCAGGTTTGTTTGCATGATAAAAACATTCCTTTTAGGCTAAAGGGTAAAGGGTCGAAAAGGTTAATATCAATTGCAATTCAGGCAGCCCTTGCGCAGAAGAGTGGGATAATTCTCGTGGATGAAATAGAGCAAGGTTTAGAACCAGATAGGGTGAAGCAATTAATAAGAACGATTAAAGCTGCTGGACATGGCCAAATGTTTGTTACCACTCACTCGGTAGAAGCGATTACAGAAATCGATTGTTGTGAACTAGGTGTTTTAAAAAATGACAAAGGAAGTGTGTCTGTTAATTATCCCGATAAGGAGCTTCAGGGCGTCGTGAGGGCTTGTCCACAAGCTTTTTTTTCTAATAAAATTATTGTTTGTGAGGGAAACACTGAAGTTGGATTATGCAGAGCGTTGGATATCAATAGAAAAGCTAACGATAAGGAATATATGGCTTTTTTGGGGTGTGTGTATATTTGTGGTATGGGGGACAACTTTCCCAATTATGCCTTAAAATTAAAATCGCTGGGATTCAATACAGCAATTTTGTGTGATTCTGATAAAGATTATTTAAGCCATTCAAAGAAAGAATTGGCCGATAATGGTATTGAAATATATGATTGTGATAAAGAGAAATCCATAGAGAATCAATTGTTTTGTGATTTGCTATGGAAAGCAGTTGCTGAGTTGATAAAATATAGAGAAGAAACGGATGGGCATACCAAGAATGCAATAGCACAGGCAGTTAAATCAAAATATGGGGCAAAATTTCCGGATCAATGGTTGGAAGATGACACTCTCAGAATGAGAACCGCAATAAGCGAAGCATCGGTCGTTAAGGGGAAAGAGTGGTTTAAAAGAATTGATCATGGGGAATTTCTTGGAAAAAAAATATTTGAGTATAAAGCAGAAATGCTTGAAAAGAGAATAGTAAGAATGATGGATGATCTGTCGAAATGGATTGATGAATGAATGGATTATCAAGATTTCGTTTTAAAGGAAAAAAGTCTTCTTGTTGCTCCGGCAGGATTTGGCAAAACATATACTATAGCGAAATGTCTAGAATTCACACAGGGCAGACAACTTGTTTTGACTCATACGCAAGCGGGAGTAGCTTCGCTTAGGGAAAAGATTAAATCAAACGGGATAGATCCAAGAAAATATCGCATTCAAACAATAATGAGTTATGCGCAGAAATATGTTAATGCGTTTTATGTTGGTAAAGATGTCCCTGATCAGGAGACAAAAGCATATTGGCCCTTTATTCTTGAAAAAGCAACTGCTCTACTACGATTAAAACTTATAACTGATATTATAAAGGCTACATATTGTGGGCTATTTGTTGATGAATATCAGGATTGCACTATTTCACAACATAAATTTATAGCTTCGATATCATCTAATATGCCAACACACATATTAGGGGATCCACTTCAGGGAATATTTGATTTTAATAAAGAGAAACTTGTGATATTTGACGAAGATCTTAAGGATTATATTAAAAACAAAGTTCAATTGACTGAACCACAGAGGTGGATGAGGGGGAATAATCTCCGCTTAGGAGAGTGTTTGCATGAGATTAGGGGGAAGTTGGAAAGACGGGAGAACCTTGACCTGGGGGAGTATGATTCAGTTATTGAGGTTGAAATTGCCGGAGAAAATTCTTCATATATATCTCATAAGAAAATCTGGGATTTAATTGATGGTGAAGATAGTCTACTGATATTACATCCTGATAGCTTCAGCATTGGTGCAAGATTGAGGATTACAAAAATATATAGGAACTTGATTTATCTAGTTGAGTCAATAGATAGTGGTGATTTCTATAAACTTGCAAAAATGCTTGACTCGATGTCTATACAAAATGTTGGGAACATTCTAAAAAAAATATCGTATAAGTTATTCAATAGTGGTGAGTTGGATAAGTGGTTTAGTGAAAGTCCAAAAAAGTATTTCAAAGATAAAACAGTAGATGCTGAGCAAAAAAAAGTTAAGCCTATAAGTGAATTGTTTGGAATATTAAAGGTAAAGACATCCTTTTCTCTGTTTTCAATGATTTTGCGAGAGATATATAGTCTTGCAAATAAAAAATGTTTCAGAAAGGAGCTGTTTTTTGATCTTTGTACGGCGTTAAACCAAGCTGATGAGAACACATCTGTTTATAATGCAATGAAAACATTGCGCAACCATAGGCGTATAATGGGGAGAAAAATATACGGAAAATGTATTGGCACAACATTATTGACAAAAGGATTAGAGGCTGATGTTGTTGTTGTCTTAGATGCCCATAAGTTTAAGGATCCAAAAAATATTTATGTTGCATTGACGAGGGCCTCGAAAAAGTTGGTTGTTTATTCTAGAGATAGGGTGTTGTCTCCTTATTAAAAATTAACAAAAAAACTAGCCGCCGTTAAGACGGGGTTGTAACAATATGGTTTTGCGAGGGGAGGTGAAATACTATGGAGCGATATAAAAATCTAAGTGGAAAATCTGGCGTTGCTGCTTTTGAAAATGGAGAGGACAATATTATTGTCCAATTTAAAGATGGAGGAAAGTATCTTTATAATAATGCAGTGACTGGAGCAGGGCATATTGTTGAGATGAAGAAACTTGCTATTAGTGGAAGAGGCTTAAACAGCTATATTAATAGGCATGTTAGAAAAGCATATGCCTCAAAATTAAACTAGAAATTATCAAAAAAGATATCTAAGGATGGTCAATTATGAGTAAAAATGATATTGTTAAGCGTGCGATTGAATTAAAAAAACCAATTTCTTTCCATTATAATAAAGGGGATAAGGTTAGGGGTGAACGGAGAGGGAATCCACATGTTTTATATATTAGTCCATCATCGGGGATGTTAATGATTGATGTTTTTCAGACAAGTGGGGTTACGGATACTGGTCCTCTCCCGAAATGGGGCCGATTTCATGTTGATTATGTGGATGATCTACGATTATTGGATACGGAACCGTCTTTTGACGTTGCCGACGGCTATGCCCCAGACTCTGATAGATATAGTCAGGCTATAACGAAGATTTAAAAAGCATGTTAAAAAAACGTATGCCGAAAAATTAAGCTGGATGTTATCAAACCAAATAACTGGTTGAATGAAGATGTGATTGGGAGAAGGGATAAAATGACTATTAAGCTAACGAAAACTGATTATATTTTATACAGAGACTGCCCAAAAAACGTCTGGTATAAGAAGCATAGGCCAGAGATATATAAACTGGTAAAATTGTCTGATTTTGAAAAAGCACTTATGGAAAGCGGTATTGAAGTTGAACTCGTTGCCAGAAAATTATTTCCGAACGGGGTTTTGATTGATAGCTCAAATACAAAAGGACAAGAAGAAACGCAGGAGTATCTTAAACAGAAAAAAGATGTGTTATTTCAGCCAGTCTTTTGTAAGGATGGATATTTAGCCGCTATTGATATTCTTAAATATGAACCAGAAACAGGTGTCTATTCAGTCTACGAAGTAAAATCAAAAAGTAGTGTTGATGAAAAAGTTTATTATCATGATTTAGCTTTTCAAGTAGATTTACTTAGAAGATTCGGCCTAAAAATAAACAAATCATATATTATCCATCTCAATTCTGAATATGTTCGTGCTGGCAAGCTGGATATTGTGCAATTATTCAAAATTGTTGATGTTAGCGATGAGGTCGAAAGCCTTTCTGGTGACATAGCCAGTGAGATGGCAAAAGCACTAGAATATCTATCTCAAGACTCAGAACCAGCGGGGTTTTGTTCTTGTGTTTATAAGGGAAGATCAAAACATTGCTCAACTTTTAAGCATGCAAACCCAGAGATCCCCGAATATAGCGTTCATGATATAACTCGTATCGGGAACAGTAAAAAAAAGCTCAAGGAATTGATAGATAATAAGGTCTTTTTGCTTGATAATATTCCGGCTCATATGAAGTTGTCAGAAAATCAACAAAATCAGGTTGATGCCTATGTCCATAATAAAGTTATTATTGATAAAAAAATGATAGCAGAAGAGCTTGGTAAATTAATATTCCCCTTGTATTTCCTGGATTATGAAACCTTTAATCCTGCAATCCCAAGATTTGATGGGTTCTCCCCATATAACCAAATACCGTTCCAATACTCTGTTCATGTATTAGAGACAATAGATAGCGAACCAAAACACTATGATTTTTTGCATATAGTGACTGACGATCCAAGCAATTTGTTTGCTAAATCTCTACAAACTCACATTGGAGCAAAAGGGAGCATTGTTGTTTGGTATAAGAGTTTTGAGTGTACAAGAAACAAGGAAATCGCAAAAAGAATCCCTGAGCATAGTGATTTCTTTCGTTCTCTTAATGATCGCGTTTATGATCTTATGGATATTTTTAGTAAACAATACTATATACATAAGGGTTTTAAAGGTAGTGCTTCAATAAAGCAGGTTCTTCCAGTCCTTGTGCCAACATTATCTTACAAGGAACTTACGATACAAGCTGGTACAGAAGCGGGAATAGCTTGGAACAATATTAATGCTGGATTATTGGATGATAATGAGAAAACAAAAGCAATCAGTGATCTTAAAAAGTATTGTGGGCTTGATACTTTTGCGATGTACTCCATTTGGCTTGTGCTGAGCAAGCTTCGGTAATCTCGCACCACCATCTTTCTCTGTTAATGGAATCATAAGCTTCTTTAGTTGAAGATAGCTTGCCCTATACATACTCGAAGTGTAGAATTTTAAAATCAACATGAAGAGGCAAAAAAGACAATATGTAAGAGATGGAAGGGCCCCAATTCCCGAAAAAGAAATAACTTCGCAAATCATGAGCGCGATAAAAGGCAAAAATACGTCTCCGGAGAAAAAATTAAAGAAAGCACTGATGAAGCTCAGGATTAATGGTCTAAGAACCCATCTAAAAACTTTGCCCGGTGTCCCAGACATTAGCTATCCGAAAGAAAAAGTTGCTATCTTTGTTAATGGTTGTTTTTGGCACCGCTGTCCGAAATGTAAGCTCAAATTGCCAAAGACCCACAAGTCTTATTGGAAGCGTAAATTTACTAGAAATGTTGAAAGAGATAAAAAAAATATAAAATTATTGAAAAAAGAAGGTTGGACTGCCAAAACAATCTGGGAATGTGAAATAAAAAAAGATGCTTTAAAAGTTGCTGAGAGAATTGATAAAGCATTGGCTAAAAAACGATCAAGAGGATATAATACCAGCATCCATGAAAAAGAATGATTATAAAGACATTCTAAAACAAGCTAAAGTATTTTTCAAACAAACAATAGCTGTTAATCATTTGAAGAATTGTGAAAAGGCATCGAAACTCTCTGACTATAATGTTAATCCTTTTTTGATCAAATATCTGGCTAATTTTCTCCGGGGGGACGAAAAACCAAGAAGCATTGCCGAGGCTTTGGTTTATCCGCGGATACTGGGGACGTCTATCACAACATCTTTTGGTAATAATGTACAAAAATTTATAAGCCAGGTTTTGAAAGGGTTTGGGTCTGCAGTTGGCGGTATTGATATCGAATTTATTGACCATGAAGATGGCAGAAAGAAATACGCCCAATTAAAATTAGGGCCAAACTGCATTAACAAGGACGATATTTCAACAATTATAGGGCATTTTAAAAAAGTGAGGAACCTCGCAAGAACAAACAACTTAAATATTGGAATCGATGATCTCGCAATAGGGGTTTTGTATGGCCGAAGGGAAGAACTTAATTCTTTCTATAAAAAGTTGAATTTTGATTATCCTGTTTTTGTTGGTGAAACTTTTTGGTACCGGCTTACTGGGCATAGGAAATTTTATTTTGACTTAATTAATATTTTCGGGGAGGTTGCTGTTGAAGTTGATGGAACAAAGGCGTTGAAAGAAACGATTGATGCCTTGGAAAAAGAAATAAAAATTAGCCCCTCTTTCTAACCCTTCCCTGTCCCGAAAAAGGAAAAGCGTATAAAAAAATAACCCTTGCCATATGCATTGGTTATCAGTATAATAGCTTTATGAAAAAGAATGTGGTGACGGTAGCTGATGCCGCAGAATTGCTAGATGTTTCCGTTGATACTATTCGAAGATGGGAAAAAAAGGGCTTAATTAAGTCAAAACGGTCCGACCACAATTATAGGCTTTTCAACCTCCAAGAAATTAAGCGTATCTTAAAAAGGAACGATCCTTCTTCCGGAAAAAGTAAATATAGGATCCTTAGGGCAAGAAATAGAACAAATTATTCTGTTATTGATTTGTTCTCGGGCGCTGGCGGAACTGCTCTTGGCTTTGAAAATGCCGGCTTAAACCATGTTTTTTTGAATGAGATTAATAAGGATGCTATTAGTTCGCTTCGGCTAAATAAGCCGCGCTGGAAGGTTAATGGTGGTGATATCTCTGAAATTTCATTCAAAGGGATGAAGGCTGATATTGTTGAGGGAGGGTTTCCTTGCCAAGCCTTCAGTTATGCAGGAAACAAATTAGGGTTTGAAGATGCGAGAGGTACTCTGTTTTTCCAGTTTGTCCGTTGTATAAAAGAAGTAAGGCCGAAGATTGCTGTGGGTGAGAACGTGCGCGGTCTTTTAAGGCATGACAATGGTCGGACATTAAAATCAATGGTTAGCATCCTAAATGATATTGGATACAAAGTTGTTTACAGGGTACTAAGATCACAGTACCTTGATGTGCCCCAAAAACGTGAAAGGCTAATTATGTTTGCCTTAAGAAGAGATTTGGATCCTATTTTTGTTTTCCCAAAAGAAAAAGATTATATAGTGACTTTAGGAGAAGCATTAAAGAATTGTCCAGGGTCTCCGAGCCAAAAATATCCTGTAGGTAAAAAGAAAATTCTGTCATTAGTTCCTCCTGGCGGTTATTGGAAAGACTTGCCCAAAAAATTGCAGAAAAAATATATGGGCGCTAGTTTTTATATGGGAGGGGGCAAAACTGGAATGGCAAGAAGGCTTTCATGGGATGAGCCATCCCTTACGCTGACCTGTAGCCCTGCTCAGAAACAAACGGAACGATGTCACCCCGAAGAGACAAGACCCCTTTCTGTGAGAGAATATGCAAGAATACAAACTTTTCCTGACAGTTGGGAATTTGTTGGATCGACAGCATCACAATATAAGCAAATAGGGAATGCTGTGCCAGTTAATTTGGGCTACCATATAGCAAAGGCTGTTATTGCGATGCTTGATGGTATATACGATTCGAAATTAGTGGATATTGTTGATTCAAGAGGAAGAGTGAATTAGCACCGCTTTTTGGTTTTTCAGCGAGCACCATTTATTAGAGCGGGGCTAAACTAGAACTCCTAACCAAACAAGAAGTCGCAAAACTGCTAAAAGTTAATCCAAGAACCATTACCCACTTAACTTCTACAAGGCGAATCCCTTTTGTAAAAGGCATTGGCAAAGAACACCGCTATCTAAGAAGCTCCATAATTGAGTGGCTCAAACAACGTGAAGTTAAGCCGCTGAATGATTATGTTGATCTCTAATTAAAAACCGCCCCGGAAAAAAGAGCACTAAAAAGTAATCTTTTTAAAATTACGTGTCCCGAGCCTGGTTCCCCCGAGCTTGTCGAGGGAGAGTCGAAGGGTTATCTTGGAGCCTTAAGATTCATCTTCTTACAACCGTGAATATTGTTCGGTAAGATTAATTTAATAGTTCGTTGGGGAAACGCGGACTCCAGTCTATTAATATTACAAACCGCCGCATTATCAAAATGGGCGGCTTTGTTTTTAGGGGGTGGCCGGCGGCATTTTTTTGGGTGGCGGCTTAAGAAATAGAAGGTGAAATCACTATATTTACTACTGTTCTATTTTTTAGCTTCATGTCTTGACCGATCGACCATAAACTTGACCCCTTCATTCATGTTTTCCGTTTCAAGTCTAATGTTAGGGTGTCTATTGTGGAACACCCGAAAAATTTCATCAGCAAAAGCCTGGCCAACCAGTGGAACTTTATTGAAATCAAAAACAATAACCTTGAATTTTTCAAGTCCAGATAGAACCCGGCGTGCCTGCGAGCGTGAAATATGCGCACCACCGAGAGTGTAGAGCTTAACCTGGATCATGGTCTTGTCAAATCCATAATCACTGTCTTTGGCTTGATTTGTATATTGCTTGAACACATCATTTAAATGTCTTACCTGATCCACATCAATTTTAAAAGATACTTTTGTTCCCCGCTTAATTTTTTTAGTTTTCCGCACAAAAACATCGGGTATTTTATTGTTTACAGTAAGTTGATGACCAAAGCTATCCAGAATAAATACATCGCCGACTTTGGAAGTAAAAAAGATCCCCTCCCCTGAATGCGATTTGGGCATGGTGGTAGTTTTACCTTTCATCAGATCCTGGATAGCCTCGAATTCGGATTTTAGTTTTCTCTTTTTCTTCACGTTTCTAAATACGCCGATACCAGAATCCTTAACCACAAAAGACAGCGCCCCACCCTGGATAGCCACCTCAACTCCAATACGAACTGAAGTAGAGTGCTCGATTGCATTATTAAGCATTTCAGAAAAAGCATAAGTAAAGATGTTTCTGATATTTTCGGGCAGGTTTTTTAAAAGAGGGAAAGCTTTCTCAATTTGATCAATAACCTTATGTTCTTCTAAAGCACGGTTGTTAAAGGCTGTTTGATAACGCAGGGGGTAAACCTCGGGATGTTTTTGGGCATACTCTGGCAGCACATAAAAGGCTTTTCGGGTTGATCCCAGCTTAATAAGCTTCTCATCTGCCACCAATTCTGCGATCAAAGAATTAGCATACTGCCGGGAAAGTTCAAAGCGTTTTACCAGGTCACGGGTAAAAACCTTACCTTTTTGAGCCGCAATTTCCAATATCTTATTTTTGGTTAACATATTGTAAACCAATTGTAAACCATTCTATATTCAATTGTCAAGTAATTGACAACCAACTTATTTTTAGCTTTTTTATGCCTTTTTTGACCACTTCTTTTTGCTCTTTTTTTCATCCTCGTCCCGAGCCTGGTTCCCCCGAGCTTGTCGAGGGGTCGAGGGATTAAATAGTGCTAGGACACGATAAGGTGGGCAAAAGGCAGAGAGTAGGCGTGATGTGTTTATCTAAGATAATACCTTTTAGGCCTCAAGGCCTATCGGCCTTTTCTGCCTTTGGCCTGGTTGAATAAAGGCCGCTAGGCCGAAAAGGTTAACACTGGAGCTGGCGGGAGTCGAACCCGCGTCCGAAAAGGCAGCGTAAGAGTTACTACGAGCGTAGCTTCATTTTAAAGTTCGCCCGGGACTTAACCCGAAGCAGGGCAGTTCCCGCGCTATCCGATATAAGGCTTAGTAACCGGCCAAACGGAAAAGGCCGATTAGGCAGTCGAAAAAATAACGTCTTGACTGAGCCTTTCGACAAAACTCAGGAGACGAGCTGCTTATATATTAAGCAGCGTAAGCCGGTGCCGGTGAGAGAACAGACGAATCTGTCCATGCCCACTGAACATCAGCCATCGCATTTTTAACGTCTGCGTTTATACGTTTGCCGCCGCTGATTAACGAGGTAAAGGCGACATCCTCGGCTCGCAACTTTTACTACCACAACTTCCCGTCAAAACCCTTGCAGCCCCACGACCGCTTCGCGGTAATAACCAATTATCAAGGTACAATAACCAATGAAGGTAGAATTATTTTATAATTCTTTAATAGAATCGTTTAAAAGGCCCAAGAAAGACTCAACTTGTTCCTTAGACATGTTATTAAGCAGTTCGGCGAAGTTTTGCCAATCTTGCGCTTCTTCCATGAGGCCTTTATTTTTCTTTATCTTTTCAAGTTCCAGGCCGATCTCTTTTTGCAGCCTCTTGTTCGCTTCTTCCAGCGCGGATTGCGGATCCTTTAGCCCGGTCAATTTAATAACCTCTTCTAAGATCCTTTCAAATTCTTCGGCGCCAATCTCTTTCTCTTTGGCTTCGGTTGCCAGGGCGGCCAACCTTACCGCCAGGGCGCGGGCGTCCAGTTCGGGGCCGCGGCCGATATCCGCTCTGGCAGGGGCCGCTTTGGCCGGATTGGCCTGCTTTTGCTCCCCCTTTTTTTCTACCTCTTTACCGACCTCTTTGGGAGTGATCGGGGGGGGGATATGCGGTTTATTTCCAGGAACATGGATCATATCAGCTTCATTTCCTTTAAAACGCCCTTGGAGAGGACGCTTCCCAGCTCTTTCATCTTAATCTCTTCATTTTTATTTAGGGGGCGTTTTTTTATTCCCTGCATCTCTTCCCTTAGCATTTTGTATGCTTCGCTCTTTAGATCGGCTACCGTATATTTTTTTCCCACTTTAGTCACGAGTTTTTCCTTTAAAAGCTCTTTCAATTTCTCTTTCAGTCTCTTTTCGTCGAAGTTTATCACGTTTTTCGTATTTTTTCTTCGCAACCCCCAACCCCAGCTCGATCTTCGCCCAGTTGCCGTCAAAAAAGACCTTAAGCGGAACCAGGATCAACCCTTTTTCGGATACTTTCCCGATCAATTTCACTAATTCTCTTTTTTTAAGCAGGACCTTCCTGGGACGGACCGGGTCGATCGGTTGCTTTCCCGCGGTCTTGTAGGGAGAGATGTGCATTCCGTAGATCAAAATCTCTTCCTTTTCAACCTTGCCAAAACTGTCTTTCAGGTTGACTTTTCCCTGGCGGACCGATTTTACCTCGAAGCCTTCCAGGATCAGACCGGCTTTACAGGTTTCGATTATATTGTAATCAAAACGGGCCTTCCGGTTTTCGGCAATAACTTTAAAGTACTTAGCCACATTTATAAATCCAAAATCCTAATGTCAAAATCCAAATAGTGGAGTAAATTATTATTATTTATAATAAATACATTGTTTGGATTTGAGATTTTGTCATTTGAGTTTATTATAGCAGGTTCTCAAGGCCGTAAACCAGCCCTTTTACTTTTTTGACCTTGCGGATTGCCATGGTTACCCCGGGCATGAATGATTCACGCGAAATAGAGTCGTGCCTGATCTTTAGGGTCTGTCCCAGGCCGCCAAAAATTACCTCCTGGTGCGCGACCAGCCCTTGCAACCGCACGCTATGGACCGGGATCTTTTTGCGTTTGATATTCTTCCGCTCCCCATCGATTAGCGCGGCGGTTTTGATCGCTGTCCCCGAAGGGGCGTCCAGTTTTTTATCGTGGTGAAGCTCGATAATTTCAACCTGGGGCATATAGTGCGCCGCCTCTTTAGCAAATTTCATCATCAATACGGCGCCAATCGCAAAGTTTGGCGCGACTATACAATTAACCCTGTTTTTTGAACAGAGTTTTTTAATTTCGGCAAGATTAGCCGGCGAAAGCCCGGTAGTTCCAACCACGGCGTGCGCTTTGTTGCTGAGGATCGTTTTTGCATTTTTCATCGCTACTTTAGGCTGAGTAAAATCGACCACGACTTCAGCTTTTGTGCCACGGATCGCCTGCGCCAGATCATCTTTCAGGTCGGTCTGCCCGACTAGTTCCAGGTCGACCGCCCTTGATACCGCCCTGACGGTTTCGCTCCCCATCCGCCCTTTAGCTCCGTTCACCAAAACTTTAATCTTTTTCATTGTTTATTTACCCCCGTATGACCAAATCCTCCGGCTCCCCGGTTGGTGTCTGCAAGTTCCTCGACCTCTTCGAAAATAATTCTTTCGATTTTGTTTATGATCATTTGCGAGATCCGGTCGCCGCGCTTTACAATTAAATCTTTCTTGCTATGGTTCATTAAAATTACTCCGACCTCACCTCGATAATCGGCATCAACCGTCCCCGGCGTGTTCAGCACCGAAACGCCCTGTTTTAGGGCCAATCCCGATCGCGGCCTTACCTGGGCTTCGAACCCCTCGGGGATTGCGATCGAGATCCCGGTGGGGATCAATCTCCATTCACCCGGAGGGATGATCGTTTCATCGTTTACTGCCGCGTATACGTCCATCCCTGCCGCATGATCGCTCATGTAGGAGGGTAAGGGGAGGTCCATCCCATGTGATAATCGCTTGATTTGTACTTTAATATTTTCCATGGTCAGCAACGAATTTCCTTGATCGGTAACTTATCCATATCGCCGATGACTGCCAGGGTCAAAACTTCGCTTCTAAAGAATTTATCGGCAAGCCTAATTATATCATCATTGCTCACTTTATCAACTTTGTCGAAGATCTCGTCGATGGTCATTATCCGTCCATAATTATACTCGGATTTAGCCAGCCAGTTCATTCGTGAAGAAGTGGCCTCAAGCCCTAATACGAGGGTCCCTTTCATATATTCCCGGGCTTTTTCGAGCTCCTCTTTTGTTACCCCTTCTTTTTTGAGTTTGCTGAATTGTTCGAGGATCAGATTAACCACCGGTTCAAGGCTCTCTTTGCTGGTCCCCGCGTAAACGTAAGCGATCCCGAAATCTTTAAATGGAGAGCTGGTAGAAAAAATCGAATAAGCAAGCCCCCGCTTTTCGCGGACCTCCTGGAAGAGGCGGGAGCTCATGCTTCCGCCGAGTAAATTATCCAAGAGCGCATACGGATAACGGTCCTCATCGACCTGGGACACCCCTTTCACCCCTAAACAGAGATGGACCTGTTCGGTTTTTTTCTTTTTTAAATTTATACTCCCCTTGATTGCGGGGGTCGTGGGATGGCGGACGGTCTGGTTGCCGCTCCAATTATTAAAAAAGAATTTTATCCTTTCGATTAGGTCGTCGGGGATCGCTCCGGCGACCGAAATTATAGTATCTGCCGGGGTGTACCATTTTTTCCGGTAGTTTAAGATGTCTTTTTGTTTGAATGATTTAACGGATTTTTCATTGCCAATGGTTGGTTTTCCGATCGGATGGCCATGAAGGATCTTTTGGGCGAATAAATCGTGGACCTGTTCGTCCGGGGTATCCTCGTACATCTTGATCTCTTCGAGGACTACTTTTTTTTCGGTATCCATATCTTTCGGGTCGTAGAGTGAATTTAAAATCATGTCTGATAAGACATCGATCGCGGTGTCGATATGTTTATCAAGCACAACCGCGTAGTACATCGTCTGCTCCTTGCCGGTGTAGGCGTTAATTTTCCCGCCGACCGCGTCGAGCGCGTGGGCGATCTCAAAGGCGGAGCGCTTTTTGGTCCCCTTAAAGGTCATATGCTCGATAAAGTGGGAGATCCCGCTCTCTTTTTCGGTCTCGTTACCCGATCCGGCGCTGATCAATATCCCCATGGCCGCCGATCGCAGGGTGGGGATCTCTTCGGTGACGATCCTTAACCCGTTATCGAGCGTGATTTTCCTGCCGTTAGGGATATTGCTCATTGGTAAAGCTCGTTTGCCTTTATGTAATTTTCGATTATTTTGGGGACAACCGTGCTGACCGATTTGCCCTCTCTCAACTTCTGGCGGATATCCGAGGAAGAGATGTTTTCCTTTAGTTCCATCAGGTGGATCTTGTCGACCTCTTTTTGCAATGGAGGGAACTTGACCAGCCTTTTAAAGGTCCTGATCTTGGTCCCGGGGCGGGTGCCGACAATAAATTCGCAGAGCTTAAAAAGTTCGAGCGGTTTTCTCCATTCGAGGATCTCGTTGATCGAGTCGAGCCCCATGATATAAAAAAGCTTGGCTTTTTTGCCGAATTTTTTCTCTAAAGCGTTGAATGTGTCGACGGCAAAGGACACTCCTTTGCGGTCGAGCTCGATCCTGGATATTTTTAATCCCTTTTTGCCGTGAATCGCTTTCCCGACCATGTTGTAGCGATGCTCTTTATCGGTAACCTCGTCTTTTTTTTTGTGCGGGGGGTGGCCGGAGGGGATAAAGATGATCTCGTTGAGAACAAATTCTTCCATAGCGGCTTTGGCGAGGGCCAAATGTCCCTTATGGATAGGGTCGAATGTGCCTCCCATAATGCCGATTCTTTTCACTGGAAATAGTATAGCACTTTTAATCAGTTTGAGTGAAATTATTGTTTGATTTGTTTTATTGTTTTTTATTCCATGATACCCAGGCAACTTTTTTGGTGGCAAACTGGCGAGTAGACGCGGCCCTCTCGACAGTGCTCGGGGTCGCTCTGCCAGCCTCAAACAGAGCTGCTCAAAGGAGCCTATCATTATATTCAAAAGGTAAGAGATTAGTTGGTTGGGTGAGGGCAGAGTGAAGGTTTACCTAACCTGCCCGCTGCCCTCAATCAAATACTTATACGAAGTTAATTCTGGCAGGCCTAATGGTCCCCGTGCATGTAGTTTTTGGGTAGAGATCCCGATCTCGGCGCCGAAGCCGAACTCAAAGCCATCGGTAAACCTGGTTGAAGCGTTTACATAGACCGCCGCGGAATCGACTTCATCGGCAAATTGGTTGGCCGCTTTCTTATCTTTGGTAATAATCGTTTCCGAATGTTTTGTCCCATACTTATTTATATGATCGATCGCCGCTCTAACGCCGGGGACAAGCTTGATCGCCAGGGTATAATCCAAGAATTCAGTTTTCCAGTCATCTTCGGTTGCCGCTTTGGTCCCCTTCAATATCTTTTGCGTCTTTTTGCATCCTCGAATCTCTACGTTCTTTTCATCCAGCTTCCTTTTTAATTTAGGAAGAAGCTCGGTCGCGATGGAATCGTCTACTAATAAAGTTTCGATCGCGTTACAGACCGAAGGGCGGCTGGTTTTTGCATTAAAAACGATCTCGATTGCCATCTTTTGGTCAGCGCTTTTTTCCACATAAGCATGGCAATTCCCTTCACCGGTCTCAATGGTTGGTGCCTGGGCTTTTTGAACAACGGTTTGGATCAAGTTTTTCCCCCCGCGAGGGATAAGGACATCAACATACTCTCTTGCTTTCATCAATTCTTCGGCGGTTTCCCGGTCGGTATTTTCGACCAGCTGGATGCTCCCTTTTGGGATTCCGGCCGCGTAAGCGGCTTCAGAGATCGTTTTTGCTATCTCAATATTTGACTGGATGGCGTTTGATCCCCCGCGAAGAATTGCCGCATTTCCCGCTTTCATGCAGAGGGCGGCAGAATCGACCGTAACATTCGGCCTTGCTTCATAGATTATTCCAATTACCCCGAGAGGGACCCTCACTTTTTTGATCTTAAGCCCGTTTGGCCGGGCCCATTCGGACAATATTTCGCCGATCGGATCAGGGAGGGACCTGACGACGTTTAGGCCCTCGATCATCCCTTCGATCCTTTTCCCGTCAAGTGATAAGCGATCGAGCAGGGCGCGGGATAGCTCTCTCTTTTCGCCCGCTTCAAGATCGATTGAGTTAGCGTCGATAATTACCTTGGCGTTTTTCTCTAAGGCATCCGCCATGCGGGCCAGAGCTTCGTCTTTTATTTTTGTTGAGGTTATCGCCAGCTTGTGCGCCGCAGCTTTTGCAATTTTGCCTTTTTGGGTGATTTCCGAAGTTTTCACGGTGGAGTTATTATAAATAATAATAGGTGATTTGTCCAGGGAACGAAAGGGATTTGCCGGACTGTTTATTTTATGATCAGGAACAGGAAAAAATATACTACAGGCGCGGCGTAGAGAAGGCTGTCAATCCTGTCCAGGATCCCACCAATGCCGGGAAGGAATTTCCCGGAATCTTTTATATGTGCCTCTCTTTTTAAGCTGGACTCAACCAGGTCGCCAAGCTGGCTTACAATTGAAATTACGGCCCCCAAAAGCAAGATGTATAATATCCCCAGGTCGGGCATAAGGTAGCTGATGAGATAGGCTATCAGGACCGATACGCCCAGGCCGCCGAGCGATCCCTGCAGGGTCTTGTTCGGGCTGACTCTCGAAAAAAGTTTTGTTTTGCCAAATATTTTGCCGGAATAATAAGCGAATATATCATTGCCGATGGTAATAAGGAAAAAGAAGAGGAGGTAATTTAGGCCGTTTTCCATATTTCTAATTAATATAAAATAACTCGACGTCAAGGCGACATAAAGGATGCCCAGAATAGTTACAGAGCTGACTGGCACATCGATGGAAAGGTCTTTCCTGATCTGGCGTTTATATATGGGCATGGCGAAGATCCCGAGCGTAAAGAGGATGGCGCTCATGTGGAATATCTCGCTTCCAAAAAGGAACGCGATCAGCGGGAGCGCCGCGCCCAAGGCTGTGCCGGTAAGCTTGAAGGATTTTACATGGCAATGCGCGGCCAGGTAATAGAATTCTTCGATCCCTACTATCACAATTAACATTACAATAGCCAGGAAGACATAACCCCCAAAATAGGCGGAAATAGCAAATGGGGGGAGGATCAACAGCCATCCCAGGACCTTTTTTAAGGAGGCGATATTCCTGGTGCGCAGGGAAATAAAGAGATTAAAAGAAACGCCCACAATGAAAAAGCAGAGAAAGATCAATAAGGTTTTTAAGAGCGTATCGTTCATAATGTAATCAGTTTTAAAAGTCCCTTTTCGCGAACAATTCCAGTCCTTGGGGGATAACTTTTATGCGATACTCTTTCTCTTTCGATATTTCTCCGTCTACTTCGGCGGTTAGCAGGGTTTCGCACTTGATATTTATCTTTTTTGCCTTGTACATCTTACAAAAAGGGAGCTTAACGTGTTTTCCGCTCATGGTTTTGGGCAGGTGCCAGAGGGCCTTTAATGTTCCTATGTAATCTAAAACACAGACGTCCAGCAGCCCGTCGTTGGCTGCCGCAAATGGCGTCAGCTGGAACCCGCCTCCGCAGAACTTGCCATTGCCAATGCTGATAAGCAGCACTTTTTTTTGGGGAAGAAAAGTGTCGTCCATTTGTATCTGGACTCTTTTAGGCTTATATGTGAATAGGGTGGGGAGGGAAGCCCCCAGATAAGCGAAGAAACCGCGAAGATATTTTTCCATCTTCTGTTTGCGCTCGCCGATCTCTCCGTCAATAGCCAGCCCTACGTTATTTAGAAAATAGCCGTCGTTTATTTTTCCCAGGTCTATCTTTTTTGTATGCCCCTCTCGGATAACATCGCAGGCTTCTCCTATGCTTTTCCCGGATATCCCGGCCAGGCGGGGCGCGTCATTACCGGAACCACAGGGGATAATCCCGAGAGCCGCGTCGCTTCCAACCATCCCGTTGACGACCTCATGGGTCAGGCCGTCACCGCCTACCGCAATGATCTTATCAAAACCGTTTTGGACGGCTTCCTTCGCGAGAATGAGCGCTTCGCCCCTCTTGGATGTGCGGGACAACTCATAGGGCATGTCTCTCTGATCAAGGCATTCCTGGATCCTTGGCCATATTTTTTCGGCTTTACCGTGCGAGGCGGCAGGGTTGAAAATCAGTTTATATTTCATAAAATTACCAAATTGTCCCGGTGGACTGCTTCTCCTACTCCTTTATTACCAATTAATTTAGCTAGTTCATCAGAAGATATCTCAACCAATCCACGTGCGAGCTCTTTGTTGCTTTCATCAATAATAGAAACTAAAGCCCCGGATTTGAATTTCCCCTTGATAAATTGAATTCCAACCGGTAGCAGGCTGGTCCCTTTCTTCATTAGCGCCGATTCCGCGCCGGAGTCGATCGTTAACGTCCCTTCAACCGGGAGGCCGTGTGCCAGCCACCGTTTACGGCTGTCCATCCTAAGTGGTTTTGGAGTAAAAATAGTCCCAACCGGCTTACCTTTTAAAAGTTTCCTGATTAGCCCGTCTTTTTTCCCATGGACAATCGCCATATGGATCCCGGCATCACTGCAAATTTTAGCCGCTTGCAGTTTGGTGATCATTCCGCCGGTCCCAAGCTGGGTTGACGGGCGTCCGGCGGCATTTTCCACGTTGCCGTTAATCTCTTTTATCTCGGAAGCCAGGTAGGAGACCCCTTCTTCGTTCTCCATATAAAAACCGTCAACATCGGTCAAGAGGACCAGTATATCTGCTCCGACCAGGCTGGCGGTAAGGGCGGCTAAATTATCATTATCCCCGATCGTGATCTCGTCAATCGCAACCGTATCGTTTTCGTTAACGATCGGAACAACCTTTTCACCAAAGAGGGTATCGAAGGTATGGCGCGCGTTTAAATAGCGGTCCCGGTTAGCGATCGCGTCACGGGTTAAAAGAAGTTGAGCAACGGTTATATCGTGGGCTTCAAACGCTTTTTCGTACTGGCGCATCAGGCGTGATTGGCCGACTGCGGCTGCCGCCTGTTTTTGCGGGATCGTCTTTGGTTTGCCCAATCCTAATCTCTCCGCGCCGCAAACGATCGACCCGGAGGTTACGATAACAACCTTCTTTTTTTGATTAATCAGCTCTGCGGCTTCAGCGACGACCCTTTTAAGGTTTTTCAGGTCCAGCTTTCCCTTGGGGTTTGTAAGCGAGGAACTCCCGATTTTGATGACAATCGTTTTGTAGGCCATGTTATGCAGGCTGGACGCTTACCCGTTTCCCTGGTTCAAAAACGACTCTTCCGCTAGCCAGGGCGAAAAGGGTGTGGTCGTTGCCGATCCCGACATTTTGTCCGGGGTAAAATTTGGTCCCGCGCTGGCGAATGATGATTGAGCCGGCAGAAATAACTTGTCCGCCAAAGGACTTAACGCCCAAGCGCTGGCCTACTGAATCTCTTCCGTTTTTTGACGCCCCTCCCGCCTTTTTATGAGCCATGTTTGACTTCCTCGATTTCTACCCTGGTATAGGGCTGTCTGTGCCCAATAGTGCGGTGATAATTGGTCTTGTTTTTATATTTGAAAGTAGTGACTTTTTTATCTTTCCTGTCGCCGAGGATCTTTGCCGAAACCTTTGCCCCCTTAACATATGGGGCGCCGATCTCAACTTTTCCGTCATCGGCTAGAAAAAGGACCTTATCAAAGGTTACGTGGCGTTTTGCTTCGATCAGCTCGACGTCCAAAAGGTCTCCTTTGTTCACCTTGTATTGTTTTCCGCCAGTTTCAATAATCGCGTACATGACTCTGGTATTATACCAGAAAAGCTTCAAGGATTTCAATACCCCGGGGGAGCTCCTTGTTAAGCTTTGCCATAACTTCATGTGGTTTGATATTCTCTTCGAATTGGACCACTGCGCGCTCATCCATTGATGAGCGCCCGACTTTAAGCGCGTTTCCCCAGGATATCCGCATATGGGGATTAAACCCTTGTGAGTAGACAACCGGCAGGTCGGCGCGGCGGATTGCCCGCTGGAAGACCTGCATTAGGTTTCGATGCGAGATAAACTTTACCTCGTCACCTTTAGTATATTTAATTTTTATCCGCTTCACGCCGCAATATCTCCTTTGGTACTCCGGTATTAATAAAATCCCAGGGCAGGGGTTCTTCGATTCTTCGAGCTTTAAGATAATTGTTGGGATTAATGCCGGTCTCTGTAAAAGCTTTTTGCCAGATATCAAATTTAATATGCTCGTACCAGGCGTCGAGCCGGGCTCCGAGCTGCCACGCCTTCTCGATAACCTTCGAAAGTTTTTGGTCTCCCCGCGAAAAAACGCCTTCAAGATAGCTCGATTCGGCCTGGTGCCAGCGGACCTTGGCCCCTTTTTTGTTTTTAAGGATGCTTTTTATCAGGTTTTGTTTATTAACCGTTTCCTCGATCGAAATTTGTTTTTCCCATTGGAACGGGGTGTGCGGTTTTGGAATAAAGGTCGATAAATTAACCGTTACTTTAGCCCTTCCTGTCCGCGCCCGTCCGATGCCAAGTATTTTTTGGGCGAGTTCGCAGATCCCTGCGACATCTTCGTCGGTTTCGGTCGGCAGTCCGAGCATAAAGTAGAGCTTGATCGATTCGATCCCCTCGGAAAATGCGGCATTTACCCCATTTATTATATCTTCTTCGGTCATCTTTTTCCCGATAACATCTCTAAGCCTTTGGGTCCCCGCCTCGGGAGCGACTGTAATTCCAGACGGCCTTACCCGGGAGATCTCCTTGGCCAGTTTTACCG
The DNA here is from genome assembly GCA_034723395.1 of Candidatus Margulisiibacteriota bacterium. Lineage (GTDB taxonomy): Bacteria > Margulisbacteria > WOR-1 > O2-12-FULL-45-9 > O2-12-FULL-45-9 > JAYEOW01. The sequence goes on from JAYEOW010000050.1 coordinate 39,370, forward strand.
AAAATGTGTTCGTTCGCATTGAGGGGAGGGCGATGTTTACCCGTTTTTTTTCATATTTTTGTGCCAAGGTTTTTGCCAGCTCGTCGATCCTGCGGTAGTCAGAGGTTGAGAGGGAGACCAGTGAAAGTTCCTGGTGTCCGGTGTTTTTTATCAGCTTGTCGGCGAGCTCGATTACTTTTTCCATTTTCTTTTCCCTGACCGGGCGGTTGGTCCAGCCCGCCTGGCAGAATTTGCATCCCCACTTGCAGCCGCGCATGATCTCAATCACCGCGCGGTCGTGGACCGCTTCAATGAAAGGGATGATCGGTTTTTCGGGGTAGGGAAGATTCGTAATATCTTTTTCGTATGCTTTTGTGACCTTATTGTGCAGGGATGGAACATAAACTCCGGGAATTTTTGCCAATTCTTCTAAATTCCTATTTTTTACTTTTTTCAGAATTTCTACAATTGCAGTTTCGCCTTCGCCGATCACAAAAAAATCAATGAAGTCTTCGATCGGGGTTGGATTAAAGGTGCACGGTCCGCCGGCCATCACCAGCGGATCACTATCTTTCCGGTCTTTGCTCCAGGGGGGGATCCCGCCGAGTTTTAGCATGTTATAAATATTTGTGTAAGTGAGTTCGTGCCCAATGCCAAATCCTACCAAATCAAATTCGGACAAGGGCTTAAATGATTCGAGTGTCGTAAGTTGTAAGTTGTTAGTAATTAGTTGTTCCTCCATGTCCGGCCAGGGAGCGAAGGCCCGTTCGGCCAGGGCATATTCCTGCTGGTTGATGATCTGGTAAAGGATCTGGATGCCGAGATTAGACATCCCGATCTCATAAGTGTCGGGATAGGAGAGCGCGACTTTTAGATCGATTTTGTCCCAATCTTTGTGGGCCGCGTTCAGCTCGTTTCCTATATAGCGCGCCGGTTTCAGCACGTTGGGCAAGATCTTTTCTTCGAAGGCTTTTTTCATAATTGAATTATAGCACATGTATGTTATAATCCGCAGAGCAGGGGGTTAAAATGAAGAAAAGTATAATAATTTTATCTTTGATTATCTTATTCTCGGGGATTGCGACAGCCCAATTTGGCGCTCCGGAACGGCTGGAGCAAGCTACTTACGGTAAATTAACCGTTTATTCCGATGTTTTAGGATCGGATATTTATGTGGATGCCAAGTTTATCGGTCAGGACCGCGCGTCGGTCACTAATATCCCTACCGGGAAACATTATGTGCGCGTAGTAAAAGACAAAAAAACGATCCAAAGCGGAATTGTCAGGGTTCAAGCGGGAGAAGAGACCGTAATTGTAGCAAAGAGCAGGGAAGATCAGCTTGAAGCGAGACAGAAGAAGCCGAATTATGTCCTGTTCTTTGGCGGATTGACCGATCTCGGTTATAATGCGACGGTGGCGGGGGGGACCATAACTTATAATTATTTACCCCAGCTTGGATTTGGGGCGGAAGTTGAATTTGCCGTGCCTAATTTCGATCTTAGGGCTGATGTCGGATTCGTTCAGAATTATCCATCTAAAATAACTACCAATACCGGGGACGCTTTTATGGCCATATCTTCCCCTTATCTAAATTTAAGCAAGAATTTGATTAAAACTACCACCTTTAAAATAAATGCGGGGGGCGGAGTAAACTACGCGATATTCTCACCCGGCTACCAGACCCTAATTACGGTTTCCAGTAAAATCGGCTATCAGGTATTTATCGAAGCGGTGAGATCGAGCGGAGAAAACCGAAAACTTGTATTCCGGATCGGGTACGCTTCGTATAACGGCTTAAGCGCTGATCCGGCGGATATTAACACCTCGGGGATATATGCCAGAGGCGGGGTAGGATACCAGCTCTAAGCCGGTTATTTAACTACCAGGTTTACCAGTTTACTGGGTACGTAGACCTCTTTTACGATACTTTTTCCGCCAGTGAAGTTTTGGACTTTTTCTGATCTTTTTGCAGCAACCAGTATTGTTTCCTTTTCGGCCCCGACTGGAACTTTAATTGTATCCCTTAGCCTTCCGTTTACTTGAACAGGAATTGTAAGCTCGTCTTCAGTTACTAATTTTGGGTCGTATTTTGGCCACGGTTCGAGGTGGATACTTTTTTTATTCCCAAGCGCGCTCCATAGCTCTTCGGCAATATGCGGGGCGAAGGGCGCGAGCAGGATCAGTAATGCTTTTAAAGAGTTAGTATCTATATTCTCTTTTTTATTTAACTCATTTACAAATTCCATAAGGCGAGCAATAGCTGTATTAAAAGAAAACTTCTCGAGGTCTTCAGTTACCGATTTTATTGTTTTATGGAGGATTTTTAATAGTTCATTATTATTCATTAATTCGTCATTCGTCATTAGGCATTCGGCATTTTCTCCAACGAGCCTCCAAACACGATTCAAGAAACGGAACGATCCCTCAACTCCCTTGTCCGACCATTCGAGTTCCCGTTCCGGAGGCGAAGCGAAAAGGACAAAGAGGCGGGCGGTGTCGGCCCCGTAATTTCCGATAATATGGTCCGGATCGACCACATTCCCCTTGGACTTGCTCATCTTAGCGCCGTCTTTAATGACCATCCCTTGAGTAAGCAGGTTTTTAAATGGTTCATCAACTGGAACTAGTTTTTGGTCATATAAAACTTTGGTAACGAAGCGGGAGTAGAGGAGATGGAGGATGGCGTGCTCGATCCCTCCGATATACTGGTCGACCGGCATAAAGCGATCGACCTTATCTTTGGCAAACGCCTCTTTTTTATTCTTTGCGTCGCAATATCTTAGGTAATACCAGGATGAGCAAATGAATGTATCCATCGTGTCGGTTTCACGGCGTGCTTTTTCTTTGCACTTTGGACACCTAACTTCGGTAAATTCTTTAATCGAAGCGAGCGGCGAAGCTCCCTCTCCGGTGAATTTAACGTTCTTGGGAAGTTTTACCGGAAGATCTTTTTCGGGTACGGGAACGATCCCGCATTTTTCACAGTAGACCATCGGGATCGGCGCTCCCCAATACCTTTGCCGGGAGATCAGCCAATCGCGCAGTTTGTATTTTATCTTCTGCTCTCCAATATTGCCCGTGTAAGGTTCCGCCTCTTTAATTGGTAGGTTGTTTTGTTTGGCAAACTCAAAATCACGCTGGTCGTGGGCAGGGACCGCCATGATGGCCCCGGTCCCATATTCCATTAAGACGTAATCGGATATCCAGATCGGGACCTCCTCGTTGTTGGCAGGATTTACGGCATAAGCGCCAGTGAATACCCCTTCTTTGTTCGAACTCTCTTCACGTTCATGAAGCGTTTCATGTTTTACCTTTTCTTTGAACGCTTTAACATCTTTTTCGTATTTAGTCCCATTAGTTAGTTCGCCAACCAGGGGATGTTCTGGAGCTAAGACCATGTAGGTTACGCCAAATAGCGTATCTGGTCGAGTAGTATATACTTTTAAGACGCGGGACGGGGGACGTGGGACGGTGAAGTCGATCTCGACGCCGCGGGATTTCCCGATCCAATTCCTCTGCATTGTTTTTACCGATTCCGGCCACCCTTTTAGCTTTTCAATATCCTGCAGCAGCCTTTCGGAATAGTCGGTGATCTTAAAGAACCACTGTTCCAGCGGCTTTTCTTCGACTGCCGAATCGCAGCGCCAGCATTTTCCATTTTTAGCTTGCTCGTTTGCCAGGACGGTCTGGCATTTCGGGCACCAGTTGATCTTTGCTTCCTTGCGATAAGCTAGTCCCTTCTCATAGAACTTGAGAAAAAGCCACTGGGTCCATTTATAGTAATCCTCTTTACAGGTGGTGACTTCACGCGACCAGTCGTAGCTGATCCCCATCCTTTTTAACTGTTTGGTCATCCGCTCAATGCATTTCGCGGTCCAGTCCGCGGGGTGGGTCCTGTTTTTGATTGCCGCGTTCTCGGCCGGCATCCCAAAGGCGTCCCATCCGATCGGCTGCAGGACTTCGAAGCCGTTCATCCGTTTAAAGCGGGCGATCACATCACCGATCGCATAGTTGCGGACATGCCCCATATGGAGGTTGCCGGAGGGGTAGGGGAACATTGCCAGGTCGTAATACTTTGGCTTATCTGACCTATCCGAGGTTTCGTATAATTTATCTTTTTCCCAAACCTTTTGCCATTTGGGCTCGATTTGTTGTGGAGTATATTCGGCCATGGTTTTAAATTTTAGCATATTTTAGTGAAATTATCTGCAAAAATGGGCGATAAACAATTGTCATGGTACAAGTCCACAACCGCTTGGGCCGGGCAATATCCCCTGGGATGCCAATGCTGGCATGCAGCGATTGCGCAATCAGTTGATTTTAATGACGGCGGAAGGGGAGGGGAGAGGGACAAACTGGAACGCAGAATGGGGAGAGCCTCCTGAAGAGTGGGAAATGGCACGGGTGGAAACGCTTCCGTTTTATAAGTTGCCAGGCCCATCCATTACAAAACTACTTTCTGTTTTCCAAATGTTTTGTGCTATTGAAAGCATGTTTGGCATGGTACTAAAAGAACCACTGGGACGAGCGCTTTTGAGTATGGATCAAAAAAGGATTGTTCAAATATCAGAAGGGATTTCGGATGGGACAAGAGCTTGGTTAAAAAATGGAAGAATAATTGATCTGGCTCGTGCGGAAAAACCTTCTGCTCCTTCTGTTTCTCTGGCTGCGCATGAGTGGAAAGATGCTTGGGGCAAAGAACCAAATGATAGTATGCAGTCTTTTGCAAAAAGAAGTTTTGACCAGACCAGTTTTTGGGGTAGAACTTATTCACGAACTGCCTGGGAAGCTTTTCGCGCGGAAGTAGGCGAGAGCAATGGCGAGAGCCTAAAATCTTTGTGGCATGAAAATCCAGATTTAGCCGGCATGATTTTGCGCAGCGCCAAGTTCCATGGTGAAACAGAAAAGCTTTTAAGGTCGCTCACGGATGCGCATATTGCTTTTATTCTCGATACCCAACTCAGCCGCTTTAGTGAGTTTAAGGGCCCGCTTGCTCCGCGTTTTATGGAGATTGATGGTTGTTCGCTTATGAAAATCGTGGCGCTTTTTCCCGCAGAGCGCACGGCAAATATTTTAAATCTTATATCTGTTGAAACCAGGGCCGCTATTTTTAATCAAGGTTATCATATGGCTGCCAACGAAAGAACTTATGTTTGCCGGCTTTTAAGTCGAGAACTGTTTTTATTAAACGAATTTGCCCAAAAATTAGCACAAATTCTTGCTCCTGTGCTTTTAGCTTCTGGTATAAAAGATATGAAGGGTGTAAAAGATGGATCAACAGTCGCCAAAATTGTCATTGTTGATGCATCGCTGCGCGCACAAGATTGGGGGATCCCGCTTGCGCAAATGCCCGCTGCGTCAAGACTTTTAAAGGGATTTAATGGTAAATGGGTGGCTTTAGAAGTAAAAGATGGAGTTGCCTCTTTGCGCAGAGCAACTGAAGACGAAGTTCAAAGCGCGCGAGCAGGCCATGGATTGATTTCAGTTGGGCAAATTATTAAGGATAAAGCTAATATTATTGTTGATCATGCGGATATCCTCCAAGGCCCGGGCAGAGTAGGTAGAAAAACATATAATCTGGCCAGGCTGGCAGAAATAGTAGATGTTCCGCCTTTTGTTGGGGGGACGGCTGGCGCTGTGCATCGCTATTATAAGGCGAACGGGTTGTATAAAAGGATTCCGGGGATTTTATCCGGTAAAGAGCCTTTGAACAAAAGGCTTATGGAAATAAGAAAGTTGATTTCCAAGGGGGTGATGCCGAAAGGGATGCTGCCGGATTTTGCCGGAGTAGATCTTGGGACCGAGACCATAATTGTTCGATCGAGCAATCTGCTGGAGGATCTGCCGCAGTTTATGGCCGCAGGGATATATCATTCTCCAGTTGGGAAAAAATCTGAAATGGGCGATCTATTGAGAGGGGCCTGGGCCTCTTATTGGAGTGAAGCGGCCTATGCCGGCCGCGAAAAGTTTGGTATAGATCATATGTCACAGCTTCCGGCAGTCGCGGTCCAGGCTTTTATCAAAGGGGAGATTTCCGGGACGATGATCGTGGGAAAAAACAGGGTGATCATCAATGCGGTCCCGGGGTTGAATGAAGGATTTACTTCCGGGAAGGTCGCGCCAAATGTTTATGAATATGTGAATTCAGCTGGAGTAATTGAGCAGAAGTCCGCAGTCCATTCTCTGAAAGTGCCGGTTGATGCGCTGGCAAAATTGGGCCAGAAGATATACGGGATCGAAGATTCTGAACATATTGATGTTGAATATACGATCGCAAATGGGAGAATCTTTATTCTCCAATCCAGGCCGTATACAGGGACAATCCGTTAACCCTTTTTCTTTCCCTGTTTCTTCGGCTTCACCGGTTTTTTTGCCGCGGTCTTTGACGCTTGTGCGACCTCTTTGGCCGTGGCAGTTTCACCGGTCTTTTTAAAAACGATCTTTTTGTCCTGGACATCTGCCCTGACGATATCCCCCGGTTTAAATTTACCTTCGATGATTTCGTTGGAGAGCGGGTTCTCGATCAGGCGCTGGACGGCGCGGTGAAGAGGCCTTGCCCCAAATTTGGGTTCGTAGCCCTCTTTAACAATGATCTCTTTGGCCGCTTCGGTGATCTCAAGCTCCATCTCCTGGTTCCTCATCTGTTTCTGGACATCGGTGATGATCAGCCCGGCGATCTGCTTGAGCTCGACATCGGTCAGCGGATGGAAGACGATCGTTTCGTCGACCCGGTTTAAGAATTCGGGCCGGAACTCTTTTTTCATCGCGTCTAAAACGGTGTCTTTTATCTTATCATAGGTCGCTTCGCGGTCTTCTCTGGCCATAAAACCGATCGCTCCCTCAGCGACGATCTTTTTCTGACCGATATTTGAGGTCATGATAATGACCGTGTTCTTAAAATCTACCGCGCGCCCTTTGGAATCGGTTAGCTTTCCGTCGTCTAAGATCTGCAGAAAGATATTGAAGACATCGGGATGCGCTTTTTCGACTTCGTCGAATAAGATGACAGAGTATGGTTTTCTTCTTACCGCTTCGGTCAGTTTTCCACCCTCTTCATAGCCGACATAGCCGGGCGGGGCGCCGACCAACCTTGAGACAGTATGTTTTTCCATAAATTCAGACATATCCATCCGGATCAAGGCGTCCTGGGTGCCAAAAAGGAATTCGGCCAGGCGTTTGGCAACTTCGGTCTTACCGACCCCGGTAGGTCCGGCAAAAATAAATGATCCGACCGGCCGCTGAGGCGGTTTTAATCCCGCTCTCCCTCTCCGGATAGCCTGCGATATAGCGCGTACTGCGTCATCCTGACCGATGACCCGTTTGTGCAGTTCTTCTTCCATCTTGGTGAGCTTTTCGGTTTCAGCGGCGGTCAGTTTTACTACCGGGATTCCTGTCCAATCGGATACGATCTCGGCGATATCATCTTCGGTGACCATCGCCTCTCCCTGCTCAACTTCCGCCTTGTGGGTTTCTTCGAGCGTCTTTAATTTTTTCTTTGCCTGGGTGATCTTGTCCCTTAATTTTGCCGCCTCTTCATATTTTTGGGAAGCTAACAGGGCGTTCTTTTCGCGCTCCTCTTTCTCAATTCCCTTCCTTAAGGACTGGATGTTTTTTACCGGTGATAGAAGTCTCATCCTGACCTTGGCGGCCGCTTCGTCCATTACGTCGATCGCTTTGTCCGGCAGGAAACGGTCGGAGATATAGCGATCGGCCAGCGACGCGGCGGCGATCAGCGCAGCATCCGGGATCTTGATCTTGTGATGCTCTTCGTAACGGTCGCGGAGCCCTTTTAAAATGTCGATGGTAAGGTCGACCGAGGGTTCGTGGATCATGACCGGCTGGAACCTTCGCTCGAGGGCCGAGTCCTTTTCGATATGCTTGCGGTATTCATCGAACGTGGTTGCCCCAATGACTTGAAGTTCTCCCCTGGCCAAAGCCGGCTTTAGCATATTTCCGGCATCGATCGCCCCTTCGGCGCCGCCCGCCCCAACCAAGGTGTGCAGTTCGTCGATAAAGAGGATAATTTGTCTCTTTTTTGCCAGGATCTCGTCCAGTATCTTTTTAACCCGCGATTCAAATTCACCCCGGTATTTTGTCCCCGCGACCATTGCCCCAAGATCAAGAGCGATCACTTGTTTATCCCTCAAGATGTCCGGAACATCCCCTTTTATGATCCGCTCTGCCAGCCCTTCGATAATTGCTGTTTTACCAACTCCTGGATCGCCGAGCAGGGCGGGATTGTTCTTGGTCCTGCGCGAAAGGATGCGGATCACCCGTTCGGTCTCTTTATCGCGGTCGATAACCGGATCAAGTTTCCCTTCCCTGGCCATTGCGGTCAGGTCCCTGCCGAAAGAGGAAAGCGCGGGTTTCTGTTTTTTTGGCGGCGCCCCAAGCCCTAAGCCGGGGAAGCCGAACATTGCTTCCGGCCTTTCAAATTCTTCGGGGGGGACATCTTCGGGCATCTCTTCTTCGGAGAGGCCGGCTTCCGGCCCAAGACCGAGCCCTTTTTCGGCCTCGGTAATAATTTCGCGAGCGACTTTATCGAAGGTTACTTTCCGCTTATGCAGCGCCTGCGCGGCAATGCTCTCACCTTCACGGATAATGCCGAGCAGGATATGTTCCGGCCCGACGTAGTTAAACCCGAGCTCGCGGGCGGCGTTGTATGCGAGTTCGAGCACTCGTTTAGCGCGGGGGGAGAGGATGATCTTGTCCGGGGACCCTTCTCCTCTGCCGATCAGCGCTTCTACATCGGAAAAGAGATTAACGATATCAACCTTCAGGGTTTGCAGTACTTTAGAAGCCAATCCTTCCTGTTTGATCAATCCGAGTAAAAGATGTTCGGTCCGCACATGGTCGTGGCCCAGCCTTTTTGCCTCTTCGCTGGCAAGTTGGAGGACCCTTTGCGCTTCTTCGGAAAAATAGTCGTAAAAGCGTTCGGACGGCCGTCGTTTAAACAGTGATGCAAAGATGTCGGGGAATTCAAAAAAACCCGGGAAGCCGAGCTCATCGAACCCTCCTCCGCTGATCCCGCCGCCGGGCATAACCCCTTCTTCGGCGGCGCATATTTCACAAAGGTGTCGGGTAGTCTTTTTCCCGTTAACTATTTTGGTAATATGGACATGGGCCTCTCTCTTTTTACATTTTTCACAAATCATCGGTAACCCTCGCTTTCTTCAAGATTATATCTTGATATCAATTATTACTCAAGCATCTGATCGATCATCTCATAACTTGAAAGATTTACCGGAGAAGCCGGTATTGATCTTTATATTTTTCGTTTTAAGCTTAAAGCCTAACCCAATTAGAGCGTGATTACTTAATTCAATCGCCGACTTTCCATACGTTTCATAAGGGACCCAGATCCCTTTTATCTTTTTGTATTTTATGAATACATCTCCGGAGAGCCGGTTATTTATAAGTGTTAGATGGAGCTTGCGCAGGAGATATTCCTTTGGGTCGATATAGAAGGTGACTTTGGTTATATTTTTTAATATTCCGGGCTTTGGGATCCCTTCAATAACGATCTCTTCCGCGTCGTCTTTGATCAATGTAAGGTTGAAATTATAAGGAATTATGCCGGGATGGAATCCAGGGGCGAGATTGGGGGCATTTAACAGTTTGATATTATATTTTTTGCCGTCTTTTGTCACCTTCAGGATCCGGTTTCCCCGGGCGTAGTAGCTGTTTCCGTGCTGGTTGGTCCCCCAGAGCTTGTCGGGCGCCATATAATATGCCTCTCCACTAAGGCGGCGGGTGCCGGCGCAGCCAAAAAGGCAGAGGTTGTAGTCGAGGATCAAATCCCCTTTTGCGTCCTTTATTTTTAAGAAATTTGCCTTAACCTTATCAACGATCTTTTCCGGAGTCCTTTGCGCAAAAGCTGACGTCAATAAAACAGTAAAAGAGAGGATAAATAATAGTATTATCGCTTTGATTTTCATTTGTCTTTTACATAATTATAACATATAATAAACCATCATGTTTGAGTCGCTACCGGACAAAAAAGGGCGTTTTGGAAAATTCGGCGGCAGGTTCGTCCCCGAAACACTGGTCTCTTCGCTTGAAGAGCTGACGAACGCCTATCTGGCCGTAAAAGATGATCAGGGTTTTAAAGATGAGCTCGCTTATTATCTGGAGCACTATGTCGGAAGGCCGACCCCGCTTTATTTTGCCGAAAGGCTGAGCGAAGAGCTTGGCGGCGCTAAAATTTATCTTAAACGGGAAGACCTTTGCCATACCGGGGCCCATAAGATCAATAATACGATAGCCCAGATACTTCTTGCCCGGAGAATGGGGAGAAAAAGGATCATTGCCGAGACAGGGGCGGGACAGCATGGGGTGGCGACGGCGACCGCGGCCGCCCTTTTTGACCTCGAATGTATCGTCTATATGGGAGAAGAGGATGTAAGAAGGCAGGCCTTAAATGTTTTTCGGATGGAACTGCTTGGCGCAAAAGTTATTACGGTCAAGACCGGGAGCAGGACACTAAAAGACGCGGTGAACGAAACTCTCCGTGACTGGATGGCGCACCCCCGGGATACATTTTACTGTATGGGGTCGTGTGTCGGTCCGCACCCATACCCAATGATGGTGAGGGACTTTCAATCGGTCATCGGAAGAGAGGCCAAAGGACAGCATTTTGATGTTGAAAAAAGGGAGCCGGATTATCTTCTTGCCTGCGTGGGGGGAGGAAGCAATTCTATCGGCCTTTTTCACCCCTTCCTGGATGACCCAGAGGTGAAAATGATCGGGGTTGAGGCGGCAGGTGCGGCTTCAATTAATAAAGGGAAGGTCGGTTCTCTGCACGGGTCAAAAAGCTACATACTCCAGACCAAAACCGGGCAGATTTTAAATACCCATTCGGTATCCGCCGGACTCGATTATTCCGGGATAGGACCGGAACACAGCTATCTTAAGGATTCGGGAAGGGTGGAATATGCGGCAATAAATGATAGGGAGGCTTTGCAGGGGTTTAAGCTCCTGGCAAAGAGTGAAGGGATCATCCCCGCGCTGGAATCTTCGCATGCCATCGCTTACCTGAAGAAGCTGGCGCCGAAGCTGGACAAAGGCCAATCAATTATTGTCTGTTTATCCGGAAGAGGAGATAAAGATGTCGAAGTTGTCAGAAGCCTTCTCTAAAAGAAAGGCTTTAATAACCTATATAACCGCCGGAGATCCGGACCTGGCAACAACCGAAAAGCTGATCTATAAGCTTGAAGAGGCAGGGGCCGATATTATCGAGTTGGGGATCCCATTCTCCGATCCTTTGGCCGATGGCCCGGTTATCCAGGCTTCGCACCAGCGGGCATTGAAGAAAAAGGTTTCGCTGGCGGATGTTTTTAGGTTGGTCAGGAAGGTCCGTAAAAAAACGCAGGTCCCGATCGTTTTTATGCTCGCTTATAATTTAGCGGCGCAATACGGCCCTAAAAAGTTCCATGAAGATATGGAGAAATACGGAGTGGACGAATCGATCGTCCCGGACCTACCGCCGGAAGAGGCGAGCTACAAGGGGGTCTATCTGGTTGCCCCTACCAGCACAGATGAGCGGATAAAAAAGGTGGCGGAGATGTCGACCGGCTTTATTTATCTGATCTCGGTTGCCGGGATAACCGGCAAACGGAATAAGTTGGATGAAGATATCGCTGGTCTGGTTTCGCGGATCAGGAAGTATTCCGACCTTCCTGTCGCAGTCGGCTTTGGGATCTCTACTCCGGCCCAAGCCAAAGAGGTTTCCAGGCTTGCGGATGGAGTAATTGTCGGGTCAGCGATCGTTGACCTGATTGCCAAACGGAAATATAAGGCGGTCTCAAAATTTGCCGCCTCACTTCGACGCGCGATCGATGCTAGATAGTATAATTTATCGGATAAAACAATTTTGTTACGGAATGTTCTCCCGCTATACCAAAGCCGATCACAATTTCACCCGCAGTTATCTCAATATCCAGGAGATGGCGCTTTTTAACCAGCTTCCCGGTTTTGAAAAGAAACATTCGGTTATCGTGGCCAGGAAAATGATGGGAAAGGCGCATGAAGATCCAAAACTTGATGAGCGAAGGCTGGTTAAATTAGGGTTGCTTCACGATATCGGAAAAGTAGTAGAGCATAATTCGACCGTTACCAAATCGATCCTGGTTATTATCCGGTATTTCTTTCCCGATTCTTATAACAAAATGGCCAATAAAGGTAAAGACAATCCCCGGTTCCGCCGCTATTATATCCACAAACACCACGGGATAGTCGGCGCGGAATTGTTGTCGAAAATAGGGGAGGGCGAAGATATCCTAACGATCATAAGCCGGCATGATCTTGTGCCCAAAGATAACGATCCGATCGAGCTAAAGATCCTCCAGCAGGCCGATTCTACTTACTAAATTCTGCAGAAACCGTAGTCTTGATCCCGCCCCGCACATTTATATCACCAACCACTTTCGCGTAACGGGGCTTGCATGCTTTTACGATGTCATCCAGGATTTTATTCACTAAGTGTTCGTGAAATATCCCAATGTCTCGGTAAGAGATAAAATATTCCTTGAGTGATTTTAATTCGAGGCAATCTTTGTCCGGAGTGTAATCGATAAAAATAGTTGCAAAGTCGGGAAGTCCGGTCTTGGGACAGACGCAGGTGAACTCGGGATTTTCCAAGTGGATATTATAATCTTTGTCTGGATATTGGTTTTTCCAGGTGTCGATTTTAGGGGTCTTAAGCTCCCTTATATTTTTTTGTAATCCTTTATACGATTTTTTCATTGATCTGTTCCCTTAAAGTTTTGGCCGCTTTTCGCGGGTCGTCCGCATAAATAATGCTGCGGGACGAATTGATGATAATGTTCTTTCCGCCGATCTTTACGATCGATCCTAGATCTCCGCCCTGCGCGCCGACTCCGGGAATTAAGAGAAGAGCATTCGGGGCGATTTTACGGATCTCTTTTAACTCTTCCGGCTTAGTAGCGCCAACTACAAGTCCGGCGTTACTGAATTTTTTTGCGACTTCTTTGTAGATCGGTGGTTGGAAGTCTTTAGCTCCCGGGTTGCTGGTCAAACAGAGGACAAAAACACCTTTATCTTTGTAATCGATAAATGGTTTTACCGAATCGTATCCCATATAAGGGCTGACGGTTACCGCATCCGCTTTGTAGGCCTCAAAGACCGCTTTCGCATAAGCAACGGAAGAGTTTCCGATATCACCGCGTTTAGCGTCCAGGACCACCGGAAGGTCGAATTTATGAATATATTCGATGCTTTGGATCAGGGCCTCGATCCCTTTGGTCCCATACATTTCGTAGAAAGCGATATTTGGCTTGTAAGCGCAGACTAAATCTTTGGTCGCATCGACAATTGATCGGTTGAATTCGAAGATCGTGGAATGTTCTTTGGGAATTTTATTCAGGTCGACATCCAACCCGACACAGAGGAGAGAATTGTTTTTTTGAGAGGCGTCCTTTAATCTATCTATGAATTTCATGCTTCGGAGGACATGTCTTGGTCGTTGGTCTCGTCACGAGCCGGCGCTTCTTTCTCTTTTTCCTCCTCCTCTGAAGCTTCGGAGGAGTCCTCTTTTTCGGCAAGCGCTTTCTCTTTTTCGGCGATCATATCGCCGATGGTTACTTTTTGTTCCGGCTGGGAAGAAGTTACTTCACTTAATTTCTCTTTTTCCTTTTTGATGATTGCCGCTTTGATCGAAAGGCCGATCTTTTGTTGCTCCGGCAAAACACGCAATATCTTTACTTCTACTTCGTCGTCGATCTTGGCCGCGTCCCCCGGATCTTGTATCGGCTCTTTTGACATTTCGGAGATATGGATCAATCCTTCCAACCCATGGCCAATGTCGGCAAAAGCGCCAAACTTGGCAAAGCGGAGGATCTTTACTTTAACGATCTGTCCCGGCTTGAAATATTCGGTCGCCATTTCCCAGGGATCGGGCTGCAGCTCTTTTAAGCCGAGCGCGATCTTCTTATTTACCTTATCAACCCCAAGCACAAAGACTTCCAGTTCCTGTCCGACTTTTAAAACTTCAGATGGATGCTTTACCCTCTTCCAGGAGAGTTCGCTTAAGTGGATAAGCCCGTCCATACCGCCGAGGTCGACAAAGGCCCCGAAATTCTTGAGACTGGATACTTTTCCTTTACGGATCTGGCCGACTTCAAGCTCGTCGAGGATCTTAAATGACCTTACTTTATCTTTTTGGCCCGCTGCCTGCTTATGAGAGAGGACGATCTTTCCCTGCCGCCGGTTTATCTCAATTACCTTTACCGGCAATACTTTATCTTTGAATGAATCGAGCGATTCGCTGGTTTTCTTTTGTACCTGCGAAGCGGGGATAAATCCGCGGACCCCTTCGCAATCGACCACCAACCCGCCCCGGACTGCCTGGATAACCTTCCCTTCGAGGATCGATTTCTTTTTATAGGCCTCATAAGCCAATCTCCAGCGGGTCTCCTGGTCGGCCCTGACCTTCGAGAGGACGGCATATCCCTCTTTGTTTTCGAGGTTTTCTATAAACACATTGATTATGTCCCCGACCTTTACCACCTGGTCTGCCGGGATAGAAGACTTTTCTGATAGTTCGCCGGGAGGGATGATCCCGTCGGCTTTGTAATTTATATCAACTAAGACACCGCTTTGATCAACTTGAAGCACTTTCCCCTTAACGATGTCTCCGACCTTATATTCTTTAAAGGTGGCGTCGTACTTATCTAGCTCGGGAGGGGGATTGCTTTCCCCTTTGCCTTTCGGGATTCGGGGAACAGGCCGAGCTTCGGCGGACAACTCTTTTTTGGGGAGGGTTATCGAAGTTGCTTTGAACTCTGATTTTTTCTTTTCTTCCGGGGCTTTTGGGGCCGGGACTGGTTCTTCTTTGACCGATTTACTTTCGCTTAGGGTCTCTTTGATAAGTTTTTCGACCTCTAAAAACTCATCGGTGCCTTTGCCTTCGCCAATATTGGTTGCGTCAAATTGATCAGCCATAACCCTCCAAGGGTAGCATAAATTTAATGAGGGGTCAAACCGGGAAGCCGAATTTACCGACTAGAGGGACAAAAACGCAGGGGACCGTTCCATGGCTTATTAATTTATCTTCTTTTTTGGTAATGGTGGTCAAAATTTGCTGGTGCTGTCCGCCTATCGGAAGGACGATTCTGCCGCCCTCTTTCAATTGGGCTAAGAGAGGAGGGGGGATGGCAGGGCAGGCGGCGGTTACGATGACCCGGTCGTAAGGGGAAAATTCCTTGTATCCTCCGGTCCCATCCGTAACGATGAACTCAATATTTTTATATCCGATTTTTTTGATCAGTTCCTCTGCATTTTTTGAGAGGGATTCGATCCTCTCGGCGGTGATTACTTTTCCCCCGATTTCAGCCAGGATTGCCGCTTGATAACCCGATCCGGTCCCGATCTCAAGGATCGTTTCCCCTCCCCTGAGATTTAGTTCTTGGGTCATTATTGCGACCATGTAGGGTTGGGATATTGTCTGTCCCTGGCCAATTGGCAAGGCGCAATCTTCATAGGCGGATGCCTGCAGGTGTTCCGGAATAAATTTTTCGCGGGGGACCCTGTTAAAAGCCTTTAATACCAGCGGATCTGTGATCCCCCGGGGGATAAGCTGTGATTCAACCATGAGCTCTCTTTGGCGGGTATAGTCCATTGCCGATATTATATAATACCTGGGTTGACAAATCGACGATTAAAAGGCAGAATTGGTTAGTATGGAACTCGGATTTGGCTCACATTTAATGCTCGATTGCCATGGATGTCCAAAGGATAAACTTTCGGATATCGATTTTTTGTCTGGCCTGTTAAATACCTTCCCGGCAAGGATCGGGATGGCCCCGATCTCCCTTCCAAGCGTGTTTAAGTATCACGGAAAGCTGTCAGAAGACTGGGGGCTGTCGGGCGTAGTCTTGATTGCCGGATCGCATATTTCGATCCACACCTTTCCGGACAAAGAGTATGTTTTTATTGATGTTTTCTCAAGCGGCGAATTTGATGTCGATTA
This sequence comes from Candidatus Margulisiibacteriota bacterium, assembly GCA_034723395.1. Classification (GTDB taxonomy): domain Bacteria; phylum Margulisbacteria; class WOR-1; order O2-12-FULL-45-9; family O2-12-FULL-45-9; genus JAYEOW01. The sequence continues at coordinate 55,337 of JAYEOW010000050.1, forward strand.
TGCAAAACTGGAGTTGATCACCGCTTTTTGCGCCAAGCAGCATGACGCTTCGGTTTTAAATCGCGGAGCAAGGCTCCCCAGAGATTTAGATGTCCTCACGCCAATTTCTTGATCTAGGCTCACAATACCGCGATTACCAAAACGCAAAGTTTGTTGTTATTCCCGTCCCTTATGAAAAAACAACGACCTATGGTAAGGGGGCCAGGAACGGCCCGTCCGCGATCCTTACGGCATCTCAAAAACTTGAGACTTTTGATGAAGATTTAAAATTAGAACCATACAAAAAGGCGGGTATTCATACCACCAGGCCAATTCACATATCGCATATCTCATCTCACGTTTCAAGGATATTAAACGATAACAAAATCCCCGTTGTTTTCGGCGGTGAACATTCGATCTCTCCCTATGCCGTAAAAGCGTGTGCTGAAAAATATAAAGATCTTTCGGTCCTCCAATTTGACGCCCATGCCGATCTGAGGGATTCTTATCAAGGGTCAAGGGAAAATCATGCTTGTCCGATGCGCCGTATCCTTGAGATCTGCCCAGCGGTTCAGGTTGGTATCCGCAGTATTTCCAAAGAGGAGCACGCATTTGCCGAGGAATCTGGACAAATAAAAAAGATCCACTGGGCGAAAAAGATCGAGCTGGCCGAAAAGATCGAGAACCAGTTGTCAAAGGATGTCTATATTACGATCGATGTGGATGTTTTTGATCCAGGCCTTATCCCGGCGACAGGAACCCCTGAGCCGGGCGGGATGTTCTGGTATGAGGTGATCGATATCCTTTCCCGAGTTTGTCGAGACAAGAATGTTGTCGGGTTTGACGTTGTAGAGCTTGCTCCAATTAAGGGGAGGCACGCGCCGGATTTTACTATAGCCAAGCTGGTTTATAAGATGATGGGATATATCAGCTCAAAAAGTTAAGCGCCTTTTGCAACCGTTCTTCAACTTTTTCTTTCCCTAAAACCTCGACCACATCATACATCCCCGGAGATTGCAAAGTTCCTGTCAAAGCGAGGCGGCAGGGGTGGATGACGACGCCGAGTTTGACGCCCATTTCTTCGGCCAAACCTTTAAATACCGGTTCGATGTTCGCTTTTACATAAGGATCGACCTTGGGTAACCTTTCTTTTAAAGACTCCAATATCTTTTTTGCATGCTCGGTTTTAAAATGCTTTTCGATCCCTTTAGGATCGTATTCAAAATCATCAACAAAGAAATATTTTGATAAAGGGATGATGTCGGGGATCAAAACCAACCGGTCGTGGATCGCAGAGACGACTTTTTTGATATATTCGATATCATGGGTCCCGTAAGCGTCGATCAACGGCGGTTCGCAAAGATCGACTAATCTATCAGGGAGAATATTTCGAATATATTTTCCGTTTAGCCAGTTTAATTTATCGGTATCAAAGATTGCCGGAGTTTTTCCTACCCCCTCAAGGGTGAACATTTCGATCAGCTTTTCGCGTGAGAATATTTCCTCGTCTCCATGTCCCCAACCGAGCCTGGCTATATAATTTAACATTGCTTCGGGGAGATAGCCCATTCCGCTGTAATCGATTACCGAGGTTGCTCCGTGGCGTTTAGAGAGCCGGGCTTTATCTTTTCCAAGAATCATCGGGATATGGGCGAATTGCGGCAGCTTCCAGCCGAACGCCTGATAGAGCAGAATTTGTCGAGGAGTATTCGATAAATGGTCATCCCCTCGGATAACATGGGAGATCTCCATTAAATGGTCGTCCAGCACACAGGCAAAGTTGTAGGTGGGGAAGCCGTCTGATTTTAGAATAACGAAATCATCTAAAAGATCGTTCTGGAACTTTACCTTGCCACGGATCATATCTTCGACAATAGTATCGCCTGCGGTCGGGAGGCGAAAACGGACAACTCCCTTCCTCCCACTTTCAAGATGTTTTTTTATCTGCTCTTCGGATAATTTTCTACAAGCCCCATCATAGCGTGGAGCCTCTTTGCGAGCGGCCGCCTCTTTTCTCTTTTTTTCCAGTTCTTCTGGAGTGCAGAAACAATGGTATGCTTTTCCCCCGTCAACCAGTTGTTTAGCGTATTTTTGATGGATCGCCAATCTTTCGGTTTGGAAATATGGTCCGTAGTTTCCGCTGACATTTGGCCCTTCATCCCAATCGAGGCCGAGCCATTCCAAGCCGTGAAAGATCGCCTGGTTTGCCTTCAGGGTCGAGCGCTCACGATCGGTATCCTCGATGCGAAGGATAAATTTACCCCCGTTGTGTCTGGCAAAAAGCCAGTTAAAGAGGGCGGTGCGCGCTCCC
>JAYEOW010000051.1:0-24331 GCA_034723395.1 Candidatus Margulisiibacteriota bacterium
GCGATAATGTCCTTTCTCATTTCTTGCCCCCCTTTTACTTTTTATCGTAAAAAAGGGCTTTTTATTTATCTACGAACCGGACATTTTCACGTTGCCCAATCCGGACATTATCACGTTGCTGCTACACGAGCCAGATCCTTCTTGACATTCCCCCCACAAGGTTTAAAATATACGCGGATCCCTTGGTAGGAGGCGTAATATGAAAAAAGCTCTTGGTTTAATCATGATCGCGGTTTTTTGTTTGGTAATGTTTGCGGGGCAGGGGTCTGCACAGATAGGTTCGAAATATAAACTTCCGACCACGACTTTGCCTGAGGCTATGCGGCCCGCTGACACCGAACAACTGATCGAGCCGGCGGCGGAAATTCCCCCCGAGTCGATGCAGAAGTTTGTGAGGCCCAAGACGGTGCTTGAGGAACGACTGCAGTTTGTGAGGCCCAAGACGGTGCTTTACGTAACATTATATGAATTTAAGGAAAAATGGAATGCGTCTGCCAATGCAAGCCGTCTGGCCGTTGATTCCTCCGGGAATTTATATGTTGCATGTCATGATAATTATGTTAGAAAGTATTCTCCTGAGTGGGATTTGCTAGCTTCGTGGGATACAAATGGCGATATCGGCGGGATAGTTGTTGATCCAACCGACAGCTACGTTTATGTTGCGCTTCAAGATTCCCATAAGATAAAGAGGTTTGAAACTAATGGCACTTTTAGTTTGGAATGGGGAGGGCCGGGGAGCGGGGACGGCAAGTTCGAAAACCCGAGGGCGATGGATGTCGATTCGGCGGGAAATGTTTATGTGGTTGACCTAAATCATGACCGCATCCAAAAATTTGATCCTGAAGGTTCTTTTCTAACTAAATGGGAAGTGGCTCCGGATCTACCCCGTTTCGATGTATACATAAAAGATATAGCCGTCAGAGGCAATTCCGTATATCTTATTAATGATGTTAATACCATATACAAATATGATACGGCGGGCAACTATGAGCTTGAGTGGGAAATTATTTCTGGAGGGTTCCCTTTACCTGCGACCAGAATTGCTATTGATTCGGACGGGAATGTGTACGTGCAAATATCTGGCATGCATCAACCGATCGGATATAGGATAGTGAAATGCAGCTCAACCGGCAAGCTGGAAAACTGGAATATAATACTTCAGGAAAATCTGCCAAATGCAGTCTACCCTTATGGTATGGTTTTTGACAGAGCTTTCGAGAACCTATATATGATCGGCCTTGATGTTTGGTCTGGCGGAGGAGAACCTCCTCCAGGGACGCCATCCCATGTGTATCGATTTGTGCAGAAAAGAACGAGATTGATACGCACGTTAGAAAGATAGAACAAAAAATTTCAGTAACGCTGAGAGCGGTTCAGGATCGAAAAGAAATCTATGATATAACTTTCTAAGCCTAGACAGTTTATATTTGTTGTTTCATCATGAGGTTGCAACTTTACGAAACGTAACGAAACATTATGAAACATTACGAAACCTCGTCAGAATAGGTAGGACCTCGCATAAAAATCTGTATATAACGCATGTGGATAAACCATCGGTGACGTAATATTTCGCTTTAGATGGCCTAAAAACAGCTATTCACCTAATTATCAAGCCTTTTAATATTATGGGGCAATCCTCAAATTAACCGGCAATCTTTCGCTGACCAGTTCAAGGGTCTCATTCGCGGTTTCTATTACATTATTATAAGACTGGCTTTTTGCGATCAAATCTTTTACTTTCGCTGACGCAGAAAATAAAGTCGTAACCGCCATGGTATAAGGCGTGATTTCAGCAATTCCCGTTTTTTCGCGCGCGTAGCCGCTAAAAGCGGACAAAAAATTCATCCGGTAAGCGGCTTTCCGCGCAGGCGTTCCTGCTTCATAAGGAGATTGTGGATCCGTAAGATCAATTAAAAGCGCGTTTAGGTTGCCGTAAAAATCAAAGGCGGGCTTATTTGCCATTACCTTATCAAAAAAGTTGCTCAAAAGCGTATGCCATTGTTTGCAGGTTAATTTGCCGATCTTAACGCCGCTTTTATGAATATTTTTCAGTTTGGCCAGACTGATATTGATGGTCTTCTTGCCGTTTGGCGGCTTTCCGATGGCGGTCATGAATATTAGGTTAACGAACATAGCTACTATATTATCGTTAATTTTAGATAGATATTTCAGTTTTTAAGGCGGGAGTTAGGGTAGGATTATACGTTTAGAAATGCTAACGGGGCTTAGATTTGATGCTATGTTGCGTAAAGTTTCGAGATGTTGCCTGAGGTTGCATAAGGTTGCAACATAACGAAACATTACGAAACCTTATGCAACCTTACGAAACATTAATGGATGAGGCAGGGTAACCATAAAAAACTGTACATATCGATTGTGGACAACTCCATGGTGACGTTATTTTTCGCATTAAAAGGCCTAAAAACAGACAATCATCACCTGTGCCTAACTTGACATAAGATATATTATGCGACGTTGACTGATTGGACTTTTAGGTGGGTTTTTAAGTCCCTCTTTGGCGTTGATATAAGAACACAGCTAGTTGGGCCTACGTATAAGGCCTATCAGGACAGCAGATTATCAGAGCTGGAACATCAGAGAAGCAGAATATCTTATTATATCCCGAATCTTATGCCAGTTTTAACCTCAAACCCGGAATTGTCGTAGCTTAAGCCGGCACCGAGATCGAATTTGCTTGAAGTATAACCGCCCTGGATAAAGAAATCGGTCAGCGGCATCAACGACTTTTTATAGCCAACATACCCGTTATAATTTAATACGGTAGAAGGAGCTACAAAGGCAGCGTTAGAGCTACTTAAAAGGGTGATCCCTACCCCAAATCCGGCATAGATCGGCAGCATTGGCAACTCCGCGGTCTGGGTGATCATCACCGGAATCATGGTAAAGGCAATTGGATTACTAACTTGATAATAGTTTGCTTCAAGCCTGGTTGCCATCAAAGGGATAATGGGAATTGGAAGATTTACTTCTAATGCTAATCCGGTAATAGAAGGATCCCTGGCAAGATTGGCAGAAAGCCCAATGCCCGCACCAATTAACGCGTCCGCCCCGGAAACCGCGACAGCCAACAAGATAACGATACCAAGCAATAACTTTTTCATCTCCAACACCCCTTTTTTAAATTAATAAACTTGTTCACTTGCCGGTTTAACGCGGATCCCGATCGAGATATTCCGGTCCCCATCGTTAAGCAGGTCATCACCCTGGAGCACAAGATCCATATAATCCCTGACCTCGTAGCCGTAACCTAAGCGGATCTTTGGCCAGTTCGGTCGTGGATTATTAATATCGTAAATATCACCCCTTAAAACCGTTTTCATCGATGGCCGATATGCTATCCCACCGCCTAACTGGTTATTGATCACGCCAATCCGGTAACTTACATTTTTGCTTACTTGCGCATTAAATAATACATCCAAAAGACCCAGCTGCCGGGTAGGTCCCTCTCCCATCCCGAACCTAAAATAATTATTTCCTCTCCGGACAATATCAACATTACTAATTACCGCGTTTGCGGTTGACCCTATATCCACCCCGCCGGAAGCCCTTAGATCAATACTTCCGACCGTGTCGAAGAACTTATTAGCTGAAGAGAGCGTCTTTTTGGTCTCCTGGATCGTCCCTTTAACATTAGCCTGGAATTTTGGATCGCCGACGATCGCTTGGATCCCGGCATTGGTCTTTCTCAATTCCTGGGTCAACATCTCAATATCAGAGGCGATTTTTTCCGCAGTATAAACAGTTTTAAAGAGAGCATCCTGCAACTTTTTGTTCTCAACGATTGTCCTGATCCCCTCGAGGATCTTTTTGCTCTCCTGCAGGTTTTGAGCTCCAATGTCAATAAAGTCGACGATCGCAGAGGTCTTTGTACCCTTTAAGGATGCGGGAGGTTTATATAACGTTTCAGAAGTCCCCGGACGGATCTCGAGATATTTTTGTCCAACGATACCATCATAAGCAACACGTAGATATGAGTCGGCGGGCACTTGGATATCTTTATCAATTACACTGTAGACCTTAATCTCGTAGGGCCCGGGATCGATGCGCATTACTTTTCCGACCTTAAATCCACGGAACCTTACTTCGGAACCGAGGGTTAAACCTTCAATGTTTGAAAAGTCAGCGATCAACGGATAGCCCTTACGGACCATAAAAATTTCCGTTTTCCAGATCACAACACTTCCCAGAGCAAGCAGTGCGACCAGGGTCAGTATCCCAACCTTCGCCGGAGTTGAGAATCCCATTATAAGCCTCCTGTTATAAACTTCCTAACGATCGGATCGTTTGATCTTTGCGTTTCTTCGGGAGTCCCGGTATCGATAAACTTTCCTTCATGTAAAAGGACTATTTTGTCCGCTACCCTATTTACTGTCTGCATAACATGGGTAACGATAACAGACGTAACTTTTAATTCCCGCTTTAATTTTATCATTAAATTCTCAATTGTTACAGAAGTAATTGGGTCAAGCCCCGTAGTCGGCTCATCGTACAAAATTATCTTCGGATCAAAGGCGAGCGCTCGCGCAATGCTGACCCGTTTTTGCATCCCTCCCGAGAGCTCAGCCGGCATGTATTCCTGGGTCCCCTCCATCTCGACCATCTCCAGTTTTTCGTGAACGATCCTTTCGACCTCTTTCCTCCTCAACTTTAAATGTTGTCTTAAGCCAAACGCAACATTTTCGAAAACATTCATTGAATCAAACAGCGCCGAGCTTTGAAAGATCAATCCGATCTTCTTGCGCAAATCAATTATCCCTTCGAGCGAAAGCCGCTCGATGTCCTTATGGTCAATAATGATCTTGCCTGAGGTAGGCCGGTCAAGCCTGATCAAAAGGCGGAGGAGCGTACTCTTCCCACATCCAGAAGGACCGATAACTGCCAGCGATTCGCCAGGCTCCACTTCATATGTAATATCCTCCAGGATCCTTAATTTATCAAAATATTTAGTTAAATTCTTTAATTTAATCATTTAAAAAATAAGATCGATAGGAAATAGTTAAGCATAAAGAGGCTGATCAGGGAGGCTACGACCGATGATGTCGTCGCGTCCCCCACCCCTTTTGCTCCCCCCTTTGCGTTCAATCCCTTATAACAAGCAATGATTGAAATGAACATTCCAAAAATTATCGTCTTAATTAAACCACCGTAAATGTCCCAGAGCGAAAGGAGGCGTTGCGCGTTATCCATATACTCGACCGCATTAATTTTCCCTATAAAGATCGCGACCATATAACCGCCTCCAAATCCGAGGATATTTGCCAGGATAGTTAAAAGCGGAAGCATGGTCGCCGCGGCAATAAATCTAGGAATAACCAGATATCTGAGCGGGCTGGCTCCCAGCGCCCTTAAAGCATCGATCTGCTCCTTGACTTTCATCGTTCCGAGCTCAGCCGCTATCGCTGCAGCCACGCGGGCGGAAATAACTATTCCGGTAATCGCCGGGCCAAGCTCACGGGCGATACCGATCGCCATTACCCCGCCGACAAATTTACCGGCGCCAAATTTAATAAATTCTCCCGATATCTGCAGGGCAAATACCATCCCGATAAAAAGCGCGGTAACGATTGTGAGCGGGAGCGAATCGATCCCGATCTTGACCATCTGTTCCAGAGTAAGCCGGATATTTGTTTTCCCTTTACAAATATCCTTGATTGCTTCACCCGCAAGGGTTGATACTTTTCCGACCCCCTCAAGGATCGCGATCATCTGTTTACCTACGTTTTCAGGTAACTTTTTGTAAGGCATTTGATATCTTCTCTACCAGATCAGAGGCGATCATTCCGCGCTGGCCCTTTTCTCCGGCAGCCATATCTCCGGCCAGCCCATGCAGGAATACGCCGGCAACTGCCGCGTCAAAAAGCGACATCCCTTGTCCGATAAAACCAGCGATCATTCCGGTCAACACATCCCCTATTCCCCCCGACGCCATCCCCGGATTGCCGGTCGGATTAATGATCGAGTTCCCTTTTGGATCAGCGATCACTGTTTTATTCCCTTTAAGAACGACCACACAACTATATTTCTTCGCTGTTTCAAGCGCCAGGGCTTCCCGGTTCTTCTGGATATCCTTTATCTCTTTTTTTAGCAAGCGCGCCATTTCTCCGGGGTGCGGAGTGATTACCGCGTTCTTAAGCTTTTGTGGTCGTTGAGCGAAAATATTTATAGCGTCGGCGTCGATGACGAGAGGTGTGATATGAGATATGTGATATGTGAGTATTTTTTTGGCTTTCGAACTAGTTCCCAGGCCGGGGCCGATGGCAATTACATTTGGCTTTACGGTCTTATATTTTTCTACCGGAACAGTAATAACTTCGGGAGTTTGTGAATCGACAAAGTTAACTAGCTTTTCTGGGACAGCGAGATAGGTGAGCCCGGCGCCGGCGCGAAGGGCTCCGCGCGAAGCCAAAACTGCCGCTCCGGTCATCCCGGATGATCCGGCAATGACCAATACTCTTCCATAGTCACCCTTGTGACTATCGCGCTTCCGCTTGGGAAGCGAGCGGGCGACCTTATTCCTCAATATAAACTGTGGCAACTGCATAATCTCTTGAATGGGAAAGACTTACCTGCGCTTTCTCCGAGATTTTTCCATTAACCGCGATGTGCGGTTTTCCCAGGGAATTATTCACGATCTCGATTTCGGTCCATTTCATTCCCCTTCGCCCTTCGGGCTTCGGGGAACAGGTCCTGTGCTGTCGGCTTCCCCTTCCGAAACCAGCAATCCCCACTCCCATCGCCTTTGAATACGCCTCTTTGGCTGCAAACCTTACCGATAGCTCCGGATAACGATAAACTTTTCTCCGGCAGCAATAATCGATCTCTTTTTTGGTAAACACTTTTTTTAAAAAGTTCTCGCCATACTTCTCAATGGCCGCTTTAATCCGTCCGATCTCAATAATATCGATCCCGACCCCTTTAGCCATTAGACCGGAGTAACCCAGCTCTTATACTTTGGGATCTCACCGCGAACTGCCTTAAAATAAATGTCTTGCATTTCGGTCGTTATCGGCCCGACTTTTCCCTTTCCGATTTTTTTCTTCTCTACCTGGACGATCGGCGCTATCTGCGCGCCGGTGCCGCAAAAGAACAACTCGTCCGCTTTAAATAAAGCCGCCGGTTTAAACGATTTTTCGATCGTTTTTATCCCAAGCTCATTTTTTGCCAGCTGGATGATCGCCTTCCGGGTGATCCCGGGAAGGATATCGTCGGAAATAGGCGGAGTTATCAACTTTCCGTTCTTCACCATAAAGAGATTTTCCCCGCTCCCTTCAGCCACATTCCCTTTATGAGAAAGTGTTATCGCCTCTACAAATCCCCTTTTTAAGGCATCGGATTTTGCTAAGGAAGAATTAAAGTAGGTGCCGGTGAGCTTTGCCCCGCTCGGCATCGAATGGCTGCTGATCCTTCTATACCTGGAAATACACACTTTTATCCCGGCTGAAACATCGAGATAGTTCCCAAAAGGGGCAAGGTAGATTGCCAGGTCGTCTTCGATCCCATGCAACCCCAAACCGATCTTCTCTTCCGACTTGTAAGCTAATGGACGGATATAAACATCCTGCCTATAACCGTTCTTTCTCACCAGTTTGACGGTTATGTTCATTAATTCCTTAAGCGAAAGATCTACTTTTATCTGCAGAGCATTGCACGACTTGATCATCCGTTCGTAATGCTCTTTAAGTTTCAGGATGTATAGTTGTTTCTGATCTTCATTCCAGTAAGCGCGGACCCCTTCGAACACGCCGGTCCCATAGTTGAATCCGTGGGTCATAATCCCGATGGTCGCTTTTTCAAACGGTACAATTCTTCCTTTAAAATACGCGTACTTCATTTCTTTACATGCTTTCCGGAGCCGAAATTCCAAGTAATTCTAACACATTTCGCAGGGTTATTCGAGCCGCATCGACGAGGTATAAACGGGCTGGATTGCCGAGGACTCTACACTTTTCATAAAAATAATGGAAGGCAGCTGCCAGTTCTTTCCCATAGACGGTTACCCGGTGAGGGTGCCGCAGTTTTGCCGATTCTTCCACTACATCAGGCCAGCGTAAAAGTTTAACCATCAACGCCCTTTCTGCTTCATGTTTTAGATCTTTTAGGTCGGGGGACGCGGGACGGGTGTCGGGGGACGATTTTTTTAATATGCTGCAAATACGTGCATGCGCATACTGCAAATAAAAAACCGGATTATCTGACGATTTTTTCTTTGCTAATTCGAGATCAAAGTCGAGATGCGAATTGACATCGGTAGCAGCAAAGAAAAAGCGGGTAGCATCCGCTCCGATCTCCTCGACAACCTCTTTAAGCGTGATCATTTCCCCCGTCCGCTTGGACATCCTGATCGGCTCTTTCCCACGATATAGTGTAACCAATTGTCCGATGATAATTTCAAATTCGTCTACCGGAAAACCGAGCACCTTCACTGCCGCTTTTAATCTTTTTACATAGCCGTGATGGTCGGTCCCCCAGATATCGATCAGATGATCATAGCCGCGTTCGAATTTGTCCATGTGATAAGCGATATCGGCGGCAAAATAGGTCGGGTTGCCGTCTTCGCGGATCAGGACGCGGTTCTTATCGTCGCCAAACTCTTCCGATTTAAACCAGATCGCCCCCCCCTCTTCGAAAGTAACCCGTAAGTCGTGAAGTTTTTGCACGGCCATTTTAACTTTGTTCTTATCGTGCAGTTCATTCTCATAGAACCAGCGGTCATAATTTACCCCTAATTTATTTAAGGTCTCTTTTTGCTGGAGAAGGAGATATTCGAGGATCTCTTTTTTATTCTTCCCTTTAACATCTTTGATATACGCTCCGCCATAACCACCCTCCGGGACAGGTTGACCTTCGCGCAGCGCCATTACCGATTGGACCAGTTTCTCTACCTGGTTGCCGACATTATTTACATAAAATTCTTTCTCAGTTTTATGCCCGGTAGCCTTAAGTAATCTTCCAATAATATCCCCGATAACTGCCCATCGGCCATGCCCGATATGCAGTGGACCAGTCGGATTAGCCGAAACAAATTCGAGCAGTATTTTCTTCTCATCTCTCATATCAGATATCCCATATCGATGGTCAAGTTCATGAATATCGCTTAATAAGTTTTGAAGATAATTTAGCGAAAGTTTAAAGTTAATAAATCCTGGTCGTGCGACCTCGACGTGTGCAAATGTATTGTCTTTATCGTTCTCTCTTACTCTATTTACGATTTCTTCCGCTAATTCGAACGGTTTTTTCGATAGTTTATAGGCGGTCTGGATCGCGATATTCGAGGAGTAGTCGCCAAATATTTTCTGGCGCGGTATATCGATCCGGGGATCTATCTCAACATCGGGCAAAGCTTCCCGGAGGAAGTTTTTGATCGTGGTTTGTGCCATTAGTCGGGAGGGTTCTCTTCTTCTTTTTCCTTTTCTTTCTTAGACGCTCCTTTTAACTCATCAAACTTCTCTTTCCCCTTCTCGAACGAATCGCGCAGTTTTTTCCTGGACTCCGACCCTTTTTGAGGAGCAAGAAGCAGCCCGAGCACAAGTCCGACAAAACCGCCAAAGGTAACACCCTTAAATATCTTTCCCACGGGATTCCTCCTCCTTTGCCCCGGGTCCTGAGCTCGTCGAGGGATCGGGGGGCCTATTTCGTAAAAGAACCTTTAACCCTTTTTTGACTCCGGCAGCGAAAGCAACGATCGAATTTTCACTTATACGTTTCTTGGCCCCTTCCATCCTACCTATCAGCAGCGATACGACATCGACCATCGAAGTAACGGTATAAAGCTTATTTTTTAGCTCTTTACTAGCGTGACGAATATCAATTAGAATAACAATCCCCTGAATCAGAATAATGATCCCCTGAATAACGGCAACAGTTAAAGCGATCAAAAAAACGATCCCGCAAAAAATCAATATAATTATAAGGATATCGTATAGTTCCATTCTACTGTTCCTTACCCTCTTTTAGGGTTACATCCGCCTCTTCCTTTCCCTTTTTAAAAGCCTCGGAAAAACGATCGATAATCTCATCAAGGTCCATCTCTCTGAGTTTTCCCTTTACCACCTCGCGGGTCTTTTCGCCGGCATACGGGGCAAAAGCCAACCCTAAGGCAGCTCCGATCAACCCGCCCAGGACCATTCCTTCCATAAAACGCAAAGACTTACTCATGGCTTTATTTTACTCTTACCATTATCAAATTTCAACGTTTATTTAGCTCTTGGATACGACCCTAATACCTTTAGAAACGAAGCACGCTTTTTGATCCCGCTTAAGGCACTGGCTACTTTGCCCGAAGTGCGATGCCCCTCGAAATCGGCAAAGAAATAATAGTCGCCGAGCGCTTTCTTTGAAGGTCGCGATTCAATCTTAGTCAGGTTTATGTTCCTGGACACAAATTCTCCCAAAATATCGTGCAAGCTCCCTGGCCGATCTTTCTTGCCGGAAAAGACGATCGTTGTCTTATCCCTTCCGGTAGGTTTGTGATCTTTTTTAGCCAGCACGATAAAGCGGGTCTTATTCTCTTTCGCATTAATATTTGAGGCTAAAACCTTCATCCCATAAAGCTTGGCCGAAGATATATTGCCGATCGCCGCAAAGACGCTCCCCTTTATTTTTCCGTGCGCGATGATCTTTTCGCCAAGTGATGTGGCTACCTGCCTTACTGCGTCAGAGGTGCTGTAGGCTAGATGCAACTTAACTTTATGAAGATTTTTTTTCATAAAATCTTTGCATTGGTCAAGTGCCTGCGGATGCGAAATGACGTCGGTCACTTCCGAGATCCCGATCCCCTTTTGCCCGATCAGGTAATGATAGATCGGGATCACAATCTCATATTTTATCTGCAGTTTAACATCCTTTGCCAGCATGTCGGTAACGATCCCGATGGTCCCTTCGATCGAATTCTCCAGCGGACAGATTGCTTCGTTGATCTTTCCCCGGTTAACCGCATAGAGCAGGTTATGAATAGTCGTGTACGGGATTAATTTAACCTTTCCGGGCAGTTTCCCCAAATAGATCTTGCTTGCTTCTTCAGAAAATGTCCCCTCCGGCCCTAAAAATCCAACTCTCATATTTTTTCCTCCCAAACTTAAACGCTGACGCTCTCGTATTTTACAACCTGGAGGTTGCTCTCTTTTAACATCTCCTCAGCCAACTCGTCGGGATAGCCTCCCGCATAGACCAGTTTCGTGATCCCTGCATTGATAATCATCTTAACGCAGATCACGCATGGCTGATAATTACAGTACATTATACTGCCGTCGATAGATACTCCGTGGACCGCCGCCTGGATGATCGCATTCTGTTCGGCGTGCAGTCCCCGGCAAAGCTCGTGTCGCTGGCCGGAAGGAACGTTCATCTGCTTGCGGATACAAGTGGCTTCGGTACAGTGGTCAAATCCCTTGGGGGCTCCATTGTAACCGGTAGAAAGAATACGGTTGTCTTTAACGATGATCGCTCCGACCTTCCGCTTAACGCAAGTGGCGCGCTCGGCTACATTTTCGGTGATCTTCATGAAATAATCGTTCCACTTTGGCCGGCTCATTTTTTCCTTTTAAAGACAGCTTTAACTGCAATAACTATCTCTTCGGTGGTCAAACCGTATTTAACCAGGAGCTCATCCGGCTGCCCCGATTCCCCGAACATATCTTTTATCCCTACCCTGACCATCGGGATCGGCTGGTTCTCGACTAAAACTTCGGCCACTGCTCCACCCAAACCGCCGACGATTGAATGCTCTTCGGCGGTAACCGCAGCGCCAGTCTCTTTGGCGCATTTCACGATCAATTCTTTATCGATCGGTTTAATAGTATGAATATCGACCACCCGGCAGCTAACCTTTTCTTTTGCGAGTATTTTTGCCGCATCGAGCGCTTTTGCAACCATCAAGCCGCAGGCAAAGATTGTTACATCTTTTCCATCCTTGGCCACGACCCCTTTACCGATCTTGAACTTATCTTTTTCTTTATCGTAATGGACCGGGGTCTTCGGACGGCTTAATCTAATGTACATCGGTCCGTAAAACTTGGCTGCCTCGCGGATGATCGCTTCGGTCTGGACTCCATCAGCAGGAACAATCACCGTCATGTTCGGGATCGCCCGCATGATCGCGATATCTTCGTTAGCCTGGTGAGAAGCCCCATCTTCACCCGTGGTAATACCTCCGTGGGTAACGACAATCTTGACATTGAGCCGGGTATAAGCGACTGAAACCCTAACCTGGTCCCAAGCGCGACCCGAACCAAAAACCGCAAAGGTCGAAGCAAAAACAGTTTTACCGCAAGCCGCTAATCCGGCCGCCGTACCGATCATGTCCTGTTCGGCCACTCCCATATCAAAGAAACGATCGGGGTATGCTTTGGCAAAAAGGGCTGTCTTGGTCGAAGCGGAAAGATCGGCATCCAGAACAACTATGTTCGGGTTATCTTTCCCCAACTCAACCAATGTCTTTCCGTATACTTCGCGGGTAGCTAGTTTTTTTATCTCACTCACAATTCTATGTCCTTTATCTTGCATAGTTCGCTAAGCGCCTGTTTCTCTTCTTCGGGCGTCGCTGCCTTGCCGTGAAAATCGAGCGGCTTCGCTTCCATAAAAGATACCCCCTTCCCCTTGATCGTGTCGGCGATAACGACCGAAGGTTTCCCTTTTACCTTTTCGGCCTTATCCATAGCTTCGATGATCGACTTTATGTCGTGCCCGTTGCAGGAGATCACGTTAAAGCCAAACGCTTTCCATTTGTCCGCAAACGGGGCGAGGCTTTTAACCTCTTCAATTTTTCCGTCGATCTGATATTTATTGTGGTCGACAAAGACAGTTAAATTATCCAACTTATGATAGCTGGAGGTCATTGCCGCCTCCCATATCTGACCTTCCTGGCATTCCCCATCGCCGGTGATACAGTAAACCCGATAAGATTTTTTATCCATTTTACTGGCTAATGCCATCCCATTAGCGGCCGACAACCCCTGTCCTAGCGATCCGGTCGACATTTCGATCCCCGGAAGCGCCAGCATATCGACATGCCCCTGCAAAGAACTTCCAATCCTTCTTAAAGTCGTCAAATACTTGACCGGAAAATATCCCGCTTCAGCCAGCGCCGCATAGACCACCGGCGCGGCGTGCCCCTTGCTCATTACAAAACGGTCCCGATCTTCCCACCCCGGATCATTTGGTTTATGCTTCATTTTGTGAAAATAGAGCACGGCTACCAGGTCGGCCGCGGATAAGGAACCGCCTGGATGCCCTGACGCTGCCGCACAGGTCATCTGGATAATATGGATCCTCAATTTCCTGGCAACCGCTTCTAATTCTTCGATCTTATTGTTGGAAATCATGTTGATGATTTTACCATAATTTTAACCTCGGGCTCAAGGGTGATTCCACGTTTTCTCCGTACCCTATCTTTAATTACGGTGATCAGTTTTAACACGTCTTTAGACTTTGCCTCCCCCAGGTTAATAATAAAATTAGCATGTTTGGGGGAGACCTGCGCGTCTCCGATCCGCGTCCCTTTGCACCCGGCATCTTCGATTAGCGCCGCCGCATAAGAACCGTTCGGATTTTTAAATACGCTGCCGCAGTTTGGAATCCCCAGCGGATGCCGCTCTCTTCTTTTCCCCAGGTATTCTCTGATCTTTTTCTCGCCGATCTTTTTATTTTGCCTTCGAAGCTTCAACGTGATTTCTGCTAGAATAAGTTTTCCATTCTGTAGTTTGCTGCGGCGGTAACCAAAGCCGAGCCTCTTGCCGGAGATAATTTTCTCGTCTCCTTTATGGTCGATCACGCGAATGCTATCTACATGTTTCCCAATCGCTTTGCCCCAGGCCCCCGCGTTCATTACCACCGCGCCGCCAACCGATCCCGGGATCCCAGCCAGGAACTCTAATCCACCAAAGCCTCTTTTTACCAGCAGCAATATAAGTTTATTCATTTTATAGCCGGCCCCAACTACTGCCTTGTTCCCTTCAATCGACAGGTAATCCATCCCGCGGGAAAAATTAATCACCAATCCGCGGAATCCGATATCCCTTACCAGAAGATTTGTCCCTTCGCCGAGGATCGTATAAGGTATTCTTTTCTCATCGGCAAACGAGATCGCCGCTTTAATATCATCGATACTTTTGACCGTGCAGAAATAATCGGCCGGTCCGCCGATCTTGAAGGAAGTATGTTTCTTTAATTTTTCGTTCTTAAAAAATCTCATGCCCTCATTTTTAACCTGGAGAATATCTCCTTAGCGACAGTATTAACATCCCCCGCCCCCAAAGTCATAATAATATCCCCCTCTTTGACCTTTTCCATCAGATATTCGGAGATCTTCTCCTTTTTCGGGATGTAGACCACATCTTTGTCTTTTATCCCATCCGCGATCGTCTTGCCGGAGATCCCCGGGATCGGTTTTTCGGAAGCAGCATAAACATCGGTGATGATCGCCATGTCCGCGTCACCAAAAGATTTTACAAATTTATCTTTTAGCAAAGCAGTGCGCGAATAGCGATGGGGCTGGAAGATACAGATCACCCTTCTCCCCGGCCAACCCAATTTGGCGGCCGATAGCGTTGCCTGGATCTCGGTCGGATGATGGGCGTAATCATCGATGATCAGGATATTATTAAATTCTCCGATAGTTTGAAATCTTCGCCGCGCGCCGGAAAATGTCCTGAGTGCATTGGTGATCGATCCAAAATCAAGCCCAAACTCGAAACCGATCGCAAAAACCGCCAAACTATTCAGTACATTCTGCCAACCGGGGACCGAAAGGTCGACTTTTCCAGCATCTTTACCAGAACGGACCAGTGAATATTTAGAATAGAAATTATTGTATTCAACATCCCTTGCCGTATATTCGACATCTCCCTCTAACCCATAGGTTATAAAACGGGTATCGATCTTCTTCATCAAGTTGCGGTTGTGGTGGTTGTTCGTATCCATCACGATAAAACCGTCGTCCGCAACCCTTTCGGCAAACTTTTTAAAGGTCTTGATCAATTCATCCATGCTGCCGAACCGCTCGATATGGTCTTCTTCGATATTGGTGATGATCTCGATCGTTGGTGAAAGATAAAGAAAAGAGCTGTCAGATTCATCCGCCTCGGCAACCGCGAATTTACCATTGCCGAGTTTTGCGTTCCCTTCTATATAATCCATATCACAACCGATAAAATAGGTAGGGTCAAAGCGGGCCGCAGCGAACACCTTAGCGATCATAGCAGTGGTTGTTGTCTTACCGTGGGTCCCAGCAACGGCGATCTTAGTTTTGCTTTGGTCCATAATCCAAGCAAGCATCTCCGCCCGTTTATGAACCGTGATCCCCTTGGCGCGCGCTTCCTTGAGTTCAATGTTCCTTAAAGTAACCGCGGATGAATAAATAATAATGTCCGCTTCGCGCACATTGATCGCATTGTGGCCGATGTATATCTTGACCCCAAGGTCTTTTAAGCGGATAGTGTTCGCCCCTTCTTTGACATCCGATCCACTTACTTTATATCCCATTTCGCGCAGGACCTTAGCGATCCCCGACATGCCGCATCCGCCCACCCCGACCAGGTGGACATTCCTCACTCTATCCATATCTAATTTACGCATAAATATAATCGACTATCCTTTTGGCAGCATCTAACTTTGCTAACTTCATTCTATCATAATTAAGCGCAGTTTTTACGATCAGGGAAACAAATAATTCGGGAGTCAGGTCGTTGTCTTTTACTACGACCGCCGCTCCATCTTCCTCAATTACCTTGGCATTCAGGCGTTGGTGGTCTTCGGCCGCGTATGGGAAAGGGATCAGGATCATCGGCAATCCCCTGGCCAGGAATTCGGCGATTGCCGTTGCCCCGGCGCGGCTTACTACCAGGTCAGCCGAAGCTAATGCTTCTGCAATACTTTCGTGCAGGTAAGGCTGCGGATAATAATTATCGATCTTTTTTCCTTCTAGATATCTGCTCACCCAGCCAAAATCGCGATTTCCGATAATATGAATTATCTTTATATCCGGAGGGAGCTTGTCCAGAGAGGAAATAACTGTCTCATTGATCTTCTTTGCCCCCTGGCTTCCACCCATAATCAGGACTACCTTTTGTTGAGATTTTTTTCGCGGCGCGTCGATAATCTCTTTTCTGACCGGATTACCGACAACTTCCCCTTTTAGATATTTTTTGGATTCTTTAAAAGAGAGAAAAACCTGCTTGGCAAAACGGGCGCAGAAGCGGTTTACCTGCCCGGGCAGGACATTCTGTTCGTGGAGAACGATCGGGATCCTTAATAGGCTTGCCGCTAATACTACGGGAAGGCTCGCGTATCCACCAGTTGAAACCAGAACCCCGGGAGAATATTTTTTTAGGATAAAGAACGCCTGGAAAAATCCGACTGCCGAAACAAATGGGGCTGAGATCGCTTTATACGAGATCTTTCTTAGAAAGGCCCGCGATCTTATCAGTTCGATCTTATACCCCGCTTTTTCAACCAGCTCTTTCTCCAGCCCGTCGCGACTGCCAAGAAACAGGATTTTGGCCTGCTTGTCCCTCGCCTTTATCTCGTCAGCAATCGCGACCCCCGGATAGATATGCCCACCCGTACCTCCGGAAACAATCACAATTCTCATCGTTTTTCTTCCAGAGGTTGGGATGAGATATTCAAAAGCACCCCGACCGTGAAGAGGTTAATGATCGTCGCGGTGCCGCCGTAGCTGATAAATGGAAGCGGAATACCGGTTGTCGGCAATAATCCGAGGACGACCATGATGTTGATAATTGCCTGCAGGGTCAGCCACGAAATTAATCCAACGGCTAATAACGAAATAAAATCATCTTCTGCGCGGAGTGCGATCCTTATCCCTCTCGCCGCAAATATGGCGAATAAAAGGACTACTCCTGCCCCACCGATAAAGCCTAACTCTTCGCAAAGGATCGCAAAGATAAAATCGGTAAACTGCTGAGGAAGATAAAAGAATTTTTGTCGTGATGCCCCCAACCCCAACCCAAACAATCCCCCAGAACCAACGGCAAGAAGCGATTGAATAATGTGGAAACCGGCTCCCTGCGGATCTTTCCAGGGATTTATGTAGGCAACCAGTCTGCGCATCCGATAAGGGCTGCTGACAGCAAGGCCGATCACTCCCGCAATCCCCATTCCGCCGATCCCCAACAGCTGCCAACGATTCGCCCCCGCGGCAAAGAGCATAATAAATGCGGTCCCGCCGATAGCGACAGCCGTACCTAAATCCGGTTGTAAAATAATCGGAGCTAATATGGTCCCGATCAAGATTAGTACCGGTAATAAGCCCCTGGTGAAATCTTTTAAGCGATCTCCCCAGTTAGATAGCAGGTATGCCAAAAAGAGGACCGAAGTGAATTTTATCAACTCGGACGGCTGGAAAGAGATAATGACCAGGTCGATCCAGCGCGATGCGCCGCTGATCCGCCTTCCTACGCCTGGAATATAAACCAGGAATAAGAGAAGGAATGAGAGGACCAAGACAGGGAAAGCCCACCTTTTTAGCTTTTTAAGGTCGATCCTTAAACTTAGATAAAGAGCCGAAAACCCGAGCAGCAGGTATAAGATGTGGCGTTTTAAGAAATAATAGCTATCGCCTAACTTTAACGCCATGGTCGGGCTGGCCGAAAAGACCATGATTGCCCCGATCGCGGAAAGCGCCAGGACCGAAAAGAGGAATATATAATCGAGCTTACCTTTCATGCCAGCCTTGCGACCACCTTTTTAAATACCTTTCCGCGTTCTTCAAAATTCTTGAACATATCAAAGCTCGCACAAGCGGGAGAAAGGAGAACAATATCTCCCTTCTCTCCCAGATCAAATGATAATTTTACCGCCTCTTCCATCGAACCCGAAAGTTTAACCTCGGAATAACCAGTTTGCTCTAACGCCTGCTTAAACCTGACAGTTGCTTCCCCGATCAGAATTACCGCCTTCACTCCTTCTTTTACCTTTTTGCACAGAACATCAAGCTTGGTCCCTTTATCTTTTCCGCCAAGGATTAGAATTACGCTTTTCCCTTTAAAAGTGTCCAGCGCTACTAAGGTTGAATCGGGATTGGTCGCTTTCGAATCGTTATAAAAACTTATTCCGTTAATATCTTTAACCGGTTCTATCCGATGCTCTACCCCAGGAAAGGTTCTCAACACATCTGCAACAACTTTTCGTTCGACGCCACAAAGGTAAGCTGCCTGCGTAGCTGCTAAAGCATTCTCTAGATTATGGACTCCTGGTATCTTGATCTCATCTTTATTAAGGGTGATGATTGAATGATCGTTCTTTGAAAAACCGACTAACTTCGCTTTAGCGCTCCTTACCATTTCGACTACCCTTTTGTCTTCTTCATTAAAGATCACGTAATCATCACCATTCTGGTTTTTAAAGATGTTTGCCTTCTGATTGATATAATTCTCCAGCGAGCCGTGCCGCTCGATATGATCTTCCTGGACATTTAGGATAACGCTGATCCACGGCTTGAAATCTTTTACAGTTTCGAGCTGATAGCTGCTTATTTCGGCGACAATATAGTCAAGATCGGTATCATCGACTGCAACCAGCGGGTAGCCAATATTTCCCGCGACTGCAGCCTTTTTTCCGCCTGCTTTAAGCATTTCGCTAATTAAAGTCGTGGTTGTAGTCTTTCCATTGGTCCCGGTAACTGCGACGATCGGTTTTTTTAGTATCTGATAAGCGATTTCTATCTCTGATACGATCGGGATCTTCTCTTGCTTTGCTTTTTCAAGGACCGGAATATCAAGGTGGATTCCTGGACTAACTACAATCAAATCCGCATTTAATGCCTTATCGGTATGCCCCCCGAGCTCTATAGTAACGTTTAGCTCTGGATCGACTTCGACATCGGATCTAACCTCAGAAATCATCACCTTTGCGCCTAAAGCAGACAACCGCTTAGCCGCGGCGATCCCGCTCCGCGCCATCCCAAGGATTGTTATCTTTTTATTCTTTAAATTAATACGCCGGTCACTCCTAATACGACTGCTAGTATCCAAAAACCGACCACGATCCATACTTCCTGCTTACCCATCAGCTCAAAGTGATGATGGAGCGGGGTCATTTTAAAGACACGCTTTTTAAATAACTTAAATGATATTACCTGAAGGATCACTGAGAGCGCTTCGATCATAAAGATGCCGCCGATAAGCATCAGCCATAACTCCTTTTGGATTATTATAGCAATCCCCGCTAGGGCTGCCCCGATCGACAGCGACCCGACATCTCCCATAAAAACCCGTGCCCTGGGAAAATTGAAGAACAAAAAGGCAAAGATCGCTCCAGAGGCGATGATACAAAAGGTAGCCGCGTATGGATGACCACTTTTAATGGCCAGCAGTCCGAAAGCGAGAAAAGCGATCGAGGCGGTCCCGGCCAGCAGCCCGTTCAGGCCGTCGGTCAGGTTAGTCGCATTTGCCGTACCTACGATTATAAAAGTAGAGAACAGAAAATAAAAAATAGGATGAATAAAAGTAAACAATTTTAATTGGGGATGATGGCCAAGCATAATAAACATTGAAAAAGCAGCCGCGAGAACGGACTGTAATATTATCTTCTGCCAGAACGTAAGCCCTTCATTCCTTCGCTTATATACCTTAATAAGGTCATCGGTCAGGCCGATCAGGCCAAATCCGAGGGTTAACAGGATAAGGGCGAAGTATTTCAGATTCAGGTCAAAATCGATAAAGATAAAGGCGAAAGCAATGATCGTAATGATCAATCCGATTGCTCCCATAGTCGGGGTTCCGGCCTTTGATCTGTGGGTAGCTGGGCCTTCTTGACGGATATGCTGGGTTAGATGGAGGAATTCCAATACCCAAACTACTGGAAAGGTTATTAGAAGAGAAACTATTGAAACTGAGAAAAATAGTAAAATACGGCTAATCACCGGAGTATTTTATCAGATTTTTAGCGTCGCGGCAACCAAAAAGAAAGCCCTCGCGGTTCGACTTCGCTCACCACAAGGGCCTTCAAATATAAATCCGATCTATATTACAGATATACCCTTAACCCAGCGACAGCAATGTTGCTTCCCTGGAGAAGATAGAAGTTAGTGGTAGAAGCTCCACCAACGCTAGTGCTCTGTAGTGTTAACACGTTCACATCTCCATAAACGCCGATATTGCTATCGAACATATACTCAGTTCCGAGTACTCCGCTGATGGTTATCGTGCTTGTGTTTCCAGCGGATGCGATCCCTAATCCTCCAGCCCAATAAGCGGATAGCTTTTTGGCGGTAACCAGCTTGTTCTGGAATCTTCCCACGAGGTTCAATGTGGTCGCGTTGTTGAGTGAAACATAATTAAGACCGACATCAATCCGCTGAGAATCATTCAATTCAAACCCCATATATGGAATCCCGGCGGTAAAAAACCCGGTCTCTATTCCAAATACATAGGCCTGCGAAGCTGATGCAAGGATGGCTAATCCCATTAAAACGACTAATAATTTTTTCATTTATTTCACCTCCTTTTTTTGTAAATTATTTTTAGGGCCCTATTTACCTCTAAAAAGGTTATGCAGGAAATCGGCGGCCATATCTTTACAGCCGAGCCCAAAAGCAATTGCCGCAGCTAAGCCAAAGGCCCCGATAATTACCCCGATCTGCGGAATAAATACATCGGTCGATATTCCCAGTTCGGCTAGCGCTGCCAGGAAGGCGAAAACAATAACAATATAATAAATAAGACGAGAAACAGTCTTTGATCCATCAATCCCAAAGTTGGCCATAATAAAGCGGACAATTCCTGACACCAGACCGGCAAGGAACAGGCCAATCCCTAAAATCAGCGAAGCAAGGAATACAATCCCCATATACGCGAAGACTTTGATCAACGCTCTTTCAACTGGTAAACCAAAAACACCCGCTACCCCGACGACTACCACAAAAGCGACAAACCAGTAGATCAGATCACCTAACAACTCCGAAGCACTCTTTCTTACGTTTCCTTTTTCTAAAAGAGAGTTGAAACCCACCCTCTGTGAAAGATTGTCTAATTTCAAGGCCTGTAAAACAATTGTGGTCAATGAACCTAATCCTTTAGCAACTAGAAGACCGACCAATAATAAGAGAAGAACAGTTAAAAGATTGAGGAGCATAGGCAGGATGCTTGACCAAGATGAACTGAGCGATATTATAATGCTATCAATATTCATGATTTCCCCCTAACTCTCTATTTAATTACCGCTATAAGGATAGAAACTGCCAGAAACGCGATCGCGCATCCCCAGGTAATATGGTCCAATCCCTTTTCCAGCCCCTTTGGAGTGCCGAACATACGGGCCGACCCGCCAATTCCCCCCAGCCCCTCACCCTTCGCGGTATGTAACAGTACGAAGATAATCAGGGCAATCGCGGATACTAGTTGAATAATTAATAAAATTCCCTTCATTGAAAATCATTTTATCCCAGCACTTCCGTCTTGTCAACCAGAAGTATTAACCCTGCGCCATGCTTGCATAGGTACAGGGTTAATAGTAGAATGATTTATATGAAAAACACTCCGGTCTATTTATGCATTTTGGACGGCTTCGCCATCGGCGAGAAAAGCGATAGTAATGCGATCTACCAGGCTATTAAGCAAGGGAAGGCCCCTTTTATTAAGGATCTATTCGATAACCATCCCTATTCTAAACTAGAATGCTCAGGCCTTGCCGTCGGCCTTCCGGAAGGGACGATGGGAAATTCCGAAGTTAATCACCTGAACATGGGGGCCGGACGGATCGTTTACCAATCGATCGAAAGGATCAATGTCGCTATCGAAAACGGCAGTTTTTATAAGAACGAAGCACTTTTAAAAGCGGTTGAAAATTGCAGGCACTTTGGCTCTACCCTTCACTTAATGGGACTGCTTCAAGGCCATGGGGGGACGGTTCACGCAAGCATAAAACATCTTTTTTCGCTCCTTGAACTTGCCAAGAAATCCGAACTCCGCGATGTCGCTATTCATTTATTTACCGATGGGAGAGATACCAACCCTAAGGCTGCCGGCGAAATTTATCTAAAAATGCTCGAAGATAAGATCGCTGAATTGGGTTTGTCTGAAGTGGCAAAGATCGCTACGGTAATGGGCCGTGAGATCGCGATGGACCGTGATACGGCGTGGAATAAGACCTTGACCGCGATGAGGGCTTTGGTTACCGGTCAGGGAGAATTCAAAGCGTTAACCGCTCGTGAAGCGATCGAAGGATCATATAAGCGCGGCCAAACGGATGAATTTATCCGCCCTGCTATAATCGGCGGCTATGCGGGCATGGGGCCGGATGATTCAGCCATCTATTTCAATTTTCGACAAGATCGGACCATCCAATTGACTACTGCTTTCTGTGAAAGGGATAAAAAATTCTTTGACTATAAGAAAGGCACTAGGCCAATCGAAGATGTAGTTTATAATGAAATCCAGGATTTAAGAAAAAAAATAGAAAATTTAGTTTTTGTTGCCATGACCGAATACTATCCTGGATTGGACGCTCTAACCGCTTTTCCGGAAAAGACAATCCCGGATACGGTTGGAGAAATTGTTTCTAATGCTGGTCTAAAACAACTTCGCCTAGCGGGGCCGGAAAAATTTGCCCATGTTACCGGCTGGTTCTCAGGTAGAAGAACGGACCCCTTCCCCGGCGAAGACCGCCACTTGGCGCAGGATTTAAAACTTAAAGAACGGACCGAAGGAGGCAAGCACTACGACCTGGCCCCTGAAATGACCGCATTCCTGGAAACTGATTACGCACTTAAGGCGATCGAATCCGGCAAGTACTCGCTTATCGTTCATAACTATCAAAATGGCGACATGGTCGGCCACACCGGAAATTTGGAAGCAGCAACCAAAGCAATTGGTGATATTTCCAGCTGCCTCGAAAAAACCGTCCCCGCATTTACTAAAAAAGGCGGGATTTTTATAATCACTGCCGATCACGGCAACTGCGATGAAATGGAGCTTAAAAAGGGCGACAAAATGGTCGTCAGCACTCAACATTCTCTCCATCCTGTCCCCTTCTGGGTCATTGGAAAAGATGTTAACCTAAAAGAAAAAGGGATCGTTCCGGATGTTGGAGTAACTGTTTTGGACCTGATTGGACTCGAAAAACCGAAGGATATGACGGCGGGAACTTTGCTAATTTAGAATCCTAATCCTTCTTTTATCCAATTGATAACACGATCAATTATACTTTGCTGTGTTTGTTTCGGCGAACTAATTACAAAAATTTCAGTTGTTATTAAATTATTAAATTTGTTCACTTAGAGATATGCCTACAACAAATCAATCAACTGTTCAATGCTAATCTCAGCATCTCTGAGTAACTTTCTTAAAAGCCCTTTCCCCAATTCTTTATGATTCGGAATGGTAAGAGGCTTCTTTTTCTTGTCTGATTTATGATGCATCCGGATATGACTTCCCTTTTGATGAGTCACTTCGTAACCAAGTTTCTTAAAGCATTTTACTGCTTTATCACCAGAAATAACAGGTAATTTAGGCATAAGCGAGGGTTGAGAAGCTTATTTCTTGCGGGTTATACTCTTTTAATAGAACTTTATTTTCTTTTTCTTTTAAACAAATATCAATAACTTCTTTGATATTTTTAATAGCTTCATCTATAGTCTTCCCCTGAGAATAACATCCAGAAAAAAGCGGACATTCTACTACATAATAACCATCTTCATCTTTCTCAATAACTAAAGGCAACAAGTGCTTTTTCATATAATTCCCCTCCTATCATCATGTGTATTATAGCATACAATTATAATGAGTTGAAATATTGAGGATATGACCGCAGAATCACTTATTTCCAAATCCGCTTCTTGAGCTTTTCCTCAACTTCTTTAATCGGGTAGATTAATTCGGTAACCTCATCCGGTTCAAACCAGAGCTTAATCTCTGTTTCCGCCTCAGCTTCATTTGCTGAACAATGAAGAACATTCTCAAATAGGCCTTTAGTAGTTAATCTGCCGAATTGGCCGCGAATGCTGGTAGGATCGGCTTCTTCAGGATTGGTTGTCCCCGCCAGCTCCCTCACCTTTGAGATTGCCTTTGTACCCGCATACACCAGCGCTAAAACTCTTTTATACTGCTTTCCGTGAAGTTCACCCATCATATATTTTACGACCGCATCAAAAAATGGTTTATCTTTGAGGTGGGCATAATGCTTTTCGGCAAGTTCTTTGGAGACCTCAACAACTTTGGCGGCAACGATCCTTAACTTGCCTTCTGATAAACGGGTCAAAACATTGCCGGTTAAAGATTTTTTCAGTCCGTCCGGTTTAATTACTACTAATGTCTGCTGCATTATCCTATTATCTATTTCCCAAAATGGTGGAGCTGAT
>JAYEOW010000052.1:0-7108 GCA_034723395.1 Candidatus Margulisiibacteriota bacterium
AGGTCGACGGCTGGCGCAAAGATTCTTCCTCCGCTCAGGCCATTAAAGGAACTGGTTCCGGTCTAAAGCGAGAAGGAAATAAGGTGAGGTTTGCGATGAAAGTGCACACTCTACTTGACACTAACTATTCCCTCCTAAAAATATCGAATATATTCTTGATAAATTTCAATCGTATCTATATAATGATGAACAAAATGAGACTGCTCGGCGCGCACATGTCCACCGCAGGCGGAGTTGACAAAGCGATCGAACGCGGCCAGGAGATCGGCTGCAGCGCTATTCAAATCTTTGTTAAAAACAATAATCAATGGTTTGGCAAACCGCTTCCCCAAGAGGTGATCGGTCGCTTTATTAAATTACAAAAAGAGACCGGCATTTTCGTTTTCGCACACACCGGATATCTGATTAATCTGGCCGGAACCAATAAAGATAATCACGATAAATCTATGAAATCGATGCGTGAAGAGCTGGATAAGTGCGAAGCGTTAAAAATTCCGTTCTCTGTCCTCCACCCCGGCGCATACCTCGATTCCAGCGAAGAAGACGGCATAAAAAAAATAGTTAAAAGTCTCGATTCGCTACTTAAATCGACTAAGGGGTATAAAGTTAAAATTGCCTTAGAAAATACTGCCGGGCAAGGAACGAATCTCGGTTATAAATTCGAACAATTGGCACAAATCATCGATCTATCATCCGATCCTAAACGGCTAGGGACCTGTTTTGATACCGCCCATGCCTACGCTGCGGGCTTTAATATAAAATCCAAAGATGGGTATAAAAAAACCTGGGAAAGATTCGATCGCATCATTGGCTTGAATAAACTTTTAGCATTCCATCTAAACGATTCAAAACAACCTTTAGGCTCCCGCAAAGACCGCCATGAGCATATTGGGGAGGGAACGCTTGGAAAAGAGGCTTTTCGTATGTTATTAAATGACAAACGATTCGAAAAACTGCCGATGGTCCTCGAGACCCCCAAAGACCCAAAGTCCCAACAGGACAAGATGAATCTCAATCTCCTCAAAAGTCTGATATAATAATTATATGGATACTTTCGAAGATTTAGGATTTGCAAAGATCGACCATCATCGGAAAAAACGGAAGGGATTTCCCGAAGTAATTTACTGTGCGGGGAAAACACCCGAGCAGATCGCCAAGATCGCAAAAAAGATCGCGCAAAAAAAACATGCCGTGCTAGCCACTCGGGCTGACAAAAAGTCATTCCTCGCAGTCAAAAAAACATTGCCCAAGGCAAAATACTATGCTGAAGCGAACATTATCATTATCGGTCAGCTAAAAAAAATCCCCAAAGGAACGGTTGCAATCGTTTCGGCCGGAACCTCTGATCAAAAAGTCGCGGAGGAAGCGGCGGTTACTGCTGAATTTCTTGGGTTAAAAGTTACCCGCTTCTATGATGTCGGTGTTGCCGGAATCCACCGACTCACGCAGAATATCAATAAGATCAACAAAAACAGAATTATTATCGTCGTTGCCGGGATGGAGGGAGCCCTCCCTTCCGTAGTTGGCGGTCTGGTCGATAAGCCGATCATTGCCGTTCCCACCAGTGTCGGCTACGGTTCGAGTTTCAAAGGACTATCCGCGCTCTTAACCATGATGAACAGCTGCGCTCCCGGAGTAGCGGTGGTAAATATTGACAACGGCTTCGGCTCCGCGGTAATGTCCTATAGCATACTAAGAAGCATGGCTTCCTCCCCCTCGCCCTCTGGGAGAGGGGGAAAGAGGGGGTGAGGGCGTGAAAACAGCTTACTTCGACTGCTCATCCGGCATCGCCGGCAATATGGTCCTCGGCGCGCTGATCGACGCCGGCTTGGACGTAAACCATCTAAAAAAGGAACTATGCAAGCTTCACGTCCCACATATCAAATATCACATATCACGAGTAAAACGCAGCATGATCACCAGCACATTATTCAATGTAAAACTAAAGCACGAACATCATCACCGCAACTTAAATGACATTCTCTCGGTCATCAAAAAAAGTAAACTTAGTAAAGAAATAAAATATTTAAGTTCGCGTATATTCAAACGTTTAGCTCGGGCCGAAGCAAAGGTGCATAAAGTTCCTTTAAGCAAGATCCATTTCCACGAGGTCGGTGCGGTCGATGCAATTGTCGACATCGTTGGATCTTGCATAGGGCTAGAATGGCTGGGAATAGAAAAAGCCTATGCTTCCCCTATCCCTCACGGAAAAGGGACGATCAAACATGCGCATGGCATTCTTCCGATCCCTGCGCCTGCAACCGCTGAACTTTTAAAAGGTATCCCAACCTATGGAACGAATATAAAAGGAGAGCTGGTTACTCCGACCGGAGCGGCAATTATAACTACGATCGCATCGGATTTTATCGATGCCCCGAGGATTAAATTAGAAAGAACCGGATATGGGGCTGGGACAAAAATATATCCAAAAATCCCCGGTACATTACGGGTATTTATTGGAGAAGCGGAGATCCCGTCCGAAAAAGATGCCATTCTCCAGATCGAAGCGAATATTGATGATATGGATCCAAAATCTTATGATAGAGTTATCGCCAAACTGATGAAAGCGGGCGCTTTAGACGCGTTTATTACTCCTATTCGGATGAAAAAGGAGCGTGATGCGGTCAACCTGGCTATTCTTTGCGCTCCGGAACTGAAAGATAAAGTTTTAAATTCTCTTTTTACCCATACGACAACCCTCGGCGTACGGACATTCTTTGTACTCAGGGAAAAACTGACCAGAAAGATCAAAAAAATTAAAACCAAATATGGAAAAGCTAAAATAAAAATCGGCCTGCTCGGAAAAGAGCTCAAAACCATCGCCCCAGAATATGAAGATTATAAACGGATTGCAAAGAAGCACCACATTCCGATTACGAAAGCTTACAATGCGATCCAAAATCCTCACCCCCTTAATCCCCCTCTCCATCAAAGATGGAGAGGGGGAAACCCTGAGCGCAGCGAAGGGAGGGGGTGAGGAATGTTTATTGATACCCACACGCATCTAACCTTCCCCGAATACAAAATCGATCTGCCCGAAGTGATCGAGCGGGCAAAAAAAGTAAATATTGAAGCGATCATTAATATTGCTTTAGACGAAGAAGCAGTCAAGAATTCATTAAAGATCGCCGAAGAATACCCAGGATATGTTTTTAACGCGGCCGGGATCCATCCCCACGATTCATCTACCTGGACCGAAGCAATCCACGACCGGATCCGAAAACTGGCGGAAGATAAAAAGATAATCGCCATCGGCGAGATCGGCCTCGATTATCACTACAAGCTCTCCCCTATCGAAACTCAGAAAGAGGTTTTTCGAAAGTTCCTCCAACTTAGCCAGGAACTCGATCTTCCCGCAGTAATCCACTCCCGCGAAGCTTCGAAAGATACGATGATGATCATTCACGAGGAGAATCAAGGAAAGCTAAAAGGGGTGCTCCATTGCTTCTCCGGTGACATGGACCTTGCCAGAGAAGCGCTGGGAATAGGGCTCCTTGTCTCTTTTACTGGAAACATTACTTTCCCCAAAGCGGAAACAATCAGAAATGCAGCAAAAGAAATTCCGCTGGATAGGATAATGATCGAAACTGACTGCCCTTTCCTGGCGCCGCAGGCTTATCGGGGAAAAAGGAATGAGCCTTCTTATGTAATTAAGGTTGCCGAACAAATCGCGGAAGTAAAAGGAATATCCGTAGAAGAAGCGGCTTTAAAAACGACAAAAAACGCAAAAGAATTCTTTGCGATATAAATAAGGGTAGGGACAGGGTTTGCTTCGCACCGAAGTGCTTCAGCACGAGTATCCCTGTCCGCGGACAGCCACAAGGGCTGTCCCTACACTTTTTAACTAAAAATCTCTGCGTCCTTTAAGCAAGGATGAACCTTATCTTTTTTTGAAACGGAAATCTCTTTTAACGGCCATTTTATCCCGACATCCGGATCGTTCCATATAATTCCCCGGTCATGTTCTGGAGAATATTCTCCGCCGATAACAAAATAGACCACTTCGGCAATATCTGATGTCACGCAAAAACCATGCGCAAAACCTTCGGGAATATATAACATCTTTTTATTGTCCGCAGAAAGATCCTCCCCTACCCACCGGCCGAACGTGGGCGAAGATTTTCGAAGGTCTACCGCCACATCAAAGACCTCTCCGGCAACAACTTTCACCAGTTTCCCCTGGGCCATGGGATCTGACTGATAATGCAACCCTCTCAATACTCCCTTGGTCGATCTGGAATGGTTGACCTGGGAAAAGGATCCCTTAATACCAACAACTGCAAAGTCCGAAGTTTTGTAACATTCAAAGAAGAAGCCGCGGTCATCGGCAAAAACTTGCGGTTCTACTACTAGCACACTCTCAATTTTTGTCTTAGAAAACTTAAATTTACCCATCTTTATTCTCCCTTATTACCCTTGATTTCCCTTTATATTCCCTGATACCCCGTTATTCCAATAAACCAGTTTACAATCAGCTGCAGGTTATTAGTAACCAGCAGCATCCCTATTATAACCAATAAAAGCCCGAGCGCAAAGTGGATCGCCCCGAGATATTTTTCTATTTTTTTCATAAAAGAGATAAAATAATTGACGGCTAAAGAGACCAGAAACAGCGGCAATCCGAGACCTAACGAAAATGAGATCAAAAGCGCCATCCCTTGAAAAACCGTATCAGCCTGGCTGGCAAAGACCAGGATCCCGCCTAAAACCGGCCCGACACAGGGGGACCAGCCTAAGGCAAAGACCATCCCGACTAGAACAGAACCTAAGTAACCGGTCGGCTTGGAAGAGAGGGTTATTTTCTTTTCAATATTTAGAAAAGATAATTTTAATATCCCCGTCAGGTAAAGACCAAAAAGGATTATTAGAAAACCGCCAAAGATCCTTAAGATATCACTATATTGATATATTAGTTGTCCGATAATACTCGCGGCCATCCCCAGCAAGGTAAAAACGATCGTAAATCCCAGGATAAAACAGAGAGAGTGAAAAACTGTGGTGACCCTGATATTTTTAATATCATCACTTGAAAGACCAGTAATATATACAAGATAAACAGGAACTAACGGTAAAAAGCATGGAGAAAAAAAGGTCAGGAACCCGGCAGAAAAAGCAATAAATAAGTTTATATTCTGGATCATTTAAAAAGTTTCTTGAGTCCTTTGTACGACCATTCCCGCGAGCCGACAGTCTTATCTACAACCTTCCCCTTTTTGTCAATTAAATAGGTGGTGGGGATCCCCCTAACCGCATATTTTGACGCTACCCGACCATCAGTATCCAGTAGAATAGGAAAAGTGTAACCATTTTCACCAGCAAAACTCTTTACTTTTCCCTTCCTCTCACGAATATTTACCGCCAGCATCACATATTTATCTTTATCCATCTTTTCGTAAACCTCCTGCATTGACGGCATCTCTGCGCGGCACGGCGGACACCAGGTCGCCCAAAAATTCAGGAATATCATTTTACCTTTACAATCGGAAAGGGTATGGGAAACACCGCTTATATCCTTTAACGTAAAGTCATCCGCGTAAGCTGTGGCAGAAGCTTTTGCAGCCGGCCTCTCTCCCATAGCAGAAACAGAAACAGCAAGAAACAAAAAAACAGAAGTTAAAATTAAAGCTTTACGATACATTTGGTCGGGCATTTGGCCATTGCCGGTTCTGCCTTCTCGTCCCCTTTTTCATAATTTACTTTTGAGAGGAAATCGGTGATCGTGTAGGCTTCGGGAGCGGTTTTAACACATATATTACAGGCAATACAGCTCACCTTACACGCTTTTCTGGAGACAATCGCCTTATCTTTTGAGCTGCAGGCGACTACGATCCGGTTCGTAGACGGGACCAGTTCGATAATATTTCTTGGGCAAGCTTCAACACAAAGCCCGCAAGCGGTGCATTTAGCCTCATCAACATGCGGAAGGCCATCTTCTAAAATATGGATTGCGTCAAAAGGACAAACCGTCACACAATCGCCAAACCCCATACACCCGTAAGAGCATAGTTTTGGTCCGCCGGCGATAAGCTCCGCTGCCGCGCAGCTTTTTATCCCGCGGTACTCTCCCCGAACAACCGCCTTCTCCATGATCCCGCCGCATTTTACCACCGCGCGTTTACGGACCGCCTGACCAGCCTCCACACCAAGTATCTTAGCGATCTCTACGGCAACCTCTTCTCCCCCGGGAGGGCAGCTTAACCCCTCGAGGCTCCCTTTAGCCGCGATCTTTTCTGCCAGGTCATGACACCCAGCCTGGCCGCAGGCGCCGCAATTCAATCCCGGCAGCGCTTCGTTGATCTCTGCTACTCGTGGATCTTCTCTTACCTTTAATTTTTCAGAAGCAATGGCCAGGATCGTCGCAAAAAATAATCCCAAACCACCCATAGTTATTAATGCAATTATAATTAAATTCATCCAGCTATTAATCCCGCAAATCCCATAAATGCCAAGGCTAACAAGCCCGCAATAATCAATGTGATCGGCGCCCCCTTAAACGGCTCGGGGATGGGCGCAATCTCCAGCTCTTCCCTTATCCCCGCCATGATCAATAAGGCCAGAGTAAAACCCAATCCGGCAGCCAGGCCAAAGACCAGGCTTTGGAGAAAATTGTATTCACGAAGCGCAGAAATCAGCGCCAACCCTAAAATAGCGCAGTTGGTCGTTATTAACGGTAAAAATATCCCTAATGACCGGTACAAAGTTGGCGATGTCTTTCGAATAAACATTTCAACAAATTGGACCAGTGATGCAATTACGATAATAAAAGATACATATTGTAAGAACGGCAGATTAAACGGGATCAGGATCTGGTTATTAATGATCCAAGTGACCATCGCCGCCAAAACCATGACAAAGGTGGTCGCTAATCCCATGCTGAACGCCTTCTCGAGCTTGTTGGATACCCCAAGGAACGGGCAGATCCCCAGGAAATAACTCAATACAAAGTTATTAACTACCGCAGCGGATATAAATATGATTAATAAGTCCATATTACTCCTTTCTCATGGAACCGAGAATTTCATTCTCAGGTTCCATAGAACAAGCCGACACTAGTTCTACTTTTCTTGAAATATCTTTTAAATGATCGGATTGATCAATCATTTAAAAG
>JAYEOW010000053.1:0-23707 GCA_034723395.1 Candidatus Margulisiibacteriota bacterium
CAGGGCTTTAAATAGTACTAGCGGAATGTTGAGCGAACGGAGTGAGTCGAAACATGGAGCCGAGGAGCCCATTCGACTCATCGCTTCGCGCCTCGCTCAGGGCTTTAAATAGTACTAGCGGAATGTTGAGCGAACGGAGTGAGTCGAAACATGGAGCCGAGGAGGATCGAACTCCTGACCTCCGGAATGCAAATCCGGCGCTCTCCCAGCTGAGCTACGGCCCCACAACCGCTTCGCGGTAATTTCCAAATGTCAAAATCCAAATGACAAATGAAGGAATAATTATTATACCTAATACCGTCGATTGTTGCAAGGATGGCAGGATCCATTTCGATTGAAATTTCGATATCCATAAGCTTAACGGGAATGCATTGGCAATGCTGAAAAATCTTATCTCCTATCGAAATGCGGAGACTGGGGAGGGTTTTTTCTGGTCGGGGGCCCATGTGAAATTTAAGCTAAGATCAGGATATAGGCAAGGAATGCTAAATGACGTGGATGCCTTGTTACAATGAAATTAAAAACATTAAAGCTGTCCCGGTGAACATTGAACGGGTGATCATGGCTGAGATTCGTCCCGGATTGGACAGGACGGCGCATGAAGTTATGGAAACGTACAAAGGAGCGGCCACCAGCGACGCTCCCGAAGACAACCCAAAAAGTATCGCAGAGGTAGCGATCGCAACTTCGAAGTGATTGCTGGCGCCGATCAGGGCCGATGGAGCGGCATCGCGATCATGGTGAATGGTTTTACGCACCAGTTAATAAAAAGGGCCAGGAGGACCGGCTTGGGGGTCTTGCCCGCCTTGATCACTTCGGAAAAATCGATCTTGACCATGATCGGATACATCATGAAGAAGAGGGCGATGGGGATGGAGACTTGATAGATCGAGATGCGGTCGAGGGTGATCGATGCCTGCGGGAATAGTTTGCCCAGGAGAATTCCCAGGCCGATACAGCCGATAACCCAGGCGGTCAGATATTTTTCAAAAAAGCTTAACTGGCGTTCTTCGTAGACTACATGTTCCATGGATATTTTATTCTCTCACCGCCGGCTTTTTCTGTCAACCGAGCGGGACAAGCTTGCTTGTGTTTGAGAAATAAAGGGTATAAAATCTACCTATAATCCAGGAGGTACAGTTATGAAGAAAATAATCGTTGCTTTGCTAATCGTCTCTTTTGCTTCGGTCTGTTTCGCGATGGGGACGGCGCCGCAGCCGAAGATAAGGACCGGGGATGGAGATTTAGACAAGGCGCTGATGGAAGTAGAAAAAAGGGCGGGGACAGCGGATGGGGCTAAAGCGGTAAGGAAAGAGCTGACCGAGCGGTACCAGGTTCGGGAGACGGACATCAATACTTTGAGGAAGCAGGGTTATACGCTAAGCGGGATCTATTATTGCGGCTTGTTGTCGAAGCAAAGCGGTCGGGGGATCAGGGAGATCGCGGCGCTGCGCGGGCAGGGGGTTGGCTGGGGAGTGATGGCGAAGCGGGTTGGAGCAAAGCCGGCGGATATTAACAAATTACGCGTAAGGATGCGCAAGGGGACGGCGATCAGGAAGAAGACAGTAGAGAGGAAGAAGGAGAGGATCAAGGTCTCTCCCGCTCAACCTGCTCCGCGGATGAGGACGGCTCCGGCGGGAAGAAGGGGGAGATAAAATATGCTGTTTAAAAAGTTTTTAGTCTTATTGCTTGTTTGTGCTTTTATGGCGGGGAATGTTTTTGCCTGCACGGTATTCAAGGCGACGGCGAAGGACGGGTCGATCGTCAGCGCGCGGACGATGGAGTTTGGCTACGATGTCCAGTCGGAGATCGTAATTATCCCCCGGGGTAAAGAATTCGTAAGCCCGACGCCTGATAACAAGGCCGGCCTCGCGTGGAAGAACAAATACGGGTATGTGGCGGTGGATGGATACGGCGAGGATGTGGCGGTCTTTGACGGGTTAAACGAAGCCGGGCTCGCTTTTAGCGGGTTGTGGTACGAAAGCGACATGCAGTGGCAAAAGATCGCGAGCGGGGATGAGAAGCGGACTTTGGCGCATGCTTATTTAGGGGCATGGATCCTGGGCAATTTTTCTACAGTGGGGGAGCTTAAGGATGCGATCAAGACGGTAAAGGTTTTTGGCGCGGTTGTCCCGCAGATGGGGATGGCGCCGCCTTTGCATTTCGCGGTCTATGACGCGAAAGGGGGCTCGATCGTGGTCGAATACGACTATGGGATGGTTAATGTTTATGACAATCCTTTAGGGGTAATGACCAACGCCCCCAATTTTCCGTGGCACCTGACCAATCTGCGCACTTATGTCGCGATGTCTCCCGAGCAGGCGAAGCCGCAGGATTACGCCGGTATGAGGGTGAAGCAGATGGGGCATGGGAGCGGGATGTTCGGTTTGCCGGGTGATATTACTCCGCCGAGCCGGTTTATCAAGATGGCGGTATTGCTTAAATACGCGGATGAGGTGAAGGATGCTAAAGGGGCGCTTAATCTATCGCGGCATGTTATTAATAATGTAGATATTGTGAAGGGGACGGTGGTGGATAAGGATAAGGATGGGAAGGCTGTGGCTAGTGAGACGACCGAGTGGACGACCTTTCGCGATCTGACGAACCGGGTTTTCTATTTTACGACTTATGATAATCTGACCATGAGGAAGGTCGATCTAAAAAGGGTCGATTTTAGCCGCGAGAAGACGCTCTCTATGTCAGCGGATGATGAAGTGATCATTGATTTGACGGAGAGGGAGTAAAGCCGAGGGATTTTTCCTATAAAGGGCGCTTGCACCGAGAGAAATCGAGGTGTAATATTTGGGACGAATCATAGAAATAAACAATAAGGAGGGGTAATTTATGGAAGTAAAAACGCAGTGGATGAAATGCGGGAAAGAACCTGAATCTAAGTGGTGTAATCTTCTTACAGTTAATTTGGAACATGATCATTTTAACGACCTTGAAGGTATTTATATCATATGGCATGGTAGAAAAGAAGCGGTTAAGGCCGCAACCGTCCGTGTTGGACAAGGCATAATAAGGGATCGGCTTACAGAGCATAAGAGTAACGAAGAAATATTAAAATATAAACCTTATGAGCTTTACGTAACATGGGCAAAGATAGATAAGGTTTATCTTGATGGGGTCGAAAGATATCTAGCCGAGGTGCTCAAGCCAATAGTTGGGTCTCGTTTTCCAGATGTTCAGCCCATAGAAATTAATTGGCCATGGTAAAAAAGGAAGGAGATTTAAAATGTGCAAAAAGATAAGTTTGCTTCTTTTGTGTATTCTTCTCATTGGGTATGCTCCTCTATTTGCAGATGATAATAACCAGGAGCCCCTAATTAAAAACTACATTAATGAATATTATGGCTCTCAAAAATATCCCCCACTAAAAATTTCAACTGATAAAATTGATATTAATGATGATAAAGCAACTGTAGTGATACAAGTAACTTATGTTAAAAAATTGAATTTGGAGAAAATTGATGGAAAATGGTCCGTAAGGGACAAGAAGACGGAGAAAAAGCCTAAAAAAACAAAAGGATTAGGTATAACTGATTGGAAATGGAAGCAGAGCTACTCAAATATAGAAATACAAGGAGTCGTGCAGAATAATACAGGTAAAACCGTAAGAAATGTTAAAATTTATATTACAGCGAGAGATGGGGATGGCGAGTATTTGGGTAATGCCTGGACATATTTATCACCAGATTTTATTGCGCCAGGGGACAGCTCAAATTTTAAAACACATATAATGGATACAGAAAATACTACGGATTCATTGAAAATATCTTATAAATTTGATTATAGATAATTGATTTCTTGCTTTTTCCTATAAAGGGCTTTTTTTGAAATCCGAAATCCGAATTTCCTAAATCCGAACAAGGAATAATTATAATAATATTAACATTGTTTGGACTTTCGGATTTTCGGACATTCGGACATTTGTTTGGTCTTGCTTTTTCCTGTAAAGGGCGTAAAATTTATTCAGATACATATCTAGTAAGGGGGTGAGAATTGTGCCAAAACGAAGTAAAAAAGGCAAAAGTAATCATGATAAGGCTGTATCAAGAAGTGCTGAATGGTATAAGGGGCAAGGATTTAAGGTAAAAGCAGATATAAAAGGCTGGAAAAAACCAAAAACAATAGGGGGATATATACCTGATTTAATTGCAAAAAAAGGGAAAAAAGAAATAGTCCTCGAAGTCGAGACACCGCAAACGGTTGAAAAAGATCATGATCAGTGGCAAGCTTTTAAAGAATATGCTGATAGAAAGAGGCAGCGCGAAGCTAGGAAAAAGATAGTTTAAATTTCCCTTATCCTCCCATCCCCACATCTTTTTCTGTCAATGAAACAGGGGAGAGATTACTATTTTGGGAGAATAAGGAATAGTTTTAAAATATGTCAAACTAGTCCGACATTTTCTTTGAAAAAACCTAAGTTATGTTGATCTAAGAATTGGATTAAATCAAAAGGGTAGTATCCTGCCATACTTTTGAAAATATTCATTTTTGTACTAGCTAATTTGACGTTCAAATAAGCAATATTATTGTTTTTATCAATGCCATGTTTTTTCCCTTTTATTTGTAGCCTGACTGCCCCTTGTTTAAATTCTTTGATTTCTTCATCTAACATTTTCCTTTTAAATTCTTCGGGGCTTAATGTATCTACAATATATAATTTTAGTCCATTTTTGAGGCCTGACTCGATGACCTCGTTGATATGTTCATCCAAGAAACTATAGCCTATAACCAATAAGGATTGATTATCTTCTTGGAGATTCTGTTCAAAAATTATTTTATATTTATTTAGTAATGGCTCATTAGCTATTAATTTATTTTTTTCTCTTCCAATAACTAAGACTTTCTGTCCTGGCAAAATAGAACTATAGTATGTTGTCGATCCATGTAGCTTAAAATAATTTAGGTTATTTGATATGTCAGTAGTCTTTTCTAATTTATCGAGTTCTTTTTTTGAAGGCAATAATTTTGGGGACTTGTCGAATGGGTGGGCTTTTCGATTATCCGGAGAAAATGGAAGTTCAAATTGAAGGTCAATTGCAGTACCCTTAGTGCTAATAATGCTGGTTTCAAAACACAAATCTTGGTTTAGCGTAAAAATTGAAGCAACATGACTTTTAAGGAATTCACAAAAATTAATGGGTATCTGCGATCTGTTTATTAAATTCGCTTTAATGCTTTTTTCTTGGAGTTGATATGCCTTGTCGATTACCTCGATAAATGCAGGTAGATTCTTTTCGGATTTTAATACTTCATCATACAAATCTTCATAATTAAAATGTTTGTACGCGAGGTCTTTTAATTCTTTTGATATCTGTATGTTTTTATGATTAAATATGTACGCCCACATTTCATCGGCCAAAAAGCCACCAAAATTTTTTGTAAAGCCGGCTCCAGTTAATAAAATTATTCTTTTATCCATAATGCGTATTTATTCTCCCATCCCCATCTTTTTCTGTCAATGGAGGAGGGGGGATAATGCCGAATTCCTAATGCCTAATGAAGAATGAATGAGTGCCTTCGGCACATTATTATATGACATTAGTTAGGCATTTATAATTAGGCATTTGGCATTATTGAATAGCCCCCCATCTTTTTCTGTCAATCGTTATGGGAAGGGGGCGAGTAACGCGTAATGCGTAACGGGTAACGAGACTAATTCCCGAATTTATTGATCACGAATCCCAATCCGCCTCCGAGCAATACCAACATCACTCCGATCGGTACTAAAGTAAGTGCTTCCTCGAATCCGATCAATACGCCGACGGAGGCGAAGACGAGGAATGCGACTGCGATTCCTTTTAAAATAGGGGGGAGTTTTAGATTTGAAGTCGCAATAATAAAACCGACAACGACCCACATAATAAAAGCGGAAAGATTGGCGGAAATGGGGAGCTTTTGAATGATCATTGGGATTATGTCGATCGTTCCCGCGATGGCGCCGAAGAGGAGACCTATAATTATTTTCTTCATGGCCATATTTTGCCACCACCTAATGGACGAGTCAAGGGGATGGGCGTTAGGCGAGGTGCGAAACCCGGTTTTAGGCAGGATTCCCTGTTATGATTGGAGGATTAAGCTTTCCTCCACATTTGCCCTTTAAAAATACTTCAATTTCACGCATTGTTGTATCAATGGTTATGCCTTCACGCATTAAATTATGTGTTAGATACGATGGCCGCGCTAAATATGCGCTTGGCATCGAGCTCTCAGGCTGATGAACCCCGCCAACCATCCAGCCAGACAAATTAGTGCCAGCGACAATTAAATTTTGCATAATTATGCCCGCACTTCTAATATAAGTTTCTTTACCCGCTTCAAAGAGCAGTCTGATCCCTTCAATCTCAAGGCGCGTGCCTTTAAGTTCTGCTTTTCCTTGATGATCATAGGAAATAATTTTTAAGATAAAGTTCCTAACTCCAACATCTCCGTAATCTATAGCGCTCTCAAACATTTGTTCCATATCTTGGCACATAAATAATGTTTGAGCACTCTCTCTGGCTTTGCTCGGATGAGCCAGGATATGCCTTATGCCTGTTTGTCGCCTAGCCGATAATTTATGTGTTCCTCTCCAGGCTTTAAATTCCCCCTGTTTACTAAATCGGCATTTTAGGTGTGTTGGTGTTATAAATGACATGTTATCTCTCTTTCTATTTATCTGAACAAAAGGATAGGAATTTCATGTTAAAAATTCCGCATTCTTCCACTCCCTACCAACCTCGTCAAGCTAGCCAGCGAATTTATCTACCACGTACCCCAATCCACCACCCAGTATCACAAGCATAATCCCAATCGGCACCAGGCTTTTCGCTTCCTGAAACCCGATTAAAACGCCAACAGAAGCGAAAACAAGAAATGCGATCGCGATTCCCTTTAAAATAGGCGGGAGTTTGAGATTGGATGTCGCGATAAAGAGGCCGATAACTACCCACATAACAAACGCGGATAGATTTGCAGACAAAGGGAGTTTTTGAATAATCATCGGGATAATATCAATTATCCCTGCTAGGGCGCCGAAGAGGAGACCGATTAATATTTTCTTTCTCATGCTGATAATTTTCGCACCACCAAACTTCTATGTCAAATTAAAAACTCCAAGGGCCAATTGCTGCAAATAACAAGTTCCAAGCACCAAATCCCAAACAATACCAAAATCCCAATATTTAAATTCAAAACGTTTTGATCATTGGAATTTGATATTTTGGTATTGTTTGATGCTTGTTATTTGTGATTTGCTATTTGACGAGTCAAACGACAGGGGATGAGGAGATGGAATATTACTTCCCGCTAAATAATTCTGCCGCCGGACAACCAAGCTCTCTCTGCTTACAATACGAGCAGGCAAAACTGCTTCGGATATAACCGGTTATTGGGAATCCGAGGATGGCCAGCATAATAATAAGCCCTATGCGCAGCCAGTTGAAATCAATAATCGAAAGGATAATCCCGCCAATCAGGGGGATAAGCGTTACCAAAAAATCCGGTATTATCTGCCACCAGACGATCTTCTTTTCAATAAATCTCTTTGGATCGCCCTTCTTGAAAAATAGAGAACAAAGCAATCCCTTCCCCGAAAAACATAACTTACCGTAATAATAACAGTCTACACAGCTTTTCCTGAACAACCGGAATTCCAGTAAGATGCAATAGAGCAGATATGAGATCACGGCTAATAATCCAACTCCGCTCAGGATAACCGCACCGAGGATGTAGATCGATAAAGCGACCAGGGTTGAGAAAACTACGAAATGAAGAGGATAATTTTCATAACACTCGGTTTTATTTGTATGCATATGTATATTTTCGCATTAACGATTTAATTTGTAAAGTGATGATCTGTCGATATTAAGACGTTTTTTGGCACTACTGCCCATAGATTTGCTGGTAATAGAATTGCTGTATCTGTTTTTAAGGGGGTAATTTATGAGTAATATGGTGCCGGAAGAGAGGATCGAAAGCAAGATTTTCTTGATCAGAGGGCAAAAAGTGATGCTGGATAGGGATTTGGCCAAGCTTTATGGGGTTAAACCGAGAAGGCTTAGGGAGCAAGTGAAGAGGAATATAAAAAGATTTCCTCCTGATTTTATGTTTCAGCTTAATAATGAAGAAGTTAAGGTTATGGTGTCGCAAAATGCGATACCTTCGATAAAGCATTTAGGAGGGTATTTGCCCTATGCCTTTACCGAGCAGGGAA
This sequence comes from Candidatus Margulisiibacteriota bacterium, assembly GCA_034723395.1. GTDB lineage: Bacteria > Margulisbacteria > WOR-1 > O2-12-FULL-45-9 > O2-12-FULL-45-9 > JAYEOW01. Next base: position 8,204 of record JAYEOW010000053.1, read on the forward strand.
TTGCCATGCTGTCGTCCGTGCTTAAAAGCGATAGAGCAATTTCGGTAAATATTGCTATAGTACGGGCTTTTGTTAAACTCAGACAAGTTCTAGCTACCCATAAAGAGGTATCTCGAAAGCTAAAAGAACTCGAGCAAAAGGTCGAAGGGCACGATAAAGAGATAAAAGCGGTCTTTGATGCGATCCGGAAGTTAATGGAACCGGATCAGAAAACAAAAAAAACGGATCGGATTTGTGGTTGATGGATAAATTTACTGCTGAATTAAATTTGACCCCTTTTAAAGCCTTGCTAAAAGCCTCTTTTATAGCTATTGCAGTAGATATTTTTCTTATAGCCCTTAAATATTCATTGGCCGGGATAACGGGAAGCACCATGCTGCTGGCTGATGCACTGCATTCAGGAGGGGATTTAGGGATAAGCCTCACGGTTTTAGTTTCAATCCTGGTAAAATATCTTTTCGCGAACAATGAGAAAGCCAGGCAGGCCGAAGGAGTAGTGGCACTTTTGGTTTCATTCCTGCTGCTGCTGAGCAGTTTTTGGCTCTTCTCAGATGTCCTGGGCAACGAACCTGCCGGATTCGTTTTAAGTTCAGACCTTTCTTTGGTAATCGCATTTTTAGGCATCAGCCTTGCCCTTGGTGTTATTTTAGTGATCTGCCGTTTTAAAAGGCGGGTCGGAGAAAAGTACCATTCCATCGCTTTTATTGCCGAAGGGATGCATAGCCATTCGGACTTTTTCACCTCCTTTGGTGTGTGGTGCACCCTCCTTTTGGGATATTTTGGGGTCCATATCGAAAGGATTACCACCCTGGTTGTGGCAGTTGCAGTTTTTTGTATAGGGGGAAGGCTTCTTTATGAGGCGCTGCGGTTTTTTGATCTTGATTATACAACCATTGTCCGCGGGAATAGTTTAATTCCGGATGTTATCCGGTTTTTCAAAAAAAATAATTCCATGATGATAAAAATATTATTGTTCCCCGAAGGTCTTATTTTGAAACATAAGGGCTTGGTGGTTTTTTTAAATATATGCCTGGTTGCCGGTCTTTATGTTGGTACGGGATTTTATCAGGTTTTACCTTGTCAGACAGGGGTGGAGATGTTATTTGGAAAAGTTATGGAGATGAATCCGCCCGGTTTGCACTTCCATGCGCCAAAGCCGTTTGGCAATGTAATTTTAGTGGATACCGGGGCTGCAAATCGTGTGGAAAACGGTTTTAGGACAGACTGGGATTATAAAGATGAGGAACCTGAGGCCTATCTCTGGGAATTTACCCATACTCAGGGAAGATATCCCAAAGTGCCGGATGAAGCTATAGCTATCACAGGTGACGAGAATTTAATAGACGGCAATTTTCTTTGTTACTATTCTATCCGGGACCCCGTGCAGTATGTTTTAAATACTAAGAATGCCCATGAAATTTTAAGGAGTTTGTTTTGTTATGAAGTGCATGCCACCCTGGGCCATTATGAGCTTGATAGGCTTTTGACTTCCGACAGGGAAAAAGTTCAAGCGGAGTTATGCCGGAAGATGGTGAAAGCGGTAGAAAAACTGCCTATCGGCGTTGAGATTGTGAAGGTTTATATGCAGGAGGTCCACCCTCCCATTGAAGTTGTGCCTCAGTATCGGGCAGTCGCCTCTACGCGAGAGAAGAAGAACGAAATTATTCATAAAGCGAGCGCTTATTTCAATGATTTGCTGCCGCGTTCGCGGGGAAAGGCTCAGGCTTTGCTTCTGGAGGCTGATATCTATACTGCTGAGAAAAACCATGCTGCTCAAGGCAGGGCCAAAAGTTTCCTGTTAAAACAGCGGCATTTCCTTCCATACAAAGCGGTTCATCAGGCGAGGATGTGGTGGGAAACTGTGCAGGAAGCAATGGAAAATAAACCTATTTATATTTTACCCGGAGATGCAGAACGCAGGATTTATCTGACTGGAAATAAACAAGAGGAGGAAAAAGAATGAGAAAAGGATATATTTGTTTTGCGGTTATAGCGGTTGTCTTATTATTATTTTATGCCATGTGCACCAGCGTGGTTTATCAATGGGAAATGGCCGTGCTTATGAGTTTCGGGAAACCGCTAAGGTTCATAAACAAGCCGGGAATTTATTTTAAATTTCCCCGCCCGTTTCACCGCATGGCAAAGTTTGACGGCCGCCTCATCATGCTGCAGCCTAAAGCAGCCGAGTTTTTAACGGCTGACAAGAAAAATTTAATACTGGAGAGTGCCATCTGCTACAAAATAGCGGACCCGGTCCTGTTTATGAAAACCGTGCGGGACAAAAAGGGGCTCGAAGTGAGGATTACTGATTTAGTCTCTTCTCATACTGGTTTGCTATTGGGGCTCAGGGAATTGTCGGAGATTGTCAATGTGGACCCTGGCAAGGTTAAGTTGAAAAGCATGAATGTTGAATTGACACGATTAATGAGAAGGGACGTAAAAGGTTTCGGCATAGAGATAAAACAAGTATTTATTAAGAGGATTATGCTTCCTTATGAAAACAGGCTTGCTGTTTATGGCCGAATGAACGCCGAACGCGAACGTATTGCCAAGAAATATCTTGCTGAAGGGGAAGAAAAGGCATTAGTGATAAGGGCTGAAGCGGATAGGGCCTCCCGCATTATTATTGCCAAAGCAAAAAGCCGGGCGGCCGTTATTAAGGGTCAAGCCGACGCTAAGGCAATGAAAATATATGGAAAGACTTACCGCAAAAACCTGGAATTCTACCGTTACTTGCGCGCCCTGGAGGCCTACGAAAATATGTTTAACCAGGACTCAGTAATAATCCTCGATGATAAATCGCCGATTTTGAAAACGCTATTTTCAGGAAAGCACAAATGAGACAAAATAATATGCGGCGGATTATATCCATTTTAACGCTTGTTGTCTCGATGATATACTTTGCCAGCGGGCTTTATTCGCTTCAGAACGGCCAGTCTGCCTTAATCCTCAGGTTTGGTGAATTTGTAAATGAGGAGAGGGAATCTGGTATCCATTACCATCTTCCTTTTCCCATTGAAAAGCTAGTTAAGGTCCATGTCAACCAGGTGCAAAAAATTGCAATTCAAGAGCGGAGAAGTGGGGAGCCGGATGAATTTATGGGATTTGATGAAAATATTACGGGTGATGAAAATTTGACATTGATATGTACAATAATTAATTACGATGTTAAAAAGTTTGCCGATTATCTTTTTAATGCAAAAGATATAAAAGCTATTATTGAAGCAGCCGGGCAAAAGTGCCTAACCCAGGAATTGGCAAAAATGAAAGTTTCCGACGTAATGACTACAGGGAAGTCCCTTTTGCAGCTGGCGATAAAAAGCAGGATGCAGCAAAATTTGGACGACCTGGAAACTGGCGTCAGGGTGCTTTCGGTGGAATTGACCGATATATCGCCTCCCGGACAAACCTCTGTTGCTTTTCAAAAGGTTTCGGATGCAAGGGAGAAAAAACAAGAAATCATAAAAGGAGCAGAGGGCTATGCTAATTCAGTTGTTCCTAAAGCCAGGGGAACCGCAAATTCCATTATTTCAGAAGCCGAAGCTTACGCAAAGGAAACGCTGAGTCGCGTAAAAGGTAAAGCCGCGGCCTTTAATGATATTTTAAGAGAATATGAACGGAATCCGGAAACAACAGCCAGGCTTAAATATCTGGAAACACTGCAAAAGATATATAGCAAAAGCCAGGTCAGGATAGACACAGCGCCCTCTTTAAGCGTTTATTATATTGGCAAAAAAGGGAATGAATAAATCCCCATCCCCATCTTGCCGCGTCCATGTTGAACAGTTTTAGATTCCGTCCAGTGGTGATAAATTCCTGACATTTTTTCCTTTAATCCTGATGATGTGCATGAAGCTTGGTTCCATTCCCTTCCGGTAGGGATCCTGAAGTTTCTGCCGGTTTTTTTGCTCAACCATTTTGCATATGCCCTGGCGTCATAGAAATTTAGATAATTTAAAGGACTTTCAGCCTTACCGCTTTCAAGGCGCTCTTTAAGCAGATCTGCACCAAAGCCGTTTATATCATAGGGGGCTTCTTCTACAAACTGCCTGAATTGGCCAACGGTTAATCCGCTTTTCATAACAGCCAGACTTTCCGATGCTTCGATCATTTCGGGGATTTTTATCTCAGAACCAACAGCTGCTCTTCCAATTCTGACTTCGACCTCCCCCGGCTGGCGCATTGCCAGGTTCGTGGCCTATGCAAAGAACAAAGGATTGGAGAATGCATCAACTTTTTGCGCCTATCTGTTGGCCCATCTTAAAAGGCTGGGAATTAAGGTTGAAGATGTTGGTATCCAAACTGATAACGATGGGGCATTTGTTGGAAACTGGCGGCCTGGATCACCTTCTACTTTTACCTACGTGATCGAGGAAATCTACAAAGCGCTGCATATGAGAATCCCTCCAGCCGCGCCGACTTACAACTCGGATGTGGAGACTGACGATAACTTCCATATATACTTAAATACTATTAATCTCTGTAAATCTTCAACGGAGGGTCATCATGTCCCCGGATTGCCCATTTTTGAAAATTATTTAGAAACAATCTGGAACCTGCCTACCGGCAGGCGGGCAAAAAACATGTCCCGACGCTTCGATCGGGATCCCGCCGGCATTATTTGTAAATTATTGAGGGCGGGAAAATCTGACCTTTTTAAGGCTGGGAACCACCCCTATAATTAGGAAAAATGAGAATCCCGAATATACTACATAGCATTTCCCGTCATGGTCAGGCCTCAATTTGAGACCTTCGGCCACGGCGTATGCCACGCTGCCGCAGGAAGAGATCGCGGCATTGGCCGCTTGAGGAACCTTCCATGCCGGCCGATTGTCTAATATAATAGTAATTATGCCTATGGCAGAACTAGAATTTGAAGAAGTCTATAATAATTTTAAGGAGAAGGTGTGGAAGCTGACCTCCAGATACCTGGCTTCTTCCCACGACCGGGAAGACCTTTTCCAGGAAGTATTCCTTAAGGTCCATCGCGCGCTGCCGAAATTCCGCGGCGATTCTTCGCTGGATACCTGGATCTACCGGGTAACCTCCAACACGGCGATCAATTATCTAAAAAAGCAGGACCGTTATAAGTTATTGAAAAATACACTGGAAAGGATGAGGGTCGTAAAAGATGACCGCCCGGCAAAGAGCGAAGGGGAGTCGAGATTTAAACCGCTGGAGAAGCTTAATCCGCGGCAAAGGATGGTTATTATTTTGCATGATGTCGAGGACAAAAAACTGGAAGAGGTCGCGAAGACGCTTAAAATCCCGATGGGGACGGTCAAGTCAAATCTCCACCGCGGGCGCGATACCAAAGGGCGGGCGGGAGAAAAAGTTCCTGCGCGAAGATTTGCCTTTGCCGGCGCGCTAGCGGTTATTCTGGTTGCCGCAGGGATCTATTTTAGCCTGCCGCAGGACGGGAATAATTCGATCATGGATTATGTGCTGGAGCAGGAAAAGATTAATGGCAGCCCGCTGATCTCTTATGTGTTTGATTACTAATGGAACCTTTTAAAGTTTATAGTTGTCTAAACAGGTGTGTTAGAAATAGGAGGTAGTCAAGATGAATAATAAAAAATGGTTGATCGGGATGATGGTCTTTGCGTTATTGATCGCGAATGCTCCAACGGCAGATGCCTTTTGGGGTAAAAAGGGTGGAGATAGGAGACCGGACAAGAATAAAATGATCGAAAGGATCGCGGATAAGCTTGAATTGACCGAAGCGCAGAAGGCAAAGTTTAAGGCGAGCGGAGAAAAGACCCAGGAGTTTGTTAAAATTAAGCATGAAGCGGTCAAGTCCCTGGCAGAGAAATTAAAAACAGAGTTAGGGAAAGATAAACCTAGTCGTTGGGTCGTGAACAGACTGATTAAGCAAATGAGCAGCTTGAAGACCGATATTCAGATCAAGCACGCGAATCACCTGATCGATCTTAAACAGGAGCTGACCCCGGAGCAGAGAAAAAAGTTTGAAGAGATGCTGAAGGATCGGCATAAGAAATTCGGCAAGAGAAAACCCCGCAAGATATAGTATAATCAACCAAGATGAAAAGAGCGCTTGGATGCTTAATTTTGGTCGTTGTGCTGGCAGGATCATCTGTTTCCCTGACCTGGGAGCAAGCGGTTAAGGCCGCGGAGGACAGCAGCGAGCTGAAAAGCGCGCGGAAAGAGCTGGAATCCTCGGAGTGGAGCTATAAGACGGCGGCCAGCGCCTTTATGCCGCAGCTCTCCGCTAACGCCTCGATGACCGAGACTACATCCTCAACTTCTCCCGCAAGATCTTATGCTTACGGCTTGTCCGCCACCCAGTATTTGTTTAAGGGGATGGCGGGAGTCTACGGGATCCAGAGCGCCTACGCGGATGTGGAATATAAACGGGCGAGTTTGAGGTCGGCCCAGGCTTCGGTTTACTATGATCTCCGTTCCGCCTTTATCGATCTCCTTTATACGCAGGAAAATATAAAATTGCTGGAGAATATTCTTAAACAGCGCAAGGAGAATTCAAGCCTGATCCAGCTCCGTTACGAAAGCGGAAAAGAGGACAAAGGGAACCTGATGACCACCCAGGCCGAGCAGGCCCAGGCTAAATATGACCTGTCTTCGGCTAAACGCGACCTAAAACTGGCAAAATTAAAAATTTCCCAGCTCCTTTCTAAAAATGTCCGTTCGGCGGACGAGAAGATAAATTTCACCGCTCCAGCCGGAACAGATTTCGACAAACTGCTTGGAGAAGTTCCTTCGTATGTGATGGCGGAGAAACTATTAGAAAGCAGTGAACTATCTTTTAAATCGACGATCTCCGGATTCCTGCCTTCGGTTTATTTAAACGGAAGCTTAAGTAAAAGGGGGAACGACTGGCCGCCGGATGGCGATACCAATTCATGGAGCTTAAATCTCTCTTATCCGTTCTTCCCCGGCGGGAGCAATGTGACCGACCGGGCGGCAAAGAGCGCGCAGCTTGACGGGGCAAGGGAAGAATTTATTAAGCAGGCAAAAGCATTGCGTTATTCGCTTGAAGAGGCGTTTGAAGCATTTAACGACGCGATCGAATCGCTTAGGGTTTCAGACGTTTCACTGGCCGCGACCGGAGAGCGCGCCAGGATCATCGAGGCGAAATATTTGAACGGCCTGGCGATCTATGATGAATGGTACCGCATTGAAAATAACTATATAAATTCCCGGAAGGGATTGTTGAACTCAAAAAAACAGGCGCTGCTTGCCGAAGCGGCCTGGCACCAAAGTTATGGAGGTTTTGTTAAATGAGAAAATTTCTGTTTCTTCTATTATTAATCCCTTTGATCGCGGTTTCCTGCGCGAAGAAAGAAGAAGCGCCGTTGAAGATGGTTAAAGTAACCCGCGGGTCGATCAAGGCGCAGATCGCGACTACCGGGATCGTCGAGCCGCGCAACCGACTGGAGATAAAACCGCCGGTCGCCGGAAGGATCGATAAGGTTTTGGTCAAAGAGGGACAGACCGTCCGTAAAGGACAGGTCCTGGCCGAGATGAGCTCTTCCGATAGGGCAGCGCTGCTTGACGCGGCGCGTTCTAAAGGTGCGGCAGAGTTGAAGAGGTGGGAAGATGTTTATAAGCCGGCGCCGATCATCGCCCCGCTTAACGGATTTATTATCCAACGGGCGGTGGAGCCGGGGCAGACCGTTACTGTTAGTGACCCGGTATTAGTTATGGCCGATAAGCTGATCGTAAAAGGCGAGGTGGATGAGACCGATATCGGATTGATCAGGGTAGGGCAGGTCGTGAACATTGAGCTCGACGCTTATCCGGGGAAAAATATCAAAGGTGAAGTAGAGCACATCGCTTTCGAATCTACTACCGTGAATAACGTGAATGTTTATAAGGTAGATATCCTGCCGGATAAAGTTCCCTCATTCTTCCGTGCCGGGATGAGCGCCACGGTCAATTTTGTTCTCAGGGAAAAAAATGGAATTATGCTTTTGCCTTTAAATGTTGTGAAAAAAATAGGCAATAAAAGTTATGTTTTTATCCTGCCAAAAGACTCTAAGAAGACCAAGGATGTACAGGTAAAGCTCGGATTGGAAAACGATATCCATGTAGAGGTCGTTTCAGGCCTTTCCGAAGGCGATGAGGTCTTGGTGCCGACCGCTAAGATGGTCCAGGATCTTCGATCGAAATTCGAACGCAGACGCGGGCCGACCAATCCGCTGCAGAAGAAGAATTAATGTCTCTGATCGAACTTAGGAATATACATAAGACCTACTATATCGGCGGCAAGGTCCCGGTTTACGCGTTGGACGGTGTTTCGCTCAAGATCGAGCCGGGAGAATTCGTGGCGATCATGGGGCCGTCCGGTTCGGGCAAGTCTACGCTGCTGGCGATCCTCGGATTGCTGGATAAAACGGATAAAGGCGAATACTGGCTGCTCGATAAAGATATCTCCAATATGAAAGAGAGCAATTACGCACGTTTGCGTAATCGTTTCTTCGGATTTGTTTTCCAGACCTTTAACCTCTTGCCCAAACTAAATATTGTTGGCAACGTTCTCCTCCCTTTTATCTATTCGCCAGAGGCAACTGAAGAAAAAAAGAGCCATGCCCTCGATATGGTCAAACAGATCGGCCTTGGGGACAGGTTAAAGCACAAACCGAACGAACTTTCCGGCGGCCAGCAGCAGCGGGTGGCATTGAGCCGCGCGCTGGCAAACGATCCGTTGGTTATCCTGGCGGATGAGCCGACCGGTAACCTTGATTCAAAGTCATCCGAAGAGATCATGAAGATACTGAAAGAGCTGAATGAAAAAGGGAACACGATCATCATGGTGACCCATGAGCAGGATATCGCGGCCTACGCTTCGCGCGTCCTCTCGCTGCACGACGGTAAGATAATTAAAGATGAGAGAAAAGCGGAACAGGCAAAAAAAGATGTCCCTTCCTTCCCGATAAAAACTGCGCGGGCGGGATTGATGGCCCGTTTAGGCGGCCTAAAGAATTATTGCTACGAAGCATACACTTCGGTGGTAGGCAATAAACTGCGCTCGATCCTGTCGATCCTTGGCGTAATGATTGGCGTAGCGGCGGTCATAACTATGCTGGCCCTTGGTTCGGGGGCACAGCGGAGCATGGAAAAGACGCTGTCGGGCCTGGGGATCAATACCATGATGGTGAGGGCGCCGCGCCGTTCACAGAGCCTGTCTTTGGGGTTGGAGGAGAGGCTGCGTTTTACCTTTGCCGACCTGGCGGCGCTGAAAAATATAGAGTCGGTGATGTACGCGGTCCCCTATGTTTCGGGGAAGGCGCAGGCGGTTTTTGGGAACCGGAATTGGGGGACAAGCATTGTCGGGACATCGACCGATTATATCAATTTGAAAGACGGCCAGACCGAATATGGAAGATTCTTTAACCAGGCCGAAGCTAACCGCAGCGCTAAAGTAGCGGTGATCGGCAGGACGGTCGCTAAAGAGCTTTTTGGGGAGGAGGATCCGGTAGGGCGCAATATACGGATAAACCGGATAAACTTCCGCGTGGTCGGAGTAATGGAAGAGCAGGGGAGTATGGGATGGCAGAATATGGACGACCAGGTTTACATCCCGATCAAGACCGCGATGTACCGCCTGCTGGGCGAGGAATACATAACTTATTTTCAGGTCAGGGTTGGGAACAAGGCGGATATGGATTATGTGGAAGAAGAGATCGTTAACAAGATAATGCGCCTGCACCGGCTTTCCGAGTCTTCCCGCGGCAGTGTTGATGTTATCAATATGGCGGAGATCCAGGCGGCGGCGACTGAGTTGATAAATACGTTAGCTTATTTATTGGGGGCTGTGGCGGCGGTGAGCCTTTTAGTAGGCGGTATCGGCATTATGAATATTATGCTGGTGATGGTCATGGAGCGGACGCATGAGATCGGCCTGCGCAAGGCGATCGGCGCCCAGAAGGGCGATATTATGATGCAGTTTCTGGTCGAATCGGTATTGATCTGCCTCTTTGGCGGAGTGGTGGGGATTGTTTTCGGGAGCGGAATTTCCTGGATGCTTTCAACAATTGCCAACTGGAATGTTTATATCTCGCCGTTCTCGATCGTGCTCGCTTTTACATTTTCGGTCCTGGTCGGGATCGTTTTTGGGATGTGGCCAGCCTGGCGGGCGGCAAAATTATTGCCGATTGAAGCTTTGCGCTATGAGTAATATAATAATCGGGGGCAATCAAGGATTATGAAGGAGGAGGGATAAATGACAACATTAATGGACGGGATCAGCAAGGTCCAGCTTTATAATACGCAGATCGAGCAGCTGCGAGCGATGGATTCCAACAATCCGGCCGATGTTAATGCCGCGCTTTATTCGATCGAACAGAGTTTTAACGAGATGTTAAACAAATTCATGTCGACCGATGATGACGATGATAATAAATCAAACGATTCGAATATGTTTAATTTTCTGGTGGAGAGCAACCAGCAAACGCTTAATAACGTCCTCGCGTTGCAGAATAAGCAACCGTAACCTTGCCTGACGCTATTTATTTTGTTAGAATAATAATTCCTTCACTTTGGGCTCATAGCTCAGTTGGTTAGAGCGCGCGCCTGATAAGCGCGAGGTCGGTAGTTCGAATCTACCTGGGCCCATTAAATTTTGCGCAGCAAAATTTAATCCCTCGTTCTTATCCCTCATTCCTGGGTATGCCGCACAAAATTTTAAGAATGAGGATGAGGGAGAGGAATGAGAGATAATGAAAAAGATAATTAACCTAGCGATCATTGCCCACGTTGACCATGGCAAGACCACATTGACGGACCACTTGCTCCGCCAGGGCGGAGCCTTTGGCGAACGGGAAGAGGTCGGCGAACTGGTCATGGACTCCAACGATCTTGAAAAAGAACGCGGTATCACCATCTTTTCCAAAAATTGTTCGATCCATTACAAGGATATTAAGATCAACCTGGTCGATACCCCGGGCCATGCTGACTTTGGTTCTGAAGTCGAACGTGTACTTAAAATGGTCGATAGCGTCCTTCTTTTAGTCGATGCCCAGGAAGGGCCGATGCCCCAGACCAAGTTTGTATTATCAAAATCGTTAAAGTTGGGATTGAGGCCTATCGTGCTGGTCAATAAGATCGATAAAAAAGGGCAGCGCGCGCATAAAGTGATCGATGAGATATTCGACCTTTTTGTCCGGCTTGATGCCAATGATGAACAACTCGATTTCCCCATTGTCTATACGATCTCCCGTGAAGGAGTCGCCAAGCTGGAGTTGGAAGATGAGGGTAAAGATCTGGAGCCGTTGTTTAAAACGATCTTTAAACATGTTAAATGTTTTCCTGACAAGAGTGGTGAATCGCTTCAACTGCAGATATCAAATCTTGGTTATGATGATTATGTCGGACGGATCGCCATCGGTCGGGTGGTTTCAGGGCACCTGTCCAAGGGGAGCAATATTGTCGTGAGCAAGCGTGACGGGAGCGTGGTCCCGGGTAAGATTACTAGGCTTTCCGCTTTTACCGGACTGAAGCAGGAGGAGGTGGATGAGGCCGATTGTGGAGATATTGTTGCCGTAGCCGGTATGCCGGATATAACGATTGGCGAGACCATTTGCAACGCTGACGAGCCCAAACCGTTGCCGCTTTTGACAATTGATGAACCGACCCTGAACGTGGAGTTTTTGGTCAACGATTCCCCCTTTGCCGGGAGAGAAGGAAAGTACGTTACCAACCGGCATCTGAAGGAAAGGCTGGAAAAAGAGCTGCAGACCAACGTCGGCTTAAAGGTGCAGAGGTTGGAAGGCAGCGACGGTTTTAAGGTTTCGGGAAGAGGAGAATTGCATCTTTCTATCCTGCTTGAGCGAATGCGACGCGAAGGTTATGAAATCCAAGTTTCCCAGCCTAAGGTGATCTTTAAGACGATCAACCATGAGCAGATGGAGCCGGTGGAGCAGGCGGTGATCATGGTGCCGGACGAATTTGCCGGGGCGGTCATCGAAAAAATGGGCAAGCGCCGCGGTGAGATGCTCGATATGTTAAGTAACAAAGGGACGACGGCCATGACATTTCGAGTCCCGACCAGGGGATTGCTTGGCTTTCGCGCGGAATTTATTATGGATACAAAGGGTGAAGGTATCCTCAACCACTCTTTTTCCAAATACGAACGTTTTAAGGGTAAGATCAATAAGCGCCAGAACGGGGTGCTGATCTCGACCGATAAAGGGGTAACCACTGCCTATGCCCTGAATAATTTGCAGGAGCGGTCCAAGCTTTTCGTCAGCCCCGGGATTAAAGTTTATGAGGGGATGATCGTGGGGGAGAATGCCAGGCAGAAGGATATGACGGTTAATCCGACCAAGGAGAAGAAGCTCACCAACATGCGGGCAGCCGGTTCTGAGCAAGGGATTAAACTGACTCCGCCGATTAATTTAAGCATGGAACAAGCGCTCGAATTTATCGACGATGATGAATTGGTAGAGATAACTCCGAAGAATATTCGCTTGAGGAAAAAGTTTCTGACCCAGAATGAAAGGGATCGGAATCGTTACTCTTTATAGATCTCTTTGTTGCGTCCCATGTAAACTTCTTCGCCAAAGATAAGCATGATCGTATACTGCGGAAAGCGTTTCATGAAGTGGAGTGTAATTAATTCTCCGGTCTGATGTTTAATCTCAAATTCTCCCATTAATACTCGATGCTGGTCGATCGGTTTCAATCGAATAAATGCGGTCGCCTGGTAGCGTTCGACCTTAACCTGGCGGGCGTAGCTGCGAAACTTTTTGGCTTCGGCCGAGACTTTGCAGAGAATATAACTGATCCCTTTTTCTTCGGCCTGTTTGATCACCTGGTCGACGACCGTAAAACGATCAGGTTTGTGGTGGAGGAGTGCGAAGAATATTTCGGACTTAAATATCTCCAGCCCATTCTGGTCGCTAACCACCTTCATCGCCGAAAGATCACTGACAACATCTTCGTAACTTTTATTTTTATGCTTAAATAATTCTAATTGGCTCATGTTAGTAAAAATGGCTGTTGCTTATAGGCTAGGGGGCTGGTGTACGATTCAAATAGCGCCAGCTGTCTCACTGTCATAATGTTTTTAATATTGCCTTGTGCTTTTCCGTTTATCAATATAAAAGGTTTTGCCCTTTTAATAACGATTCCCATATTCTTTAGTTCGCTTAATTCGGTCAGGCGATGTTCTTTTCGTGCGCGATAGATTCTACGCGCAGCAGTCGGTCCAACGCCGGGGATCTTTAGTAATGTTTTAAAAGAGGCTTGATTGATCTCTGCCGGGAATAATCCTCGATTCTTCACCGCATAGACCATTTTGGGATCGACCTCTAAGCTTAGGTTTTGATCTTTTTGCAGGACGAGATCGTCTAGGTTGAACTGGTAAAAGCGCATTAGCCAGTCGGCCTGGTAGAGGCGATGTTCGCGCAGGAGTGGAATCCGCTTTTGACCTTCAGAGACTGGGACGAAGGCGCTGAAATATACCCGTTTAAGTTCTTTCTTTTTATATAACCAAGAAGTTGTTCGTAAAAGCTCAGAATCCGTTTCGCCCGCGGCGCCGACGACGAATTGGGTGGTCTGGCCCGCCTTCACTAAACCATTCTTTACATGTTGCTGGATCATATTGACCGGCTCGATCAAGTCGAGCATATAATTCTTTTCCGCCGCGATTTTTTTCAAACGATCGGGATTGGGGCTCTCGAGGTTGATCGACATCCGATCGGCTAGTTGTGCTCCTCTCTCAATAATATTTTGCGAAGAGTGGGGGAGAACTTTAAGGTGGACATAACCGTTATAATTATACTTAAAGCGGAGAATCTCTAACGTTTGAACCATTCTTTTCATTGTATAAGAGGCATTTTGCTGGACGCCAGAGCTCAGGAAAATCCCTTCGACATAGTTGCGCCGATATAATTCGATAAACAGATGAGCTAATTCCTCCGGCTGAAAACTTTCGCGTTTAAGATCGTTACTTACCCGGTTAACACAATATTTGCAATCGTTCTTGCACGAATTGGTCATCAAAACTTTGAGCAGGGAGACGCATCTTCCGTCAGGGGTAAAACTATGACAGATTCCGGCGGGGGCATTCGAGCCTATGTAGTTTTGATTTTGCGGGCGACGTTTGGGAGCACCTGACGAAGCGCAGATGTCATACTTAGCGGCACTGCCCAGGATCTCTAGTTTTTGTTTGGTATCCATTGACATTTTTTAATGACTTAATGAAAAATGACTAATGAATGTATTCCTTCGGAAATTTATTTTAATAAGACGGCTGCGATTTTGCTTTTTTTAATATAGCGCCGAGGACATTCATTATTTCTTTAATTTCTTTTGATAAGATTTCTAAGGTATTAAGGTTGGTTTGGTTTTTTAATAATTCAGCCTCTTTTAAGATTGTTAGCCAGTATCTTGTTTCTCTCGCTTCTTTATAAGATATTGATACTTTGTTGATAAAATCTCTTTTTGATACGGCTCCATCAGCTTCTTCCAGATTGGCGCCAACTGATGTTCCGGAGCGTAGTAATTGTTTGAGAATAATTTGTAATTCTATTTTTTTCTATAATTTGGTTGTGAATTTAGTTATTTTTATTCCAAAATTCAAAGTTCTATCTTGTATCTCCATTTTTTCTCCTTTTTATATAAGAATGAATAAAAAAGTTTTTACGATCATTAGTCATTAAGTCATCAGGTCATTTTCTGTTTGAATAACTAAAATTTCCTGAATAGTCCCCGCACCGTCCCCTGAACCGCTACATCTTTTACATAAATTGGTTTCATGCTTGAATTCGCGGGCTCGAGCCGAACGCGGTCTTTTTCACGATAGAGTCGCTTTAAGGTCGCAGCCGAGCGGTTAACGAGCGCCACCACCACCTCTCCATCGTCCGCTGTTTCGCGCCGCTCGACTACGATCAGATCTCCATCTAAAATATGGTCCTCGATCATACTGTTCCCTTTAACCTGGAGGACGTAACAAGGACGCCTCCCGACTAAAGCTGCCGGCACCTCTATCTCCTCCGCGTCCTCCACCACCTCGATCGGTGCGCCGGCAGCTATGTAGCCGAAAAACGGTAAAACAACACTTCTTAATTTTGCCCCGCCCATTAATTTTATTCCGCGAGGTTTGCTCTCTCTTTGGATGTAGCCTTGATCTTCTAATGATTCCAGATATTTCTGTCCAGCGCGAGGGGAGGCAAAGCCCAATTTTTTGCAGATCTCTCTAATTGATGGGGGGAAACCGCGGTCGTCGATGTAGTCTTTGATGTATTCCAGGACTTGTTTTTGTTTCTGATTTAGATTCATGATTTCCTCCCTAGTTCATCATTCTGGTTTCTTAATTCCTCATTTCTCATTGTGGTATACAATTGTATACTAATGTCAAGATTTGTCAAGTACTTTTTCCGAGGTTCGCTCGGGGCGTTAGTGTCAAGTAGAGTGTGCACTTTCATCGCAAACCTCACCTTATTTCCTTCTCGCTTTAGACCGGAACCAGTTCCTTTAATGGCCTGAGCGGAGGAAGAATCTTTGCGCCAGCCGTCGACCTTT
>JAYEOW010000054.1:0-6695 GCA_034723395.1 Candidatus Margulisiibacteriota bacterium
TTAACGATTAGCTCATCGGTATCTAGATAGTCCATCTTAAGCTCTTTGGCCAGGCGATGGCCGACCGCTGTTTTTCCCGACCCCATAAATCCGATTAATACTATGTTCATAGTTTAATTGCGCCCGGCGAGAATCGAACTCACAACCCCCAGTTTAGGAAACTGGTGCTCTATCCGATTGAGCTACGGGCGCAGATCCTTAATAAATTCTCTTATTGCGGACCCTGCCGCTTTTTTTAAATCGACATTTCTCTTAGCAAAACTTGGAGCCCAATCTGTTAATCCTAATATATCATATGTCACCAAAACCTGCCCATCACAATCTCTGCCCGATCCAATCCCAATGGTTGGGGCATTAACCGTTTTGGTCACTTCTTTTGCTATTTTTGGATCAACCATCTCCAAAACAATTGCAAAAACTCCCGCCGCTTCCAGTTCCTTTGCTTGCTTAATAACGGATGCCGATCTTTTAATTTTTGGCTTACGCATCGTCTGCGGCAGATATCCAAGATGCCCCATTACTGGGATACCAGCTTTTACAATCCTCTTAACTCCTTTAATCCCTTCAACTTTAACCGCTTTCGCTCCAGCTTTGATCAATAGTTTTGCGTTTCTTACCGATACCGAACGATAAGGAATATCGGCAACAACTAAAGCGCGTTCAACGCCCCTCGCAACCGCCTTGGTGTGGTGGACCATATCGTCCATCGTAACCGATCGGGTATCTTTGTATCCTAAGACTACGTTCCCCAACGAATCCCCGACCAGAATAATATCTACTCCTGCCTCATCAAGAATTTTAGCAAAGGGATAATCGTAGGCCGTCAACATAGAGATTTTTCGAGGTTTCACTTTTTCCATATCTTCCAGGACTTAAAGGGAAAGAGATCGCTCTTTACTTTTTCAACTTTATAGAGGGAGAATAGCTTTTCCTCAAGCTGATCTTTAGTCATATAGCGGGTAAGATAACCATTTTCGGCAAAAGAAATTATTCCGGTCTTTTCTGACACAACAATTACCAGCGCATCCGAAAGTTCAGTTATCCCTACTGCCGCTCGATGGCGAGTACCCAATCTCTTATCTAAAAGCCTGCTTTCTGAAAGCGGCAACAGACAACTGGCTGCCTGGATCCTATCTCCCTGGATCACCACTGCTCCATCATGCAGCGGAGATCTCGGATTAAAAATAGAGGTCAACAATTCGGCAGACAGCATAGCATCTAACCGGACGCCCGACTCAAGATATTCGGTAAGACCGATCGTTCTCTCAAGGACGATCAATCCTCCGACTTTATCCTCGGAAAGCTGTTCGACCGCCCGAACAACATTTCTGACGTAGAATGTCCCGTGCGGGACCGGCGCAAAGCCGAGGGTTCCCAAAAGTTTTCCGCGACCGAAACGCTCCAGCGTCCGCCGAAGCTCGGGCTGGAATAAGACCACCAACATTACCGCGATAACCGCGACAAATTTTTCGAAGAGCCAATTAATCGTATAAAGGCCCAGCAACCTTCCGGAAAGATAGATCAGGAGGATAAGGACTAATCCTCTAATCAGCGGGACCGCCCGGGTCCCTTGCAGCCAGAGTAAGACGTAATAAAGCAGGACGGCAACAATTAAAATATCTGCGATATCATTCCAGCTTATTCCAAAGGGTAAGGCAATCATATTACCGCGTCATTAGCCACGAGATCTTCGTAACTCTCCCGTTTAACGATCAAGGTCGCCTCTCCACGATTCAGTAAGGCCATCGCCGGCCGCCCAACCCGGTTATAATTAGATGCCATTGAATAGCCATATGCTCCAGTACAAAGCACGGCCAAAACATCACCAACATCGATTTTTGGCAGCTTTATATCTTTAATTAAAATATCACCCGACTCGCAGAATCTTCCAGCAACCGTTACTTTCTCAGAAGGTTTGCTATCGGCTTTATTAGCGATCTTAGCGTCATAAACTGCTTGATAGAGGATCGGCCGCGGATTATCGGACATCCCGCCGTCGACAAAAACATATTTCCTGACATTTGGAATATCTTTTATCGCGCCGATCGTATAAAGGGTTACTCCGGCCGCGCCGATGATCGATCGCCCCGGCTCAAGGACCAATTTAGCGTCGGTCTTATCTTTAACCGCCTTAGCGATCTCTTTGGCAAAAGTTTCGATCCCGGGAGCGTCGTCGGATTCTAAATAATCGATCCCGATCCCGCCGCCGATATTAATTTCGACAAGTTTATATTTAGCAACTAGATCGATCAGCAATTTAACTTCGTCTACAAATGGCTTAACATCAAAGATCTGTGAGCCGATATGGGCATGCAATCCTACCAAATGGACAAGTTTCTTGGATTTAACTTCTTTAATAAAACTGTCCAACTGATCTAACGGCACACCAAATTTAGAATCGATCTTCCCGGTCTGGATATATTCGTGGGTATGAGCTTCGATCCCAGGATTCACTCGAATAATAATTTCGGCCCTAATCCCCAATCCGTTAGCAACTTTATCGAGACGGTTAAGTTCGTCAATATTGTCAACGACGATCCGCCCAACACCAGCTTCTAATCCCTCTTTTAATTCTTTTTCCGGCTTGTTATTACCATGAAAATAGATCTTTTTTGGACCGCAGCCCGATTTTAATGCAGTATAAAGCTCTCCCCCTGAAGAAACATCGAGCCCTAATCCTTCGGAGGTAACTACTTTTAATACTCCAGCGGTACAAAGCGCTTTTGAGGCATAAATAATCTGTGTATTTGAATAATGCTTTTTAAAAGTATCGACATATTGCCTGCAGCGGTTGCGGATCGTCTCTTCGTCAAGAACGTACAGCGGCGAACCAAATTCTTTTATTAAACCGACCGCATCACAGCCGCCGATCTCGATATGATTTTCTTTGTTAATCTTATAAGTATCGGGAGTATTCATCCTTCCCTCTCCATCATCAGCTTATATTCGATCGAATCTACCAACGCCAGCCAGCTGGCTTCAATGACGTTAGTCGAAACGCCAACTGTTCCCCAAACTTTGGTCTCATCGGCGGATTCAACAATTACGCGGACTTTGGCGGCAGTTCCCGCTTCTGAGTCGAGAACGCGAACTTTATAGTCGGTCAGCTTTACCGTCTTGATCTCGGGATAGATATCTTCGAGTACTTTTCGCAAGGCATTATCCACAGCATTGATCGGGCCATCGCCCTGCCCCGTAGCTTCATAAGGTTTACCTTTGATCTTTAACTTGACCTGGGCTCTAACCGTAGTTGCTCCGTCGCCTTTCTTCTCGGTCTGGATCTTAAAATCTTCAAGCTCAAAAGAAGGCTTGATAATTCCGAGAGTTTTCTTAACTAACAACTCAAAGGACGCTTCACCCTCTTCAAAAGAATACCCTTGGTGCTCGAGATCTTTGAGCTGTTTGATCAATTCTTTGACTTCAGGAGCTTCTTTTTTTAGGCTCACGCCGTATTCTTTGGCTTTGACTAAAAGATTGCTGACACCGGAAAGCTCCGAAATCGTTACCCGGCGTTCATTGCCGACTAGCTCCGGTTTAATATGCTCATAGGTCCCTGGGTTTTTGATCACCGCCGAAACATGGATCCCACCTTTGTGGGCAAAAGCCGATCTTCCGACAAAGGATTGATGCGGTGATTGCGGGAGATTAGCGATCTCGGCAATACGGCGGGAAATCTCGGTCAGCCTCTTAAGCTGCTTATCGGTGACAACATCGATCCCCGCGTAGAGTTTTAAGATCGGGATAATTGAACAAAGATTAGCATTCCCACAACGCTCTCCATAGCCATTGATCGTCCCCTGAACATGGACACAGCCGCAATGGACCGCCATTCCCGTACACGATACTGCACAGTCCGAATCGTTGTGCGCATGCATTCCGAGCGGAGTTTTAACGTGGGGCTTTGTCTCATTAATAATTTTCTGCGTGACATACGCCAGCATGCTACCGTTGGTATCGCAGAGACAAAGAATATCTGCACCCGCTTCCTCAGCAGCTTTTAAACATTTAATCGCGTACTCAGGATTCGCGCGATATCCATCAAAGTAGTGTTCAGCATCAAAGATAACTTCTTTCCCCGCTTTTTTAGCGTAGGCAATCGTTTCCTTGATCATGGCCAGATTCTCTTCGAGCGTTGTCTTCAACGCTTCGGTAACATGGAAATCCCAGCATTTGCCAAAGATCGAAACTGCAGGCGTATCGGCAGCCAATAAAGTCGCAATATTTTTATCATCTTCTACTTTTATTTTTGGCCTGCGGGTAGAAGAAAACGCGACGATTTTTGCATGATTAAGCTTAATTCCTCTAATCGCTTTGAAAAATTCAATATCTTTAGGGTTTGAACCAGGCCATCCACCCTCAATGTAATGAATCCCGAGCTCATCTAAAAGCTTAGCGATCTTTATTTTGTCTTCGAGGGAGAAGGAAATCCCTTCGGTTTGCGCCCCATCGCGCAGGGTTGTGTCGAATAGAGTTATTCTTTTCATATAGGAAAAAATTATAGCATAAATGGATAAGCTTCGAAAGCAAAAATCCTCCTCCTTATTCCAACAATACACACCTAAAGGAAAAAATGAAAAAATTATTCAACCATTTAGATGTTTTTACGAGTAGACATCCCAAAAAATTATATTCTTTCAAAATCCGGTAAATCTTCCGGATGGTTAAGTTCGGCAATCGCTTTTACATCGGCGATCCCGATTTTTATCCCCTGGCGCTGCAATTCCTGCCAAATCCAAGTCATCCGGTACTCCCCTTTTGCGTCTTTAAGGAAGAGATCGGAAGAATGATTCAACATCCTATCGGAAAAAGTCGTATGGAATGCGGAAAATGCGCTCCTCTTTACACAATATATACCAACGTTAGCATAGCAGCGTCTTAAAACAACCGAAGAGGCGTCAAATAAGACGTTGCCGTCAGGACTACGACCGATCATCATTCTTTGCTTCTTCCTGCTTTCCCGAAATGGTATCGCCCCAATTAATACGTCAAATTTCGATCTCCCCAAAACCGAATAATCACGCGCCAGGACATCACTAACCGACAAGATAATATCCTGAGGAGGGGTGCGGCCAACCAGTCCCATCGCCAGAAAAAAGGCATACCCTACTCCCCTCGGTTCTCCAGCTACATTTGCAAAACTTATTCCTGAACCGGCATAATGCTTCTCCATAAATTCAGCAAACTGCCAAGCTCCATTTGTCCCTAAACGCGAAGTTGTAATCACCCCTTTAAGCGGAAATTGTTCCCTCACCCGATCAATGATATGGGCGAGAATAGGTTTTCCCTTAACCTCAATTAAGGTTTTAGGCCGTCGGCAGGCCATATTTCCCAATCGTGATCCTCTTCCCGCAGATGCCATAGTAAGCAGCATTAAAATTAAACCTCCATAATCTCTCCCGCTCTCCTGTGGGCCACGTTAAAGCGGTAAACCATATAATCATAAAACGCTCTTGACCTAAAATACGACGACAAGGAACCTAATAATTTTGCCAGTTCACTTTTTTCAAGTCTCGTCAGAATCACATTGACCAGATTTCCGGTATCATCCGAGGATCTTACATCATCCCATACCAGACCCGGATCAAATTTTGAATAATAAGCGGATAGAGCACAGGATGTAAAATGGACGATCATCCCCTGGATCGAATAATAACTACCGCGCAACCGCGCAATCTTTTCATAGCCAAGCTCCGGCCCTTCAGGATAATTTATAAGCAGCTCATGTTCCGACAAACGGACCGGGCACCCCCCGGATGCATAGCGAAATCCCAATCTTGGGGGATAAATATCCACCAGCCAAGCCCGGTTTTCGTGAACTACAAAATTCGCCAGCCAGAGATCCGCCCCGATCGGCCGGCAGCTCTCGACCGTTCTCGCTATTTTAAGAGTTTCTTCAAAGCAGGTGAGGATAATATTTGTCACCATGTCATAATCGGTACGCTGGACAGCAAGAAAAGCATTAAGCGCTGGTATCTCGTCTGATATCAACAGGATTTGACGATCCAAGCCATGTGATTCCGGAAAGAATTCCCCCCTAGGTGATAATTTGATATAGGTATGCGGAACATTCACCTCCGCATCCCGTAATCTTTCGTAATAAACAGCCAGATCCCTTCTCCGCCGTTTTAATTCACACTCCAGTAATGCTCTCTCCATAATATCCGGTACAGGCATCCTTTTGACCAACATTGACCGGCCGTTTAAGATGACCCTCGATACATTTCCTGCTGAATAAACCCCTTTTGATATCAACACCCCTAATCAACCCCCTTCTATACTTAGGTTTAATACTTTCAAATCCCATTATTCATCCTGACAAATTATTATCGTTTAAAAAATAATAAATTTCACTTCTGCGCACGATCTAACTATATGTTCCAAAAATAGTTCTCGTATAGCTGAAATTTCCCCCCATTTTTAACGATATATATAGCAGGAGGCAATATATGCCCGGATTAATGCAAGTTTTTCGCATTTTGATGCGATAAGCACTTAGAGGTTGTGTAAAATGAACAGAGTACCTAGTCGAATAAATGTAGGAAGAATATTTAGCGGGCGCCTTAGGGCAGGATAACGTAAAATAAGGTGTGCAAAATGACAGGAAAGAAAAAGCCATCGCAAGCCTCAAAACTGGTAAAATCATTACCAGGGATTAAAAATAAAGGAGGCAATACGATGGCAAAGACAACTGTATC
>JAYEOW010000055.1:0-23216 GCA_034723395.1 Candidatus Margulisiibacteriota bacterium
AGGCTTGCAGATGGAAAATTTTTGCGATATCATTCTTCATGTGGTAGGCTCCTTTCTTTTTTGTGTAAGATAAGGAAAACCTACCACACTTTTACTTATTTTTTAGCACACTCTTTGCTATAGAGCCATTTTTTCGTTGACAATCCCCTGCCTACAATCTATAATAAAACTACGATGACCGACCGCATATTGGAGATTGGCAAAGCCGGGCTGGAAAGCGCTGATCAAAAGGTCAGAAAGCTGATGGATAATATGGTCAATTCCGCAGTCCCCGGCTATAAAAAATCAGATGTTTCGGTGCGGGCATTTCCCCTCGAACTCGAAGCCGCTTCCCAGCGTATTTCCGCGATGAAACCCCAGGTCGAAGGATCGTTTCATAGCAATATTCAAGGGGCCCTGATCAAGACGGGAGGTAAGCTGGACCTTGCTCTGGGGTCGGATGGATACTTTGAGATATCCGGTCCGTGGGGTGATGGGTATACTAGGGACGGGAGATTCCGCTTAGATAAAGATGGCAGGCTGCTTACGGTTGCCGGCAACTATCCGGTGATCGGGAGGCACGGTCCGATAATCGTCACCCCCGGATCAGAGATAGAGTTTACCGAGACTGGTGAAATCAAGATCGATGAATCTGTTGTAGACCATATCAAAGTGGTAAATCCCGAGAACAGGGATACGCTCGAATCTTTGAACGGGAGTGTTTTTAAAAAGAGCGGCGATTTTACCGTAATGATCGAAGTTGAGAATCCGCGTTTGATCCAGGGCTACATTGAAGCCTCTAATGTGAATATTATCGATTCGATGATGGAGATGATCTATCTGGAAAGAATTTATAATATGAACACTAAAATAATCCAGAGCCGTGACGCGACCTTAGCCCGTTCCATGGAGCTTGGAAGGCCTACCCAATAACAAGGAGGTAACTTATGTTTCAACCGTTATATGTAGCTGCAACCGGCCTGTCAGCAATGCAGGATGAGATCTTGGGGATTACCGATAATTTAGCCAATGCTAAAACGGTCGGTTTTAAGAAGGGGCGGACCGAAATGGAGTCCCTTTTTTATATCGAGAAGAGCTTTAAGGACGTTTTATACGAAGCGATGTCGGGGAACGAAACACCGCCGGTAAATGTTGAGTACGGGACCGGGGTCAGGATTGCTTCAACCCCGCGAGATTTTACCCAGGGGAGCATTGAAATAACCAATAATCCGCTGGACGTGGCAATTAAAGGAGAGGGATTTTTTGTTTTTAAAATGCCGGATGGGACGAATACCTACGGCCGTGCGGGGAATCTCCATTTGGATAACGCGGGGAACCTGGTTGATCCCAATGGGCATCTCTTCGATCCCGAGATCGTTATCCCCGAAGGGACCACTTCGATCGTTGTCCAGCAGGATGGGACGATCCTGGTGGCGGTCAATAATGAAAATGAATATTCTGAGATCGGGCAGATCAACCTGGCGCGCTTTACTAATCCCGCCGGGTTAAAGAGTTTGGGCCAGAATCTTTATCAGGCGAGCGATGCTTCGGGAGTGCCCTTCATCGGCATACCGGGAGAAGATGGGTTTGGCAGCATGAATCAATACGCGTTGGAGCAATCAAACGTGGACGTTATTTCTGAAATGATGCGGATGGTAACGGTGCAGAGAGTTTTTGATACGGTTACTAAGGCGGTTCAGTCGTACGAAGGTATGCTGACCAGTCTTGAGCGGATGAAACAGTAAGCTAGATATGAGATATGTGAGATGTGATATGAGAAATATTTTATTAATCAGTTTGCTAATTGTGTTTATGACAGCTTCGTTTGCGCTGGAGAATCCGGAGCGGGAGATGACCGAGGTCATCGAGAATTATGTGCTGGAGAAATATCCGGAATGGATCGGGCTGGAGATAAAAGTAAATTATAAATATGCGGACAAGACGTTTAATAAGCTCCGTTCCATGGGAGACAAAGTAACGCTCGAAATTCCGGAGCAATATCAAAACAGCCGTCCGGTAGGGAATGTGATCTTGCCGGTTGTTGTTAGTTCAAAAGGGTATTCAAAGAAGCTGTTTGTGCGTGCTAAAGTGGAGGTTCTCCATGATGTCGCGGTTGCAAATAATTATATTCAACGAGGGAGCGTTATAACTGATGAGGATGTAATGATCGAGCAGCGGGATATTGCTATGGTGCCGCAAAAATTCCATTTTAAGCTGGAGGATGTGGTAGGGAAAGAGGCCAAGACCTCGATCCCTGAAAAAAGCACGGTTTACGCATGGATGATAAAAGAGGTGCCGCAGGTCCATCGCGGCGATAAAGTGATGATCAGCATTGTCGGTACCAACCTGATGGTTAAGAGCGAGGGGACCGCGCTGGAAGACGGCTACATCGGGAAGATATTAAAAGTTAAAAGGAAAAACGTTAAGAACCCGTTGGAAGGGATTTTAGTCTCTGCTAATGAAGTCGAGGTGGTGTTAAAATGAAAATCCCAAATCCCAAATTCCAAATCCTAACAAGGGAAAATATTATGTTAATGACTACATTGTTGGGATTTTTGATTTTAACATTTGGATTTTCCGCGCAGGCGGACTCGGTTTGGAATAAAGATAGTGCCTCTCCCTATAGTACGCAAAAAGCGTATAAAGAAGGGGATATTATCAATATAATTATCCTCGAGAGCAGCACTGCTCAGAATAAAGCCGGCACGAGATCGGATGTCAAAGATGATCTGGGCGCGAGGTTTACCCATACTATATCGCGTTTAGCTCCGGTGATCGGGACCAACAATTCGGCAACCGGGCAATTTTCGAACAAGTATAGCGGGTTGGGACAGACTTCGCGCACCAGCAATGTACAGGCGCGGATCGCCGCCTGGGTGACCGATGTTAATCCGAACGGGAATTTGAATATCAAGGGGAGACACCGGGTTGAAGTTAATGATGAGATTCAGGACATTATGATTACCGGGATTGTTCGGCCTAAAGATATTAGCGGGGCAAATACGATCTACTCTTATCAGGTAGCGAATGCGGAACTTTCGATCAAAGGGACCGGGGTAATTGCAGAGACCGAATCTCCCGGCTGGCTGACCCGGATCTTTAACTGGATATTTTAGGAGAACAAATGACAAATAACAAGTGGCAAATGACAAATAAATCATTAAATCATAAATCAATTAAAAGATTTGGAATTTGGATTTTATTAGGATTTTGGATTTTGTCATTTGGGTTTTCCGCGCAAGCGGCATCGCCTGCGGTCAGGATCAAAGATATCGCCAACATCTTAGAGGCGAGAGAAAACCAATTAATGGGTTTTGGCCTGGTGGTTGGATTGAGGAATACAGGGGACAAGACCCAGACCGGGTTTACCCAGCAGGCCTTAACCAATCTTTTATCGCGGATGGGGATTGTTCCGCAGACGGTCGATTTCAGGTCTAGAAATGTTGCCGCGGTTATGGTTACGGCTAATCTTCCTGCATTTATAAAACCGGGACAGAAATTGGATGTGACCGTATCTTCAGTAGGCGACGCTAATTCGCTGCAGGGTGGGACATTATTAATGACCCCGCTCTACGGCGCTGACGATAAGGTTTACGCGGTTGCGCAGGGTAGCCTTTTGGTCGGGCTGAAATCTTCTACCGCTTCCGTCCCCTATATCCGCCGCAGCCAGACGACAGTTGGCCGGATCCCGGGAGGGGCGCTGGTCGAAAAAGAGGTGCCGGTCTCGGTCGGGGACAAGGGTTTGATTACCATCGTCCTGGATAATCCGGATTTTACTACGGCCACCAGAGTTGCTGCTTCGATCAGCCGGATCGGATTAGAGGCAAAGGCGAAAGATGCCGGGACGGTAACTATCCCGGTACTCGGGGATATTATAACTACGGTTTCCAGAATAGAAAAACTCACTGTCGTCCCGGATGTAGTGGCCAAGATCGTGGTTAATGAACGGACCGGTACTATCGTTATCGGAGAGAGCGTAAAAATTGCTCCTTGCGCCGTTTCTTATTCCGGAATTGACGTTACGATCGGGAACGTTTCGCTCTTTACCGAGGGGTCGGGCGGAGAAGCGGCCCAGGATGATTCACGCTATCGGGCGCGTTCGGTCGCGCGGTTAGATGAGGCCAAGGGCGATCTTAAACTGGTTTCGGGTGGGGCGACATTGTCGGCCTTAGTAAGGGCGCTGAACGCGATCGGGGCATCGCCGAAAGATATGATCGCGATACTGCAGGCGATGAAGAAAGCGGGGGCGATCAAGGCGGAGTTAGAGGTAATATAAAAATGGATGGAATTCAAAGTAATATGGTCCGGATACAAGCGATGGCGGCCATGCAGAATACTGCGAATATACAGCAGCGTGAACAGGTAAAAGATGAATTTATGGCGATCTTTTATAAAGAGATGCTAAAGCAGGCTTTTAAAGGGCCGAAGTTCGGTCTCGATGAAGAGAACCCGTCCTTTATGGGGACTTATGGATCGGACATGCTGGTGGAAAAATTAGCTATGCAGCTTGCCCAGAGCAAGGCGTTTGCTGCTGGCAATATTCTTCCAAAAGTAGCAGAAAGAAATGGGATAAATGACTAAGACAAAAAAGCGGGCCGTTAAAAAAGTAAAAAAAATTGTTGTAAAATCGATCGAAGCGTATATGCCGCTGGTCCATTCGATCGCCTCAATGGTCTCAGGAAAGGGCCTCCCTCCAAATATTGAATACGATGACCTGGTTTCCGACGGGACCGTCGGGTTAATGAAGGCGTGGGATAATTTTGATCCCAATCGCGGAGTGAAGTTTGAAACCTATGCTTCATACCGGGTGCGGGGAGAGATCCTTGACGGATTAAAGAATTACAGCCCGGTCCCGTATCGTGTCCAGGTGATGGTCCGTGACCTGGCGAAAAAAGGGGTAAGCTCGGTCGTTGAAAAAAAAGGGAAAGAGAAGGAAAAAGAGGTTGAGCTCGAGAAGAAAGAGCTGACCGAGAAAGAATTTAGACAGGCGATCAAGCGGATTAAAAAGATCGTTTCTGCTTCGGCGTTGATGTATCTGATGTCTTTGGAAAGGATGTCCGCGACCGGATATGAGGCGCAGGTTTCCGGAGAAACCACACCGGCAGCGGAACTTGAATTCGCCGAACTTAAGGGGAGCATTAGGGGAGCGATCGACGGATTGCCTCCGTTGCAGCGGAAAGTAGTGGAACTATTTTACCATAAGGGGATCAACCAGAAAACGATCGCCAAGCGGTTGAAGCTTTCGCGTCCGAAAGTGTGCAGGGTGTTGGCCAAATCGATTAAAATTATAAAAGGTAAATTAAAGCGTGTCTAAACCGTTATTTGATCCAACCTTTGGGAACCTTGAGCGGGCAATGGAGATTGCTACCCGCCGCCAGGAAGTTATTACCAATAATATCGCGAACGCAAAAACCCCGGGTTACGAAGCCTTGAACTTTGATGAGCAATTGATGCGGGCGACAAAGAGATTGAATAAAAAAGAGGTAGTGCTGGAGGATGAGCTTGCCGCGTTGACCGAAAATTCGGTTGCATACTCGTCCTATGTTAAGTTATTATCATCTAAATTCAATGTTTTAAAGACGATCGCGTCCCAGGGGAGGAGGTAATAAGCAATGGGGTTAAATCGGGCGATGGACATTAGTGTGTCGGGGATTAATGCTCAGCGGGTTACTATGGAGCTTATTTCCTCTAATATTGCCAACATCAACACCACCAGGACGGTATATGGCGGCCCATACCGCCGGCGGATACCGGTACTGGCGGAAAAAAGCGTCTCCTTTGCCGAAGAACTTTCCCGGGCGGAGCGAAGCTTGGCCAGGGGAGAAGGCGGCGTGGAAGTTTTGGATGTAGTTGAAGATTCGGCCCCTTTCCAAAAAGTGTATAAACCGGGACATCCGGATGCCGACGCCCAAGGGTTTGTGTCTCTGCCGAATGTGGATCTTTCAGAAGAGATGGTGAATATGGTTTATACCCAAAGGCTACACGAGGCGAACATCACCGCTTTTAACGCGACTAAAAAAATGATGCAGGATACATTGCAAATACAATGACCGATAAAATTGGACCAATAAGCGCGGAGATGAGATTGGCCCAGATCCTGGGAGATGACATGATCGCGCAGACCGCCCCGGTCGCGCCGAATGTCAATCCGGGGGTAGATAAACCGGGTTTTGCGGAAGGAAGCCCGTTTGATGATATTTTAGGGAAGGCGATCCAATCGCTTAACGCCGTGAGCCGGTCCGAGAGATATGCAGATCAACTGGTAAATAAATATATCCGTGGGGAAGCCGAACTCCACGAAGTTATGGTAGCCCAATCGAAAATGAGCATCATGGTCCAGTTAGCGGTTACAACCATTAATACAGCGGTGACAACCTTTAAAGAGGTCACCCAAATGCAGATTTAAGATAAGGAGTAGAAATGGCAGAAGCAGCGCCGGCGCCGACTGGCGGCGGGTTAGATATCAGAAGATTATTACTTATGGGCGGGGTCGGAGTAGTTATCGTATTTGCCGTGATATTTCTTCTCTTTCGCGGATGCGCGGCGACCGGGGGGAGAGGTGGATCAGATTATACAGTTATTTATTCAAACCTGGGATTAAAGGATGCGGCAAATGTAGTTGCCCGGCTTAAGGAATTGGCAATTCCCTACGAGTTAAAGGACCAAGGACGATCGATCGCTGTACAGAAAAACAGATCGGACCAGGCGCGGCTCGGGCTGGCCGAAGAAAACCTGCCGGCGGGCGGGGTAGTAGGCTGGGAGATCTTTGACGAAACAAAATTAGGGGCGACCGATTTTGACCGGCGGATCCAGCTTATCCGCGCAATTTCGGGCGAGCTTTCAAGGACTATCCGCAGGATAAACGCGGTCGAAGACGCGCGGGTCCAGGTGGTTATGCCCGAAACCCGCCTTTTTGAGACCGTAAAAGCTCCAGTAACCGCTTCGGTCCTTTTAAAGTTAAGGCCGGGAGCAGAACTTATCCCGACTAAGATCCGCGGGATCGTTCACTTAGTTTCCAGCAGCGTTGAGAACCTTCAAACCGAGAATGTAACGGTTGTGGATAATAATGGAAGGATCCTAACGACGAAAACGATCTTAGAGGCCCCGGACCGTGAGCGGATAAGTATTAAAAAGATCGTGACCACCCCTAAGGACATTATTATTACTGCCGAAGTAGAGGCGATAACCAAGGTTGCCACGGCGCCATTAAGCGCAGAAGAAAAGATCATGCTTAAAGTTAAGGCCAAGAAGAGGTTGGAGGTTGACCTGGCGGGGAAGGCGCAGGAGATCCTGAACCGTTTCTATCCGCCAAATAGTGTGATCATAAAAGTTAATGTGGAGCTTAAGAACTCTACTGACAAAAAGAGCGCGAAATATGAGTTGAAGGTCGGGAGATTAACCGCGGTGATCTTGGTCGATAACCGGATCGAGTTGACCCCGGAATTAAAGAGCTCTACTTATAAATCGGTCGCAGCTGCGGTCGGTTATGACAGGAAACGGGGCGATAAGATCATTATGCAAAAGGTCCCCTTCCATCTGGCGACCCCGCCTCCAGAGGTGATGAAGGCCGAAGTTCAAAAGGTGTTTCCGCCGGAAAAGAACGGTAAAAAGAGCATTGATATTCTCCCGATATCCGGGATCAAATATCTCCCCTGGATCGGTGGAGGGGTTTTGCTCCTTTTGTTAGTTGTCTTGATCATAAAAAGGATCGGGAAAAAGAGACCCCCCGAGAAATTAGAGATGACCGAATTTCCCGCAAAGCCGGAAGAACCGGCGAAAGGGTCGGAGGTTGACGCGATAAAATCAGCAGCGGCGAACAATCCGGAAAAGATTGCGGAGCTGCTTAAAAGTTGGTTAACTAAATAAAATGCCTTTGAGCGGAAGAGAAAAAGCGACAATATTTTTATCTATCCTGGGGGCGGATACCTCAGCCAGAGTCCTTCGCTATCTGCCGGATGAACTAGCCGATCTGATCGCGGCAGGGATCAATCACCTTCCGACGCCTTCATCCGAAGCGCTTTCAGAGGTTTTGGGCGAATTCAAAGGTTTTCTGGCGCTGCCCGGGGAAAAGTCTCCGCCGAAAAGGATCGAAGAGCGGCCGGCTCCTCCTCAACCGAAAAGGTCGTATGCTATTTTAAAATACGAAAGGCCGCAGCTGGCGGCATTTTTGGTATCGATGCTTCCGGCCGAAGAGAAGGAAGATGTGCTGGCGGGTATTCCCCGCGAGCGGGGGATGGTGGAAGAATTTTTAGCTAATATCAAAAAGAACTCCTTATCGCCAAAATTAGAAGCGGTATTGAGGGAGCAATATAAAGGGAAATTATGGGACTAATCAAAAGGGACCTTATTGAAGAGAAAGGGACATTGCTGATAGAAAAGAAGGCACCGGTACTTCCGCCGAGGCCGAAGGTCGAAATGGCGCCGCAGAGACCGGCTTCTGAAACAGAGATTAAAAAATCAAAAAACGAGGCACAGGAGATAATTGAGGCGGCGAGGCAAGAGGCAGCAGACATTAAGGAGGAAGCAAAGGAGGCGGGGAGACAGGAGGGGAGACAGGAAGCCTCTTCAAGAATAGAAGAGGCGATGGAGACGTTGAATGCGGCGGTAAAAGAGCGAAAAAAAATAATCTCCGATTCCGAGAATGAGATTTTAAGACTCTCTTTGAAAGTAGCTGAGCAGATAATCCGTTCCGAAGTTTCGCTCCATCGCGATGTTTGCCTTAATATTGTTTCTGAAGCTATTTCGAGAGTATCCGATCGGGAACAGATAATCGTAAAGGTAAACCGTGAAGATGCTGAATATTTAAAGCGGTATAAGGACCGCCTGGCCGGGATGCTTGATGGAGTGAAAAGTTTTTCGATCATTGAAGATGCCAATATTGAACCAGGTGGATGTGTTATCGAGACCAACCTCGGTTTTATCGACGCCCGTATCGCAACAAAAATAAAATCTATCGAAGAAGCCCTCAACAAAGTGAGTTCCAGTAAAGAAGAAAAAAATCCCGCGCAATGAAAATTGATTTTGAAGAATACCATAGAGCGGTAGATAAGGCCGAACTGGTAAAAGTTATCGGCAAGGTTGTCCAGGTTGTCGGTTTGATCATAGAAGCCCAGGTTGGCGGGGTTTCTGTCGGGGATCTATGCACCATACGGATCGAAAAAGATAATCGTGATGCCCAGGCCGAAGTGGTCGGCTTTCGCGAAAACCGTGTCCTCTTAATGCCCCTCGGTTCTACCTCTGGGATATCCCCGGGATCCCAGGTTACCGCAGCAGGAAGACCTTTGATGGTTCCTGTTGGCAAAGACCTTTTAGGTAGGGTATTGGGAGGATTGGGGGAGCCGATCGATGGTAAAGGGCCGCTTACCGGTGAAGAAAAATATCCGCTGGACGCGGATCCTCCCGATCCGGTTAAAAGACCGCGCGTTACCGAAGTTCTCCGCGCAGGTATTCGCGCGATCGATGGGACGCTAACCGTTGGCAGGGGGCAGAGAATCGGGATCTTTGCCGGTTCCGGTGTAGGGAAGTCTACTTTAATGGGCATGCTTGCCAGAAACACCGAAGCAGATGTCAACGTGATCGCGTTGGTCGGTGAGCGCGGCAGGGAGGTGCGCGATTTTATTGAAGAATCGCTGGGAGAAGAAGGTTTAAAGAGGTCGGTAGTTATTGTCGCGACTTCCGACAAGCCCCCTCTGATCCGCCTGAAAGCGGCCTTTGTCGCCACCGCGGTCGCCGAATATTTTCGTAATAAAGGGAAGAAAGTTGTCTTGATGATGGATTCGGTGACCCGTTTTGCCATGGCCCAGCGTGAGATCGGCCTGGCAGCGGGGGAACCACCGACAACAAAAGGATATACTCCATCTGTTTTTGCGTTACTTCCCAGGTTGATGGAGAGGTCGGGGACGTCGGAAACCGGGACGATCACCGCTTTTTATACGATCCTGGTCGAAGGGGATGATTTTAATGAACCGATTGCCGACCACTCGCGCTCTATTCTGGACGGGCACATTGTGCTCACCAGGTCGCTGGCGGCGCGCAACCACTATCCGGCGATCGATGTCCCGCACAGCGTATCCCGATTGATGACTAACCTGGTCTCCGATGAGCATAAGAAATCGGCGGGGCAATTAAGAGAAGTTTTGGCCCGTTATGCCGAAGCGGAGGACCTGATCAACATCGGCGCCTACGTAAAGGGAAGCAATCCGAAGATCGATTACGCTTTGTCAAAGATCGATCAGGTGAACGGGTTCTTAAAGCAGGGGACCTTTGAAAAGGTCAACTTTGAAGATACGGTCAACCAGATCATAGGGATATTTATATAGTGGCGAAGCCAAAACCGGGCAAGAAATTCAAGTATGACCTCACGCCTGTCCTGAAGGTAAGGGCGATCAAAGAGAAAAAAGAACAGGAAAAATTTGCCGAAAAGAAACGCTCTTACATGACCGAAAAGAAAAAGGAAGATGAGATTGATGAAAATAAAAAGGGTAAAGAGGGGGAGCTGCGCGGAGTTTTTAAAAAAGGGCCAATTTCTGATTTTTCCAAAGTTTTGCAGAGAAAAGCACATCTCGAAGTGTTAAAAGACGACCTTGATAAACAGATCGAAAAGGTGATCGAGTCAAGTAAGCTTTTAGAAGAGCAGCGCGCCCACCTGATCACCGCGATGAAGGATAAGAAGGTTATGGAAAAGCACAAAGAGAAAAAACTTGAAGAGTATAAGAAGATCATGAACGACCTGGAGACCAAATTCTTAGACGAGATCGCTACTGAGAGATTCCAAACTGAAAAACACGACCAGAAGAAGAAAAAGAGCTAGACTGCTTTTATCGCTTTCCCGGCCTTAAGGCACTTGGTGCAGACATAATCTTTTATCTTTTTCCCCTCGAAAATGATGTTCATCTTCTGCAGGTTGGGATTGAAGCGCCGTTTGCTGTGGCGGTTGCTGTGGGATACAGTATTGCCGCTTCTTGGCTTTTTACCGCAGTAAACACATTTCTTGCTCATAGCGTTTATAGTATAGCATGATTGTGTTAGAATGACAAACAGTAAACATGACGACAAAACTAGACACACCAGCTCAATATATAAAAGGGGTCGGCCCAAAGGTGGCTAAACTGCTTAAAAAACTTGGCTTGGAAACGGCTGAGGATATAATATATTTTTTCCCGCGCGATTATGATGACCGTTCAACCGTTAAAGCGATCGCGCAGCTTTCTCCGTCAGCACATGAAGTGGTAAAAGGGGAGATCATATCGATCAATAACCAGCAGACGCGCGGCCGGTTTTCGGTACTAAAAATAGTTGTTTCCGACCGCTCGGGATCGGTGCAGGCGGTCTGGTTTAACCAGCCTTATCTGGCCAGAATGTTCCGAAAGGGGATGCGGTTGATCCTTTCCGGTAAAGTGGAGATCTCAAATTATGAGGGGATCATGCAATTTATCGTTAAGGATTTTGAGATAGATACGGGGGTAAACCCGAAGATCGTCCCTTTTTATCCTTTAACCGAAGGGCTTTATCCAAAAAAGATGCGGGCAATAGTTGAGCGGGCGCTGGATGAATGTTTGGATGAGATCGAAGATACGGTCCCAGAAGAGGTAAAGAAGAAATATAAGCTTCCCGATCTTCAAAAATCGATCCATCAGCTCCATTTTCCGGACGACCTGAAAAAAATAGCAATAGCTCACCGGCGTCTCGCTTTTGATGATTTCTATAATTTTTTCATAGAGCTTGGCCGGCGCAGGAAAAAGATTAAAGCAGAAAAAGGTGTCAAGTTTAAAGTTGATGAGGCAAGGATCAGAGAATTTAAGAATTCTCTCCCGTTTAAATTGACCGGTTCGCAGGAGCGGGTATTAAACGATATTTTTACGGATATGCAAAGTGATCGGCCGATGAACCGGCTTTTACAGGGAGATGTCGGTTCGGGTAAAACGATTGTGGCGGCGATCGCCGCTTTGGCAGCGGTTAATGATGGTTATCAAGTAGCCTTTATGGCGCCGACCGAGATTTTGGCGCAGCAGCATTATGCGAAAATAGCAAATTATCTTGACGAATTTAAAGTTTCGGTCGAGCTAGTGACATCCAACACATTGGGAAAAGGAAGGGAGCAGAAGGCGGATATTATTATCGGGACCCACGCCCTTATCCAGGAAAAAGTTAAATACAAAAACCTTGGTTTAGTGATTATCGACGAGCAGCACCGCTTTGGAGTAATGCAAAGGAAAACGCTTGCGCAAAAAGGGATGAGCCCCGGCCTTCTGATCATGACCGCGACCCCGATCCCAAGATCGCTTGCCTTAACCCTTTATGGAGATCTCGACCGTTCAGTTATCGGCGAAATGCCGCCGGGGAGGACTCCGATCAAGACCCATTATGTGCCAGAGGGTAAACGGAGCGGCGCTTACAGTTTTATGCGTGAAAAGGTGAAAGAGGGGCGGCAAATATTTATTATCTGCCCCCTGGTGGAGGAATCTGAAAAAGTGGACCTTAAGGCGGCCATGGATGAAGCGGAAAGGTTGCAAAATGATATTTTTCCCGACCTAAAAGTCGGGCTTATTCACGGACGTTTGCCCGGCGATGAGAAAGACAGGATCATGAAGGATTTTAAGAATAAAAAGATCGATATCCTGGTATCTACGACGGTGATCGAGGTCGGGATTGATATCCCGAACGCAACTGTTATGGTTATAGAGCACGCGGAAAGGTTTGGCCTTTCACAGCTCCACCAATTACGGGGAAGGATCGGACGCGGTTCTGAGCAGTCATTTTGTTTCTTGATCGGCCAGCCAAAAACTGAGGATGCAAGGATTAGGATCAGGGCGATGCTCGATTCTAATGACGGATTTGATATTGCCGAAGTCGATTTAAAATTGCGCGGACCGGGCGACTTTTTCGGCACTAAACAGAGCGGATTGCCTGAGTTTAAAGTGGCTGATATTATAAGAGATGCGCAGGTTTTGCGTGAAGCTCGACAGGCAGTCATTGATCAGGGTAAATTATGAGAGTAATTGCAGGGATAAAAAAAGGTAAAACGTTAAAATCACCGAAAGGGAAAACTAGGCCATTATCAGATCAGGCTAAGGAGTCCCTTTTTAATATATTGCGACCATATACCGAAGGGAGCTATTTTCTAGACCTATTCGCGGGGAGTGGCGGAGTGGGGATCGAAGCACTTTCGCGCGGGGCGACCCTTTCTATTTTTGTTGAATTGGATAAGAAAACTGTCCAGGTAATAAGAGAAAATATTGAGCTTTGCGGTTTTACAGATCGATCCGAGGTTTATGCTTTGGATGTCCTGCGGGCGTTGAAAATATTAAAGAGAAAAGGGGCAAAATTTGATATAATATTTATCGGCGCTCCATATGGCAGTCCAAACTTGGTAAAGGCGATCGAGGAGCTGTCGGATGGTTCGTTGTTGAATAAAGAGGGGATTGTTATCGCCGAGCACAGGGCGAAGCATAAAATGGAAGAAGATTTTGGATCGCTCAAGCGGGTAAGAGAGGCCCGCTATGGGGATACTGTTTTAGCCTTTTATAAGAGATAATAATGAAAATAGCGATATATCCGGGAAGTTTTGATCCGATAACCAATGGCCACCTCGACATCATTGAAAGGGCGGCTAAATTATTTGGTAAGGTCGTCGTTTCGGTGATCCGCAATCCTGCAAAACAACCGCAGTATACTCTGGCCGAAAGGGTGCAGATGATCAGAAGTTCAATTAAGGGGACCAAAAATGTTGTAGTCGATAGTTTTGACGGTTTATTGGTCGGTTACGCCAGGAAAAAGAAGGCGAATGTAATTGTTAGAGGGCTTCGCGCGGTATCGGATTTTGATTACGAATTCCAAATGGCGCTTACCAACCGGAAGATGGTCCCTGAGATCGAAACCCTGTTTTTTATGACCGATTATAAATATTCATATCTCTCTTCAAGTTTTGTAAAAGAGATCGCGCGGCTAGGGGGGAAGGTTGGCGAACTTGTTCCCGCCCCCGTGGCTAAGAAACTGCATAAAGGATAGGTGTAAAAAAATGGAAATTTTAGGATTACTGGATACACTGGAATCGATGATCATGGATGGTTCCCGGATCCCATTTACCAAAAAATTAATTGTAAATGAAGACAAGATCCTGGCGGTAGTCGATAAGATCAGGCTGGTGGTCCAGGGTGGGGGAGGTTTTGCCAAAGAGGCGATCACCGGTAAGCCTATTCCTGCGGAGAAGGCACAGGCCGAGGCAGAGGCCCCTCGACAGAGCTCGGGGCAAGCGCAGGTTCATGCAAGCCCTCCTGAGGGGGGAGAAGCGGTTGAAGTGTTACAGCAAGCGTACCAGATGGCAAAAGAGATCCGCGAAGGGGCTGATCATTATGCGGATGAGGTATTAGAAAATCTCGAAGCGACCTCTTCGAGAATATTGAGGACGGTTAAGGCGGGCCGGGATCGATTGGCAAAAACGGCTCCGGTTGAGGAGAAGAAGTGAAACGAAACGACGGCCGGTCGGAAAAGGATATTCGACCGTTAAAGATCAAAAGGAATTATCTTAAGTATCCTGAAGGTTCGGTGCTTATCGAGATGGGGAGCACTAAGGTGATTTGCACAGCGTCGGTATCAGAAAATGTCCCTTTCCATAAAAAAGGGTCGGGCGAAGGCTGGGTAACCGCCGAATACTCGATGCTTCCGCGGGCGACTACGGAACGAAATTCAAGGGAGCGGAATGTGCGCGGCAGGACGCAAGAGATCCAGCGATTAATCGGTCGATCGCTCCGTGCGGTGGTAGACCTTGAAAAGCTTGGGGAAAGGACGATCGTGATCGATACCGATGTTATCCAGGCCGATGGCGGCACCCGGACCGCGGCGATCAACGGAGCGATGGTCGCTTTGAAAGATGCGGTCGCTTTTCTTTTGAAGAATGGGAAGATAAAAAAAGATCCGATCGAAGCAAACCTGGCGGCGATGAGCGTAGGTATTGTCCAGGGCCAGCCGATGGTCGATCTTGATTACAGCGAAGATTTTATGGCCGAGGTTGATATGAATGTGGTGATGACCGAAGCGGGAGGATTTGTCGAGGTGCAAGGGACGGCAGAGGGGATCCCTTTTTCAAAGAAGAAACTGGATGAATTATTGGATCTGGCAAAGATCGGCATCCAAAAAGTTATCAAAATTCAAGAAGAGGCGCTGGGGAAAAATGCCGAATGACGAATTCCTAATGCCGAATTTATGTGTCGCTTCGCGACGTCATTATAATAATACATTAGTTCGGCATTCGACATTCGGAATTCGGAATTAATAAAGGAGTAAACATGAAAGGCGTAATCTTGGCGGGAGGCACGGGTTCCCGCTTATATCCGTTAACTAAAGTAACTAATAAGCATCTCCTTCCAGTGGGGAGAAAGCCGATGATCTTCCATACGATCGATAAGATGACCGAGATGGGGATAAAAGAGATCCTGATCGTGACCGGAGTGGACCATATGGGTGATATTGTCACTCTTTTGGGGAGCGGGAAAGATTTTAACTGCAAATTTACTTATAAGGTCCAGGATGAGGCGGGGGGGATTGCCCAGGCCTTAGGCCTGGCTGAGAATTTTGTTGGAAAAGAGCAGATGGTGGTTATTTTGGGAGATAATATTTTCGAAGACAACTTGAGCCAGTTTGCGGAAGCGTTTGAGAGGCAGAAGAAGGGGGCAAAAGTTCTGGTTAAAGAGGTTTCTGATCCGCAGCGGTTTGGTGTTGTCGAAATGGATAAGGGGAAGATCGTTTCGATCGAAGAGAAACCGAAGAAACCAAAGAGCAATTTTGTAATAACCGGAATTTATTTTTACGACCATGAAGTGTTTGATATTATTCGCGGATTAAAACCCTCGGCGCGCGGAGAATTTGAAGTTTCCGATGTGAACCGCGCTTATCTGAAGAGGGGTAAGCTTACTTATGATATATTGAGCGGCTGGTGGACCGATGCGGGGACCTTTGAATCGTTAGAGCGGGCAACATTAATGGCAGAGGGGAAGATCCAGCTGTGAAGCTATTAGTTACCGGCGGTGCTGGGTTTATCGGCAGCAATTTTATCCGCTTTATCTTAAACAAATATCCCGAAGACCACGTTATTAACTTTGATAAGCTGACCTATGCGGGGAATCTCGATAATTTAAAAGACATCGAAGATAATGTTCGCTATAAATTTTATAAAGGGGACATTAGTGACCCGATCGCGGTTGAAAAAGCGATCGGCCTTTTTGATCAAGTAGATGCGATCGTTAATTTTGCGGCGGAGAGCCATGTTGACCGATCGATCCTTTCGGCGGGGGCATTTGTCCAGACCGATGTATATGGCACTTACATCCTCCTTGAAGCGGTAAAGAAACATAAGATCAAAAAATATCTCCATATTTCGACCGATGAGGTCTATGGCAGCATTGAAAAAGGTTCGTTCACTGAAGAATCGAACCTATCTCCAAATTCTCCTTATGCCGCCTCCAAAGCGGGAGGGGACCTGATCGTGCGGTCTTATTTTAAAACTCACGGCCTGCCAGTTGTTATCACGCGTTCATCAAATAATTATGGGCCCTATCAATATCCGGAGAAAGTAATGCCGTTATTTATTACTAATCTTATTCAGGGTAAAAAAATTCCCCTCTATGGCGACGGTAAGAATGTCCGCGACTGGCTGTATGTGGATGATAATTGTGCGGGGGTAGATACTGTTTTGCGCAAGGGGAAGATCGGGGAAATTTATAATATCGGGGGAGAGAGCGAAAGGCAGAATATCGTGATCACTAAGATGATCTTAAAAGAGCTGGGGAAGGGCGAAGAGATGATCGAGCCGGTAAAGGATCGGCCGGGGCACGATCGCCGGTATTCAATTGATTGTTCAAAGACCAAAAAACTTGGCTGGAAGCCTAAAATGGCTTTTGAGGATGGGATGAAGAAGACGATCGAGTGGTATAAGGAGCATCGGGAGTGGTGGGAGAAGATAAAAGAGAAAGAGAAAGATTTTCAAAAGTTTTATAACGAATGGTATGCTAAGAGATAGCCTTAACCCAAGAGATAAGAAGGCAGCCCTCATCCAATTATTTCTTTAA
Organism: Candidatus Margulisiibacteriota bacterium; assembly: GCA_034723395.1. Taxonomy (GTDB): domain Bacteria; phylum Margulisbacteria; class WOR-1; order O2-12-FULL-45-9; family O2-12-FULL-45-9; genus JAYEOW01. The sequence continues at coordinate 17,043 of JAYEOW010000055.1, forward strand.
CCAATACTTTTTTTTCAGCAACCTTCTCCCAGTCCCTCGACAGAGCTCGGGACAAGTGGGAGAAGGACTGATAAATTATCGAAAACATTACTATTTTGTAAACATTAACTAGCCACTCCCTCTCCCTCTGGGAGAGGGAAGCTCAAGATAAGCCGAACATTTGGAATAACCAGGGTGAGGGCTGTAATCTTCCCCTATTGTACTTGACAAAATTAGCCCATGGTTATATAATGTTCATTGATTGAACAATAAGTGAACATTAACCATGGTTAATGAAAACGAACTAAAAGTTATCGAAGAGATCTCCCGCGAAAAGGGGCTTACCCAAAGGGATCTTTCCAAAAAAACACAACTTTCCCTGGGTGCGGTAAATGTTATCCTCAAACGGCTGGTTAAGCGCGGAATCCTAAAAGCTGCTGATTATTCGGTTACCCCAAAAGGATTTGCCGCAAAGGCAAAGCACTCATATAACTATATCCTTAAAACGGTCAGTCTAGTTAAACTGGTAAAGGGAGAGATCGGGAAAATCGTCCTTGAGGAGTACAATCGAGGGCAAAAAAAATTCGTAATTTTGGGGGACGATGATCTGGCGGACATTATCGAGTTGGCGTTAAAGGGATTTGATTACAAGCGGGTTACGAGCGTTAAAGCAATTGAGGATAAAAGCGCTCTGGTTTTATTGAGTGATAAATCCTCAAAATCCAACGGTTTCCGTGCTTTGAATATTGCCGAGAGATTAGGGGAATCTTACTGGGGAGTAGATTTGTAATTGTGAAAAGTGAAGAAGCGGATGAATTAAGAAAAATAATGAGTTCGGAATATGAAGTGCTCCCGCATCTGGATTCAGATATCGGGACTTTCCGTTATATTAAAGATGCGGATAAAATAAAGGACCAGCTAAAGACAGGCAAGATATTAGATTGGGGTTGCGGCTTGGGCCAGATGTCGTACCTCTTAAAGAATCGCGGATTTGATGTTATTAGTTATGATATAGATCAGAACGGCCGCAAATTCCTTGATCGGATCGGACAAACGCTGATCTTGGCCGAAGATCCGGTTAAAATGCCTTTTCCGGATGGTAGCTTTGAGGCGGTCCTCTCCTCCGGAGTATTGGAACATGTTCCCGACCATCTGGCGTCGATTAAGGAGATAAGCCGGATCTTAAAGGACAATGGATACCTAATTATCTTCAGGCTGCCAAATCGATACTCATATATAGAATTTGTATCTGATCTTTTACGCCGGGGTGATCATCCGGTCAAGTATTCGGTAAGCGAGATAAAACAGATCCTTGATAAGGAGGGTTTTAACCTGGTGGATATCAGGTACAAAAGTTTCTTTCCTCACAATCTTAAGGGGTTCCCGGGGATGGTGAGGAAACTTTATCATAAATGTGATTTTATTTTGGGAAAAATTGATAGTTTATTCGAAAATATACCGCTGATCAATAAGTTAAGCACGAATATCGAGATAATAGCGCGTAAGAGGGGATAATGGAACAAAGTGTAACTAAAAGAACAGCTAAGAATTTTTCCTGGCTGCTGGTCGGCAGCGGCTTTTGGCTTACTCTAAAATGCACAGGTATTTTTATTGACTCATAATATGTTTGTCGGATCAGACAGGTTTATGCAATTGATAATCAGCAATACAGTGCTTGTGGCGGTTGCGGGAATATTAATTATTTTATTTGAATTTAATTATATTTCAGAATTTGTCAAGGAGATTATAAGAAAAAATGGTTAATGTAAGCAAGCCACCTTTACTTTCTATCTGTATCCCCACTTACAACCGTGCGGATTGCCTACAAGGGGGCTTGGAGAAAGTCATTCCGCAAGCCAAAAAGTATGGGATTCCTATTTATATTTCAGACAATGCTTCAACCGATAATACAGAAATTATTGTTAAATCCTGTCAAAAAAAATATCCAAATATTATTTACTTAAAGAGATCTAAAAATTATGGGGCAACAATTAATATTGCCAAGGTTTTGCGTATGTCAAAAACAAAATATTCGTGGCTGCTAGGTGACGACGATCGATTAACCAAGAATGCGATTGTAGAGATGCTGAAAATATTAGAATTGAATAATTATGATATGGTGGTAGTGAATGGGGGGAAGAAAGTTAGGGCTTCTGCGGAAAAGGTAAGGGGGAGAGTAAGTGATTTATATGAATCCTCAGCTTATTCTGATAGAAATAAGTTATTGGCTGATCTTGGCTGGCATATGACCTGGATGAGTTGCCTGATCTTTAGTTCAAAGATGATTAGGGAGGGCAGATTCGAGGCCTTTTTTGATATACACGTGCCGCATTTTGCTGTGATATTTGATTATCTTTCGCAAGGTAATAAGGCAGTTTACTGGGAAGCTAAACCTTTTATCTATGGTTCGTCTCGTGATTTGAGCAATTGGCGCGATAAAGCATTTGAAGTGTTTGGCAGGATGTGGATTGATGCAGTTAAAGAGTTACCTGCCGATTATACCCTTGAAGCAAAAAATGCTTGTATTAAAAACCATGGTATAAAAGGCAGGTTATTTAGCCCTATCACTTTAATTATTCTGAGGTTGTTAGGTTATTATGACCTGTCAGTATACAGAGAATCTGAATCGCATTTTGCTCGTTTGACCAATTTGCCAAAATCTATTATGTGGATGATTGCGATTATTCCTGTGCCAAAGGTTATTTCGCATATCCTTCGGAAGCTCGTAGTATTTATGCGGCGGGGAAGAAATTAATATGGAAAAGAGCAATACTACAAAAAAGATAGCAAAAAATTTTTCTTGGCTTTTGTTGGGGAATATAGTCGGTGGCACGATTAATTTTATATTAGTGGTCTATGTTGCTAGGACACTGGGGGCAGTTGTTTTCGGTCTGCTGCAGTTTGCGCTTGCTTTTATTGCATATCTGTATATGGTAGTAGATTCTGGACTGTCAATTTTTGGTACGCGCGGGATCGCTAAAGATCCAAGCCAGGTAGGGGATTATTCGTTAAATATTATTTTGATGCGTTTAACGCTCGCTTTATTTGTGTTTTTTGCTGCTCTGTTGGTTGTTTGGTTGATTCCCATTGCTTTTAATGTCCGCCTCTTATTTATCGCAGTGTTTTCTCTGGTCTTTTATCACGCGCTGAGACCGGATTGGATCTTTCAGGGGCTGGAAAAAATGCAGTATATTGCGTTTGCCCGGATATTATATCCCGTTATATCCTTTTTGCTGATTGTCTTCCTGGTAAAGCAGGCTGGGGATCTGGTCAGGGTTCCTTTGATTCAATCTGCTTGTGGATTGATCGTGGCGACCTTATTTTTAATAATATTATTTAAGAAATATGTTCATGTTAAATTAACCGATGTAAATGTAAGCAGCTGGCCAAAGTACTTTATCCAAGCGTTTCCGTTAGGGGCATCTGCTTTCTTGACTATTATTTATGGCAATATGGACATGATCATGTTGGGATTTATGGACCAGCCAGCCGTAGTCGGATATTACAATGCAGCCTATCGAATATTCTATATTTTGGGTGGGATCTTCGGCCTTTGGGTAGCTACCGCAATCCCAACCATGAGCAAAAGAATTGGTGAAGATAAGGACGGTTCTAAGATGTTCTTGGATAAGTTTACACATATTACATTGCTTGGGATCATTCCTATAACTGTCTTGATCTATCTTGCTTCGCCTTTGGTGATCGGATTCGTTTTTGGGCCAGAATATACGAGCGCTGTTTTTGGCCTTCAGGTCTTGATCTGGGCCATAATCCCCATTGCTATTGGTAGCATTTATGGGCAACTAATATTGATTAGTGCGGGCTTTTTTAAGAGATTTTTCCAGGCCGTAGTGCTAGGGGTGGGGGCTAATATTATCCTTAATTTTATTTTAATTCCTCGTTTCAGCTTTATTGGCGCCGCCATTGCTACGATCCTGGCGGAATTAATTGTGACTATTATGGTGATGAAATATAGCCAGAAAGTGCTTCCTATAAAAATTGGCCATCATTTTATTAAGCCATTAATTATTGTTTTGGCAGCTCTAATTGGCTTTTATGTAGTATATTTTCCGACCGCTTTTATGAGCGAATATCCCAGAATATTTATAGCCTGTGGTTTTGCCTTTTTACTTTGTTTGTTATCTGTTCAGTTGATCGATGGGAAATTCTTGAGTGGATTTATTAAAGAACTAATAGTAAAGAGGGAGAGATAATGGAACAGAGTGTAACTAAAAAAATGGCAAAGAATGTTTCCTGGCTTTTTGTTGGAAATGCATTAAGCGGAGGATTGAAATTTGCTTTGATCGTTTATGTGGCGCGGGCGCTCGGGGTTGCCGCCTTTGGATTATGGCAGTTTGCCCAAGCGTTCTTGATTTACCTTATGCTTTTGGTCGATATAGGTTTTTCTGTCTTGGGAACGCGTGAGATCGCAAAACAAAAAGATAAGGCAGCTGCTATCTCGACCAATATGTTTATTGCCCGTCTTATCGTATGTTCGGTGATTTTTGTCCTTTCCTTGTTCGTTCTGTATTTTATCCCAATTTTAAGCCAGGTAAGATGGCTTTTTATTTTTACTTTTCTTTTTCTGTTTTATCGCGCGCTTAACGCGGACTGGGTATTCCAGGGCCTTGAAAAAATGGAATACATTTCTTTAACAAGAATTTTGTTTTCTGCTTTGTCTTTTGCGCTGATTGTTTATTTTGTCAGAGGACCACAAGATTTGCTTAGAGTACCATTATTACAAGCGTCGCTTGGGATCGGGATCTCAGTAATTATCTTGTTTTTTCTTTATAGAAACATTTTATCCGTAAGGATGGGGGGCTTCGTTCCTCATCATGCTTGGCGGTATTTTTTACAGGCAATTCCATTGTGCGGATCAGTATTTATGATGCAGATAAATAATAACATGGATTCAATTATGTTGGGATTTATTAAGGGTGCGTCTATCGTTGGGTATTATACTGCAGCCTACCGTATATTTTTTATCTATGCTGGATTGTCTTCTCTATTAACCGCAACCGCCCTCCCAATAATAAGCAGAAGAATATCTGAAGACAGGCTGAAAACGGAAACATTTCTTGATAAGTATGTTCGTCTCACCATGTGGTTTTTGTTCCCTTTAACCGTTCTAGGTTTTATTGCCGCACCAATAACTGTTAATTTACTGTTCGGCGCTGAATATGGCGCTTCTATAATTGCGCTTTGGGTATTGGTCTGGGCATTGTTCCCCTTTGCGATCGCAAATATTTATGGTGGATTGATATTAATAGGGGCGGGACATTTTAAGAAGTTCTTCTTATCGGTATTTGCTGGAGCAGCATTAAATATTATCCTGAATATTATTTTAATCCCACCTTTTAGCTATGTTGGAGCAGCCGTTGCTACTATTACTGCCCAGACAGTTACGGCAATGCTTGCCTTTTACCTGTCCAAGCAGGCTGTTCATATCTCTCTGATCAAGCATATGGTTAGGCCATTATTGGTTTCTTTGGTTGCGGTTGTCTTTGCATCGATTGTTTATTTATTTCCTTTTACCGCAAGTGTATTTAGCCGACAAATAATTAGCTGTTTTGTGTTTGCGCTGGCATGTGCGATATTCATATTTATAGCTGAGCGCGAATTTTTGTTTATGTTTATTAATGAAATTATAGGGATTAAGAAAAATGTCGAAGCAGTCTAATAATCAAATACTCCTTTCAATTTGCATCCCGACTTATAATCGGGCTAGATTTTTAGTTGAATTGTTAAATAGTATTATTCAACCTTTAAATAAAGCCAGTTTGAAGCAAGTTGAGATAGTGATCAGCGATAATTCGCAAAGTAATGATACGGAAGTGGCGATTGAAAAAATAAGTGCAGCCAGTGAAGTCCACATTAGTTATTATAAAAATAGCTCTAATGTTGGCGCCGATAAAAATATTGTATTAGCAGTAGAACGAGCAAAAGGTAAATATTGCTGGCTTTTAGGTGACGATGACCTGGTCGTTACAGATGCGATCGCAAGGATTCTAAAGCAGATTGAACTAAATCAGGGTATCGATGTTTTTATGGGAGACAAGGAAGATATTTACATTAAACCGTCTAATATAATGAAATCTAAACAGATATTAAACCTTAAAAAAGAGAAGATATTTGATTTTAAAAAAGAGGATATTGAAGAATATTTTCGAGTTTCATAGAAATTAATAGGTTTTT